>NZ_DASSWQ010000079.1:0-83771 GCF_035704835.1 Marivirga sp. | reverse complement strand
TGGCTAATTCGGTTCGATTTGTGCCACCCATTTCGGTTTTATAGTGCCAGTGATTTCGGTTCAAACTGTGCCAATATTGCTGCTTTGAGGCTGCGTTAAAACGGTTTGATTTGTGCCAGCTGTCACGGTTCTAATTGCCCCGAAGGGATGCCTATGACATGCCACTGTGAAAGATCAAGTAAAACATGCTATATCGAAAATAAAAAAACGATATGGCTAATACTCTTGATCCTATGGACATCAAACAAATAATTACACTACACCTCGATAACCTGAGCAATCGGCAGATTGGCGATACTTTAGGCATTTCCCGCAATACGGTAAACAGCTATATCAAGCTTATAAAAGCCAGCGATTATAAAGCGGAAGAGCTCCTGCAGTTCGATGTGGGCAGGCTAAAAGAACTTTTCCCTTCCCAGACCACCATCAAAAATGCGCGCTTCGATGAGCTGATGCGATACTTTGAGAAGGTAAACCAGGCCCGTAACCATCCCGGCTTCACTTTCCTTTATCATTATGAGGATTACAAGCTGCAAGCTAAAGAGCCTTACAGCTATACCCAGTTCATGGAGCATTACAGGCGTAAGTTCTCCAATACAAAAGGCTCCATGAAGCTTGAGCATGAACCGGGCAAAGAGCTCTACATTGATTTTGCCGGCTCAAAGCTACATATCGTGGACAAAGAAACGGGTGAGCAGATTCCCGTTGAGGTATTTGTGGCCATATTGCCCAATAGCCAGTACACGTATGTAGAGGCTTGTAAAAGCCAAGAAAGGGAAGACTTGATCACTTGCATGAACCATGCAATGGCTTTTTACGGAGGGGTGCCCAAGGCAATTGTTTCCGACAACTTAAAGTCAGCGGTTACCAGGGCAAGTAAGTACGAGCCGGACATCAACCGCTCCTTCAAGGACTTTGCCCATCATTACAACTGTGTCATCAACCCTACCAGGAGCTACTCGCCACAGGACAAGGCTTTGGTGGAAAACGCTGTGCAACTAAGCTATCAGCGGATATATTATCCGTTGCGGCAGATGACTTTTTTCTCTTTGCAGGATTTGAACAGGGAGATACAAAAGCTACTGGTCGACTATAACGATGCACTCTTCCAAAGAAAACAGGCCAGCAGAAGAGAACTTTTCCAGTCAGTGGAAAGGGCTTATCTTAAACCACTTCCTTCACAGCCCCATGAACTCAAGGACTATTGCAGGGCAAAAGTGCAGAAGATAGGCTATGTATATTTTTCCCCTGACAAAAGCTATTACAGTGTGCCGTACCGCTATATAGGCAAGTACACCATGATCCATTATACCTCTTCAACTGTCGAGGTCTATTACTATCATGAGCGGATAGCTTCACATCAGCGCAATCCTTCAACGGGGCACTATAACACCAATAAAAAACACCTGAGCAGTACTCATAGAGATTATACCGACTGGAGCCCTGAATTTTTCAAAAAGAAAGCTGCCGTCCACGGAGAGAACGTGCTGGCCTGTATAAACGGCCTGTTCATTGAATGTGATTATCCTGAAACAGCTTATAAAAGGGCAATGGGTATTATTCAGCTCCATCGCCAATACGGGTCTAAAAGACTGGACAATGCCTGCAAGCGTGCCGTGTACGCAGATGCCGTCTCTTATACACGCATTAAAAACATCCTGCAAAAGAACCTTGACAAAGACTTATTTGAGGAGCAGGGAAAAGACAATACGCAATCCCATATACCGGCCCATGGTAATATCCGTGGGGCAAAGGCTTATCAATAATTTTATAAACACAATTAAATATAACGCACATGAACAACAATCAAACAGTGGAAAAATTAAAACAGATGCGCCTGACCGCCATGGCGGAACTGCACCTGCAACACGTTAAAAACAACAAGTTTACCGACATTACCCCTGATGAATACATGGCCCTGATGGCTGACCATGAGTGGGAAGACCGGGAAAACAAGAAAATAACCAGGTTGCTTAAACAAGCCGGCTTTCGCCAAAAAGCCTCTGTTGCAGAGGTAAGCTATACCGAGGCCAGGAACCTTGATAAAAATATGTTTAGCCGACTGGCTACCCTGGACTTTATCACAAAAAAGGAGAACATTATACTCACAGGAGCTTCAGGGGTTGGAAAAAGTTACTTGGCGCAGGCACTGGGCAATCAGGCTTGTCTGATGGGTTACAGGGTTTATTATACCAATACAGCTCGTTTACTCTCCATGTTAAAACTATCAAAAGTGGACGGTACTTATCTCAGGGAACTCAAAAAACTATTAAAAGTAGACTTGCTTATAATGGATGATTTTGGTCTTCAAGCCTTTGATACGCATGCACGGGAAGCCTTGATGGATATTATTGATGACCGCTTCAATCAAAAAAGCACGATAGTCTCCTCACAAATACCGGTATCTGCATGGTATGACATTATCGGGGAAGGCACTATTGCAGATGCTATCCTTGACCGATTGGTCAACTCTTCTCACAGAATTGATCTAAAAGGAGAGTCACTAAGAAAAGGAATTTTGAAGAATGAATAATTAATTTTTACTACTTTGCATCATCTTTTACAGTGGCACCATTTGACCGAAATCACTGGCATGGTCTGACCGAAATAGCCAGTAATCAAAACGGCATGACCACCTTTGGCTGCAGCTTCTTTTTTCATGGCCACGATTGCTACTTCCCTTAGTTTTTTCTTCGCACCGTAATATTTACTCTTTTCAACTTCAAGATCATCGACCATTTCCATAGAAGCAACTTGGTTTTCGTCCTCATAGACTTTTACATCTTCCCAGGAAACAGTTTTTACCTCCTTTTTATCTTCCTGCTCAAAGGTTTGAGTTCTTCCCGATGCGAAAACAATGGATTCAATTTCAGATGTTTTTAATTGATTTGTCAAGGATTCATCTGGGAAATTGTATTCTATAAAGTCGGTAGTAACCTTGGTTACCTTTACTTCTATTGAGCTGCCGTCAGTTTTATTGACTTGATCAAATGATTCTTCCTGAGCCATTACTGAAAGGGCAATAAGGAAGCTTAAAATTGTAAGTGATAGTTTCTTCATGAATGGATTATTTATTAAGTGTTAAAAAATTAAATTCTTTCTCCTGTAATATTCATCGAGCCAGTAAAAGTCTTGCGCCCATAAATTAGATGGTCATTGTTTAGGGTTAAAATATTAAATATTTGCCCATTGATCTTGATCTTTTCCGCATTAGCTTGATAAGTGCCCTTTATTTTTCTTTCCCCGATTAAAACTGTGCCATTTTCCAAAAATTCATATGTTTTATCATGAATTTTCCATTTTCCCAGTATTGACTTATTATGCCCTTCTTCCAATTTTATGTCTTTAATCAGTTTGCCTTCTTCATCATATTCCAGTAAATAGGTTAAAATGCCCTCATCATAGGTATTTTTCTTAATAGTGTCACCTTTGGAATTATAGGATATTTCTTCTCCGTGATAATTTCCTTCCTTGGCGGTGTATTCTTTTATCAGATTACCTTTTTTATCCCACTTTTTCCATAAACCAGTAGAGAGGTTGTTTTCATATATTCCTTTGGTTCTCACTTGTCCGTTGGGATAAAATTGGGTGTATTCACCGTTTTTCAATTCAGACCCATTTTCATCAACAGAATATTCAAATCTTTCTTTGATGGATCCGTCCGGAAATCTGGTTTCTTTTTTTTCTTGTCCGCATGAAATGAAGGCAAGGGTTAATATGCTAATAATAGTGAATGATAGTTTTTTCATAATGGTTTTGATTAATAGTTTAAAATTGAATTTGTTAATTGGGCAATGATTCCATCTGGCTTTCATAAGCATCTTCTAAGATGCATGATGCTAATGCTTTTGGAGTTAAATTTTCCTCTGTATCCCATTCGGTAATTTCCACTACTGCAAGTGGCACATAGTTTCTCTGACACCATCTGACAGCTTCTTTAATGCCCTCATGGGTTTCTTTTAGCTTCGGGCGGTCAAATTCCTCGCCTGTATAATAACCTATTGTAAATCTTCTCTTTTCCATGACTTCTCTATTTTTGTTCTGTTTCTTATCTTAACAAAACTCCTGGCCCTGCCAAGTGAAAGGCAATCATAACTTCTTTGAACAATCTTTTCTCTTGAATATTTTCAAATACATAAGAGGGGTCTAAAATCTTGATTTTAAATAGATCAGTAAACTTTTCAAGTTCTTCCTTAGAAAATTCGTGGAAATCTCGTTGTCTAAGCAATGAAGGTTCTCTTAAGTTTGCAGCTCTGTAATTTGAAAGGCATATTTCCTTATATTCCTTATATTTTTCAATCTTCTCTTCTGGTTGTTTTGAGGCTTTTAAAAGCTCTATATCCATTGATTCCATAGAGCAGTATTTTCTTAGCCCATCAAATTCCTTTACTTCTTCATCGGTATAATCATTGACTGTTAATTTTAACGCTTTTTCCATTTTACTAAGGTTAATAGTGAAGTCGAAATATAATAAATTCTATCAATGAGTACAATTCCATTCAAGGTAAATGCTCGGTCAATTTTACCTTTCCATCGTGGAAGAATTACTTAAAGAGTATTTTGCAGATGTATTAAAGGAGGTAAGGTTAGAAAAAGGCCTTACTCAGCAGAAGCTGTGTGATCTTGCAAATATGGAACGAGTTGTGCTTTCTAGGATTGAACGGAAAATATCATTTCCTTCCATTCCCACCCTTTTCAGACTTTGTGTTGTTTTAGGAATCAAACCTTCTGAAATTGTGAAAAAGGTGGAATCACGTCAAAATAAGGCTTAATTTTTTTTCCATTTAAGCATTTCCCATTTCATTGATTATTGCAAACCTTAGAAATAAGGTTATTTCATTTGAAGCTACTTGCATCTGTGTAATAAATTAATTTAATTTGAGGTATCTTATCAAGTCAATGACTTTGTAAGGTTTTGGTTGAAATATAGCCGTTGGGTGGGGATCCAACGGCTTTCTTTTTATAGGCTTATCAGTATTTTAATTGTTAATGAAATTGTAAGGAACTTTGAAACCATATATATTCATAATTGATTATCTTCTCTATGTATTTTTAAATAAATAGAAACTCCCCATACCAAACAAGCGACAGTTCCCATCAATAAGAAAAGCATTACTATAATGCCTGCCGCATTAGGACTGGCCAGCACTACTATAGCCACCAAAGAAGGCACGAAACAAACAAAAAGTGTCAGTGGCACTTTCATCATATTTTGCAATCTTATGACAGAATTGTGGTCAATATTTTTTTTATCAATTTTCAATTGTATATAAATACTTTGTAAAGCTTAAAAAAATCAAACTCCTTTTAGAGGACAGCAAAAAAAGCCCTACTAAAACGTGCTTTTTGCTTATTCAGCCCTATTTTTAAATACTTCTATTAATAAATAGTCTGAAAGTTTTAAATTCCAGAGAATTTATTTTTTCGTTTATTTATAAATACTCTGAAAATTGAAAAAATCTTAAATGAGATCAGAAGACAATTTTTAAAACAGCTTAGATTTTATAACTTTTATCCATGAAAATCCAATTTGCATCAGACCTTCATTTAGAGTTCATAATGAACAAAGCCTATATTGAGAAATACCCTTTGGAAGCTAAAGGTGATATTTTGATTTTGGCTGGTGATATTATTCCTTTCAATATGATGCATGCAGCAGATAACTTTTTCGATTATGTATCTGATAATTTTGAGATGGTCTATTGGATCCCTGGCAATCATGAATATTACCAATCAGATATAAATGAAAGAAGCGGTTCAATTCAAGAGCAAATTCGAGATAATGTCATTTTACTAAATAATAAATCAATTCAATACGGAGATTATAAAATCATCTTTAGCACGCTCTGGACTTCAATTGGAGATCAGTATGCAAATGACATAAAACGTGGTATGAATGATTTTAGAGTGATTAAAGATGATGGATTAAGCCTTAGACCTAAAAAATATAATCAGCTTCATGAAGACTGCCTTTCATTTATTCAGAAGGAGTTGGAGGAATGTAGTGAAAATGAAAAGTCAATAGTAATTACACATCATGTACCCACCAAAATAAATTACCCTTTAAAATACCAAGGAAGTATATTGAATGAAGCCTTTGCAGTTGAATTGGATGATTTTATTAAAGAATTTAAGCCCAATTACTGGATTTATGGTCATCATCATGCAAACAGGAAAGATTTTCAAATTGGGGAAACTCAACTTATGACAAATCAACTAGGTTATATTGACTTGCAAGAACAAGGGGGATTCAAACCAGATAGATTGATTTTTTAAAATCATATTGATAAACTTGATTCTATTGAGGTCAGTATAAATTGATGATAGTCCATTTTACTTTGTTATGAATAATTTAACCTTTTAAGTAAATTCTATTAAATTGACTTCAATTTATAAATCCTTATTTTTATTTGAATGTCAAACCATAAGATACTGACTCCCCGAAAATCACTCAATAAAGCATTTCTAAAGGTTAAGCCTTACCGAGAGTCTATTGAAAACTTTAAAATCAATATGATTCAATTGATTGAAAGGGCTGATAATGAAAAACGTGAAGAACATAATAAAATCGTTCTAATAGATTTTTTAAAAAAGACCTATTATGATCCTAACCACTATATCAATACAAAAGAAAGTAGTGATTTAGTAGTACATAATGGGAAAAATGCTGATTCTAGTGTTGGGGTAATTATAGAAACTAAAAAGGCTAGTAATAAAGCAGAAATGCTGTCAACCAAAAAACTGAATACAAAAGCATTACAGGAACTATTACTTTATTACTTACGTGAACGAGTCCATCAAAACAACAAAGAGCTTAAACACTTAATAGCCACAAATATTAATGAATGGTTCATCTTTGATGCTCAACTTTTCGAAAAACTATTCTACAATAATAAACCCTTAGTGAATCAATTTAAAGAATTTGAAGATGGTCGCTTAAGTGGTAATACTACAGATTTCTTTTATAAAGAAATTGCAAATCCTTTTATTGAAAAAGTACTAGGTCAATTGGATTATACTTATTTTGACTTAAATGAGTATAAAAAACCACTTTTAAATAATGATGAGAAAGACGATAATAAATTAATTGTTCTATTCAAACTTCTATCCCCGGAGCACCTACTTAAGTTACGCTTCAAAAATGACAGCAACTCTCTTGACAGCAAATTTTATAAGGAACTATTGCATATAATAGGTTTAACTGATGAAAAGCAAGGTGGAAAAAGAGTAATTGGCAGAAAAAAAGAAAGTGAGCGAAATGCAGGAACTTTACTTGAAAATACAATTATCCAATTAGACTCTTTAGATAAGATATATCGATTAGAAAAACCAAATCAATATGGTACAACAAATGGAGATAGACTCTTTAATGTTGGACTTCAACTTTGTATTACATGGATCAACAGAATTTTGTTTCTAAAACTAATGGAGGCTCAATTAATTAATTATCATAAAGGAGATGACTCTTATGCGTTTTTGAATTATAAAAAAATAAAAAATTTTGATGATCTTAACAGCCTATTCTTCCAAGTATTAGCAAAGAAAAATAACGACCGTAGCGAGGAAATTCAAAACAGCTTTCAAAAAGTACCATACCTAAACTCTTCCTTATTTGAACCAAATGATTTAGAGCATAATACACTTTTCATTAGCAACCTACGAGACGAAAAGGAAATACCATTGCATCCCAATACAGTACTGAAAAACAGTAATGGAAAAAAAAGAAGTGGAAAACTGAATACCCTAGAATATCTATTTGCCTTTCTTGAAGCTTATGACTTTAGTAGTGAAGGTGGAGAAGAAATTCAAGAAGATAATAAAACTTTAATTAATGCATCAGTACTAGGTTTAATATTTGAAAAAATCAATGGATATAAAGATGGATCATTTTTCACACCTGGATTCATTACGATGTATATATGCAGGGAGAGCATCAGAAGATCTGTAGTACAAAAATTTAATGAGATAAAGGAATGGAATTGTAGAAATTTTGATGAACTATATGATAAAATAGAAGATAGAAATGAAGCTAACACTATTATAAACAGCTTAAAAATATGTGATCCTGCAGTTGGTTCAGGTCATTTCTTGGTATCAGCTCTCAATGAGATTATTGCAGTTAAAAATGATTTAAAAATACTTCAAGATAGAGAAGGTAAACGGCTAAAAGAGTATCATTTTGAAGTTATAAATGATGAGTTAGTTATTACAGATGATGACAGCGAATTATTTGAGTACTCTATCAAGAATAAAGAGAGTCAGCGAGTACAAGAAGCTCTTTTTCATGAAAAACAGGCAATCATTGAAAATTGCCTGTTTGGTGTAGATATTAATCCTAATTCAGTTAAAATTTGTCGATTACGTTTGTGGATTGAACTTCTCAAAAATGCCTATTATAAAAACGAAACTGAACTTGAAACCCTCCCAAATATTGATATTAATATCAAATGTGGCAATTCTTTAGTCAGCCGTTTCGATTTGGATGTTAGCATAAGTAAGATACTGAAAAATAAAAAATGGAATGTCGGCACATATAAAGCAGCAGTAAAGTCATATCAAAACGCAAAGACCAAAGAAGAAAAAAGAGACTTTGAACGACTAATAGATATAATTAAAGGAGATTTTAGAACTGATATAGCTAAATACTCTGATCGTGATGTGCGCGATTTACAAAAAGAAAACGAAAAATTATATGAAAGATATCAGTCTAAACAATTATTTG
This sequence comes from Marivirga sp., assembly GCF_035704835.1. Taxonomy (GTDB): domain Bacteria; phylum Bacteroidota; class Bacteroidia; order Cytophagales; family Cyclobacteriaceae; genus Marivirga. The sequence goes on along the minus strand of NZ_DASSWQ010000079.1, from coordinate 75,049 downwards.
ATACTAAACTCTCCAAAAAGCAATTAAAGGATAAAAGAACTATAGAGGATACTATTGAAAACTTAAACCAAAAAATAAAGGAGAAGCAAAATAACCCGATTTTTAATAATGCCTTTGAATGGCGTTTTGAATTTCCAGAAGTGTTAAGTGACAAAGGAGACTATTTGGGCTTTGATGTAGTCATTGGTAATCCACCTTATATTAGACAAGAGGAATTAAAAGAGTTTAAAAACTATTTCAAGAGTACATTCCCTACTTATTCTGGCACAGCAGATATTTATGTTTTTTTTATAGAAAAAGGATATTCGATCTTGAAAAAGAATGGCGAATTCACATACATAATGCCTAATAAGTTTATGCAAGCTGGATATGGTAGAAATGCAAGAAAGTTTTTACTCGAACATAATATTGTAGAGTTCTTAAATTTCGGTGACTTGCAAGTTTTTGAAGAAGCTACAACATATCCATGTATTTTATTTGCCCAAAAATCAAATCCAAATGAAGATTTAAAAGTAATAAACATAGATACACTTAAATTCCCTAATGGATTTCAAGTGTATATTGATACTCATAGAAATGTAATAAATCAGAATTCACTAAATAATGAAACTTGGATAATTTCTAATTCAGAGGATCAAGATTTACTTGAAAAAATTAAGTCTATAAGTAAACCCCTAAATGAATTTTTGACAGGAGTTGCAAACTACGGCATTAAAACGGGCTTATCTTCCGCATTTTTTATAAATGAAAAAACTAAAAATCAAATAACAGAAGTTGACCCTAATTCCATAACATTAATTAAGCCCATGCTTAGAGGGAGAGATATTACTCCTTGGTATTCGAAATCTGAAAATTCCTATCTAATTGGTACTTTCCCAAGCCTTAGATTGAATATTGATGATTTTACAGGTATTAAAAATCATTTAAAGTCTTTTGGAATAAAGCGATTGGAACAAAGTGGGGAGAATGGGTCACGTAAAAAGACATCTGGAAAATGGTTTGAAACACAAGATTCTATTGCTTACTGGAAAGAATTTGAAAGACCTAAAATTATGTATCAAAGATTCCAGATAAAACCATGTTTTATATATGACGAAGAAGGTCAATACTGTAATGATTCTGTTTGGATTATTCCTACAGATGATAAAGTATTGCTTGGAATATTAAATTCAAAATTAGGATGGTGGCTAATTTCAAAATATTGCACTGCTATTCAAAATGGTTACCAACTAATTTGGAAATACTTTAGCCAGGTGCCAATTGCAACGGCAAATGAAAGTCAAAAGACTGTAATCACTAATAAAGTGAACGAAATTATTAATCGTAAAAAAGAAAATCCTGACCTAGATGTATCTGAATTAGAAGCTGAAATTGATCAATTGGTATATCAACTTTATGGATTGACTGATGAAGAAGTTAAAATCGTTCAAGGGAGATGAAACCTACTAGTAAATCAAAAAAGAGTTGTATTTAATTCATTAGCCACATAATTTATTAAAATGATGACACAACAAACTCTAGAAAAAATGTCTCGCCTTTGCGCAAACTATCGAGGGACGATAATCCATGAGACAATATTTATTGAAACAGGAGTTGACACTTGTGTAACTGAATTTCTCTCAGGCAGTAATTCGGCTCGTGTTGAAGATCTATATAGACTACTTGTCCATAAGCAATCAGGCGTTTCATTTTCCAGTAAAATGTTGATGCTTACTTACATTGTGAAGAATTATTTTCAAGAATTTGACAAGAGAAATAAAGACTTAACCCAGTCAATAAATAGCCTAATTGAAATCAGAAATATGGCTGCTCATCGCAAAATGAAAATTCCTAAAGACTTTTCAGAATTTGATGGTGAAACGATTAATCTTCATTGGGTTTCAACAAAAAAGGGATTACCAAAGGAAGAAGGTATAAAAATGAACTTGAAATTTATAAATGATGTCATTGCTGAACGTAATAGGCTTCATACAACACTTACTGAGCTTTATGAACTTATAAAGCAAGAAAATGGAAATCCTGAAAATAATAAATAAACGTAAGGGTAATGTATTAAAAAATTAAAAATACAAATATATCAATTAGGAGTTTAATTGGATTTAGAAATTGAATTCAAATTCAAGAAAATAAAAAACTCATTTACCAAATTGATCAAAAATCGGAATTTGGCCTAAATTTATATTAGGAATAGCTCCATATTCGCCCTGTAAATAATCTTTTTCAAATGATGCATCACTCCTAATATTTAAATCATGGATTGTTTTTGCTTCAGTCCCTTGATTGGTTTTTGATATTAAGTAAGCCTGATCTCTTCTTAATAAACCAGTACTTAGTAAATTAGTATTATGACTTGCAAATATTAATTGACTTCCATGTGGATTAGATTCAGCTGTTGAAAATAACTTAACTATATAAAGCAAAAGTAAGGGATGCAATCTTGCATCTAATTCATCTATTACAATGGGTAATCCATTTTTTAAAGCAAAAGCAATAATTCCTGCCAACGCAAATATTTTTTGTGTCCCTAAAGATTCTTTATTTAAATCGAATTCAATATCCTCAATTTTACTTCCGGAACTGTCAAATACTTCATGCTTAGTAATTATTTTTATCTGTTTACGAATAGTCCTTTTAACAATACTTTTAATTTCATCACTTAAAAAGTTTAAGGATGAGTTATTAAGGTTTTCACTTATAACCCTTGCACCAGTGATTTCACTCAATCCACCTTTTTTGAAGATCTCTAAAATAAACCCTCGCAATTCCGTATTCTCAATATGTTTGGCAGTAAAATTAGTGAAGGCCGAGTAATTTGTGCCAGTAATCACATTCATTAGATTAAAATACCCAACAATTTGAGTTGAAATATTTGCATTCAGATTTGCTAAAGTTGAGAGAAACAATGAATTGGGTTTTACATATTTATCTCTCCCAAAGCCCTCATTAAAATTATTACTGATTTCAATACCTGATTCGTACCTGACAAAATATGGCTTTTCTGTAGTTTTTAATACAAGATATAACCACTCTTCAATGACTTTCTGACTGTTAATTATAAATCCATACCTGTATATAGAATCATTGATTACAAAGGTTAATTCAAAGCGAGAGGGTTGATTTTTTGTTTGCGTGGACAAAACATAGGGTTCAACATCTATTTCATGATCAATTTGATAACTTCCTGAATTGATTATGACATCTCGCATAATACTAATCGCTTTGATAATATTAGACTTACCACTAGCATTAGCTCCGTAAAAACTTATCGCCTTTAAAAACGACTTATCAGTTGGGTTAGAATCCAATGAAAATGTGCTTTCATTGACCCTTTGACGAATGGACTGAGCTTCAAAAGAAATGGTTAAATTTTCTTTTATCGATTTATAATTTTGGATTTCAAAACTTATTATCATTTCACGAAATTTTCTCCTAATATCGATATAAATTGTATAAAATCATATTTTTACAATTAAATTCAGAGAATATCTCTCAAATATCTGTCAATAAGTCAGGGTTTGTATAGTTTGGCACAGCCATTGTAAAACCAAACAAAAAAAGGCAGACTTTAAAGCCTGCCTAATAAAATTTTGCTTTGCTGAAAAAGCAAGTTGTTTTATGTTTTGCGACACAATAGTAACCGATTTGAATTTATTTTCAAAACCGTTCATCAAAATGACTTCTTTAAGGCTAAGCAACAGTTAAATTATGTTTAACCCTAAAATAGAAGTCATGGGAAAAAAAAGTACAATTATCAAAATTTATCCCGTAGGAAACGGTGATACTACACTCATCAAATTAAAGAATGGTCAAACTATTTTAAATGATTGCAAAATCAGAGATGGTGAAATTCATCCTGAAACAGGAAATCATATCTTTGATGTTAAAACTGATCTCCTGAAGAATGTCAACAATACAGGAAATAAATATGAATTAGATGTATTCATATTATCTCATCCAGATGAAGATCATTGCCTGAATTTTCACAAACATTTCTTTTACAATCAGAAACCTGAAAAGTATGACAAATCATCACAGGAAGAAGAATTAATTTTCATAAAAGAACTATGGGTCACATCTTGTTTACTGAATAATGCTTCTAATGATAGTGCCAAGGAATTAAAAAAAGAAGCGGAAAGAAGATTGAAGCTTTGGAAAGAAAATGATTCATCAAAGAATGATGATGGGAATAGAATTCGCTTTTTCGGATATGATCATGATGATAAATTTAATAATGTTCCTAATAGTATTCCAGGAGAAATTTTGACAAACAACCACATCTCTGGGTGTTCAGATGATTATTTTGAATTTTTTATCCATGCACCATTTAAGGAAAGTTTGATAAAATCGACTGCTAAAGAAGATAAAAATTCAAGTAGCATTGTCATACAATTTGCATTTGAAAGAAGTAATGATGATTTTATTTGCAAATACTTAACTGCAGGAGATGCAGACCATTTTCAATGGGAAAGGATTTTAGAGAAAAGTAAAAAATATAGCAATATGGATAGACTTGAATGGGATATTTTTGAGTCACCACATCATTGCTCTTGGTCATTTTTTAATAATGTCCCTTATGAAAATGAAGAAAATAAAAGTCCTAAAGAGTATTCGTTAGATATACTAGAACAAGGAAGAGAAGATGCTTATGTTATCGCTTCGAGTAGAAAGGTTAAATCAAGCAAGCCTAATCCACCTCATCAAGCTGCTAAAGACGAATATCTAGAATTTGTTAAAAATAGTCATTTCTTAAATACAGATACAAATTTTAGTGAAGGAAATCCTAAGCCTATCATTTTTGAGATTAATGAATCATACTTCGAAAGAACAGATGAAGAAATTAATATAAACCTTGAAGGGGCAAGTGTTTTGGCAAGCAAATCAATAGTTACTGGTCATTATGCTTGTTGATAATTTAAATTCTAGATTAGAGGATATCGCCAATTTTGAAAGGCGATATCCTACTATGAAGCGAATCGAAAATCTACTTATTAAAGATTTTTTTCGGGGTTATATTACCTTAAGGAATGGAGAAGGTAAGTATATTTATACATTCTATTTATCAATTCATTTTACTCCACAGTTCCCTTTTGTATTTCCAAAAGTAATTGAAATTGGCAATGAGGTTCCAAAAATAATGGATAGGCATGTATATCCTTCATATGGTAATTTATGTTTTGCTACATGGGCTGAGGAACAAATAATTTGTATGCAGGGATTAACATCCATTTCATTTATGGAAGATATTCTTAAACCTAGACTTGCAGATGAATATAGGGTACTGCATGGTGAGGATTACTTGAGTGGATACGATCATGACCTTTCTGGTTTCTATCAATTTTACAATAAGTATTTTGAATTGAAAAATAGAGATGAAATAATCATGTTTCTAGAGTTGGTTTGTGGTCTAAAGGATCATCCTAACAACATAAAATGCTTCTGCTCTAACTACAAAAAATATAAAAACTGCCATAAGGACAAAGTGAATTATGTGTCTAGTTTAGGTAGAAATCCTAAAAACCCATTATTTTGGGAAAAGCAATTACAAATCTTTAAAGAAAATAAAATTTCGCTATGATCAAGATCATATTATATCAACTTTTTCTAATCCTTTTGATTATTTCAATATTTATTTTTGCAAATTTCATTGATTTATCTGATAAGTTAATTACATATCTACCAATTCTTCAAAGTACTTTAATGGGTGGAATTGGAGGAGTACTATACTGCTTGCGGGCTGTTTATAAAAACAAATGCGTTTTGAAACGCTGGGATAAAGATTGGGAAATATGGTACTATATCAGACCAATTTGCAGCTTCATAGTAGGGTTTGTAGCGTATGTAACATTAAAAGCGGGTTTGTTAATATTAGATAGCGGTCAAGGAGATTCTATATATGGTTATTTAATATTTTCATTTGTAGCTGGTTATAATGTAGATAATATGATGAAAAAAATAGAAGATGTATCAGAAAATATATGGGGAATAAAAAAATCAAACGCTTCAAAAAAAAAAAAAAAAAAATCTAATGAATAAAAAAGAATCCTCCTCAGAAGAATTATTTAATAAATATATTAAAATATCAAATTGGATAATAGCACTTGGCATTATGTCAGTTATTTTCGCGTTAGTGATATTTTTAGTTAAAGTCGGACCGATAAATTTTAATTCCAATATTAATCTAAGCGCTTTTTCTAGTTTTGGCAGCTTTCTTTCTGGTACTTCGGGCGTACTGTTTTCCTTAGGAACTATATTTATTGTATTAGCCAGCTATAATCGTCAATTAGTTTATCAAAAAAAACAAGATATAGCAAATCATAAATCTGAAATTGAATCAAGGTTTTTCAACTTATTGAATATACAAAGAAGTAATTCCCAATCTATGTTCAATTCAGAATATGAAGGGCGAAATATATTCTTTCATCTTCATCAAGAGTTATTAAAATCTTTGGCAATAATATCTTCTAGTAATTCATTTTTGGAAAAGGAAGGCTACTCTGAAAAAGAAAAAATTAGTCTGGCGGTACTTTGTTTTTATTATGGAGCTGTAGGTAGTAACTCTACCTCTATTTTAGAAAAACAGCAAATAAAATCATACCAAAAGGTTGAAACTGAAATTTTACCAAAATTTAGAAATTGGAAAAATAATAACCCATTATTTTTTAATGGGAACCAAACGAGACTAGGTCATTATTATAGACACCTATATCAAACTGTAAAGTTTATCGATAATCTTGATTCAAATATTTTTAGTTATAGAGAAAAATATAAATACATAAAAATTATTAGGGCACAGTTGACAACGCAAGAGCAAGTATTAATAGCTTATAACTCCCTTTCGAAACTAGGCAATACGTGGGAACCTAGAATTCCAAATGAGCATAACAAAGATTTAATAACTAAATACAATCTAATAAAAAATATACCAAAGGGTTTTTCAGGCTCTTTTGAAGTTAGAGACTTTTATCCAGATATAAATTATGAAGAAGAAAGTAAAACTGATAAGAGAAAAGAATTAGAAGAAAGCTATAAGTAAATAAAATTTCTGCCACCAATTTTGCCACCTATAAAACAAAAAAGCCCTGAAAATCAGAAGATTAACAGGGCTATGTGTACCTTGGGCCGGAGTCGAACCGGCACGAGTGTTACCTCATTGGTGTTTGAGACCAACGCGTCTACCAATTCCGCCACCAAGGCATTTCAAATTTTGTTAAGACTTTTTCTTAACGGGATGCAAATATAGGTAATGATTTTAAAAAGAGAACAACTGATGGTCAAAATATTTTAAAAAGAATCTAGTAAATTCAGAATACTAAAATTCAAAATTATAAGTAGTTAATTTCTAAATGATTACATTAATTATGATTCTAACTCACTTAACTCAAGCCAACGCATTTCTAAATCCTCTAGCCTCTGATTGATATCACTTAGATCTTTTCCCCATTTGGTAAAATCATCTGCAGTACCTTCTCCATCTGCTAATTTCGATTCTAATTCCTTTTTCTGTCTATTTAGCTTGGGGATTTCACTATCTATCGATTCTAATTCTCTCTTCTCCTTATAATTTAACTTCTGCTTCTCTTCTACCTTCGGCTTTTCTTTTACAATTGACTCTTTGCTTTTTTCAACTTTAGTTTTTGGGTTCTCTTCTTTTGTTTTTCTATAATCTGTATAATTACCATTAAAAATTTTAATCTGATTATCTCCTTCAAAAAGTAATAATTGCTCTGTAAGATTATCCATGAAATATCTGTCGTGCGATACGATTATTAAACATCCCTGAAAACGGTCCAGAAAATCCTCTAGAATAGAAAGCGTCTGCAAATCAAGGTCGTTGGTAGGCTCATCTAAAATCAGGAAGTTAGGATTCTTAATTAAAACTAATAATAATTGTAATCGTCTTTTCTCTCCTCCACTTAGTTTGTGTACACAATCATGCTGTTGTTTAGGTGGGAAAAGAAATTTATTTAGAAATTGAGATGCTGATATTTGACTTCCATCTGGTAAATTAAAATGTTCGGCAATTTCCAGTACTACATCTATTACTTTCTTATTATTATCAAATTGAATTTCTTGTTGCTTATAATATCCAAATTCGGTATTAACTCCTAAGTCAAGTTCACCAGAATCTGCTTTAATTTTGCCTGTTACTATATTAAGAAAAGTACTTTTTCCAGTTCCATTTTGACCTACAATCCCAATTCTATCGCCTTTCTTAAACGTATAGCTAAACTTATCAAAGAGTTTCTTATTTTCAAATGCTTTAGAAATCGCTTTCATTTCTAAAATCTTCCCTCCCATTCTCTTTTGAGACACCTCCAATTCAACTTGATCCTTTTTGAGATTTCTGGACGCTTTTTCTTTTAATTCTTGAAAGGCATCTACTCTGTATTTCGCTTTAGTTCCTCGAGCTTTTGGCATTCTACGTATCCATTCTTGCTCTTTTTTCATCAGATTGCGAGCTTTATCCACTTCAAGTTGCTCTATGGATTCTCTTTCTTCTTTTTTGACAAGAAACTCTTCATAATTCCCTTTATATTTAAAAATCTGCTGGTGATCAATTTCCAATATCCCGTTACAAACTCTATCTAAAAAATAGCGGTCGTGAGTCACCATTAATAAGGTCATGTTTTGGGTAGCCAAATAATTTTCAAGCCATTCAATAATATCGATATCCAAATGGTTAGTAGGCTCATCCAAAATCAGAACATCGGGCTTTACGATTAATTGTGCTGCCAGGGCAACCCGTTTTTTTTGCCCTCCCGACATATTTTCTACAGATTGCGTTATGTTATCAATTCCTAGCTGACCTAATATTTGCTGAACCTGACTTTCATAATCCCAAAGTTGATGCGCTTCCATTTTCTCCATTAATTCTTGAAAACGGTTTTGCTCCTTAGCATTCATATCAGGATTTGCTGCCAGTTTCTCATATTCCTTAATAATATTAAGAGATTCATGATTGGAGCTAAAAATTGCTTGCATAGCATTTTGCCCCGCTTGAAATTGCGGGTTTTGGGATAGGAATCCAACTTTAATTTCATTTCGAAAGCTCAAATCTCCAGAATCAGGTGTTTCTTCGCTCATTAAAATCTTTAACAGGGTAGATTTGCCAGACCCATTTATGCCAACTAATGCAACTTTTTCGCCTTGAGCCAATCCAAAAGATATGTTTTCAAATAAGACTCTTTCTCCAAAGCTTTTGGTAATATTTTCTACTGAAAGATAATTCATCCTGCAAAATTAGGTCTTATATTTAAAATAGTAATACTTATAGAAAAGTATTTCTGTAGCTTTCAATTTGCAATTCATAATCCTTAAAAATGTAAGATATCAAGCACTGGATTCTAGTTCAAAACTTCTTTTATTACAAAAAAATATGGCTATGATAAATTAAAACTTGCTATGTGAAAATTTTCTTCAATTCTGAATTTTAATATTTTGGTTATTAATTGTCTCATTCTGAATTATTCTTTTACTTGCAGAGCTCAAAATCAACTCTATGAAAGTTTTTATAAATGATGTTCCTCTTTATATAATCCCTATGGATAAGGTAATTGACCGGGAACATTACGATCTTATTATTGATGCGGAAAAAGAGAAGATCCGATATGATAATTTGATAGATGATGTCCTGATTAGAAAAGGTGGGCTAGCTGACATACTAGAGTTTTATAAATTTTTATCATCCGATAAAAATAAAAAGCTCGACTCTTTGACCTGCAAGGTCTATGATTACGAAAAAGTTATAAAAGATTTTAAAAAAGAGTTTAAAATCGTCAAGGCTGCTGGAGGAATTGTAACAAAACGAGACAAATATCTTTTTATTTATCGATTAAAAAAATGGGATTTGCCTAAAGGCAAACTTGAAAAAAAAGAGAAGGTAGAAGTTGCTGCTGTAAGAGAGGTAGAAGAAGAATGTAATGTTAAAGTAAATTTAGGTCCGAGAGTTTGTAAAACATGGCACACCTATACCAGAAATGGCAAGAATCACCTCAAAAAAACCAGCTGGTATCATATGACTTTGGAGGAAGACAAACAAATGAAACCTCAGAAAGAGGAAGGTATCGAAAAAGTTATTTGGGTTAATAAGATGGAATTAAGAACTGTACTTTTAACCACGTACAGATCCATTCGATATGTTATCAAAAAATTTCATGAGTATCAGGAGGGGTTGATTGAGGTTAAGTGATTTCAATTAGCCTTTTGATGAAGGCTGTTATTTAATAAAACCATCATTTAGAGTTTATATAAAGGTCGGAATAAAAATATGACAACAGCTAGAAACTACAAAAATTCAGGTCAGTGAAATGAATCGAGCTTTCTTTTCCAAATCTCCTTTCTTTTTGCTTAATCAAAAAGAAACAAAAAATCATGAAAGTTTAATGCTTCAGCACTCAAGGCCTATGCTGGCCCGCTAAACTTTCCTCCCTCCCGCTTTTCCGAGTTCCTCGAAAGTGGTCGGGTTAATCCTTTTCTACTTTATCACAAAATTCACATTTTATCTTTTCGATCTCGGTTAAAAAACTCCGAATACTCCTTGAAAAATAGCACGTAAAATGAATCCAGATGTGAAACTAAATACAAAAAAATAAACCTTATTGTATTGTCTTAGCTAATTTTTCGGGTAATGCTCCATTTGCGTTTTCGCTCGCTCGCGATTTCATCATCCAAAGCCTCAAAACGAGAAGCATGACTTACAAATTCTGGAAGAATATTTTTCATTTGCATAATCATCCCCAATTCGTTTTCATCACTCATTAAATCATTTAACTTTTGAAGCTCTTTTACAATGTCTTTATGCCCCATCCTCTCAGTTTTGGCAATCAAAATCTTTTCGTGATGAGTTGGCAAAGTCGTTTCATTATCGCTTAAGAGTTCTTCATATAGTTTTTCTCCCTCACGAAGACCAGTAAATACAATTTTTACATCAACATCGACTTCATAGCCTGATAACTGAATCATTTTTTTAGCCAAATCAATTATTTTAATTGATCTACCCATATCAAAAACAAATATTTCGCCACCAAAACCCATAATTCCTGCTTCAATTACCAATTGGCAAGCTTCAGGAATGGTCATGAAATATCTTGTTACATCAGGATGAGTAACCGTTATTGGTCCGCCTTTTTCTATTTGCTTTTTAAATAATGGTATAACAGAGCCATTAGAACCTAAAACATTTCCAAAGCGGGTAGTGATAAATTGAGTATTATTCTTTACTTCTTCAGATTTGGAATCATTTAAAGATTGGACATAAACTTCTGCCAATCTTTTAGTAGCTCCCATCACATTTGTCGGATTCACAGCCTTATCTGTAGAAACCATTACGAATTTCTTTACATCATATTGAACTGAAAGATCCGCTAGATTTTTAGTACCAAAAACATTGGTAGCTACTGCTTCAAAGGGATGCATTTCCATTAAAGGGACATGTTTATAAGCTGCAGCATGATAGACCACATCAGGATGGTATTTTTCGAAAATAAATTCCAATCTTCGTTTGTTGGTTACATCCATTATTACGGGCACTATCTCTACATCTTTTTTGAGATCTAAATTAGTGAGTTCAATATCAATAGCATATAAAAATGATTCAGCTTGATCTAACAAAATCATTTTTTTAGGTTTTACTTTTAAAATTTGTTTTGCAATTTCTGAACCAATGGAACCAGCTGCACCTGTAATCAAAATCGTTTTGTCCGATAAATTCTCAGAGACTTTGGGATTTTCCAATTTAATTGACGCTCTACCCAGCAAATCTTCAATCCGAACTTCTTTAATTTGGTTCATGCTCAACTCTCCGTTCACCCATTTATCTGGCGCTGGAACAGTTCGAACTCTGACATGCGCTTTCAAGCAGTAATCCACCAATTCATTTTTACGCTCTACTGATAAACTTGCGATGGCAATCACAATTTCGTGTATACGATATTTTCTAAGCGTATCATCCAGGTTATATCCTGCATCGTAAATAGGTGCTCCATTTATAATTTTACCGACTTTTTTCAAATCATCATCAATAAATCCTAAGACTCTCATTCTTGCATTAGGATCGGCATCAATCACTTGTTTGGTAATAATACCGTATTGACCAGCACCAAAAATCATTACATTTTTTCTATGTCGGACTGCATCTCTGTAGTAGGCAAATAAGTTTTTTACTAGAACTCGGTATGTAAATAGAATGACTACAGACAGAATAAAACTAATAATAAGAACAGAAAGCGGGATAATTACAGAATCAGTGTACCAAAAGTTAAGATAACTTACAATGGCAACTAATACAGTTCCAATAAAAGTAGTGTATGAAATTCTTAACCCATCTTCGATAGATGTATAGCGAATGATACCTGCGTAACTCTGAGTTAGAAATATCGCTAACAGATGACAAATGGTGAAAAGAACAAGTCCTTCACCAAATTTAAAGGCAAAAACTTCTTCCAAATTAAAATTAAAGCGTAATAAATAAGATATTACAATTGACACTAGTAACAATATAAGGTCGATTAATAGAATAATCCACCTAGGTAAGAAACTAATATCATTGATCTTCTTTATCATTTCGCTCCAAATATAACCTATTTAATATTTTTTTATAATAATTAAAGTCATTATTTTAAAAAATCTTGAATTTTTTGGATGACCATCGCAATTTGATCAGCTGTTAAAGAAGAGCTTGAAGGAAGACAGAGTCCTTTTTCAAATAGGCTTTCAGACACGCCAGATAAATATGACTTACAGTTTTTAAAGATGGGTTGTAAATGCATTGGCTTCCATAAAGGCCTGGTTTCAATATTAAATTTCTCGAGCTCTTGTCTTAATTCCTCTGGACTTTTAGAAAGTTTTTCATCAAATAAAACACATGTAAGCCATCTGTTACTGAAAGCACCTTCACGTTCCTCAAGAAAATTAAATCCATTTGCACGCAATTCATTTTGATATATGGCATGATTGGCTCTTCGATTTTCAATCCATTTATCCAGCACTTGCATTTGACCTCTTCCAATTCCCGCGGCTATATTACTCATTCTGTAATTATAGCCAATTTCAGAATGTTGATAATAAGGAGCTGCATCTCTTGCTTGCGTGGCAAGATATCTTGTCTTTTCAATCCACTCCTTGTTTTGCGAAACTAGTGCCCCACCGCCAGAGGTAGTAATAATTTTATTTCCATTGAAAGAGAACACACCGAAATCACCAAAAGTACCTAACGCTTTACCATTTAATTTTGCTCCTAAGGCTTCTGCCGCATCTTCAATTAATGGAATTTCATATTTTTCTGAAATAGCTTTTACTTCTTCAATTTTACCAGGCATTCCATATAGATGAACAAATATTATGGCTTTCGGTTTTTTACCTTTCGCGATATAGTCTTTAATGGATTGCTCTAATAGCTGCGGATCCATATTCCATGTTTCTTCTTCGCTATCAATTAGTACAGGTTCCGCTTGTTGATATACAATTGGATTGATAGTAGCTGAAAAGGTAAAGCTAGAAGCCATCACTACATCATCCCTTTTCACACCTAATAAAATTAATGCAAGATGGATTGCTGCAGTTCCAGAACTTAATGCTGCTGCATATGGAATATTATTATATTCTTGAATATCCTTTTCAAAGCCGTTTACATTTGGACCCAAGGGTGCTATCCAATTTTCATCGAATGCATGCTGTATAAATTTAATTTCGTTTCCACCCATATGTGGGGCAGACAAAAATATTCTTTCTTTCATGGAATTATATATCTCCTAATTGGGGTCTTAAAATAATTTCTTCAACAACTGTTCTGTCGGATAATGAGTAAGCTGACCAAACAGTTTCAGCTACATCTTCTGGTTTCATAAATCTTTCATGGGGTAAATCCACGCCCTCCCAGCTTGCTGTAAATGTTGCACCAGGGAGAACGGCTGTTACTTTTATTCCTTCTTCTTTCAATTCTTCACGCAAACACTTGGTAAACCCTTGCATTGCATATTTTGTTATACTATATGAACCCCCACTTGAATAGGCTGTAATCCCAGCAATGCTACTCATAGAGAAAATATGACTATTTCTGTGGGGTAACATAGCAGGTAGCAACGCTCTGGTTAGATGATAAGCTGAAAACAAATTGGTATTCATCATCATTTCAAGATTTCCCTCTGGTTCGTTTTGTATACTTCCAGGTAAGAAAACACCAGTATTATTTACCAAAACATCTACTTTAGATGTGGTCTTCAAAACAAAGTCAGCAAATGAGGAAATATCTGCTTTCTTAGATAAATCCGCAGCTTTTATATATACCTTATTACTATATAATTTTTCAACTTCCTCTTTAAGTACCACTAAATCTGCTTCATTTCTAGCGCAAGTAATGACATTAAAGCCCTTTTTCGCAAATATGAGTACTAAAGCTCTTCCAATCCCTTTGGTTCCACCAGTTATTACTATAAACTTATCCATTTCTATCTTGAACTGTGATTGTATTTTTAAACACGAAACTAATCAATATTCTTAATGTTCTACAAACTTACGAAATTCATTAGCGTAATGGGTTAAGTAATCATTATGATTATTAAAATTTCAAATACATCCAAAGAATTAAAATAACTTTTATAATAAAGAAAATATTCGTGTTAACTTTAAATTTGAAGATTCAAGAAACAACGACCACATGAAATCTATAGGAGCCTATTTTATATTTTTGGGAAGTATGTTTGTAAGGCGAGAGTCCTTTTCATCCTACTTCAAACTCACCATTAATGAATGTATTTCCATAGGCTGGAACTCCATTTTAATTGTTGCGATTACTTCTACCTTTATGGGAGCCGTAACAACTGTTCAGACAGCCTACAATTTAGTAAGTCCTTTAATTCAAAACTATGTAGTTGCTCAGGTAACCAGAGAAATGGTAGTTTTGGAATTAGCCCCAACTATTACAGCTATAGTTATTGCTGGAAAAGTGGGGTCCAGCATTGCAAGTGGCTTAGGAACTATGAGAATAACGGAGCAGATTGATGCTTTAGAAGTTATGGGAGTCAATGCATCTTCCTATTTAGTATTGCCGAAAATTGTAGCGGCAATGATCATGTATCCACTTTTAGTGGTGATAGCTGGTTTTTTGGCTTTATACGGAGGATATATAGCCGGAACCTTGACTGGTATCTTGACAGAAACTGAATATATTTACGGAATAAGAATTGGTTTCAATCCATTCACTATTCAATTTGCCCTCATAAAATCAGTAGTATTTGCTTTCTTAATTGCTTCTATTTCAGCTTATCAAGGTTTTTTCACTACAGGAGGAGCACTTGAAGTAGGTAAATCTAGTACAAGTGCTGTTACAAAGAGTTGTATCGCAGTCCTTTTAGCAGATTACATTTTAGCAGAATTATTATTAAACTAAGAGATGATAGAAATCAATAATATATCTAAGTCCTTTAATGGAACTCAGGTTTTGGATGGTATTTCTGGAACGTTTGAAAGAGGTATTACCAATCTGATAATTGGAGCGAGTGGAACAGGTAAAAGTGTTTTATTAAAATGTATAGTGGGTTTAATTACTCCTGAAGAAGGGGAAGTCCTTTATGATGGAAGAGCCTTTTTAAAAGCTGATAAAGAAGAAAAGGCTCAGATGAGACGGGAAATAGGAATGCTATTTCAAGGAGGTGCATTATTTGACTCAAAAAATATAGAGGAAAATGTGATGTTCCCTTTGGATTTGCTTACGGACATGAAAAAGGATGAAAAGCTTGACCGTGTAAATAATGTATTGGGCAGAGTTGGTCTGGAAAACATTAATAAAAAAATGCCTGCTGAAATAAGTGGTGGACAGAAGAAAAGGGTTGGTATTGCCAGAGCCATAGTGAACGATATCAATTATTTATTCTGCGATGAACCTAACTCGGGACTAGACCCACGAACATCTTTATTGATTGATGAGCTCATTCAAGAAATTACCCATGAACTTAATGTTACCACTATTATGGTTACACATGATATGAATTCTGTTATGGGAGTCGGAGAATACATCATGTATCTGGCAAGAGGTAAAAAAGTATGGGAAGGAAATTCTGATAATATTTTAACTTCTGGACAAGAAGATTTAGAGGATTTTATTTTTGCTAGTAAATTTATGAAAAAGCTTAGGAAGACGCTATAGACCCCCCTAGCCCAAAAGGGGAATAGAAGCTTTTAATTCCTAAGGATGGAAATTGAATATTGTAGAAAGAAATAGTGGTGAGATGAATATTGGATTTGTTTGGGGTTTAGAATAAAGCTGTTAGTTGAACACTACCATTATGAATGGTTTTTTGTAACTCGCTTTTTCTGCCGACATATTGAATTATAAGGTTTAAATCTCCAATAATCTTTCTTCTTAAGGATAAATTCCAAACGTAATTATCTCCAGCTCGCAAACCTTCAAACATTTCGTAAGCCAATGGGCTTTGGTTATCTCTCAAATCTGAGGCAACACTTACGTAACTGAATTTTGATTCAAAGATGCCTTTTTCAGATTGGATTAGTTTATTCGATAGTTCTAAGGAATTTACTAACACCTCTCCCCCTACTGCTTCGTCTGGACTCCATTTATTTTCATTTTTGTAAGACAAGCTCAATCTTACGTTTTTAATTCCCTGCCACATTATTTGAGGAATTAAAGCTGTAGAACTGAATTGATAATCTCTTTGCTCAACCCTATCGGAATAAGAAGTATTTTGAGATGACCTATATAGCGTATTAAAATTCCAATCATTGAAAGCATTTAATGTTCCTGATAAATGAAAAATCTTTCTATCCATTCCTTCAAATCCATCTAAAAGCAGTTGTTTTCGATTTGATTGTGACCAACCTGATTCCAGAAAGGCATTACCACCACGATTATAAAAAAAGCTATATTTCCACATATTTCTGGAGGATAAGATATTTTCATTATCCCGCGTGTTGAAAGGTGAAATTCTATCGTTCCATTCTTCGAAAGTATTTTTAGTATCTAAATTAGCATTGAAATTGCCCGATAACTTTCCTAGGTATTGCAGCAAATTATTAGACTTAGACCAGCTGTTTGGCATTTTCCATCTCAGTTGATATTGCAAATTATTGATAAATGCTGTTTGATAATCATTTCCCATGGTAAGCACTTTCACATAATTTCTATCCCCATAATCTGTCTCGTCCTCAAAAAACTCATGGAGTTCTTGTTCTCCATTCCCATTCAAATCAGACCAAGAATGCGTTCCTAAAGTGCGCGCTACCTCCATGAAAAAATAGCTTCTTTGCAATACTCGACCAGTACCTGTTTGAAAATTCAAATTCTGAATGATATTACCATCCCAGAGAGCAGATTGCCAGTTTAAGCCACCTTGAAAATATTGGTCATTTTTTGTAGAATCAATTTTTTGCTGGATACTTCTTCTGAGTAAATTCATAGAAAGCGTATTCGTTACATCTATTTGAATAGTTGACTTTAACTGAGTATTCTGAGCATTTTCTAATTCAGTCATTTGCCCTTCGAAAGGTCTTTTATCAGAGCGAAATTCATGCGATAAACTAAAATTCCATTTTCCAGAATCTTCTTTGTTGATATACAATTGATGACTATCATAAAACTGGAAACTACCGCTAAGCTCACCATTATTTCGGATTTGATGTTGTTGAGTTCTGAAACTATAGCCAGGCATTAATTTATATTTAGCGAATTTAATATCGACTAAAGCCTTTTTCCAATCGGTATTGAAATGACCATTTTCACTTTCCATCATGAACCCATTAATATTGATTCTTACATCTCCTTCAATTTGATAATTGATAATATGCTGATAACCGTTCCCTATATTTTCTTTATTTCTTAATGCCAAATCATAGCTTAATTCTTGTTTGTTGGTTTTAACGGTAGCCCCAAGATTCACTAAATGCTCTTCTCCTGCCTTGAAAACTTCTGATTCGTCCATTCCCCAATTTCTATTAAAATCCAAAGCTCGGAATGGCTGAACAGGTGTAAAGGCAGAATCTAAGTACTCATATTTAATGAAATAATTAATTTTAGCATTCTCGATGAAATTGATAATCTTAGGGGAGGATTGAAATCCTAAGGACATCGCATTTCCTTTCCACTGTGTATTATTTTTATTAAATCGATTGCTGACAAATTCGGATCCTGCATATTCAAAACTGATATTAGAATTATCCTTAAGATGGTAGTTCAATCCGATGTTAATCAATCTCTGATTTTGAGGTAAAGACATTTTCTTAACAGGCTCATAATTTCCTTGCGGAACATCATCTATCGGTGCAATCCATTCATAAACCACATCATTTTCTGCAGAATTTGATATTCTATAATTCCCATTATTCTCGCCCACCATTGTAAAATTTAGTTGATAATGAGCAACTTCTGGATTTTCGGATGACATGAAAATTTGAAAAAGTTTATTATTCACCACTGTGTCTATCTTGGCATATCTTGATTGATGAGGAGCAAACCCCAAACTATCGATTGCAGGTATTTCAGCATAACGTGAATTCCCTTCTAAGGAAGAAAGTGCGTCCATATCTGCCTGGCTTAAACTTTCAACTTGATTATCTGGCTTATCGACTTGCTGAAAGTAACCAATATTCAAATCCAAATTACCGATTGATTGCTCGTGCTTTAAGGTGGTGACATTTCGGTTATATTGCCTGTCGGAATATTCGAACTCAATTTGAATGACACTATATTTTGAAATATAATGATTTGAATTAAATATAATTTCCGCTGCATTATAATCTACCACATAGTCATGCTCCAAACCTCTTTGCAGTTGCTCTCCATCCAATAAAACTTTTTCAGAACCCGCTATGATGAAAATAAAAGGTTCATTTTGTGGTCCTTCAATCCTATAAGGACCTAAAACACCCTCCAACGGTTCGATATTTTGGACTCCAGTTTTGGTTCTAGCGAAGGAGCTTACCAATTGGGTATTTGATTGGGTAGAATCAAATGAAAGATTAGAAGATGAAACTCCTAAGCCTTGCACTTGTCGGTTATACTTCAAAAAGTTAAGTTGATTGCTCGATTGAATGTTTAAATCACCAGCTTCCAAGCCCCAGTTTTCATGAATTAATTGAACATTCACCCTATCAAAATCTTGTAAGCGTTGAGTATTTCCTTCAGGTTCGAATGGCATTTGCTGATCAGTCATTCTGGCTTGCAGCTTTAAATCATCGGAAATATTCCCAGAAATAGTTAAATCCATAACAGAATGCATCATGGCTGATTGCTGTCCTCCTGCAGAAACAGATCTCATAAAAGCACCTGAAATTTCTATTCCTCCTAATCCTAAGAACTCTTGCGTAGACTCCTGCGCTAAAACATCTGAATTAATTTTATCCGTGAAAATCGCAGTACTATCAAAAAGATGTTCTGGAACTGCAGTAGCAACTATTTCTTGATTTTTAGCTATGTAATTAAAACAAACAGTTAGAAATTGCTCCTTTTCGGATTTCTCTATTTTCAAAAATCCATCTAAATATTTATGTGGAATTCTATTTCCAATATAATTTTTAACAGTAATAGAAGCAGGAATAATAATTACGGAATCAGGCAAAGAAAGAGCAGAATAATTCGTTTGAAAACAATGATTTTGGGCATTCATTAACGATGGACTTAACAAAATGCCCAATACAACAATAAGAATATATTTTTGTACGCCCCTCAATGCTATTTCAATCTCTTTAATTCTATGTAAAAAGTAGTACCTTTTTCAATTTTGGATTCAAACCAAATATCTCCACCTGCATGTTCGATTCCTCTTTTGGCAACTGCTAGTCCAATTCCAGAGCCATTAGACTTGGTTGTAAAGTTAGGCAAAAATACTTTGTTGTAATTATCCTCAGGGATACCCATTCCATTATCTTGAATTGATATGATGACATTATCATCAACCATCTCAACTTTAATGTTTACTTCTACATTTTTATTAGAATCTCCACTTTGCAATGCATTCAACACCATATTATTAAAAGTGCGCTCCATTATTTTAGGGTCTGCTAAAGCATAGATTTCATTTTCAGGGAGTTCTAGATTGATATTAACATTTTCTGCCCTGAAAAAATCTACCACTTTTCTTACTATCTTCGTAATACAAATCTTTTCATTTTCAGGAATAGGCATTTTGGCAAAAGACGAAAATGATGTAGCGATATCGCTTAAGTTTTCAATTTGAGACAAAATACTTTCAATCTTTACCGAAGCATCTGGCATAGGATTATCAGACTTTTGTATTCTCATTTGTAAATGTTGCAAGGAAAGCTTCATAGGCGTAAGCGGATTTTTAATCTCATGAGCTACCTGTTGAGCCATTTCACGCCAAGCAGATTCCTTTTCAGTTTTACTGAGCGCCTGTCTACTCTTCTCAAGTTTTAAAAGCATCTGGTTATATTCCTTAATCAGCAGACCAATTTCATCATCTACCTGCCAACTGATAGGTTTATTTTCAGCCGATAAATTAACTTGTGATAGCTTTTGCTTTAGTAAGTTAAGAGGTGAAGTTAAAATTTTTGTTGCCGTATACGCTAGAAAAATAAATACGATAAATGACCCAACAAAAATATTAAAAACATTATTCAATAAATCTGTAAGCAGTAAATCGTACTCTTTATTCGACTTAAAAAAGGGAGATCCTAAAATGGCCAGCAACTCACCAGTATTATAAGAACGAATTCCTACATATGCTGATTGATAATTCAAATTGCCGATTTGCTCCTCAAGCGTAATCATTTTGTGCCCATTTTGAAAAATAGAAGCATAAGCTTGCGGATTAATTTTATAGGAAAGTAGATTTTTTTCAAATACTTGTGGCTGACTAGTCAAAAATAATTGGCCATTTAAATCATAGAGATTTATATCTGCATTTATGATTTTGGTTATGGTAGAAATTTCATTGTTTAAAGTTGCTTTATCAACAATTCCATTCTCATATTTCATCAACAAAGGAATTAATTGATTCGCCACTCGACTTGTGTTCTCCTCATATTTGGATACGATATCATCCAGAAATGTAGCATTAACAAAACCTAAGGTAGAGATCGTAACTGACAGAAGAGGGATAAGAAAAGCTAGTGAGAAATATAATTGAATTTTAGCACTTAAGCCTATTGTTCTGGTCTTCCAATAAATTTTAAGGAATTGCGTTGCTGAAACTGTAAAAACTAAAACAAAGCAGAGGATAAAAAAGAATGAAATATTAGAAAAAAATCTGTACCAAAATTCATTCTTTTTGCTAAAAATCAATTTCTCATCATTATCAACTACTACATTGAATTTATAATTACCTTCATTTTTAATCTTCAATAGATTTTGGTCATCAATAATCTCTTCTTTTACAACCTCTGGAAAATTTAAATCTCCCACACTATATGATAAGGTATCATTTTTATACAGCGCATAATCATAAGGGATTTCCAGAAAATGGAGAATATTACGATTTTTAACTAATAATTCGGGGAAAACATTATCAGGTCTAATCTTTTTCGGAATGAATTCTATTACGATTTTTGCAAACACAAAATCATAATGTTTAATTTCAAATACATAAATATACTTACGCTGAAGTTGATTTCCTTCAGTATTTCCTACTAAATACAATTTGATATTGCCCTTTCTATTCCGTTCATTCATTTGTTGTATAGGATAGGAAGAGGCCATTGGCAATGTGCCTTTAGGGTATATAGTATTTCCTTCCGCATCAAATATTTTGATCGTTTTTTCATACTTTTCAAAATCGTCATTCAAGTAAAATTTTTCAATTTTATCAACTATAGTTTTGTATGGAGTAAGTGGCATGAGGAATTGCCGTTTGATATACTCGTCATTTTTCAAACTTTCATCTAATTGACCCAACATATATTCGGCAAGAAGATCATTTCCATTTAAAATTCTATCAGCCAAAATATTTCGCTCTCTCGATTCATTTCTTTTCTCTAAAAATTGAACTGAAATAGCACTGATTACTGAAATAGTAGTTATCAGTAGAAACAAATAGATAAAACTTAAGAAGTTGATATGCTCTAAAGCATCTCCCAACTTCACAAGAAAAACTACTGTATTTATAATTAGTACAGCTAAAGCTATCCAAAGAATTGCATATCCAAAGTGAGTAGAAAATAACGAGAAAAGTCCAAAACATATTAGCTGAATGGCTAAAAACTTAACCTCCGCTACTCTTACCAAAAAATTGTAATGGTGAACAAACTTGAAAACTAAAAAGATTAAAAAGCCAAAAAGAAGGACACTTGAGAAGGACAAAATTTGAAAAACACTAAATTCAATAGATGATGTGCTATCTAAACCCCAATTAGAATGTATGTAAATCAAATAAATAAAGTAAAAAATGCCCATACTGGCACAGTAAGACAATAAATTCACAAATAAACTTATTAGCGTACCATTCTTTCCTGAATTAAATATGAATTTTGAAATTTGAAGAATGGAGAAATATCCAATTAAAAAGAAAAAGATACAATTAATAAGAAGATAGCCTAAAGATGGATTAAAATCGGAGGAAGCAAAGAATTTAGAGTCGAATAATTTTAAGTCTTTAGAATGAAATGGAAAATCAAGAATTTCCATACCTGCCCACAAGACCATCATCCCAATTAAAAAAGCAACTATTTTTAAGAAAAGACTTTTACGCCTCTCACTAATCTTCCAAACTAAATAAATTAGCACGCCTATCAGAATGCATTCTAAAAGTAATATTAGATAATGAAGTTCTTTATTGTAGTTTTCAAAATTTTCAGCCAACGAAATAAAGAAAATAGAATTGTCATTTAAGTCTTCTAACTCATAGGTGTTCTCAGATTTACTTTGATACAGACTAATCCCAGATGGAGGTAAAATTTTGGTATTGTAACCTGATTGAATGTATTCATTATTAACATCATAATATTCAAAAAGAGGAATAACCGAAACTAAATTTATTTCTCCATTTTTGGATTTTATGGAATATTCAAGATATTGTCCCGACTGCTTACTTACAAAATGCCAACCTTCCCTCCGTTGCTTTTTAGATTCAGGAGCATAATGCTCATCAGACCAGTACACTAAAGAAGAATTTTTAAAAATGAAAAAAGGATAGGTACTCTCAATTTTATTTAAAGATTCAAAGTCGAGTGAATTATTTTGGGAAAAATAACTTAACCATTTCTCTTTATCTTCTTCAACTTTTTGAAGCTCTTCGGTTAGTTTATGCTGTGTTTTTGTAATAAAATTTTCTTTATCTATTTCTATAGAATGGTAATAATTCCTAAGAGCTATTACCATTATGAGGAAAACAAACAAAAGAATATAAATGGCGTATTTCTTCACGATTTATTGATATGAATTAGTGCTTCAATATAGCAATAATCGTACTGGAGTTTAAGTAATTAAATCGAAATAGCTTACAAGAACATTTTTGAAAAGAATTAGAAATTAGATTTTCTGGAGAGCAGTTCTTTAATATTAATTTTTTTATTCTGTTTTTTACTGTTTCTATACCACAGAAAGCCAATTACCATAACTACTAAATAAGGAGCCGCAAATAAATATAAAATACCAAAGTTAAGGGAACTTGCTATTCCTATCTCTCCATTATTAACATTATTCTCTACTGTGGCTCGACACATGGCACACTGTGCAACTACTTCACCGAAATTGAGGAAAATGAAAGCAAATACTGTTAGCAGAATCTTTTTCATTGAATTAATTTTAAAATAAAACCTAAAAAAGTGGAAATGAGTTCTAATTAATTAGGATAATATGGACTAATCATAATATAAACCACTACTCCTGAAATAGATACAAATAGCCAGATTGGAAACGTCCATTTCACAATCTTTTTATGCTTTTCTATCTTATCAGTAAGTGCATAATAGAAAGCAAAAAGAACAAAAGGAACAACAATAGCAGCAAAAATTATATGAGGTAATAAAATTCCATGATAAAAACCTCTCCAAAACATTAAACTGGAATTTTTTTCAGCCTCATCCAAAATACCATTTCTATCTATATCACCATAAATAGTAGAATCAGCAGAAGCATGATAAATCACATAACTTACCAAAAACAGACTACCTAAAGTAAAG
Source organism: Marivirga sp. (assembly GCF_035704835.1). GTDB lineage: Bacteria > Bacteroidota > Bacteroidia > Cytophagales > Cyclobacteriaceae > Marivirga. The sequence goes on along the minus strand of NZ_DASSWQ010000079.1, from coordinate 50,965 downwards.
GCAATAGACATCATGCTTTTATGAGCTTTAATATTCTTTTGTTTGATGAAATAATAGCCTAAAAGTAAAACTATCGTGGTAATTGAATTAAACGTTGCATTTAAATGCGGTAAGATATAAACCCAATCTCCTGCACCTTCTATTTTTTCTGGTGCAAAAATGAGAATAGCCACAACCACTGGTATTGCAATTGATAGCACCCAGATTAATTTTATATATGATTTTTGATTAGCGCTAACCTGTTCCATTTATTTATTACTTAATAAAACTCTTATTTCTAATATCAATCTGTCAACTTCTTTTGTTTCGTACCCATCATAATAACCTCTGATCTTATTTTCTTCGTCTAAAAGTACCAAAGTGTTTTCAATAGGAATAGTCTCTTCCGAAGGGTGTTTACCATCCCAAGCTTCTGTTGGAAATGCATAAAAACAATTCACAAAAACATCTTTATACTTTATAGGGTAAAGATAAGTATTTGTTCTTTCAGCTGGCAAAAAAGATGCAGTGCCTAATTGGTCGACTTTTTGGTCCACTATAGGCTGAAAACTTATTATAGTAATAGGTAATTCATCAAATGTATTAAGAATTCTATTTAATTCATTCTTTAAAGTCTGTATCTCAGAATCATGAGTATTTGGAAAATGAATTACCTTATAATCAGCTGTATAAGTATCTGATAGCTTAATCAAATCTTTAGTATCTATATCAATTAACTCTATATCCACTGCTGATATAGTTGAATCGCTACAAAACTTTTTTTCTTCATCCCCAAAAAATACTGGCAAGGCAAATTCATTTTGCCCAAAAGAGCGCAAAAATAAATATAGAATCACAGGTAAAGTTAAGGTAATTAGCAGAATTAGAATTTTTGACTTCTTCATAAACAAAAAAATCAGGCTGATTTAGACCAACCTGATTTAGTTAAAATTTCAAATGATTTGAATTAGTTTCTGATGTTAAATATTGCGGTACCTTCAACCATCAATGCTACTACTAACCATAAAATCAGTATAGTAGGTATCATGATAGACCATACTAAAGCTTTTTGTTCATGCTTTAAGTGCATAAATTCAGCAACTATATAAAAAGCCTTAACAACTGTTAAACCTAAGAAAATAGATACTAAAACAATACCTCTTGGTAATGTGAAAGCAAAAATAAACTCTATAATGGTGACTATCGCCAAAATAGCTGCTACCTTCCAAATTTTCTTTGTCTTTTCCTTATCTTCAGGAATTACCTGAACGTTATTAGTTTCTTCGTGTGACATATCTTTAATAAAGTTAAATCAAGTAAAAAAGTGTAAATACGAATACCCAAACCAAATCAACAAAGTGCCAATATAGTCCAGTTTTTTCAACCATTTCGTAATGACCTCTTTTTTCATAAGTACCTACTACTGCGTTGAAGAATATAATAAAGTTTATCACTACCCCACTAAATACGTGAAATCCGTGGAATCCTGTAATAAAAAAGAATAGGGAGGCAAACAATGGCGGCCCATATTGATTTTCTGTTAGGTTTGCACCGTATATGGTTTCACCCATTGCATTCACAGTCCCTTCAGCAGTTCCATGAATAAAGTGACTCCATTCCCATGCCTGACAAGCTAAGAAAGTTAATCCACCAATGATAGTCCAAAGCATCCATTTGATAACTCCCTTACGATCCATTCTATGCCCAGCCTCAACAGCTAAAACCATGGTAACACTACTTAATATTAATATAAAGGTCATTATACCTACGAAAATCAAAGGTGCATGAACCCCATGCAAAAATGGGACAGCCTCAAAAACCATTTCCGGAATTGGCCAGTATTCTGTACTGAATTCAAATTCAGAAACAGATCCTTGATAAGCAGGATGTGCGTATCGAATTAGACCGTAAGTTATTAATAGAGCTGAAAATGAAAATGCATCCGATAAAAGGAAGAACCACATCATCAGTTTTCCATAACTTGCATTCATGGGGGATACTCCACCTCCCCATTTGCTTGTGGTAGTAGTATCAATTTCTACAATAGTTGCCATAGATTTAACTGTTCAAAAAAGGATTAATGATTTAACAACAAAAATATAAATAAATATACCCAAAGTCCATCCAAAAAGTGCCAATATGTCGTACACATTTCCATTTTCACCATATTCTTAGAATGAACTTTATATTTAAAAGCCGAAAATAACATAATTAAAATAAATATCAGCCCAGAAACCAAATGAAATGCATGCAATCCTGAAATTACATATAAAAATGAGCCCGAAGGATTACCTACAAAATAAACATCTCTATCTACTAATGCTCCCCAAGCTTCATATTGACCAATAAAAAAGGCAATTGATAATAATGTTGTCAATATCATGAACAACTTAAGACTCTTGAAATTATCTTTTTTGGCAGCCAAATAAGCTAAATGCATCGTTACACTACTCGCTACCAAAATGATGGTATTATATAAAAAGATAGTTGGTAATTCAAATATCAACCAATTTCCTTCCGACTGACGCACAATATAAGCACTAGTAAGTGCTGCAAAAATCATCACTACTGTTACGATAAAAAGCCATAATGCAAACTTTAAAGGATGCATAGAAAGTATTTTTATACTGGGCTGTAATTGTTGTTGTTGATCTTTCTTTAGAGAAGTCTCCATAATTAAATTTTATCTAATAGATAAGCTACTTGTACTATTGGTAAGTATAAAAACGAACCAAACATTATCTTCAAAGCCGCTTCCTTACTACACTCTTTCATCAAGTAAAATGTTTGACTTAAAAAAAGCACCCCACAAATGGTAGCTACTAGCGCTGAATTAATTCCAGTTATACCAAATTGAGTAGGTAGTAACCCCAAAGGAATTAAAAACAAGGTGTAAATCATGATTTGAATAGCTGTATTCAAATCCTTTTTACCACCTGAGGGTAATAATTTAAATCCTGCTTTTTTATAATCCTCATCTGCAACCCAAGCAATCGCCCAAAAATGCGGAAACTGCCAAATAAATTGAATTCCAAAGATTATCCATGCTTCAATACTAAAACCATTGGTAGCGGCTACCCATCCTAAAAGAGGTGGTAAAGCGCCAGGAATTGCCCCAGCAAAAACAGCAATTGGTCCAACTCTTTTTAAAGGGGTATAAACGAAGCTGTACAAAATTAAAGATACTAATGATAATATTGTCGTTAAAAAGTTAGTATAGACTAATAGTAAACCCAAACCAGCAAGACCAGTGATTACAGCATAAATGGTAGCTTCTTGAATTGATATTCTACCCGTTGGTAATGGACGATTTTTAGTTCTATCCATTTTTTTATCCAATTCAACTTCTAAAATTTGATTGATGGTAACTGCAGAACCAGAAACCAAGAACCCACCTAATGAAAGAAAAGCCAAAACGTTATAGTTTAATCCGCCACCGCTAAATCCTAAGACGTACCCAAAAGCAGAAGAAAATGCTACTAAAAAGCTTAATCTAGGCTTTAATAATATGAATAGATTCCTAGCGTAACTAAAAATTAAGTCCGAAATAGTTAAATTTTGTGAATTAGGATATTGCATACTCCTTTTTAATTGTCTTTCCAGTAGTATATACTACTTGCAAAAATATATAAAATTGTGCCCCAAAAATCATACTGCCCAAAACCAAATGAATTGGTTGAGCCCAAAATGGTATAGCAAAATAAGCCATTATTGTACCTGAAAGAATTTCTAAAATTATAAGACTCATCAGAATTTTACCATTTCTAAAAATGATCTTCAACTCATCTTTTGCTTTATACAAAATGAACAAAAGATAAATGTGAATAATTGCAATCGCTATAGAAAAAGAACGATGAATATAAAATTCAATTCCCAAACCTTCAATCCAACTTCCTCTTAAGGCATCACCCAATCTGCTAGCCACTATATCTAGAGATTCCCTAACTTGAGTACCTAGAATAATTTGTACAAATATCAGAAGCATAGCAGCAACTAAAACAAAAGTGAGCTTCTTTTGTTCCTGAATTTCAAATTGTTTCTTGTCAGACTTACGATGAACCACAAAATATAAAGCAGTTAAAACTGCAAGAATCACCATTGCCAACATCATATGAATTGTTATTAACCATGAAAGCAAATTTGTGGAAACTACCACAGAACCAATCCATCCTTGAATAAGCACTAAGACCAATGATGAAAAAGCTAAAATAAATATTGGTTTAGATTGCTTTACATATTTTACTGAACCAATAACACATAATAGTATAAGAAAACCAACAACCGCACCTAGAAGCCTGTTTACATATTCTGTCCAGGTCTTAGAAGCATTAAAAGCTGCTTCTTCTTTTATTGATTCATCTTCTAAAATTGCTTTCCCAATTTCAGAATAACCAAACACATCTAAGTATTTAGCAAATTTGATATTCTTTTGATGTCTATATTCAGCGTAAAAGTTCTGATAATCATCAGGTAATTCTTCTACTGAAGTTGGTGGTATCCATTGTCCAAAACACTTAGGCCAGTCAGGACACCCCATACCAGAACCTGTACTTCTTACAATACCACCAGCAAGTATCAAAAGATAAACAGCTACTACCGTAACTGTTACTAAATTACGATAATAGCTGCTTATTTTAAATGATTTATTAGGAGTTTGATTTCGCATCAGCTGTTTTATCAACAACTTCTTTTCTTGCTAACTCAACTTCATGGTCTAAATTAGACTCAGGAGTTTGTGATAATGGAATATGCTGTGGAATGAAATCCTCCTTAGCACCAGGCTTACTGTAATCATAAGGCCATCTGTACACCTTAGGTATTTCCCCAGGCCAGTTCCCATGACCAGGTTCAATTGGCGTTGTCCATTCCAAGGTATTTGACCTCCAAGGGTTTTGAACTGCTCTCTTACCTCTATACATAGAATAGAAGAAATTAAATAAGAATATAAATTGAGCTGCAACAGTCACAAAAGCTGCAACTGAAACGAACATATTCAAATCAGTATAACCGCTAAATGCGTCAAAGTTAGTCCATGAATAATATCTTCTTGGGAAACCTGCAATACCGATGTAGTGCATAGGGAAGAAAATCATATAAACACCAATGAAAGTCATCCAGAAGTGAATATGTCCTAATTTTTCATCCATCATTCTTCCGAATATTTTAGGGAACCAGTGATAAACACCTGCCAATAATCCAAATACTGATAAACTACCCATTACCAAGTGGAAGTGAGCAACTACGAAATAAGTATCGTGTAATTGAATATCAATAACTGAGTTTCCTAAGAAAATACCAGTTAATCCACCTGAAATAAAGAATGATACCAAACCAATTGAGAACAATGTAGCTGGAGTAAATATGATGTTGCCTTTCCAAAGCGTAGTTAAGTAGTTGAAAACTTTAACTGCTGAAGGAATAGCAATAATTAAGGTTAAGAACATGAAAACTGAACCTAAGAAAGGATTCAATCCAGAAACGAACATGTGGTGAGCCCACACAACGAAAGAAAGGACTGTAATACCTAACATAGAGCCAATCATCGCTCTATACCCAAATATTGGTTTTCTTGAGTTGGTTGCAATAACTTCTGATGTAATACCCAAAGCTGGCAACAATACAATATATACTTCAGGGTGACCTAAGAACCAGAACAAATGCTGATACAAAATAGGACTACCACCCATATTTGGCAAGGCCTCCCCTCCAATGTAGATATCAGATAAGTAGAATGATGTACCAAAACTTCTATCGAACACTAACAATAAAGCTGCTGCAAACAATACTGGGAATGATAATAATCCAATAACAGCAGTTAAGAAGAATGCCCAAATAGTTAACGGTAATCTAGAAAAGGACATTCCTTCAGTTCTCAAATTGATAACTGTCGTAATGTAGTTAATACCTCCTAACAACATGGAAACAATAAAGAAGACCATTGCAACCAACCATAGGGTCATTCCTAAACCAGAACCAGCTATGGCCTGCGGTAATGCACTTAAAGGAGGATAAACTACCCACCCACCAGCAGCAGGCCCTGTTTCAATAAATATTGAAGTCATCATTACCACACTAGAGGCAAAAAAGAACCAGTATGATAACATGTTCATGAAACCAGACGCCATATCTCGTGCACCAATCTGCAATGGAATTAAATAGTTACTGAAAGTACCACTTAACCCTGCTGTTAAAACAAAGAATACCATGATAGTACCATGCATAGTTACTAAGGCAAGATAAAATTCAGGATCTAATTGACCAGTTTCAGTTATCCATCCTCCTAATAAAGGTCTTAGCCATTCCATTTGAATTTCCGGAAACCCTAATTGCAAACGGAATATCACAGACATTCCCACTCCAATTAGTCCCCACATAATACCAGTTATTAAGAACTGCTTACCAATCATTTTATGATCAGTAGTGAAAATGTATTTAGAAATAAAGCCTTGTTCGTGATCATGATGTTCATCATGATGAACGTCTTGACCTACATTTACTTCTGCCGTTGTTGACATAACTTTATGATTTATTTTTTAGTCTAACTCTATGTTATCAATTCCTGTTTTCAAAAGTGCTACTTCTTTTAAATCATCAGGAACCTTACTCAATAATTCAGGAGTATTAAGCACTATTGATTCTTGTTTAGCGTACCATTCTCTATACTCTTCAGGCTCCAATACAACTAAATTTTTAGCCATGGAATAATGACCTCTTCCACAAACTTCAGTACAAGCCAATTCATAATTGAATTCAGGATCGTTTAATTCCTCTCTCATTTCCTCTGTAGTTTTTGTGGCAGTAAAAGTAAATGAAGTAGGCATACCTGGAACAGCATCCATTTTTAATCTGAAGTGAGGTACAAATACACTATGCAATACATCTCTTGCTCTAATATTAAAGGTCACAGGTTCGCCTTTAGGAATCACTACTTCTTGATATTTAAAATCATCAAGTGCAGCTTTATCGCTAACATCAATACCAAACTCATTAATAGCACTAATATTTCTGTAATCAGTATTACCTAATTCTCCATCAGTTCCAGGATAACGAACACCCCAAGCAAATTGATAGCCCATGATTTCAATATTATTGGTGTTTTTTGGAGCAGGAGCAGTGATATCAGTCCAAACTCTCCAGCCAGTAAATACTAAAATTGCTAAAACTACTGCTGGAACAAAAGTCCAAATAACTTCTAGTTTATTATTTTCAGGGTAAAAAAGAGCTTTTGTATCTTCTTTGTATTGATATTTCCAAGAGAAATAAAATAACAAGATTTGAGTTAATACAAATACAACACCAGTTACTGCCATTGTGGTCCAAAATAAAAACTCGTATTCCGAACCATGTTCCGATGCAACTGGTAAGTTATAATTCTCAAATTCTTTGAAAGAATACCAGAAAAATAAGAATCCAGCCCCTACCAAAAATAGCATGAACATGGCTCCATTTATCTTATTAGAACTTGTAGCAATCTTATCAGAATCTCCTTTGGCAACGCCAATCAATGAGGAAATCCTAAAGATTAAGAACAAAATTGCTAGTAAAAGTACTATTCCTAAACCTATAGCTAAATTGAACATATATGATATTGTTACTTAATTAAATTAAAATACGTGATGATGTTCTGCTTCTTTAATCATTGGGTGATTTTTGGCTACTAATGGATACTTAGATAAAGCAGTTAAGGCTACAAATAAAAATACAACTCCAAAAATCATAGCCATTCCTATTTCAAGTAATCCAAATCCACCATTTTCTTTCATTACACCAGGCATAATCATTAAATAAAAATCAAACCAATGACCCATTAGAACAATGATCGTAACTATCTTCAAGAAAACTGTATGTCTTTTCGAATCTCTTGGCATGAAAACCAAGAATGGAAAGAAAAAGTTTAGAATAAGATTAACAAAAAATACAATACTGTAATGGTCGCTCGTAAGTCTTTCAATAAAGTAAATTGTCTCTTCAGGAATGTTTGAATAATAGATCAACAAGAACTGGGAGAACCAGATATAAGTCCAAAAAATTGAGAATGCAAAAACAAATTTACCTAGGTCATGTAATACTCCAGTATTTACAATTTTCAAATAACCTTTCTCTTTTAAAATAACAGTAATCAATGTTATTGCAGCTAAAGTAGTTACCCACCAGGAAGAAAAGACATACCACCCAAACATGGTGGAGAACCAGTGTGTATCAATTGATAATATCCAGTCCCAAGCTGAAGTGGAAGATGTTATGGCAAAGAAAACAATGAAACCTGCTGAGATACCTTTCAATTTATAATAATAATTAGCCCCACCAGTTAAATCCTCTTCCAAAGATTTTTGACGCATCCAACGAAACATTAAAAACCATACTACGAAATAAACGACTAATCTTGCCAAGAAAAAGGGAGTATTTAAATAACCACTTTTACCTGCAATAATAGAATCATAACGAGGGTCGTTTACATCATACAAATAATCATGTGTCCAATGAAATATATCATGTCCTCCGACTAAGAATATAAGTAGTGTCAAAATACCACCAATTGGTAACCAGCTTCCGAAAGACATTGGTATTCTGATTAAGGCAGCTGACCATCCTGCCTGAGATACATATTGAATAGCCACAAAGAATACACCTAAAAGTGCTAATCCTACGAAATACATATTGTTAATCCATAAATTAGCATAGATTCTTTTCAACCAAGTAGGATTACCAGCATGTTCACCATGCGCACCTGCTTCTTCATGTTCAGGACCTTCAAAATGATCTTGGTCAACATCTTCTGTTACATTCGCATCCTCTAGGTCTTGTATAATAACAGCAGCATCTTCCATATCTCCATCTCCTTCGATACTTTCGCTATGACTACTAGAAGCAGCGAAAAATGTACCTAGCCCAAATAACACAATGCCTATAATAGCTAAAATGGAAAGTGTCTTTTTTGCTTTTGCTGTAAATTGAAATTTTTCTTCAGCCATGATAAATTATCTTAAAACTGTTATATTAATCTTGTTTTTGTAAAGTTTGTACATATCGTACAATTTTCCATCTGTCTTCCTGTTGCACCTGCGAGCCGTGAGCACCCATTCTTCTGATACCGTGAGTAATCACGTGAAAAATATGACCTTCTGATAATCTAGAAGTAGCCCCAGAACTATATGAGGGAACACCCTGATAAACTTTGCCTACTAAAGCAGTTTCATCCATAGAACCACCACCATTTGCACCGTGACAATGAGTGCAATATTTGGTATATAATACTTTACCTTCCTCCAATATCTTATCAGTATCTGGTAAAGGATTTTTCATGATTCTTGCTGCCAATTCTATACTGTCCTTCGGTAATCTATAAGGAAGCATACCATTTTCATTTCTCGGAACAGTATTTTCAGCAGGAATTCGCATGTTCATGCCAAAAGGGTTATTTGGATTTGAACTGAAATACTCTCCATAGCCATTATCATCGGAATTAACCCATTCACCAGCATCTTCATCAGTAATCTGAATTAAAGGTTCGTAAGAAACAGCATGATACATATTAGGCGCATACTCCGTTCCTGTATCATTTACTCCTGCATCACAGGCACCAAATAACACAGTTACTAAGCCGAAGAATAAGATTTGAAATATTATATTTGTATTCATCATTTGATAATTCAACTTAAAATTTCTTTTCATTTATTTCCACAGCCCCAGAATCTTTCAATAAAGAACTTAATTCGTTAGTGGACTTTTTATTTTTTGCCAAATCAATAGCCATTACATGCTTATCATCAGTGCTTCGTATGTCAAAAGTAACTGGCTTAGCATATGGCTTCAAATTACTAATCACAAAAAATGTTGCAACCATGCCTAATGCTGACAAAAGTACCGTAACTTCAAAAACAACTGGTATAAATGAAGGAATAGCAATGTGGTCTTTTCCACCAATAATCATTGGCCAATCGATTCCCATCATATATATCATCATTAAGAATGCTAGACAAGTTCCAGTAATTCCAAACATAAAAGCAGCTATGGAAATTCTAGATCGCTTATAGCCCAATTCATCATCCAATCCATGCACAGGATAAGGAGTATAACATTCATGAATTTTTACATCGCTTCCACGGATTTTTTTGACTGCGCTTAAGAGCACTGATTCATCATCAAAAATCCCTACGATAAAGTTTTTACCGCTTTCCATAATTATTTTTTGTTTTCGATTTCACCTGAACTAGATTTCAATACTGATTTTATCTCTGCCATATTAATTACTGGGAAGAATTTAGCAAAAGAGAAGAACAGTGTAAAGAATAACCCAAAACTGAATAGATAGATACCCATATCATAAATTGTAGGGCTAAACATTGCCCAACTTGATGGTAGATAATCTCTATGTAGAGAGGTTACAATAATTACAAATCTTTCAAACCACATTCCAATGTTTACCACTATGGATAAAATGAAAGTCGCCCATAAACTTGTTCTAATTTTCTTGAACCAGAATAACTGAGGGGAAATCACATTACAAGTCATCATTGCCCAATATGCCCACCAATAAGGTCCTGTTGCTCTGTTTAAGAATGCATATTGTTCATATTGAACACCTGAATACCATGCCATGAATAACTCGGTTATGTAAGCAACACCTACTATTGAACCAGTTATCATGATGATAATGTTCATCAATTCAATATGGTTTATGGTTATATAATCTTCTAGGTTGTACACTTTTCTGGTTACCAACATCAAGGTTAGTACCATTGCAAAGCCTGAGAAAATAGCCCCTGCCACGAAATATGGAGGGAATATGGTAGTGTGCCAACCTGGAATCACGGAAGTTGCAAAGTCCATTGATACAATAGTATGTACAGAAAGTACTAAAGGAGTGGCTAGACCTGCTAATACCAATGAAACCGTTTCATATCGTTGCCATGTTTTCGCTGCTCCATCCCATCCAAAGCTTAATGCACCATAAATGGCTTTTGAAATCTTATTAGTTGCTCTATCTCTGATTGTAGCAAAATCAGGAATTAAACCTATAAACCAGAATACTAAGGAAACTGTAAAATAGGTAGAGATTGCAAAGAAATCCCACAATAATGGTGAATGGAAGTTAACCCATAAGGAACCCCAAGTATTTGGGATTGGAACAAACCAATAGAAACTTAACCAAGGTCTTCCTGTGTGAATTAATGGAAATAACAAAGCACAGATTACGGCAAAAATCGTCATCGCTTCAGCCGCTCTATTAATGGATGTTCTCCATTTCTGACGGAATAAAAGCAAAACAGCAGAAATCAAAGTTCCTGCGTGACCGATACCTACCCACCAAACAAAGTTGGTGATATCCCAAGCCCATCCTATAGTTTTGTTCAAGCCCCACATACCGATACCATCCCAAAGAGTGATAGCTAAGGCATAGCCTCCGGTGAATAATGCTCCTAAGGATAAGGCCATTGCAGCCATCCATTTTGGATTTGGTTTGGCTTCTACGTGCCTACAGATATCATGAGATACATCATGATAGGTTTTATTTCCTGTTACTAATACTTCTCTTACGGGTGAAGTGACTTCCATATTGCTACAGTTATTAAATTAAGCCTTAGTATTTACTTTATCTTTATTTCTGATTTTGGTCATGTACCAAACGTTTGGTGCTACTCGCAACTCTTCCAATACATGGTAAGCGCGTTCATTATTCACCTCTTTAATTGGTTCACTATCGCTCGCTTCTAATTTCAAGTATTTTGAAATTGAAGAGTTAGGATTATTCAAGTCTCCGAAGATAATCGCATCAGAAGGACAAGCTGAAGCACATGCAGTGTTCACATCTCTATCTTCCAATTCTCTTTTCTCTTTTTTAGCTTTCAATTTACCAGCTTGGATTCTTTGAACACACATAGAGCATTTTTCCATAACTCCACGAGAACGAACCGTTACATCTGGATTCAACACCATTTTACCAAGGGTATTATTCATAGACAAGTTTTTGTCAAAATTGCTATTGTCATGATATTTGAACCAGTTGAATCGTCTTACTTTATAAGGACAGTTGTTTGCACAATATCTTGTACCAACACATCTGTTATAAGTCATTTGGTTTAATCCTTCTGAACTGTGAGTAGTAGCCGCAACTGGACATACTGTTTCACAAGGTGCATTATTACAATGCTGACACATCATCGGTTGGAATGTAACCTCCGGATTTTCAGCAGCTACTTCTAACTCTTTGGATGTCTCTGCCCCTTGCTGTGAACTGTAGTAACGGTCAACACGCATCCACTGCATATCTCTTCTCATTACCACTTCTGCCTTACCAACAACCGGAATGTTATTTTCAGATTGACAAGCAATTGTACAAGCTGCACAACCAGTACATGAATTCAGGTCAATTGCTAATCCCCAATGATGATTGTTATATTTATGCCCATTCCAAAGTGTTAATTTAGATGGTTTAACTTTTCCTTTACTTGTTTCAATGTGAGGTTGGAAATCTCTCTCCCACCCTTTCTTTTTGTAATCCTCAAGTAATGCTTCCTGAATGATGGTCTCGCGTCCCATAAAAGTTTGGTGCGTTTGCGTTTGAGCTAATTGATAGCTTCCAGCTGTCCCATCTACACTAACACCTGATGTTAAAGCATAAGATCTAGTGCCATTAAGTTGAGTTAAAAATGGATATACATCAAATCCTACACCATTGGCAACCTTACCGGCCATATTTCTTCCGTAACCTAATGCAAGACCGATAGTATCAATTGCTTGACCTGGCTGAACCAATGCAGGAACCTCCATAGTCTTACCATTGATAGTTAAGTTGATCATTGAAGTCTTACCTTCAAAGATTTTAATCCCTAAGTCATTCGCCATTTTTTGTGAGATAGTTGCATAGTTATCCCATGTGGCTTTAGAAATTGGATCAGGTAATTCTTGCAACCATGGATTATTTGCGTGATGACCAGTTCCAATAGATACTTTTTGATAGAAAGTTACTTCTAAACCAGTATTGTTTGGCTTATAGTTTTTGTTGATTCTATTTGCAACAGCTGATAAATCTACATTTTGAACAGCTATATCACTACTTTCTACATTGTAGGTAAATACCCCATTATATAAAGTCTTATCCCAGAAAATATCAAATGTTGGTTCTTGACCACTAAAGTGTTCATCTTCCCAATTCTTTCTAAGGAAATTATAATATTCTTGTTTATCGCCTGACCAAGTCAAGAAACTGTCTTGAGCCTGACGAGTTTTGAACAATGGAGAAATAGTTGGCTGAGCTAAACTCAAATGACCTTTCTTAGGCTCAGCATCGTTCCACGATTCTAGGAAGTGATGATCTGGTGCTACATATTTCACTAAATGAGCTGTTTCATCATTTCTATCTGATGTAGAAACTGATAAAGAAATTTTTTCTAAAGCTGATTTTATCTCTTCTCCCATTCCTGTATCATAAACAGGATTAGCATTATAGAAAATAACCGCTTTGATATTTCCAGCATTTGCTTCCTTCACAAAATTGATGAATGAAGCATCATCTCCTTTTCTAGCATTTGAATGTTGATTCAAATCAATGGTAGTTCCATAGTTGTTCAACATGGAGTTGATACCATTTACCAATAATTGAATATCAGTATCATTTGAACCAGCAACCACTAATGATTTACCTCTATTTGAGGCTAAATCTCTTGCCGCATTTGTGATATTCGCTATCTCTACTTTATTTGTATTGATAGGAGCATTTCCAGTCATTTTAGCTACTTCATTATATAAAGCTGCCACTGCCAATCCTTCTTGAGAAGGTTTTACTGTTGTTCTATAATCAGCATTTGAACCCGTTAATGAAAGATAGGCTTCAAATTGATAGTGACGAGACATTGTTTTATCCTCGCTGCTTACTTTTCTGGTTTTGCTATATTGTTTTGTGTTTTCAATTGGAGAAATCCAAGTTCCTAGGAAGTCAGCACCAAAACTAACAATAGTATTTGCTTTACTAAAGTCATAAGAAGGAACTGCTTTTACACCAAACATTGATTCGTTGGCTGCCAACATACCATTTTGAGATACTGCATCGTACATGACGTGCTCAGTATTACCATACTTTTCAGCCATTTTGTTAATAGCTTTTAAAGTTGAAGGTGAAATAATGGTATTTGAAACAATTCTAATTTGACCTCCTTCAGCACTAATGGCTTGAAGTTGTTCTGTAACTTCTTTATCGATTGTATTCCAATCGGTGTTTTTGCCTTCCTTCAACGGACCTACTAATCGCTCCTGGTCATATAAGGAAAGCACGGATGCTTCAACTTGAGCGTTTACACCGCCTTGGGTAATCGCTGAGTTTTTATTTCCTTCTATCTTGATAGGTCTTCCTTCACGTGTTTTAACCACAATACTGGCATAATCACCACCTACTGAATAAGTAGAAGCATAATAATTAGGAATCCCTGGATCAACATCTACAGGCTTATTTAAATAAGGGATTGCTTTTCTAACAGGCGCTTCACAAGCAGCAAGGGATGCTGCAGCTACACCAAACCCCATCAATTTCAAGAAATCTCTTCTGGAAGTACTTCCATTAGACTCTTTACCCTCATTGATTGGTAAGTATTCAGGAAATTCTTTTTCTGCATTTTTAACAAATGAAGGATCATTTGTTAATTGTTCAGTTCCTTTCCAATATGTTTTTTGATTACTCATATCTATGATTAATGAAGTCGATTAAATATTTTAATTAATAATGACATTTTGCACATTCTAAACCACCTATATCCACTACTTTCAAGTCGCCACCATCATGCGCTTTGACTAAATCATCGTAATATGCATTTCCTTTTGTATTTACTTTGGTTTCTCTGTGGCAGTTTATACACCATCCCATCGTCAATGTACTCCATTGTTTCACAACTGCCATTTCCTCAATTGGACCATGACAGGTTTGACATTCAATTTCACCTACATTCACGTGCTGAGAATGGTTAAAATAAGCCAAATCAGGAAGGTTATGTACCCTTACCCACTCAATTGGTTTCACATTATCACCATACTCACCAGTTTCAGGATCGTAATCTATTGCTTTATATATTTTTGCTATTTCTTTTGATTCAGTTTTGATAGCTGAGTGACAGTTCATACAGATATTAGCTGAAGGAATATTTGCACTTTTAGAAATCATAACCCCAGTGTGACAATACTGACATTCAATTTCATACTGCCCTGCATGAATCTCATGAGAGAATGCAATAGGCTGTGTTGGCTGATATCCTTGCTGAACACCAACAGTATAAAGACCATCAATAACTGTTTTAGCTACAACGGCTGTAAATATTAAGATCACAAAGAATAAGAAGCCATTACTTCTCACCAATTTGCTAAGATCTAATTTTTGGTTTACAAATTCTTTGTCTCTCTCGTCAATATCTTCTTTTTGATTGATGAATTTGGTTAAGACCGTTACGATCAATACCAAAACCACCAAGATTAAGATAAGTACGATCACAAATCCAACAATGATCAGGGTTAGGTATTCCGATGGAATTCCTCCACCACCTGATCCTGCTTCAGTAGATGTTCCACCAGCATCAGCAGTAGCTTCTTGTGGTGGGTTTTCAGTTTGGTCTTTAATATAACCTAAAATATTTTTGATTTCTTCATCAGCGAAGTAATCAAAAGGAGGCATTACTGCCTTTCCATATTCATTATAAAGGTTAACTGCATATTCATCTCCACTTTGGATTACTTTTTGAGAATTTTTGATAAAATTCAATAACCATGGCAACTCTCTTCTTTCGTAAACGTTTTTGAGAGCAGGTCCAACCATTTTATTTTGGATCTGGTGACAAACAGCACAATTATTTTTAAATAGTTTTTCACCATTAGCAAGCGCTTCTTCACTTGTAGGCAATTCGCCATCCTGTGCAAAAGAGTTGTTGGGTAATGATAAAAAACTCACTAATAGGAATGCTATAAAAGATAAGCGAGTAATATACGTTTTCAAGGACATATTTATTTGTTCATTTAGCATCTGGGAACACCAATTATTAATTGGGTACAAATCTACTGCCCAAAGCCATTATTTCAAATACATTTGCAATACAAATTTGCCAATTTTATATTCCAATTCATGAAAAAGGGTTTAAACAACTGATATTTAGTTGTTTGTGCTATTTTTTTTATAAAATTCATGACTAATTTAGAAAAATTATAAATAGAGTTAGGATTGAACTATTTATACATCTAGTGGAATTTAACGGAATAATGCAATGAATTCACTGCTAAGTGTTGAAAAAAGCACTATCCATATTCCCTCACCAAATGCCACATCCTCAATCTTTCCCCCAAAGGAAAGGAAGATGAGATAGTAAGTGGCGTTGATTTTAGTAAGCGCCACTTGGCTGATTAATTGGATTTTGTAAGCAATAATAGCGCAGCCTAATAACTTTACCAGTGTATTTTCAGCAGATACTTAAAAAGGAGTTTTTACATTTTATTCAACATAATATATTCTTAGCAGTATAATAATGTAGACTAACCCTTAACATTTACATGAGAAAATTAACGTTTAGAAATGGAGATATTTTACCCGCTTTGGGTCTAGGAACTTGGAAATCAGAGCCTGGAGAAGTTTTTAAGGCAGTTTTGGAAGCTCTTAAAGTAGGGTATCGACATATCGATTGTGCCTACATTTATGGCAATGAGAAGGAAATAGGTGATGCACTCCAAAAAGCTTTTAAAGAGGATATTTGCACCCGTGAGGAAATCTTTATTACCTCAAAATTGTGGAATAATGCCCACTTACCAGTTGATGTAGAGCCTGCGCTTAAACAAACTTTAAAAGACTTACAGTTAGACTACTTAGACTTATATTTGATGCATTGGCCTGTAGCTCAAAAGCCTGAATCGGAATTTCCAAAATCAGGAGATGACTTTTTAGGGCCAGATCATGCTCCGATCCAAAAAACATGGGAAGCGATGGAAAAATTGGTGGGAAAAGGACTCACCAAGCATATAGGCGTAGCAAATTACAACATCGCTAATTTGAAAAAATTACGGGAAATTGCCTCCATTAAACCTGAGATGAACCAAGTAGAATTACATCCACGATTGGTTCAAGAGGAGTTAGTTGAATTCTGTAAAAAACATGATATTTTAATGACAGCCTATTCTCCACTTGGCTCAAAAGACCGGGCAAGTCAAATGAAAAAAGATGATGAACCCGATTTGTTTGAATTAGATGTCATCAAAAATATTGCGGATAAATATAGTAAAACTCCAGCGCAGATTTTGATAGCTTTTGCCTTAAATCGTGGCATTTCTGTTATTCCAAAATCAACCAATGCTGGTAGGATAAAACAAAATCTTGAAGCTGATGCTATTGATTTAAGCGCAGAGGAAGTAAAAGCCATCAGTAAAGAGGATAAAAATTATCGATTTGTTGATGGAAGCTTTTGGACACAGGAAGGATCTCCTTATACGATGGAAGATCTTTGGGGATAATAATTAAGAATTAGGAATTGTTTAATTACGAATTCTAATAGCAGAACGTCATACCTGAAAATTAAGACTTAATTTTTCAAAAGTCTTAATTTAGCCGGCATCTCTTACTAATTACCACCATTAGATTTCGGACAATTAGAACAGCCAATGGAAAAAGATTTCACTGGCTGTTTTTTTTTTCAAAGCTGAAATATTATGTTCATTTACCTCCAAATGAAGTATAATAATCTGCCGAAAAACAATTTCAAAATATATTTAAAATAAATAGTTTAGCAGTTGTGAATATGACAATTATATATCATAAATTCCGCATTATTTCGAGCATGTAATCTACATGACCATTAAATTATGACTATAAAAAATGAGGCTTGGGGCAGCCGTTTAGGCTTAATTCTAGCCATGGCTGGTAATTCTGTAGGACTGGGTAATTTTTTAAGGTTTCCTGTTCAAGCTGTTCAAAACGGTGGCGGGACTTTTATTATACCTTATCTCGTATGTTTTATTCTAATGGGTGTACCATTATTGTGGATTGAATGGTCCATGGGTCGATTTGGAGGCAAAAAAGGACATCACTCTACTCCTTTTATCCTCAGTAGCATGAGTAAAGGCTCCCTTTGGAAATACATTGGGGTTTTTGGTATTTTCACTAACATAGCCGTAGCCGCATATTATTGTTACATTGAATCCTGGACACTTTCCTATGCTTTCCATAGTATAAAAGGCACTTTTGTAGGACTTTCTCAGTCGGAAGTAGCCCAATACTTTGGGAACTATATTAATATGTCTACTTCCTTTTTGGGCATACCTAACGAAGCAATTTTTTTCTTCGTCATTTGTATTCTCATTAATACCTACATATTAAGTAAAGGTCTGGCAGGTATAGAAAAAGTAGCTAAGATTATGATGCCTTTACTCATACTCTTTGGTATTTTCTTGGCTGTTCGCGGTTTAACTTTAGGCACTAGCATGGCATCAGACCAGTTTCCATTGGCTAATGCCTGGGATGGCCTTAATTATTTGTGGACACCTGAGTATGATTCGCTTTTAAAACCAGGCGTGTGGTTAGCAGCTGCAGGACAGATATTCTTTACCCTATCCGTGGGAATGGGAACTATCCATTGTTATGCTGCTTATTTGGATAGCCGAGATGATATTGCACTTAATGCCGCTACTGCTGGTTTCACCAATGAGTTTGTGGAAGTAGTGTTAGGTAGTTTGATCGTAATTCCAATTGCTGCAGGTTATTTTGGTTTGGATTGGGTAAAAGAAAATATAAGTTTCGGAGTAGCTTTTCAATCTATGCCCTTCCTTTTCGGACAATGGGGTGATTTATTGGCTGCACTAGCAGGTGTATTCTGGTTTGGATTATTATTTTTTGCGGGTATTACTTCTTCTCTGGCCATGGGTACACCGTGGATGGGCTTTATGCGTGATGAATTTGGATGGGGAAAAATCAAAGGAGCAGTTTCCTTTGGTACCTTAACCTTGCTACTCGGTTTACCATGTGTTTTATTCTATCAATATGGCTTTTTCGACCAATATGACTATTGGGCCGGAACAGTATCGCTCGTAATATTTGCCTTGGCAGAAACCATTCTTTTCGCATGGGTTTTTGGTATGAAAAAAGGCTGGAAAGAAATTAATGATGGCGCAGACATTGTCATTCCTGGCTTTTTCAAATGGGTTATAAAATTTGTAACACCTTTATTGCTAATCAGTGTATTTTTAGGCGCACTATTCACTCCTGAAAATAACAATTGGACTGAGGCTTTTGCACAATTATCTTCAGGAGAAGGTTGGCCATTGGACAATAGCTCTCTGATTTTGCAATTAAATAACACAGGTTTAAAAGAAAGCCTTGCTTTGGCTACTGATGCCTCAGAAAAGGAACTATTGAGCCAACAAATATTTTACGCTAATATGGCCAGAGGAATATTACTGCTTTTATTCGCGGCAATCAGTTCACTGGTTTATGTGGCATACAGAAAACGAAGAAAATCATCCACACTATGAATACGGAACCTTTAATTATTATGCTGGTAGTACAGCTTTCAGTAACTGCTGTTATGATTTACTGCTTTAGAAAAGTATTGAAGAAAAGTTGACATATATTATGAATGTGCTAATTACGAGTTAGGCAATCATGAAATAAACAGCTCATTTCCGTTGTCCTAGCTACTGCTTTTTACAATAAATCCATCAATATAAGAAATGGAATATTCATTATTATTCCAGCTATCTCCGTACGTATCATAAGCTTCAAAGCGATAACTAACTCCTGTTGATAGACATAATGTATCTCTTTCAATATTTATACCTAAAAATCCTGCGGTAGTAGATGCTACTAAAGAATCATTATCGACTATATATAATTCCCATAATACTTCTTCCTGAAAACTGCCTAGTGGATTTACCTCAATAACAACCTGTGTATCAAATATCTTACACATTGCTTTTGCGTTGCTACTAATGAAAATACTCATTAGCATTGTTAATAAAATATACCTCATTTTTTTCTTCTTAGTTGAAATAATTACTAATTTAAATCCTATATGAAGTATCTACAAAAGAAAATAAATTATTACATGAATCCTAATTATTACTTTTTTATTACTATTTAATTGTGCTAACTTTAATTTCTGAACGAATAAAGAAGAATTATGAAAAAGACAATTATCCTGATCTTGCTTTCCCAAATTTGTATTTTTCAATTCCTAACCGCTCAGGACGGTAATTCGAAGCTCTTTAATGAAATAGAAACTGCATTCAATTCAGAGGATTTTGAAAGAATTATCGCTAATAAAGGTGAAATCCTTAATCATGCTGAGGTATATGGTGACACCACATCAGCTGAAATGTTATATTTCTTAGGTGATGCATACTTAGTTTATGATAGCTTGGAATCAGCATTAGTTATTATGCAAAAAGAAGTGGATTTGAGAAAAAAGATCCCCTCTACAGACCCAATTTTGATTGCGGATGCGATTTATAATTTAGCTTACATTCAGCAACTTGCAGATAATTTTAGTCAAGCAAAAGTTAATATAACCGAAGCTGCAGAGCTTTATAAAAACAATTTAGGAATCAGTAGCCCTGCTTATGTAGAAAGCCGTATAGAACTTGCAAAAATCCATGGAGTATTGGGAGAGCACAAAACGGCAATGGATATACTTGAAAATTTGTTGAAAATTGATTTCGTTTTAGAGCAATACCAACATGTAGTCAATAAAGAGTTAGGAATGGCTTATTTTGATATTGGTTACTATTCTAAGTCGGAAGATATCTTAAAGGACAATTTAATTTTTATTGAAGAAAATTTTGGAAAACAAAGTATTGATTATGCAGAAGCATTAGTGACTCTTGCAATTCCTTATTATTACCGCTCCCAATATTCTGATGCAGAATTATTATATACTCAAGCACTGGATATAATTAATAAAATTTCAGGAAATGAATTATTGGAAGAGAATACCAAAAATAATTTAGCCCTGCTATATTGGAAAATCGGCTTATACGAAGAGTCAGTTAATATTTTTCAAGAAATTTTAGACAAGGAAGAAACGCTAAATAATGCCATTACATTTAATAATTACGCACAGAATTTGATCGAAATTGGAGAACAAGATTCTGCGCTTTATTATTTTGATAAATCACTGAAGGTTATAAAATCTCAATTAGGAGTAGAAAGCGAACTTTACATACGTGTATTAAAAGAAAAAGCATTAGCACTAAACAAGGCAAATGACATAGAGAATTATTATAAACTAATGAATGAAAGTTTTTTAGCTTCACAAAAGATTTTGGATAAAAGTAATCCCGAATATTCTAAATATGAACTGAAATGGGGTATAGCCAATTTCAGAATGAATAATATCAAACAGGCTGAGAAACATATTAATTCTGCTCATCAACTACGAACCAAATATCTCAATAAAAAGCATCCACTTTATGCAGAAACGAGTAAGGAGTTGGCAGAATTAACTTGGTTTAAAGACGATCCTAAAAAGGCAAAAAACTACTTTAAAGAAACATTTGATAATTATTTCGCTCAAATTGAAGCATATTTTCCAGCATTAAGCGAGCAACAAAAAGCCAATTTTTATACTCACACTTTACGTTCCACATTTGAAGAATTTAATTCATTTGCAATTGCTTATAAAGACCAAGATGCTGCACTTTTAGGTGATATGTACGATTATCAATTGGCCACCAAGGGCCTTATTATGTATGCAACGGCCAAAGCTAGAAAAGATATTTTGGCTAGTGATAATGAAAAATTAAAACAGCAATACAAAAACTGGATTAGCACGAAAGAATTAATCTCTCAGCTATATTCTATGTCAGAGGAAGAATTAAAGCAACAAGATTTAAAATTAGATTCTTTAATTGAATATTCTTCAGTTTTAGAAAAAGAGTTAAGCAGGGCATCATCTGAGTTTGAAGAAGCTTATGCAGCCAAAAACTATAACTGGAAGGATGTTCAAGCAAAGCTGAAAGACAATGAGGCGGCAATTGAAATGATCAGATTTAGAGAATTTACACCTGATAGCAGTGGATTATTCAAAAATAAAATTAATTATGCTGCACTTTTAATCGATAAAAAATCAAAATATCCTGAGTTAATTTTATTTGAAAATGGTTTTGAATTAGAAAACAAATACATTAAAAACTATAAAAATGCTATTCGCTTTAAGGTGCAAGATAAATATAGTTACGACTTCTATTGGAAACCCATTGCAGCAAAAACAAAAAAGTATGATAAATTGTACTTTTCACCAGATGGAATTTATAATCAAATCAGTATAAATGTACTCTTCAATAATGAAACCGATAAATTCGTTTTAGAAGAACAAAACATACAGTTGCTGACCAATACAAAAGATTTAATAGCTTATCGCGAGGGAAAACCGACTTCTAATTTAGCCTCCGCACCTACATTATTTGGCTTCCCAAATTATAATAAAGGAATAATCGAAGAAGGGATAAATGACAATGGCTCGGCTAGCGATATTGTTGAAAATGCAAGTTTAAATAGAGGATTAAGAGGTAGTTTACAAAGATATATAAGAGGTAATTCATTAGTTACAGCACTCCCAGGAACAAAAGAAGAGGTAAACAAAATAGAAACCTTGTATGAAAACAGTGACTTATCTCAACCCAAAACATATTTGGCAAACGAGGCTGATGAAACACAAATAAAAAGCGTTCAAAACCCAAGAGTACTTCATATTGCAACTCATGGGTTCTTTTTGGAAGATAATCAAGTGAACAACAGTGAGGAAGAAGATAAATACAGTGAAAATCCTTTATTAAAATCCGGCTTAATTATGGCAGGGGCAAATTCTTTTATTACTACAGGATTAAGTCAAGGAACCAGACAAGATGGTATTTTAACTGCTTATGAAGCCATGAATATGAATTTGACTAATACGGAACTTGTAGTGCTTTCCGCTTGCGAGACTGGTTTGGGTGAATTAAAAAATGGCGAAGGGGTTTACGGATTAAGAAGAGCTTTTCAAGTTGCTGGAGCAGAAGCAATTATCATGAGTTTATGGTCTGTAGATGATGAAGCAACGCAAGAGTTAATGACTGCCTTTTATGAAAATTGGATTGGCGGAAAAGACAAATTATCTGCTTTCAACGATGCTCAAAAAACAATTAAAGATAAATATAAAGCTCCATTCTATTGGGGTGCTTTCGTAATGGTAGGAGAATAAAACTATTTATAAAATCATTTTACAGAAGGCTTCGGATTTATTCGAAGCCTTTTTATTTTTGTGACATGCCGAAAGAAAAAAAATGGATTTTAGCTGAAGAACCTAACTCCAAAAAGGTTGATGAATTAAGCCAGGCTATAAATATTAATTCTGTTTTATCTAAAATTTTGGTTGGCAGAGGAATCAACAATTATGACGAAGCGAAATCTTTCTTCCGCCCTTCTATAGAAGATTGTCATGATCCATTTCTAATGAAAGATATGCCACAGGCAGTCGATAGATTGATTAATGCAATTGAAAATAAAGAATTCATTTTGGTATATGGCGACTACGATGTAGATGGCTCCACATCAGTAGCTATGATGTATAGCTTTTTAAAAAATTATTGCAGCAATCTATTTTATTACATTCCCGATCGATATCTCGAAGGCTACGGCATTTCCATGCAAGGAATTGATTATGCAAACGAACATAATTGCAGTCTTATCATTTCATTAGATTGTGGTATCAAAGCAGAGGATCAAGTGGATTATGCCAATTCATTAGATATTGATTTTATCATCTGTGACCATCACAATCCCGGTGAAAAGCTACCAAAAGCCGTTGCCATACTAGACCCAAAACGAAAAGATTGCGATTATCCTTTTAAAGAATTATCAGGCTGTGGTGTTGGTTTTAAATTCATTCAGGCATTCTGCATTCAAAAAGAAATTCCTGAGCATCATGCCTTTGAATTATTAGATTTAGTTGCCATTAGCATCGCAGCGGATATAGTTGCAGTTACGGGTGAAAACAGAACGCTGGCTTTCTACGGTCTGGAAAAAATAAATTTTAATCCACGACCAGGGATAAAAGCATTACTACAGGCATCGGGCTTAAAAGATAAAATCACTATTTCTAACTTAGTTTTTCAGTTAGGACCCAGAATTAATGCCGCAGGAAGAATTGACCACGCGCATTTGGCTGTGAAATTATTAACCGCTGTCCATGAGGATGAAGCAACCATAATAGCCGAAAATATTTCCAATAAAAATAATACCCGCAAAGATTTCGATCAAAACATCACTACTCAGGCCTTATCTGCAATTGAGGAAAATGAAAAATTATTGACGGCAAACAGTACAGTACTATATAATAAAAACTGGCATAAAGGCGTAATAGGAATTGTGGCTTCCAGATGTATTGAGCAATATTATCGACCAACTATCATTTTAACAGAATCTAACGGAAAGGCGACCGGATCTGCTCGTTCAGTTGAGGGTTTTGACCTATATTCTGCAATAGAATCATGTAAGGAACACTTAGATCAGTTTGGCGGTCACATGCATGCTGCAGGTCTAACGCTCTCAATTGATAAAATCCCTGATTTTTCAGCTGCTTTTGAGCAAATCGTAAAAACAAACATTACCGAAGACCAGCTTATTCCAAAAGTAAAAATTGATAGTTATATTTCTTTAGACCAAATTACCGATAAATTTTATGCTATTTTAAGTCAGATGGATCCTTTCGGACCAGGCAATATGCAGCCCGTTTTCGCAGCAAAAGATTTGACCATTATAGGAGAACCTTTAATTCTAAAAGAAAAACATCTAAAACTAAGCGTAAAAGATAAAGCTGGAACTCAAAAACTTTCAGCGATAGGATTTGGAATGGCAGAATATAAAGACCTACTTACCAATTCAAATACTTTTGAATTGGCATTCACGATTCAAGAAAATCACTTTAATGGCGTAAAATCTTTACAGCTTTATCTGAAAGATATCCGCATTGATTGATTATTTTCGTTAATTTGCTAATTAGGTATGTTTGTTGCTAACAGACTCCCAAACAATCAATACAAAAATGATATTAAAAGCAGAAAATCTAGTCAAGACGTATTCTAAAAGAACCGTAGTCGATCATATTTCACTAAGTGTAGAACAAGGCGAAATTGTTGGTCTTTTAGGCCCGAATGGAGCAGGAAAAACCACATCTTTTTACATGATAGTTGGTTTGGTAAAACCTAATTCAGGTCAAATATATCTAGATGACCAAAATATCACAAAGCTGCCAATGTACAAAAGAGCTAAAAAAGGCGTAGGATATTTGGCACAGGAGGCTTCTGTTTTCAGATCGCTCACGGTTGAAGAAAACCTGATGGCCGTTTTAGAAATGAGAAAAATCAGCCAAGCAGCAAGAAAAGAAAAAATGGAAAGTCTTTTAGACGAATTCAGTTTGAACCATGTAAGAAAAAATAAAGGAATGGTGTTGTCTGGTGGGGAAAGAAGAAGAACAGAAATTGCAAGAGCACTAGCGATGGATCCAGCTTTTATTTTGTTAGATGAACCTTTTGCAGGCGTTGACCCTATCGCTGTGGAAGAAATTCAAACAATTGTAGGCAAGTTGAAACAAAAAAATATTGGGATTCTTATTACTGACCACAATGTAAATGAGACTTTATCTATTACTGACAGAGCTTATTTAATGTTCGAAGGAAAGTTATTGAAGGCAGGAACTGCTGAAGATTTAGCCAATGACGAACAAGTAAGAAGAGTTTATTTAGGTAAACATTTCGAATTAAAGCGAAAATTATAATCTATGGAATTCCTGCACTCTATCATGACTTGGGTAATGAAAAAAAGAATTCACGAAGTGGAGCTTTTCATGAAATACCCAAACGAAGTACAAAGCGAAGTGCTTCAAAAACTAATTTATAGAGCGAGGAATACGAACTTCGGTAAAGAATATCATTTTGATGATTTAAAAAACTTTAAAGACTATCAAGAACGAGTTCCACTTCATACATACGAAGAATTATTTCCTTATATCGATCAGCTTTTAAAAGGAGAGCAAAACATTTTATGGCCCACAGAAATTCGGTGGTTTTCAAAATCTTCAGGAACTACAAATGATAGAAGCAAATTCATACCCGTTTCAGATGAATCTTTAGAAGATTGCCATTTTAAAGGCGGGAAAGATTTACTATCCATTTACTTAAATAACAATCCGGATTCAAGACTTTTTACAGGCAAAAACTTAAGCATAGGCGGAAGCCAGCAAGTCAATCAATTTGATAATAATTCCAACTCCTTTTATGGGGACGTTTCAGCTGTTATCATGAAAAACCTTCCTTTTTGGGTGCAAATCATCCGAACACCTAGTCTTGAAATAGCACTGATGGACGAATGGGAAGGTAAAATTGAAGCAATGGCTAAAGCCACTATGAAGGAAGATGTGACAAGCCTTACAGGTGTACCTACCTGGACTGTGGTACTATTGCAACGAATATTAGAGCTAAGCGGAAAAGATGATATCTCAGAAGTATGGCCTAATTTAGAGTTGTTTATTCACGGGGCAGTCTCCTTTGTTCCCTATCAGCCACTTTTTAAAGACTTAATCAAATCTCCGAAAATGAATTACCTGGAAACCTATAATGCCTCAGAGGGCTTTTTTGGTATTCAGGACGTTATGAATTCAGATGAAATGCTGCTCATGTTAGATTACGGCATTTTTTATGAGTTCATTCCTTTAGAAAATGCTGACCAAGAACAGCCTAAAACAATACGCTTAGCTGATGTAGAACTTCATAAAGTATATGAAATCGTCATTAGCACCAATGCTGGTTTGTGGCGCTACAGAATTGGAGACACTATTCGTTTTACGTCTATAGAACCCTACAGAATAAAAATTAGCGGAAGAACCAAGCACTTTATCAATGCTTTCGGAGAAGAGCTTATGATTGAAAATGCTGAAAAAGCCATTGCTGAAGCTTGTACTAAAACCGGAGTAATAATTGAAAATTTTACAGCTGCTCCAAAATATTTGGAACATGGAAAAAGCGGAGCACATGAATGGGTGATTGAGTTTGAAAAAGAGCCCACAAACCTTCAGGAATTTGAGAAATTATTGGATGATGAAATCAGGAAAATTAATTCTGATTACGATGCCAAAAGACATAAAGATATTGCCTTACACTGCTTAGAAATTCATCAAGTAGCACGTGGCACTTTTTACGAATGGATGAGAAAAAGAGGTAAATTAGGAGGGCAAAATAAGGTACCAAGATTATCCAATACCCGAAAATACCTGGACGATTTGCTGGAGATGGTATCTTAAAACGAAAAAAGCACAGCTGCTAATCGCAACTGTGCCTTATAAAATCTTGGTATTTTTTATAAATTAAAAGCTAAAGCCAATAAAAAATTGTAATACTGAATTTTTACCATTATCTAAAGCGTCTCTTTCGGGTGCTACTTCCACCAAACCGTAGTTGTATCGAACGCCAGCAGTCCCACCTGCAAAGTCAAAGCCAACCCCTGCAGCAACTCCATAATCGAAAGTATTGAAATCATCACGATCATACTCTTTTACACCATTTACAGAGCCATCGCCATCTAAGTGTTTCGTTTTGGCAGCAATAAGTGTAGCTATATAAGGCCCAGCACTAAAATATAAGCTTTCTCCTACATGGAAATTAGCTAAAACTGGTATCTCTATATATGAAAGATTAAATCGATACTTTCCGTTTCCAAGGACACCATCATAGTTAATTTGAGAACCTTTTAAACTGTAATTAATTTCAGGCTGAATACTTACAAAATCTCCTACGTTTTTACGGAAATAAAAACCGACAGCAAAACCAGGCTTCGAATTTTCATCATCCACATTATCAACATACAAATTTGAAAGATTTAGGGAAGCTCTAATTCCACTCTGATCCTCTTGAGCATTCACAAAAAATGAGCTTAAAATTAAAAAGGGTAATACAAGAATTGCTTTTTTCATTTTATAAAAAGTTTAGTGTTGACTAGCTTAAGCGTAAAAAACAAAAATTAGTTACAAAAGAATGAAATTAGATTCCACATAAAAAACATGGTATAACCTAACTGTACTAACAAACTAATTGAAAATCAATCAAAAAAAGCTGACAATTTTGCCAGCTTTTCATTTAAATAAAATTTAGAAAATTGATCAAGATGCCCACTTGATAGTGCATCCAATTGCTTTAGTTTTCTTCTCAGGAACTTCCTCTCCATTAAGAATTGCATCTACGGCATCCTCTACGTATTTCTTATCTGCAGCTGCAGCTGATTTGGTATTATTATCAATTGCTCCAATGTATCTAACATTTCGGTCAGCATCTAATACATATACATGTGGAGTATTGGTAGCACCATAAGCTTTGGTAATTTCTTGAGTTTCATCATATACATAAGAGAATGGAAATTCTTTTTCTTTAGCTCTCACCTTCATTTTGTCGAATGAATCTTTAGGAGATTTTTCATCATCATTAGGATTGATGGCAATAACAGGCACTCCTTTAGCGGCATATTTCTCATGAAGTTCGATAATTCTATCTTCATATAACACAGAGTATGGACATGAGTTACATGTAAATACAATCATAAATCCTTTAGCATCTTCAAATGATTCCATCGAAACCATCTTTCCATCTACATTTTTAAGAGAGAAATCTGTGGCTTTATCCCCAACGTCATACCCTCCATTTTTAAAACTAAAAGCTACCAAAGCAAGCAGTACAAACGATAATGCAATTAACTTTTTCATATGTATATAATTTAAATTTAGTTCTTATTGAATCAAATCTTCCAATTCCCCTTCATGAAACTCCTTTTCATAAAAGTACTTTTTCCCATTTTTTATAATCAAAGTGGCCGGAATAGCACCAGACCACTCAGGCGAAACCTTATCTATCCAGGAGTTATAATCTACATCATCAATTAAGTAAAGTCCTTCTGGATTCAAGCCCTTTTTAATTGCGAATTTTTCGGCTTTAGCTGCGTTTTCTGAAAAGTCAATACTCATATAAATGAATTCAACATCAGGAAATTTGTTTTGCGCCTTTACAAAATAAGGAAGCTCTTTTATACAGGGTTTGCACCAGGTAGCCCAAAAATTAATGACTTGAATTTTATCATCACTCCCTTCCATGATATCTTCCAATTCGGGTACTCTAATGATTTTCATTTCAGCCCTTTGAGCAAAGAGCTGCAGATTAAGTGTACTGATAAATAAAAGAATGAATAGAAAAGTAGATTTTTTCATAATGGACTGATAACGAGACAACTTTCTAAATGGTTAGCTTTTTTACAGCAAATTTAATAATTCTGATTTCGGTATTTTTACCACATTAATACGCTCTTTAGCCCCTGCAATTGTGATTCTCGATAAAATCGCTAATCCTTCATCAGCAGTAGGAATTAATTTAATGACTTGTAATGGATCAATGCCACCTAAATATTTAATGGCAACTTGATTTCCTGTCGCTGTATCATAAAAATTTAACTTTATTCGACCATTCAAAGTGGTATAGGCATTTATTACATATTCAAAACTACCAATAGTAATGGATGTAGAAATTGCTTTCTGAATTGTTAATCTATCTTCTTGTATTCTTCCCCCTACGACTTGAAGATTGACCGAGTCATTTGCTACAGGATCATAGTTATTAATAAAATAAGGTTGACCATTCAAAATATAATTTACAGCTATTCCCCCAGCATTATCTGGAACGAAGGAATTAATCATATTTCGCTGACCTGTTCTAATTCTTCCCGTTTCGATCCCTAAATCGTTAGTGTAAGTTAAATTCACTCCATTATCTCGAAGTGAATTAAAGTAAATTATACCCCCGGCATTCAAGCTTCCAACAAAAAAATCTGACCTATTATTATTTTCATAAGCTTGTAAAAGCTGATGGGCGTTTTCAAGCTCATCAAATTTTCTCGCCCATTCCATTGCAAATCCCTCCTGAATTTTGCTAAGTACTGTACCAGTAGTATCGTTGAAAGACAGTAATAAATAATCACTTTCTCCTAAAGCACTAAAAGCTAATGGCTTTCGATAGCCATTATAAATTCTGGCCGCTTCAATATTTTGGTTTAAATCATTTATTTTAAATATGGTTGCTGTATTTTGAGGTGCGGTACCCGCCATAAAATAATATTCACCTGCTCTCTGAACCATACTAGCAACTGGATTCTGAAACTGAGTAGATAATTGTTCGCTCCATTGAAAGTCTCCCCTATTCGTTACTTTCAAAATAAAAATACTGCCATTTGCTAATTCTGATAGAACCAAAAAACCACCTTCTTCTGTCTCCATAATATCCAATGGTGCAAAATTTAGACCCTCTGAAGGATTATCAAAAATACTGTTAAACTTCTCAGTAGGAGTAAATTCCAATACCTCTTCCTGACAAGAAATTAATAATACAGCCGATAATAAAATGATAATAGATCTCATATCTCAACCGGTAAAAATTCTTTCTTGCTTAAATATTTTAAAGGGAAAATAAGACTAAAAACGGCCTCTATTGATTGAAAACTAAAATCATCCATGATATCATAAGCCTCATTTTGCAAATTATCATTTTGATAACGCGCATTTGGATTATTAGCATTAGTTAATCCATGTCGATAATTAGCCTCTGCTGTAAGATAAAAAGTACCTAACCTAACTCGAGTACCAGCTCCGATAAAGGCACCTACTGTATAAGGTGCCATGATGGATTTAATATCCTCTGTTTTGTCATATTCCTGACTTTCAATTCCATTTTGAGTAGTATATTTAGAATAATCTTTATTTGCATTTAACAACACAGAAAAATTTAAGCCCGCCTGAACAAATGGGATCACTGGCGGAACTTCGGGTTTTCGGTTTGATTTATCCCAAAATCGACTATTAATCTGCCTAAACATAAATCTGAAAAACACAGGAACATCAAAATAATTAATATTATGACCATGCGTGAAATTAACACTGCGAGTAGAACCTGGCTGTTCCTGTTGATATTGAAAACGAATTTGATTTAGACTGACATTAGTACCCAAAACCAGTCGCTGTTCAAATTGATATAAAAATGATATACCATATATAATACCAATATTCTCCGCTTCCTGATATTTTTTATCATATAAACCTTCATCAAGCGAGTTGGTTGGCTTAATTAAAGAGTAGCGATTTATAACATTAATATTGGTGAGATTTCCCCCTGCTCGGAAGCCAACATATGCTTGAGACGTTTTGAATGGATCATTATTCAATTTGTCCCATACAGATTGTGCTTGGCAAAATACTGCTGAAAACAATAATAATATACTGCAAAAATACTTTAACATCATTTTATTATCATACACCGGAATAAATATCTGACTTTTTAATCTTCAATCAAAATAAATGTTATGTTCGTTCGCACTATCTTTTTGCTAACTTTGCAATCTGAAAGAAATTATGCAGGAAGATATCTCAAAAAATGAACTTGAAGATGATGGATTATTCGAACATCATCAGATAAAAGTAGACCCCAAGCAAGATTTATTGCGAATCGATAAATTTTTAATGGACAGACTACCTAATGTAACTCGAAACAAAGTACAAAAAGCAATTAAAGATGGTTTTGTGCAGGTAAATGGTGAAAGCATAAAACCAAATTACAAAATTCACCCCAATGATAATATACGCATTGCACTGCCTGAGCCTCCACGAGATACGGATGTAAAAGCAGAAAATATCCCTTTAAATATTGTCCATGAAGATTCAGATTTACTCATTGTAAACAAAGAAGCTGGCATGGTGGTACATCCAGCTCATCAAAACTGGGAAGGTACTTTGGTGAATGCATTAGCTTATCATTTTCAGCAATTACCAGAAATGGAAGGCAATGAAGGTCGACCAGGATTGGTGCACAGAATAGATAAAGATACCTCAGGTTTGCTGGTAATAGCCAAAACTGAAAAATCTATGACCCATTTGGCCAAACAGTTTTTTGACCATAGCATTGAAAGGACGTATTATGCATTAGTTTGGGGCGATGTAGAAGAGGACGAAGGTACTATAGACGTAAACCTCGGTAGAAGTTTTAAGGACCGAAGAATCACTGACGCTTTTCCGGAGGGCGATTTTGGCAGAACCGCTATTACACATTATAAAGTGTTGGAAAGATTACGATATGTTACGCTAATACAATGCAATTTAGAAACAGGTCGCACACACCAAATTAGAGCACATATGAAATATATTGGTCATCCGCTCTTTAATGATGCAACCTATGGGGGTGATAAAATATTGAAAGGAACACAATTTTCAAAATATAAATCATTTGTGGATAATTGTTTAAAAATTATTCCAAGACAAGCTTTGCATGCCAAATCATTGGGTTTTGTTCATCCATCGCAAAATAAGGTGGTTCAGTTCGATTCTGAGCTCCCTGAAGATTTCATGACTGTACTAGAAAAATGGAGACACTACATCCAGTTCCATTAATAAGCCGTACCTTTACAACAGAATCAAAATTTTTTAACTTATGAAGCTTAACTTTTTTGCATTAATCGCAGCATTACTATTTTTCTCAGGATGCAATATCCAGGAAACCATCGAGGACATTACGACTTTCAATATTAATAATTCAGTTGAATTTACGGTGCCTGGTGCATCAGGAATAAACCTACCGTTTGATATTGGTACACCTGATGTTAATACCTCTTCTCAACAAACATTTGAGAACAATAATACCAGAGCAGATTTGGTGGAAAATGTAAATTTAAGTGCACTGACACTTACAATTAACAATCCGAATGACAGAACATTCAGTTTTATGAAAAGCTTATCCATTTCCATCTCAAATGATACTGAGGGTCCTACCCTAATCGCAGAAATTACGGATATCCCAGAGAATATCGGCAGTGTATTAGAATTGGAAACAACGGGTGCCAATTTAGATGAATACATCAAAAAAAGCACTTATGACCTCCAGTTCGAAGTTGTAACCCGTGAATCTGTTAGTTCTGATACTGACATAACCGCTGATATGGTGTTTGAAGTAAGAGCAAAGGTTTTGTAGGATTGGATTTGATGTTTTTTATAAATATTAATCTTAAGCCCGTTCAGCATAAAAGTCCTTTTAAGATGAAAAGATACTTTTATAGCTAATAGATAGAAAAGATCGTCATCCCTGAGCAGTCAGGGGTCTGTTAATTTTAATCTCTGATTGAAGTATTAATCAGATTGATTCACTAACAAATTATTGAAACAGAGTTTCAATAAATAGGATCCCCGCCTGCGCGAGGATGACATTCTACTCTAACAATGAAAATGGAAGCACGTAAGCATTCAAACCTAAATGCGTTACCCTTTCAGCTAGTCAAACAAGATCTCTATAATCCCCTCGAGGGCATAGAACTACCAGATTGATAAAGCAGACGAATTGAGGTTTAAACTCATTAATCAGCCTGCATTATAAAAATTTATTTAGGATTAGTCACATCAAATCAAAATGAGAGGAGATTTCACTGTTTTTCCACCTTTGGGGGGTAGGGGGCTTTACAAATCACTCTCCACCAGTCCCTCTACTTTCAGTTTATTCCGAACAGGATTTGCATACATAGCAAGCAAAGGGTCTTTCAAATCATTGAAATTTGCTGAAAAACGGTCTGCTTGCTTATGAAGATAGGCTTCAAATTTTTCAGCCTCCTCTTTGGAATAATGATCAGAAAAACGAGTGTTGTACAACCAATCATAGGCAATGAAATTATTCGGCCAAAGTTTATAGCTTTTATGCACTCGCTGATCAATCAAATCGGCTAGGGCTTGCATTTGGTCATTTTTATTTTTGATTTCGCGAATCTCCTGCAATTTTTCATCTACTACTTTCCCTATGGAAATATGAACTCTCCCCTTCACGCCTGTTATGCCCGCAATCATACTTTGCAAATCATCTTCGGGAGTTTTTTCGACAGGCCGTCCAGCCAGCTTTGAAGTTAACTCTCTTGCTTTCAACACATCACAAGGATCATATTCATAAGAAATAGCCATTGGAGCCATTCTTAAAGGAGCATAATTTTCATAAAACTCTTTTCCGCCACTTAAGCCAATCATTTTTAACAAGCCTTGTTGGGTTTGGTCATCACCATCTTTAGTTCTACCCTCTCGCTGAGCTATCCAAATGGAAGTTTTGCGTTCCAAAAGAGTATGTCGGATGTAAGCAGAAAGCGTTTGCGAGTAAGAATACATCTCCCTTGGCGGGATATTTCGGTTGACAGTGAAATTCTTATTTAATTTTGCCAGGTCTGTTACCCACTGATTAACCAATAAGTTATTTCCAATAGCGACTTCAGTGGTGTTAATTCCTAATTCAAAAAGTAAAACATTTAATATAGTGGAATCCAGCACTATATCTCGGTGATTAGAAATAAAAAGATAAGATTTATCAGGATTAATTTTATCAAAACCATCGTGTGAAATGCCCTCGGAGCTATTGTCGAGCACCCTTCGCGCGGTGGGATACATCATTACTTTCTGAAAATCCTCTATGCTTTTGACCTCAATCAATGCTTCTTTGAGCTTATCAGCTGATTTATCAGGAAAAACTCTTTGAGTTACCTGATCAAAAAATGGATGCTGAATAAAGCGCTGAACGGCTTCATTCACTTCTGAATCTTTATAAGGTCTAATCGAATCAAATGCTTCCAAATACTCCATAAGTAAAAAGTAGAAACACGAAATAAGCGAATTTTATGTTAAAAACCGTGAAATAAACCAAAAATTGACTAATGTAAATACAATTGAACTAATCTTTAAAACTTCACAAACTATTAACAAACACTTAATAGTAAGTCGGTTATAAATTTATACATTTGTAAAAATCAAAAACCCAAAACAATGCTAAAAGCAAGTCCGAATTTCCACCAAGGCATTAATTTCATCCAAATTTCTAGTCTACCTTACGAGCAACAAGAACTTTTTGCGATGTGGGTTCCAACTTCTATTATGATGAAAATGGAAATCAATGATATTTCCCTTCCCGACTGTGTAGAATATCAAGATTACGCCTATTGGTTTGATTTTCAGTATCAAAACCAAAATTCCTTATTGGAGTCCAGCATTTAAACCTCAAATTGAATTTATTAGCTCTCCTTCGCCTATGGTTGTGTCTTCACAACCATATAAGGATCCAAATACAACTGTTTCTTAGCTTTCTTCCTTGCATTTATGGAAGCACAAATGCGGGTGGGTGGGATTTCATAATTGAGCCCATTTTTATAGCTTTGTAGTAAATTCCAATGCATGG
This sequence comes from Marivirga sp., assembly GCF_035704835.1. Taxonomy (GTDB): domain Bacteria; phylum Bacteroidota; class Bacteroidia; order Cytophagales; family Cyclobacteriaceae; genus Marivirga. The sequence continues at coordinate 15,730 of NZ_DASSWQ010000079.1, read as the reverse complement.
ATTACCACAAAGAGCTCATTACTGTTTCCCAAAAATTAATTCCTGATTTTGAACTCAGTCCGGAACAATCCTTCCATAAACAACCCTTTATTGAGAAGCTCAGTCCCTATATTTCTCACTTATTAGATTCAGACTTTCAAAAACTCGTGCAGATAATGTACCGTATTGATGTGTCGGAAAAAGAATTTGCCTTAACTTTGCAACCTGGAACGGAAAAAGTTCCTGAAAAGCTGGCGGAAATGATTTATGACCGCCTTTGTTTGAAAGCAGAAATAAGAGCAAAATACAAAGCAAAGTAAACCGGTCTGCGATCGACCTATTATTCGAGAACAGATTTAGCAATTTTTAAATTGATTGCCAAACAAAAATTTTCGAGCAAAAAAATTAGATAGATGAAGATAGCAGTTGATTTTGATGGCACTATAGTAGAAGACCGTTACCCAGGTATCGGGAAGCCTCAGCTATTTGCTTTTGAGACATTAAAGGCTTTGCAACAACAGCAGCACCAACTGATTTTATGGACAGTACGCGAGGGTAAATCTTTGCAGGAAGCAGTAGAATTTTGCAAAAAGCATGGCGTTGAATTTTATGCTGTCAATAAAAACTTCCCTGAAGAAGAATTGGAGCTGGGACAAAGCCGAAAGCTTAATGTGGATTACTTTGTCGATGACCGCAACGTAGGCGGATTTTTGGGCTGGAGTAAAGTCTGGGAACTATTAGGCAATAATCCAGTTGAATACACACTTCCTGAAAAAAGCTTTTGGGAAAAATTAAAAGATTTGATGAAATGATTCATTTAAAAAATAAAGAAGAGATTGAATTGATGCGCAAAAGCGCTTTGCTAGTTTCCAAAACCTTGGGACTGATGGCTCAAATGCTTGAGCCGGGCATCACTACGCTGGAGATGGATAAAAAAGCGGAAGAATTCATCAGGGATAATGGTGGTGAACCAGGTTTTTTGGGCATGTATGATTTTCCAAATACGCTTTGTATGAGCCCCAACGAACAAGTGGTGCACGGATTCCCTAATAAAAATCCTTTGAAAGAGGGTGATATCATTTCTATTGATTGCGGTGTAAAAATGAATGGTTTTTATGGTGACCATGCCTATACCTTTGCGGTTGGTGAAGTAAAACCTGAAATAGAGAAATTGCTGAAAATCACGAAAGAATCTTTGTATTTGGGAGTGGAAGAATGTAAAGCAGGTAATAGAATTGGCGATATTGGTTTTGCTATTCAAAATCATGCGGAGAAACATGGCTACGGTGTGGTAAGAGAGTTAGTAGGCCATGGTTTAGGTAGAAAAATGCACGAATCTCCTGAAGTTCCCAATTATGGTAAAAGAGGCAGAGGTGCGAAGTTGAAAGAAGGAATGGTATTGGCCATTGAGCCAATGATTAACCTGGGCGGAAGAAGCATCAAGCAACTAGCGGATGGCTGGTCAATCGTAACAGCAGATGGAAGATATTCAGCTCACTTCGAACATGATGTAGCGATTGTTGACAGCAAACCAGAACTACTTTCCACTTTTGACTATGTGGAAGAAGCTTTGAAGAAAAAAGGAGCGCTTTTGGTTTAATTTTAAATTAGGTAATTAAGAATGACATTCTAGATATGCAGCTAATTAGTATGTCTAGCTAATATCAATCTATAAAACAGTGATTTTATAAAAACCTGAAAGGTTTAATTTGCTTTTAGGATAAATTAAGCTTTGTCCCAAAGTCCAGTCGGTACAATTTCTAACACATGTCCTTCTGGGTCTTCAAAATAAGCAGATAATTTACCGTTTGGCCATTCGTGTTCATAAGATATCATTATACCTTTGTTCTCTAGTTCTACTTTAGCAGAATCATAATCCTCAGCTGGAATTTCAAAGGCAATATGCTGCTTCCCTCTTGCAAAATGCGGTGGCGGAACTTCTTGATCCTCACTAAAGACAGGATTAAAGCAAAGCAAAACTGAACTTCCCGACCGAAAAAAAATCAACTTATCTGGAGCATGAGTAATAATGGGCAATCCAAGTTTACCATGATAAAACTCCTTTGCTTTTTCTAAATCTTTGATGTAAAGACAAGTCTCTTTAATTTGATTGATTTGCATAAAATCAAGTTATAGAATTTCAATTATACTTATGGATTACGAATGGTGGGATTAGGAGTTGTCGCACATTAGCAAAACAAGCTTAACATAAAACTGGATACGTTTGGTATGAAGCTGAAAATGTGAGGCAGTTTAAAGGCTTTTGAAGGTCTAATCTCTTAATGTTAATACATTAATTTATCTGTAATTAGCATATGAAATCTTATTTAAATACTGATTATGAATCCAGTTAATACATCAAAAGTTTAATTAAGTACACTTTAAACTAAAGGAAATACCATGCTGGCACACCCGTTTTGAATATGCCTTTGACAACATTAAAACTACCAAAATCTAAATTATTTCTTCTTCTTCTTTTTAAACACTTTTGTAATCCATCTAGGTAGTACAAGTGCACCCAAAAACAGATAGGGATAATATGTCATCAAACGCCAAAAAATATTAGTAATAAAAGTGACAGAACCTAAATCTTCTTTGAAGAATTGCGTAAAAATAAATTCAGCTGTTCCGCTGCTGCCAGGAGTTGGAGAAACCAGCATCGTGATCCAAATCACCACATGGCGTGCAAAAATCACAATATGGTCAAAGAAACTTTGATTAGAAAATGCTTCTATAACACAATTCAGCATAGCATAACGTGCAGTCCATATAAAAATGGTGGAAAGTGATATTTTTAACCAATAAGAAAAATCCCTTCCCCTTAATTCTTTGGAGGCCAACATAATTTCTGACCCTTGCTCATAAGCTCCGTGCCTCCATCTTCTTAACCATTTTATGGACGTAATTTTTAATAATATCCACCTGAACCATCTCGGATTTACTAAAACAGCAAAAGCCATTACAAAAGTATAAGCCGCGATAAGAGAATAACTAATGATAAACAATGTAGGCAAGCTTCTACCCAATTGGCTTTCAATCATGGAATTTTGAGGGAAAATATGACCAGAAGCAATCAGATATACGATGGGGGCCATCACTACAAAATATAAATTATCGAAGATGGCGGTAATCATGGTATAGGCGAGTGCCTTCCCAAATTTCAAACCTTCTTTCATTAAAATAAAAACTGCAACAGCAGTTCCTCCTACCACTGAAGGTGTTACAGCAGAGGCAAATTCCCAAAGAATGATAACATAAACACTGCTTTTCCAGGTCAGTTTTTTGCCCGTAATCATTCGAATTCGGTATACATAACCAACATCACGTGCAAATAACACAAAAAAAGCAAGAGTTACAGGAACAATTTCCGCCTCGAAAATCAAAAAAAGATTTTCCAAGGTCACAGAATCATCCTGATAAAATAGAAAAGCAACTATTGAAACGCCCAATAAAACTGGAATCCATACCTTATTTGGATTTAAGGTCTTGAATATTTTATCCTTTTCTAACTTCATTCAGCAATAGTTTCGGTTTTCTCCAGCCAAAAATTATTAAATCCCTCTCCCACCGTAATGCTAATCAATGAACTTTGCAATAATTCTAAGATGGCTAAAAAATTAAAAATCACAGCTATCTTTTCAGGCTTCTCTTCAATAAAAAAAGTAAATGCTATTTTTCCATCTCTTGCCAATTTTCCGATAATGTGATCTTTCTGTGCTTCAATGGTGTAAGGATATTGAACTACCTTGTGGGAAGGCTTATTTTTCTCCAATTCATAGCGAGCCATCACATCTCTAAAAACTCTTAAAAGTTTATATAAATCTACATTCTGAAGTTCTGCTTCCACATTTACCGTTTCCGAAAGCATTTTTACTTCTTTCTTAACATTTCCACGCTTCTCTTTCTCCTGCATCTGACCTTCCATGTCTGAAAGCTCCTGTAAAACGGATTTGTACTTTTTATATTCTAGTAGATGTCTAACCAGTTCTTCTCTGGGGTCAATCTCATTTCCTTCTTCATCCATTTGGGGACGAGGTAAAAGCATTTTTGCTTTGATACGCATTAGGGTTGAAGCCACCAAAATAAATTCACTTGCTACCTCAATATTCATTTGCTCCAAATGCTTAAGGTAATCTAAAAAATCATTGGTGATTCTAGAAATTGGAATATCATAAATATCCAATTCATCCCTTTCAATGAAGAAAAGAAGCAAATCAAAGGGGCCCTCAAAAAGCGGCAGTTTTATTTCAAAACTCAATGCTGATGGTTATTTAAGTGTTCTAAGATTTCAAAGATAATCGAATTTGAAAAGATTGCAGATGTTCGGCAGTATTTTATTGGAATTTTGCGTTTATAACATAAAAAATTCGGTAATTTGTAGATTGAAATGATTCATAATCTATTTGGTAATGATGAACTTTCAACACAATGATTAAATTCAAGCCCGAAAAGATTTGAGGCAAAATTTAATTAGATAGAAACATTTACATAAAGTATTTGTTTTCTGCATTAAACGTTAGAAATAATATGCTTATTCAACCCGGAGAACTTTTATCAAAGATTGACAGCCCTGCTGATCTCAGGAAACTCAATCAATCTCAATTAGTCCAATTAAGCCAAGAATTACGACAATTTATCATAGATAATGTATCAATTTATGGTGGGCATTTCGGTGCAAGTTTAGGAGTTGTTGAATTAACTACAGCCCTTCATTACGTCTTTAACACACCTGAAGATCAGGTAATCTGGGATGTAGGTCATCAGGCATACGGACATAAAATTCTAACAGGAAGAAAAGAGCAGTTTCATACCAATCGGGTATATAATGGAATCTCAGGTTTTCCAAAAAGAAAAGAGAGTGAATATGATGCGTTTGGAGTAGGACACTCTTCTACTTCAATTTCAGCAGCTTTGGGTATGGCTTTAGCTTCAAACCTAAAAGGCGAATTTAACAAACAACACATTGCCGTAATTGGAGATGGCGCTATGACAGGTGGAATGGCATTTGAAGGCATGAATCACGCAGGTGCTTCTGATGCCAATATGATTATCATTTTGAATGATAATTGCATGTCAATTGATCCCAATGTAGGTGCCTTAAAAGAATATTTGACGGATATCACCACTTCACATACTTACAATAGAATGCGTGATGATGTTTGGAAATTATTAGGTAAGGTAAGCGGATTCGGAAAAAGTGCTCAAGAAGTTGTTGGAAAATTAGAAAACAGCATAAAATCATTTTTATTAAAGCAAAGTAACTTATTTGAATCCTTAAATTTAAGATATTTCGGTCCTGTTGATGGCCATGATGTAAATCACTTAGTTCATGTTTTAAGAGACTTAAAAGACATCCCAGGTCCTAAGGTATTGCATTGCGTCACTACAAAAGGGAAAGGTTTTGGCCCTGCTGAAAAAGACCAAACTAAATGGCATGCTCCGGGAAAATTTGATAAAATAACGGGAGAAATCCAGAAAAAGCCTGTCGACAAACCATCTGCACCAAAGTATCAAGATGTTTTTGGTCATACGATAGTTGAATTAGCAGAGCAAAATGATAAAATTGTAGGGGTTACTCCTGCAATGCCGTCTGGTTCTTCATTAAATATTATGATGAAAGCCATGCCTGACAGAGCCTTTGATGTAGGTATCGCGGAGCAACATGCTGTTACTTTTTCAGCTGGATTAGCAACTCAAGGCTTAATTCCATTCTGTAATATTTACAGTACTTTCATGCAAAGAGGTTATGATCAGGTAATTCATGACGTATGCATTCAAGATTTACCCGTAAATTTCTTTTTAGATAGAGCTGGTTTTGCAGGAGCTGATGGACCAACTCACCACGGAAATTATGACATCGCATTTATGCGATGTATTCCTAATATGATTGTGGCTTCCCCAATGAACGAATCGGAATTAAGAAATATGATGTTCACTTCTCAGTTACCAAGAGAAGGGAAAGCGTTCACTATCCGATACCCAAGAGGAAAAGGTGTCATGCCAGAATGGAGAACGCCCATGGAGGAAATGGAAATTGGAACGGGTCGGCAAGTTAGAAAAGGTAAAGATATTGCAATATTGAGCATTGGCCATATAGGAAATTATGCAATGGAAGCTGCTGAAAGGCTTGCAAAAGAAGGGATCGAAGCGGGCGTTTTTGATATGCGATTTGTAAAACCACTAGACGAAAAATTATTGCATGAAGTGTTTTCTCAGTATAAAAAGGTAATAACCATAGAAGATGGATGCCTTATGGGAGGATTTGGTAGTGCAATACTTGAATTTATGGCAGAAAATGATTATTCTTCACAAGTGAAACGTTTGGGTATTCCAGATAGAGTTGTAGAGCATGGTGAACAACACGAATTACATGCAGAATGCAACTTTGATCCGGAAGGCATTTTTACCACAGCGCTTCAGATGGTTGAACAATCATTACATGCTAAACTATGACCATTCACTATGAAGTATCCGGAAAAGGTTATCCGGTAGTTTTTTTGCACGGTTATGGGGAAACCCATAAAATTTGGAATCATTATAGGGAAAAATTATCTCAAAAATATAAGGTAATAACTCCTGATTTGCCTGGATTTGGGCAAAGTGACAGTCTTCCCTATGAGCTAAGTCTTGATATGGTGGCCAATTCAGTTTATGATTGTCTCAAAAAACTGAATGTTTCCGAATGCATCATTATGGGACATTCGTTAGGTGGATATGTCACTTTAGAAATCGCCAAAAGATTTTCTAACATTGTTTCTCACATTGGTTTAATTCATTCCACAGCATTAGCAGATACAGAAGAAAAAAAAATAGGTAGAGAGAAATCTATCGAATTTATTCAAAAGCATGGTGTATCGAAATTTATTGAGAGTTTTGTACCAATGCTCTTTGGCGAAAAGCACAGAGATCGACTAAAAGAAACCATTCAATCTATAGTAGAAGAAGGAAGTAAAATCCCTGAAAAAACACTCACCGACTATATGTTAGCGATGAGAGATCGAAGTGACAGCTTAGATTTCATTAAAGAATTTCAGGGATCTATTCTTTTTGTATATGGTGAAAAAGATAGCAGTATTCCAGTAGCTTTAAGCAAATCTCAAATCAAATTTATGAACCATCCTTACCTAAAAAACCTTCCTGAATCAGGTCATATGGGGATGTTCGAAGAAGAGGAAGAGGTATATAATGCGATTTCTAAGTTTATTGAAGTCACTCATTAATGAGATAATAGACATTTAGATTCTAGAATCAATATAACAGACAAAAGCTAAAATCTATTGACAATCAGATAACTATCTCTTTTCAACCAATTTAGCTTTATAGAAAACAGCATAGTCATCTTCTATATTAAGCGCTTCGTTATCTTTTTTGAACCAAATAGCATTATCTTTCACATATTCAACATGTGAAAAGGCTAATCTAGCTTCCAATGGCTCTCCGTACTTCTTGCCGTTTCTAAATAGTTGAAATTGGTCTGGCGGCATTTCGTTTTGGTTGGTGTTTGTCAGTTCGTTCATTCCTGTCTTCTCAATTTTAGGCTTCAATCGCTCAGATTCTTTGATACCAATATTATACTGCACCAAAATTAAATCATTGTCAAGTAACCATGCCCCCTTTATTTTCCCTTGATGTATCTTCTCCAAAATGATAAAGCTGGAATTATCCTTAAATGATTCTCTTTCCTTAGGTTCATCCAGATAAAATGGTGAAACAGTTAGAGAAAAAGTGTCTTTTAAATGAAATGATAAATTTTCCCATTCATATAAATAAATTAATTTATCTCTTTTATAACTAACGAGTAATTTATTTTCTCTCTTATGAATTGTTGGAAGCATACTAATTGCAGGATACCCTTTTCCATCCAAAAAGCGGCCAAAAGTCTCTAGGGAAATCACAGGTTTAGATTTTCTAGACTCTTTATTCATAATTTTTAAAATCTGATGGTTTTCGTATAGACTATCATTAGAAGGGTTTACAGCTAAATCATCATAATTAATAATCGTAAAATATTTTGACGGAGATAATAAGTACATGCTTCGTTCAGATAATCTACCAAGCCACAAATCTGGATTTTCTTCAGTGCTAATTTTCCAGATATTTTCACCGGTAAAATCGTATGCAAAAACACCTTTTAGACCTCTGGCAATAACAGTCTGATTATCATAAAATATTGGTTTGTCTGCAAGTATTCCTGGATTATCTGGAATATCACCTTCTTTAGTAAATTGACTAATTATTTCTCCTTCAGAATCGGTGATAATAAATTCAGTATTTCTACTATTAAATAAAAGCACACGCTCTTTACTGGGGGAGAAATCGCATAAGAATGGCATTCCAAGATAATCAACTGTTAAAGAGTCGACTATCTCAAACTTAAACTCTATATCAGAATCGCTAATATTTTCATTTGTCTTTTCAGATGAGCAGGATGTAAAAATTAAGGCTATAGATACACCAAAAATAAATAGAAGTTTCGTCATGCTAGTTTTTGTGGAAAACTAATAAGAATTTAGTTAAATTTCAATAAAATCTATCTAATTCTAAAAAGCTATAAGATTCCAATAGTCTATTTCGTAATCAACCAATTCGTAATTGGTAATTACTCTTTAGCTAAAGCTTGCTCCCAATCCCATGCAGATTTTAACATTTCATCCAGGCCTCTTTTAGTTTTGAAACCCAATTCTTTGGAGACTTTAGTAGTATCTGCATAGACTGCTTCCACATCACCTGGGCGTCTATCCACTATCTCGTAAGGAACTCTCATACCGGTAGTTTTTTCGAAGCTTTTTACCATTTCTAAAACAGAATAACCATCTCCAGAGCCGACATTAAATACATTAAAAGAATTATTGGCTTGTTTGGTAGCAAATTCCATTGCATTGATATGTGCTTCCGCTAAATCAGAAACATGAATGTAATCACGTACACATGTGCCATCTGGAGTATTCCAGTCGCCACCAAAAATATTTAACTTTTCCCTTTTACCTGTAGCAGTTTCCGTAATAAAAGGCACTAAATGATGAGGGGGACCTGATTGAAACTCCCCTATTAAAGAAGATTCGTGAGCACCAATAGGATTAAAATATCTTAAAGAAACTACTTTGATGGGGTGAGCTTTACTTGCATCCTTCAAAATATCCTCGCATACCTTTTTAGTATTTCCATATGGAGAAATTGCTGGTTTAATGGGAGCATTTTCGCTTACAGGAAGCTGGTCTGGATTTCCGTAAACTGTGCACGAGGATGAGAATACGATGGATTTCACATCAAACTCATTCATGCATTCTAATAAATTGATAGTAGATGTCAGGTTATTAAAATAGTAATGCAACGGCTGTTCAACAGATTCTCCTACCAATAAGACAGCTGCAAAATGGATAACTCCTACGATTTGATTATTGTTACTCCAAAAAACTTCTTGAAGCTGCTCTTTATCACGCATTTCAACTTGATGAAATTCAGGTCGAGTTCCAGTAATTTTTTCTATTCTATCCAAAACAGAAACATCACTATTGGAAAGATTATCAATAATCAAAGGTTCATAACCTTGGTTTATTAATTCAACTACAGTATGAGAACCTATATATCCTAATCCACCCGTAACCAGTACTTTATTTGCCATTATTTCACTATATATTTTTCAAAATCTTTATGTTCCTTTTGGAACAATTTGTCTTTATCCAGAGACTTAAAGTATTCATAGGTAATCTTTAACCCTTCTTGCCTGCTGACTTTTGGCTCCCAGCCTAACAATTCTTTTGCTTTGGTGATGTCTGGCTGGCGTTTCTTCGGATCATCTTTTGGCAAAACTTCGTACACCACTTTTTGCTTGGTACCTGTTAACTTAATGATTTCCTCCGCAAATTCAGAAATCGTAATCTCATCAGGATTGCCAATATTTACCGGTTCGGAATAATCACTCAAGAGTAATCTATAAATCCCTTCTACTAAGTCATCCACATAGCAAAAAGAGCGAGTTTGAGAACCGTCTCCAAAAATAGTTAAATCTTCACCTCTTAATGCCTGACCGATGAAAGCGGGCAATACTCGTCCATCATTCAGTCGCATTCTTGGACCGTAAGTATTGAAAATTCGTATAATCCGTGTTTCTAATTGATGATAGGTATGGTAAGCCATTGTGATGGATTCCATAAAGCGTTTAGCCTCGTCATATACTCCCCTCGGCCCAATTGGATTTACATTTCCGTAATAATCTTCCCTTTGTGGATGCACCAACGGGTCACCATACACTTCGGAAGTGGAGGCTACTAAAATCCTTGCTTTCTTATCTTTGGAAAGCCCCAACAAGTTATGGGTACCGTGCGCACCCACTTTCAACGTTTGGATAGGGATTTTTAAATAATCAATTGGGCTAGCGGGTGAGGCAAAATGCAGTATATATTTCAACTCTCCTGGTACATGCACATATTTACTTATATCATGATGGTAAAATTCGAAATCTTCATTTCCCATTAGATGAGCTATGTTATCCATAGAACCTGTAATCAGGTTATCCATCCCAATTACCTCATAACCTTCCTTAATAAATCGATCACATAAGTGTGAACCTAAAAACCCTGCCGCTCCGGTAATTAATACTCTGTCCTTAGCCATAATTAGTTATCGTCCTATGCTGAAATATGTAAAGCCTAATTCTTTCATTTGCTCTACTTCATATAAATTCCTTCCATCTAGAATCAATGGCTCCTTCAATTGCTTTTTAATCTCACTAAAATCAGGCGTTCTAAACACTGGCCACTCGGTCATAATCATTAATGCATCTGCACCTTTTAAAGCCTCATTAGGATTTTCACTGTAGGTTATTTTATCTCCTATTTGTTCTTTAACATTCTCCATGGCTTCTGGGTCATAAGCCTGAACTCTTGCGCCTGCTTCTATCAAAGCCTCTATATTGTATAATGCTGGTGCTTCTCTGATATCATCTGTATTCGGTTTAAAGGCCAATCCCCACATTGCAATGGTTTTGCCTTTCAAATCATTTTTGAAATAACCGTTTAAATTATCCATCAAACGCGTTTTTTGTTTGGCATTTACATCCATCACCGCATTTAATATCTTGAAATCGTAATTAGCATCTTTAGCAGATTTTGCCAAGGCTTGTACATCTTTTGGAAAGCAACTTCCTCCATATCCTATACCTGCAAAAAGAAATCTTTTACCAATTCTGGTATCGGTTCCAATTCCTTTTCTTACCATATCTACGTTAGCGCCTAGAAGCTCACATAAGTTGGCAATTTCGTTCATGAAGGTAATTTTGGTTGCCAGAAACGCATTGGCTGCATACTTGGTCAATTCAGCCGATTTCTCATCCATAAAAATGATTGGATTTCCCTGGCGAACTAGTGGAGCATACAATCTTTCCATTATTTTGATGGCTTTAGGAGATTGGGTTCCTATTACTACTCTATCAGGTTTCATGAAATCGTCTACCGCCACGCCTTCTCTTAAGAATTCCGGATTGGAAACTACATCAAAATCTACTTTAGCATTTTTGGCAATAGCAGCATGCACCTTATCAGCAGTGCCCACAGGAACTGTACTTTTGTCCACTACTACTGCATAATTTTCCAAGATATGACCTAAATCATCTGCTACTTTTAGAACAAATCTCAAATCTGCTGAACCATCTCCACCCGGGGGAGTTGGCAATGCTAAGAATATAACTTCAGCACCTTTTATTCCTTCTCCAAGATTGGTGGTAAAATGCAACCTGTTTTGTTTGACATTTCGCTCGAAAATCACCTCTAAGCCCGGCTCATAAATCGTCACTTTACCAGACTGTAATTTCTTTACTTTGGCTTCATCAATATCTACACAGGTAACTTGATTACCCGTTTCTGCAAAACATGTACCTGTTACTAATCCTACGTAACCTGTTCCTACTACTGTTATTTTCATCTACTATTATAATTTTTGGTCAATTGACATCAAAACCTAACATGAAATTAGATTTCAGAATAAATCGTAGTTCAAAATTAAGCTAATATTTGGTAGAAATTAAGATAAGAAAGGTTTAATTTAAAAATCAATTACTATCCCCAAATTCGGCAATAAGGAACTATTACTTACATCTGCAATACGTACCAATTGCCGAGGTTGTTGTATTTCTCCCTCATCATTTCGATTAAGTCCAAAACTGGGCTCTGAAGGCAATTTTTGAGCAAATGCATTTTGTACTTCTAAAAAGATATTGAAAGTCCAATTATCAAAATTCCATTTTTTATCAATCCTAATATCAGTTTGATTGAAAGGGTCTAATAACAAATCACCTTGTCGGGAATAATCTCTGATTATGGTTGGATACGATTCTAATGTTGCTTCTTGGTCGACAGGTGCCAATGGTGTTCTTCCCAAGTAACGGACTCTTGCACTAAACTCCCAATTATTACCAAATTTATAGCCTCCGGTAAAAGTCAATAAGTTTCGATTATCCCAAGTGGAACGCAGATATTCATCTTCATTAAATCCAGTGAATTCACTTCTATAAAGCGTATAAGCTAAAATTGCATAGAAATCTTTGGTCAGCTTTCTCTGGTATAAAAATTCCAATCCATAAGTCCTTCCCAATCCTACGCTTTCAATATTTTCATTCCCCAAAACGGAAAACCCACCACCTAAATTAGCCAATGAAACACTATCCACTACAGATACGGGATAGTTATCATATTTTTTATAAAAACCTTCAATGCTAAAGCGAGATGAAGGGGTAACCAAATATTCAATTCCAGCTACCAAATGATCACTTTGGATATATTCAGCATCCTGATTCGCATAATTACCATTTTGGTCTGTGAATCCAAGAATTGTATAAGGGGGGATTTTGTAATATCTACCGACAGAAGCGTTAATAGTCCATTTCCGTTTTTCATCAAAAGTATAAGAAGCTGAAAACCTGGGACTGAATGTTCTATATATTTCATTCCCTGTTTCTGTAAAAGTATTTCCATCCACTCTGAAACCAGCCGACAAGCCTAATCTATCATTTACAAAGTTGCGAGAGGCTTGTCCATTCAAACCGTAGCGAGTAAAGTTTAAGCTGTTCTCATAGCTAAAGCCTCTGTTTTCATCTATCAATTCAGAATTATTGGAATAAATGGCTTCTTGCACGATAAAACCTGTATTGAAAGTCCAGTCATTCAAAAATTTGGTTAAGTTATAACGCAGTTTCACTTCCTGTTCCTGAGAGTTATTACTAAATATCAATCCTTCCTGATTCACATTATCTTCAAACTGTTCGAATTGATTATTCAAAATATTAGTGCTTAAGGCTGTAGTCATATAACCAGAATTATCTTGAAATCTGCGTTTCCAGCTTAAACCAGATGTAGTGCTCCATTGCTGAATGACGGGGATTTGATCTAAAACAGCTTGCTGTTCTGCATCAAAATCATCAGGGGCATTGATAGTCAAATCATCAAGTGAACCCACACCCGTGAAAATCAACTCATTATAATCATCAAATTTATGAGAGACTTTATATTGATAGTCCCAATAATCAGGTAAAAAAGGTAAGTCTATGGCTTGAAATAATAATTGCAAATAAGACCTTCTAACTGAAGCTATGAAAGATGTATTACTGCTTTCTTCATCTTTCTTTTTAAATAAGGGACCTTCTGTGGTGATAGCAGCTTCACTACTACTCAACCTAAAATTATTTCTAAATTCTCTTCTGTTTCCATCTCTTTGGTCGAATTGCAAGACCCCAGAAAGCACGTTATCATACTGACTTGCAAAAGCACTGGAAGACAAGGTAACGCTTTCAAAAAAGGAGACATTTAATAATCCAACAGGTCCACCTGCACTTCCTTGCGTACTGAAATGATTAATATTGGGTATTTCAATTCCATCCAGATAATATACATTTTCATTTGGTGCACCTCCTCGAATAATAATATCATTTCTAAAACCACCAACTGAGCCACTTACTCCAGGTAAAGATTGTGCAACTTTGGCTATATCGTTATTTCCGCCTGGATAGGTAGCTATTTCTTCTCGCGATAATTTTTGAATAGAAAGTGGAGTTTCTTCATTTTTATTAAATGGATTAGCCCGAACTGTTACGCCTTCCAACTGCTCCACGTCTTCTGATAATTCAAAATTAACATTGGGAATACCACCTGAACGTACCGTAACATTAAATTTTGAGCTTTTTTGATATCCTACATAAGAAGCCGTAACCTTATAAGATTTGGGCTCAATATTTTTAATTTCATAATAGCCTTCCACATTCGTGACTGCTCCTAATTCTGTTCCTTCTATAATTACCGTTGCTCCAATAAGGGCTTCCTCCGTTTTGGCATCTCTTACATAACCACCAAAACTAGCCTTCCCTTGTGCAAAAAGTGATTGAGACAAGGTCGTAAAAAGTACAACAGCACCCATTAACTCAAAAATGTAACGTTTCATTTTTAATATTTAAGTTTAAGATTTAATATTATTACAAATTCATAACATTTTTGTTACAAGGTTGTTTTAATATTAGAATAAAATTTTTCAGAAAATGTTAGATAACGGAATTAAACTGCTTCAACTCTACCAGGATTTCTTAAAAAAGAATCCGAATGCCACGATGGGTGAGTTTGGAGAAAGTTTGGTCGAAAGCGGGAAGAAAAAAGAAACAGGAAATGAATTAGAAGAAATGAGCAAAAAAATGCCTTTTCCATTTCCTGCTAATTCACTAGACGAATATATCGGTTGGGTTTGGGGTAGAATGATGAGTTTTACCCAAATTTGGGAAAAAAAAGCATTTGCAAATCAACCCATCCATAACTTAACTGAATTTGGGGTGGCTTTATTTGTGATGAGCCACGAAGGCTGTAGTAAATCAGAAGTAGCCAATCATTCGCTGCAAGAAAAAACCACCATATTTGAAACTATTAAGAGATTAGTCAAAAATGGAATAATAGAAGAAAAATCAAACGAAACCGATAAAAGAAGTAAGCACTTGAAATTGACTGAAAAAGGAAAAATAGCTAGTTTTTCAATAATGAATAGAGCTAATGAAGTCAGCCAACACTTAGTGGGAAATTTGAATAAATCAGAAAAAGTAAAACTTTTTGATTCGCTGATAAAGCTCGATGGTTATCATCAACATTGTTATCAGAAGTATAAAAATGAGGATTGGGAGAAGTTGAAGGAAGAGATGTTGGATTAGGCTTTTTTTATTTTGATAATAAATTTCATATTTTCAGTTAAAAAACCATATACCATTTAAATACTATTAAATGCCATAGAATCTATCAAAATGATATTTTTAGACGTAATTTTCACTTGCTTCATTTTCTCCCAATCTTTTTTCTACTCTAAAACAAGACTTCTTGTTTTAGAGGGGACACCTTCAGATTCCTCTAACAACACCCCTATAATCCCCTCGAGGGGATAGTTCTCACAGATTTAAATTAGCAGTGAACTTTAAGTTTTATAACTTTTATCAATTATCAAGCAAAAAAAATAGAAAGCGATATGTTCAATCAATTCAAAGAATCAAGTATTTCCGTGCGGCTCCCCCCTTGAGGGGGGCCACGGGGGGTGTTAAAATCTGCTTAAACTTCAAGTCAACTCATTTTTGAATCAGTTCTTAAATTGCTACTACTTAGTCAGCCCTTAAAAACCCCATAATATATCCCTTTTAATGGTAAAAAATTTTGATAACAGATGAAACAGCTTTGATACATCTTTTGTAAATAGAGCCAAAGAGATGATTTCCATATGTTCATCATCCTTTTGAAGT
>NZ_DASSWQ010000076.1:0-43194 GCF_035704835.1 Marivirga sp. | reverse complement strand
GGGCAATTAGAACCGTGACAGCTGGCACAAATCAAACCGTTTTAACGCAGCCTCAAAGCAGCAATATTGGCACAGTTTGAACCGAAATCACTGGCACTATAAAACCGAAATGGGTGGCACAAATCGAACCGAATTAGCCATCAATCACATAAACAGGAAAAAGTACTATGTCGCTATCCTCAATACTATGCGGCTCGAAAGCTTTTTGATAATATCCGAAACCATAGAAAGCCTTTAGGAGATGGTAAAGGAGGTACTTATTTTGGAGCTACAGGCTGCGGAAAAAGTTTCATTATGCTTTTCCTCACCCGCTTGCTCATGCGATCAACGGAATTATCGAGTCCAACTATTGTGGTGCTTACCGACCGTACCGATTTAGATGAACAGCTTTCCAAGCAATTCACTAAAGCCAAAACTTACGTGGGCGATAATGCTATTGAGTCGGTTTTAAGTCGGGAGCATTTGCGAGAATTGCTTCAAGGCAGAAATAGCGGAGGTGTATTTTTGACCACCATTCATAAATTTACGGAAGATACCCAACTCTTGACCCAAAGAGATAATGTGATCTGCATTTCGGATGAAGCCCATCGCTCTCAGGTCAATCTCGATCAGAAGGTGAAAATCACAGAGGAAGGAGCTAAAAAGAGCTTCGGCTTTGCCAAATACTTGCATGATTCCTTACCTAATGCCACTTACGTTGGTTTTACAGGGACTCCAATTGATGCCACCATCGATGTATTTGGTCCTGTAATAGATGCCTATACCATGCGAGAATCAGTGACCGATGAAATCACAGTCCGCATAGTCTATGAAGGTCGTGCTGCTAAAGTCCTCTTGGATAATGAGAAGCTGCAGGAAATAGAGAAATACTATGATCAAGCCGCTGAAGCAGGAGCTAATGAATATCAGGTAGAAGAATCCAAAAAGGCCACTGCAAAGATGACCGCCATCATTGGCGATCCCGATCGTATTAAGGCAGTAGCGGAAGATTTCGTCCAGCATTATGAAGCCAGAGTAGATGAAGGTTCTACTGTTTTAGGAAAAGCAATGTTTGTCTGCAGTAGTCGGCAAATAGCTTATGCTTTCTATAAAGAATTAATCGAACTCCGCCCTGATTGGGGTGAAATTAGAAAATGTGCGCCAGGCACTATGATTACCGAGGAAGAAGAACAAGAGCTGCTCGCAATTGAAAAAGTAAAAATGGTCATGACCCGTAGCAAAGAGGATGATGATGAGATGTATCAACTGCTGGGCACAAAAGAATTTAAAGGAGAACTTGATCGACAGTTTAAAGAAGAGAAATCAAACTTCAAGATTGCCATTGTAGTAGACATGTGGCTCACCGGTTTTGATGTTCCTTTCCTCGATACTATTTACATTGATAAGCCCATTCAAAAACACAGCTTGATTCAAACCATCTCTCGGGTCAATAGAAATTATGAAGGCAAAAATAAAGGCCTGGTAGTCGATTACATTGGCATTAAATCCAAAATGAATCAGGCACTGGCCATGTATTCCAAACTGGAAGGCGATAGCTTTGAAGATATTGCCGAAAGCATTATAACCGTAAAAGACCTATTAAAAGTACTGGAGCAAATGTTCCATACTTTTGATGCTTCCAAATATTTTAAAGGAAACCCAACAGAAAGATTAGATTGCCTGAAAGAAGCTGCAGATTTCGCCATGCAAACCCAAAAGCACGAAAAGCGGTTCATGGAAATTGTCAAGCGCCTGAAAGCAGCTTATGATATATGCGTAGGTTCCGAAGAGCTCACCAATCAGGACAGAGACTACATTCATTTCTATCTGGCAGTACGATCGATCATCCATAAACTCACCAAAGGTGATGCTCCAGATACGGCCCAAATGAATAAGAAAGTAAAAGAGATGATCCAAGAAGCCATCAAGAGTGATGGGGTACAGGAAATCTACCAATTGGGAGATGAAGAAGCCACTCAAATCGACCTATTTGATGAAGATTATTTGGATAAAATTAACGGAGTAAAACTTCCGAATACCAAAATCCAGCTGCTACAAAAATTGCTAAAAAAGGCAATAGATGAATTTAAGAAAACCAACCGAGCCAAAGGAATCGATTTTAGTAAGAAATTCCAGTCATTAGTAGAGCAATACAACGAGCGAAGAGAAACAACCGAATTTGAAGGTCAGGTTTACGATGACATGTCAGAACAGCTAACCAATATGATACTAGACATGAAAGCAGCCTTTGCTTCAGGTGATGAATTAGGCATCAGCTTCGAAGCCAAAGCCTTTTATGACATATTAAAGCAGCTAGCCAATAAGTATGATTTCGAATATCCTGAAGATAAATTAGTGCCGCTTTCCGAAGCCGTAAAAGCCCTAGTAGATGATAAAGCAAACTACACCGATTGGAACAAAAGGGATGATATAAAAGCCGAGCTCAAAGCCAATCTTGTAGTCTTACTAGGCGAAAACGACTACCCTCCAGTAGATAGAGATGAAGTTTATAAGGAGATTTTTGAGCAAGCAGAGAATTTTAAGAATTATAGAAAATAAATTTGAAACGACATATAACTTGCATCAGGAAAAAAGAATTTCAAATGGAAAGAGAAGAAGAAAACGTACCGAGAAAAAAAGACTCTAATAGCTCAGAATACGCTTCATGGTATTCTTGGTGGAAAGCATTAAGTGAGAATTGGAAAGAGAGTCTATGGTGGAATGCTTTAGCTAAATCAGATTTCCAACACGATCTTGACCCCACATATGAAGAGTTAAAAAAGATAATCAATGTTGAGGATCTTTACTTTGCACATGTATCTTTTAATTCTTTTAAACCGCTAAGGAAATTTACCAGATTAAAGGGATTATCTGTTCGTAGGAAAAACATGGAAGATATTAGCATAATTTCCTCATTAAAGCAATTGCATGATTTAACATTGGATGAGCAAAAAATTACAAGTATAAGTTTTTTATCTAATCTTATCAATTTGGTAGAATTAAGATTAGGTAATAATAAAATTGAAGATTTAACTCCTTTATCAAATTTAAATAAAATCAGTGAGCTATTTCTTAATGACAATCAAATCCAAGATATATCAGCATTATCTAAATTAAACAGCCTAAAAGTGCTAAATTTAGATTAAAATATAATCAATGACATCAGCCCCTTGAAAAAATTAATTCATTTAGAAGGCTTAAGCGTAAGAAATAATAGCAATAACGATATTTCTCCTGTATTGACCCTTAGTACTATGATAGAAATATGCATCATTTTAGATTACAAAAATTATCTTTAATGAGTTTAAAAATAATTTTGGAAGTAAGCAATAATATTATCTATGAACTATTTTAAGAGAGTCTTCAACCCTTTAAATAAAGGAATGATTTCAATTATTCTTCAATTCTTTGAGTTTCAAAAGATTTAGCCACATTTAAGATTTTTCTCCGCCACCTTCTGCCATCTTTTTTGCCTGTGTTTGTAAAACCACTTGGCAAAAGTGGTAATAAATCCGGTCATCATGCCGCCATAAATAGTGATGGAGTCTTCATAATAAATACTTCCATTACCTAAGTCCTTCATTAATATATTGTGATTCCAGACTTTTGTGCTTTTATCCCACTCTCTGGTGGCTATTTCATAATTTTCATTATCAATTTTTTCAATGAATAGATAATGAGTACCACCGAAAGGAATAAAGCCAAAAACTCTCATTTTTGCTCCGTAAGTTTCTCCAAGCTCCCATTGTTTAGGAAATCCTACACCTGTAGGTTTAAACCGTATCATTCCTTTGGCTACAAACGCTAAAAGAGCTGGAGTTTTAACATTATTCCAGGCACTATCAATATTCATAGGTATTGCAGAACTAACGGTAAGCTTTTTTGCTTTTACCTTTTTGCCTTTGTACTCGATAACTATTTTCTCAACTGTTGCTTTTAGTTTGTTTTCCTGTGCATTTGCTTGAAAGCCTACTGCAATTAAAAGTAGTGTTAAAATCTTATTCATTATTGCTGATTTTGATTATCTCTACAAAATTCGCAACATTCGAAAATGAATACATTGATTCAAATCAAGAAATTATCCTGGCAAAATTTGCATTTAAAGACTTTTGTGAATTGTATGCTTGATCAGTTTATCTTGCATTAATCGTTTCTTAACTCTACTTAAGGTTTCAGGAGTCATATTGAGATAAGAGGCGATCATATATTGAGGAACGCGCTGTATTAAAGAAGGACTTTCCTTTATGAACGTACTGAGTCTGGTGTCATAATCATCATGCAAAAGTCTATTGGCTCTATGCACGGAAGTCACATAAGCTGATTCGGCTAATATTCTACCCACCCGCTCCCAATTTTTAGAGTCATTAAAAAGCTGATTGAGATTATCTCTATCAATACTGTAAATGGTAGAATCCTCTAATGCCTGAATGGGTCTCACGGAAGGGCTTTGCGTGAGGTAGCCAAAATAATCTGTCATAAATTCACCTTCAGAAAAGAAAAGCGTGATTTTTTCTTCACCATCTACTTGGTAGAACAATCTAAACAAACCTGACTCTATAAAGGATACTTTATTTGAGTATTGTCCTTCTTTTAAATAAAAATCTCCTTTTTTGAGTTTTTCCTGATAGAAAAAAGAAAGTGCATCTTCCAACTCTTTATCTGAGAATTTATTAAAAGTCTTTAAATATTCCTGAAGTTTCATATGGCCTTTGATGGGAAGACTTATCTTATCAAATAAAAATAGCTAGTAAAAAGGACTTAATCAACAAATTATCCGTCATAAGTATTTATTGCTAATTTCTTATGCTATAACCTTGATTTGTTGATGAAAATCTTGCTAAATACTCTTAAAGATAAATGAAATTGAATTGATTAACGAGTGCAATCCTATTGCCCATATTAAACCATTTTTTAATCTTAAATAACCAAAGGCTAACCCAAATAAAATCTGAGGAAGAATTAAAAATGGAAATAGAATAATTTGTGTCGAGTTTAAGGGAACAAAATTTAGAAGGTGTAATAGTCCAAATAAAAAGGAGGAAAACATGTAATATTGAAAAAAATTGGATTTAATGTTGCTAACAATTTTCCCACCAAAAAGCAGAATAATTAAAGAAGACACGCCAACAGCTGCCAATAATTTATAAAATGTTAAGGTGTTTAGCTCTGAGTAAAAATTACTTACCGTCACAATTGAAAATATAAAGTAGCAGAAGACAAATATTGAAACCCATACCTTTAGCTTATTTGGTTTTAAAAATAATCTAAACCCTATTTCTTCCACAACTGGTGCGAGTAAAACAACTAAAATCCAGTTTTTTACTGCTGTATTATAACTGCTATTAGATTGGTTAAACTCACTACCTGACAGCCAACTAATGATATCTCAAATTATTACTGAAATGAACATTGCAGCTAAACTGAATAAATAGGCTAAAACGCTTTGTCATTAACAACTGACCTTGTTTTATCTCCATCCAAATCATCTTTTAAAATCCCAAGAATTTCTATACTACATCTAATTCAATGTTTGAATTTCTCCAATAGCTTTTCGGGTACATTTCATAATGACATCTTGTAAATCAGCACCTTGAGTATGCAAGGGGTCGATACCTTTTACTAGCTTGGTTCTCAATTTATATAACTCTGCTCGATTTGATTTTTTAGCAGCCTTCACCAATTCCAATTTCATCAAGGCTTCTTGTTGATTTTGTTTTGGATTATGGAGTCCATTCAATTCACTGCATTGATGGCATACTCCATTTTTATTGATAAGGGCACAACGGTGTTCAAAAATATTGGTCATCGTTTTGCGGGCATTGATTAAAAGATGTTTCACTACACCTAGGCTTAGATCCAAGATCATGCATATTTCCTTTACTGAAAAATCATAAATATCCTTTAAAATCAGTGCTACTTGCTGTTCAATGGGCAGCGTTTTAGAGATGCAGGTAAAACAAAAATCGATATGCTCTTTCATATTGTAAGCCCCTTTTCCAATGCTGTGGCTTACATGATTGATAGCATCATAAACTGTTGAATCACTAAGTGCCAGTGCTTTTGATTTGTCCTGTGCATCTGGAAGCCAACGTTTTAAACGTTTCTGATGATCGTATGCCAATCGTGTTGCAATCGTGAATACCCAGGTTTTCAGCGAAGCGTCACCTTTGAAGGTTGAAATCTTATCAAATGCTTTTACGAAAGTGTCATGCGTCAGATCATCCGCATCGTTGCGGTCGGTTACAATGCGATATAAATATGATTTTAACTGGGGTTGAAAATCAGCAAACAGTTTCTGAAATGCATTGATATCGCCATTAATAGCGAGCTTTAGTGTATTATCGTTTTCCATGGTTTACTTCTCGAATGATGTTTTCATAGGCGCTTAATGCCAAATCTTTCCATAAATAATTATGCTTTATCGGAACTACAACCCAGTTTTTCATTGGTTTACCTTTGTCGCCCGGATTAAAAATTTCAGTACCTGCTAAATCCAAAGTGCTAATTAATTTATCAGTTTCCACTTTAAAAACCACGGCTTGCTCACTATTTTTATCAAAAAACAAGAAAGGTTTTCTTTTGTAAGTAAAACTTTTCCAACCAAACATATTGCCTGACTTTACATCCTCCATGCTCTCCCCAATTTCTGTATAAAGTTGTTCTGCTTCGTTCATAAAATTTAATTTTTAATGACTTGAAAGCCTTTCACTTTTCCATTTTCCAACGATTTATGTGCATCTGCTAAGTTCTTCAAAGGATAAACATGATGGATAACTAGCTTAATCTTAACCTCTAAAACCAGTTGCTGGAGTTCATCAAAGTCAGCCTGATATTGTATGAAACTATTCTTCTTGCTATCAAGCACCCCATAAAAGGAGGCGGATTTTCCATTTGGAAAAGCATTCCACCAAGCTAGTTTCATCATCATTAATCCAAAGTCAAGTCCAAAACCAAGGAAGTTTAGGAAGGTCTTTTTCTGGATATTCTTTCCTGAAGAGTAGACTGCAGAGGTAATGAGTTTACCTCCTTTTTTTAATAACTTAAATGAATAATTAAAACTTTTTTGATTGGTAAAATCAAAAGCTGCATCAAATCCATCCTTAGATTTATCACTCAAGCTTTCAAAATATTTACAGCTAGTATAGTCGATAGCTTCAGCATTAAAAGATTGAATAAAATCCATTTTTTTAGTTGAAGCTGTAGCAACAGTTTTAATCCCATTTAGCTTGCATAATTGCAAAAGTGTAGAGCCAATGGCACCTGCGCCACCATGAATTAGTGTAAGATCTCCAGATTTTAGATTAAAGGCTTTAAAAATCTGGTAGGCGGTCATCCCTGTCATAACAAGGCAAGCAGCTTCTTCGCTCGCTATTGCTTCATCTACTTTTAGCAAACTGTTTTCCTTTCGAATAATATAATCTGCATTTCCGCCCGTCATGCATACATCTGCAACCCTATCACCTATTTTCCATTTATTTACATGGTTACCAACCTCCAAAATTCGTCCCACAAAATCATATCCTAAGGTAAAAGGAGGCTTTTCTTTTAGCAGAGGATAAATGCCTTTACGTATCAAAATATCCGTGGCCGATACGGTTGAAGCTTCAATCTTAATCAATACTTCATTGGGTTGAAGCTTGGGAAGTACAGAAGATTCAATTTTAATCTCCTCTGCTGAACCGAAATTTCGAACAATGGCCTTTTTATTTTCCATCTTATCCTATTATTCTATTATCTCTAGCAAAAGCTCCAGCATACATAATGGCAGCTCCACACATTGCTAGATCACGAAAAATGGCTATTACTGCTTTGAAATCACCGCTGACAGCGGAAGGTATATGTACTAAAATTACAAATAAAAACAGACATAAAGCCAATAGAACTGTTGCCAGCTTATCGTATTTTTTGAGGATGACACTGACTACAAAAAGTAAAAAACATACTCCTACAAAATACACCCAAAAAGCAGGGAAGGGTAACCAAATGGGTACGTAAGGCAAGCTAAACTCTAGCGGCCCAAAATGTAGGAGTCCGAAAGCGATGAAAGGCAAAATAAATAGCCATTTTCCTATTAAGATGATATTTTTCATGGTTATAGAATTAAAGATGAGAAATTAAATGACCGACATAGTTCCAAAATCAACATCAACTATGTGGCTATTGAGTACAGCTCCTGCATCACTGACCAGAAAAGCAGCAGTTTCAGCAGTGTCTTTTAACGTGAGGGCTTTACCGATAAGTGAGCCATTTGCCTTTAGTGTTTCAGCATATTGTTGCATACTCATGCCCATTGCTTTTGCATTGGCTATGGAAGTTTCTTGAATGGTTCTGGTTTCTGGCATAGCGGTTGGGTTCAGGCAAATCACTTTAATTCCTGCCTGTCCGAATTCAGCAGCTAAAGACCTTGTTAAGCCTTCAATAGCCGTGCAAGAGGCAGTCAAACCAGCCATAAAAGGCATTTTGAGGCGAGATAAACTGGCAGTTAGCATTAGAATGGTTCCCTGAGATTGGCTTTGCATCATAAATTTTGCTGCAATACGGGAAGTCAGAAATTGTGAGCCTAAATGCAGTTGTACAGGTTTCAGAAATTGCTCGAAAGGTATTTTTGTTGCAGGAATGCCATAATCGCTTTCACTTGGTCTGGCGCCAATGCCATTGAAGACAATATCGAGTTTTCCATTATCAGCAACAATCTTTTGAATGAAAGTTTCGATATCAGTTTCATTCATGGCATCTACCAGATGAGCTTCTGCACTTCCTCCATTTTGATTGATTTTTTCAGCTAATGCTTGAGCTGGCTCCAATCTTTTAGCAGATACATAAACTTTAGCTCCATGCTGGGCGAATGATTCGGCCACTGCTCCAGCTATGGCTCCCGATACTGCAAATACTGCTGCTACTTTTCCATTTAGTCTTTTCATTTTCTTTTGCTTTAAGTTTTGACTTATTTACTCTTTAGACTTTTGAGCAAAAGAAAACGGTCGGATATTTCAAGATTAATTGAAACTTTAACTTCTAAGGCTGTTTAGCTGATTTTAATTATATAAATGTAATCAAATAAAAAGGTTAAGCTAAAGAACACTTGTACCAAACAAATACTAAGGAAGAGTAGGAGGAGGGTTGTAAAGGCGGTTTAACAAGTAAAAGGAGCTTTTAAAAGCTCCTTTTACTTACTTATGACTTCTTTGTGTAAAAGCTCGCCTTTCTCATTTTAATTTTATTATTTAATGTAGTAGGAGGGATGCAATATCAAAAACACGGACAGGACTTTAAAAAGAGATCAATGAAATAATTTCTAAATTATGTCATTGATCTTGAAATACGAGAAATGCTTTCTATTCTGCTTAACCATAATTAATAATAGTTTAAAAAAAGAAAACACTAACAAATATCATCCTTTTTAAAATTATTTCGTAATAAAAGATATAAAGACCAAAATATCCTTTTATATTTGTGTCAATATAAAACACATAGAATTGGTAAAAATTAAATCAAAATTTTATATTTAAATACAATAGTTATGAACGTTTACAAAGAAAAAACCATAGGAGAATGGGTGGCGGAAGATTACCGATCAGCCTCAGTTTTTAAGTCATTTGGCATTGATTTCTGCTGTAAAGGTGGAAGGTCAATTCAGGAAGCATGTGAAGCTAAAAATATTCCTGAAAGAGAAGTGGAAATAGCATTAGCAGAAGCTGTAATGGACAAACCTGAAAAGGGAGATATTGATTTTAAATCTTGGCCAATGGATCTTTTGGCTGACTATATTGAAAAAACACATCATAGATATGTGGAAAAAGCAATAGAGGAATTAAAACCATATTTGACCAAAATTTGCAAAGTGCACGGTGATTCAAACCCTGAATTGCATGAGGTAAAACAGATGTTTTTTGAGTCAGCGGGGGAATTGACCGCCCACATGAAAAAAGAAGAATTTATTCTTTTCCCTCATGTACGTAAATTAGAAAAGCATTTGAATGATGGCAGCAATTTAGAAGCTCCTCATTTTGGAACGGTCAAAAATCCTATTAAAATGATGATGGATGAACATGAAGCTGAAGGAGATCGATTTGAAGAAATAGCAAGATTGACCAATAATTATACTCCACCAGAACATGCTTGTAATACCTATAGAGTAACATTCGCATTGTTGGAGGAATTTCAAAACGATTTACACCGACATATTCATTTAGAAAATAATATACTCTTTCCGAAAGCTGTGAGAGTGGAAGAAAGTTTTAATGCTTTGAATTGATAAAATAGCGTATGGCTGGTTATAATGAAAAAAACTTGGTTAATAGTTAGTTTAGTTAATTTTCTGATTGCTTCTCTGATGGGCTTGCTCCTCAGAGGAGCTTTTGTATGGGAAATTGATTGGCTAGACTACAGACATATGTTGCACGGGCATTCTCACGTAGCTCTGCTGGGATGGCTATATTTAGGGGTTTTTATTGTGATTCAT
This sequence comes from Marivirga sp., assembly GCF_035704835.1. Classification (GTDB taxonomy): domain Bacteria; phylum Bacteroidota; class Bacteroidia; order Cytophagales; family Cyclobacteriaceae; genus Marivirga. Next base: position 32,753 of record NZ_DASSWQ010000076.1, on the reverse strand, counting down.
GACAAGTTGCTTCCTAAAGAAAAAGCCAGTAAGTCAGTTTATAGCTGGCTTTTTTGGTTAACTCAGTTTACAGTATTAGGTATGGCAATTGCATTTCCAATTCAAGGCTATGCTGCCGTTTCTATTTTCTTTTCCACTTTGCATATAGTTTTAAGCTATATTTTTGCAGTACGAGTTTGGAAAGACCACAGTAGAAAAGATTATAGAAGTTCTCTATTATTAAAAACCGCCATTTTATTTTTATTTATTTCTACTATAGGCGTTTTTGTGGTGGCCTACATTATGGCATCTAAAAATGGCGCAAATGTCATTTATCAAATCGCTATTCAGTTTTATTTACACTTTCAATTTAATGGCTGGTTGCTATTTGTTTTGTTGGCTTTGTTTTTTAATCGTTTTGGACAAGTTCTGTACCTTAAACAAAAAAGCTTTATTCGGTTTTACGGCTTAATTTTAGCAGGTAATATATTAAGTTATGCTCTGGTACTTTACTGGGGTTATAGATGGGAATTCAGTTATTATATTAATGCCGTAGCTGTCATTTTGCAATTCTTGGCCGTACTTGCTTTGTTTGATTCTTTTAGAAAGGGCTGGGCGACTCTAAGGAATTCTTTGAGTAAAGTTCAAAATCTATTATTAAAGCTCTTGATAACAGTATTTATTACTCGTACTCTTTTTCAAATTGCATTGGTGATTCCTGAAATGGCTGAAATGGCTGTTTTACTCCGCTTATTTATCATAGGCTTTATTCATTTAAATATGTTGGGCTTTTTCACTGCCTATCTATGGCTTGAATATCTTTCTGATCATAAACATCAAAATAATTCTATTCTAAAATCTGCAGTAATCTTACTAGTATTAGGATTTCTGTTGACTGAATTGATTATGTTTTTACAAGGGTTTTATTATTGGCAGGAATGGGGAAAATTCCCATTTTTTCATGAAGGGCTATTTTATGCAAGCTGTATTTTACCAATCGCTGCTTTCACCTTTTTAGTTGTATTTTTTAAAAATGAAAAACAATCAATGGTTTGAAAATCACTATAAAACATGACTTATGTCATTTTTCTTGACTTAATCAATTAATAACTTTAACAAAAATCAAATAAGCATGAAAACACTGAAATTTTTAACGACAGTAATTCTGGCAAGTATTTTTATTTATGCTTGTGGCAGCAAGGAACAATCAAGTAACGAGTCTGAAACTGATAAACAAACTTCTGAAAAAAAGGAGGTCCCTGAAAGCATCAAAATGGGTAAGGGGGTTGGAGAATTCACAGAAGTGGAAGTGTCAGACCCATTAAATGAAGAATGGGTAGCAAGAGGTGAAGCTATTTACGACATGAAATGTTCTGCTTGCCATAAATTAACAGATCAGAAAGTTGTAGGTCCTGGTTTTCAAGGCGTGACTAATCGTAGAAAGCCAGAATGGATTATGAACATGATTACCAATGTAGATGTCATGTTGGCTGAAGACCCAACTGCTCAAAAGCTTTTGGAAGAGTGTATGACCAGAATGCCAAATCAAAACATTAAACCAGATGATGCACGCAAAATCTTAGAATTCTTTAGAAAGAATGACATGGAAAAAGTAGGTAAAAAGGACGAAGCTATTAAATCTTAAATCAATGCAGTGTAGTTAAGACAATTCTACTTCTTTTTTTGGAGAAGGACTAAGGATGAGGCATTAATAAAAAGCTTAACTAAACGGCATTGATACTTAAATACCCATTAAACTTTTAAACTAAAAATTAATACACATGAAAACGCATTTTTTAAATTACGTTGCAGGATTAAGCCTTATTTTTTTAATGGCTTCCTGTGGTAATGGTTCCGAAACCTCTCAAGTTTTGGGAGGTAGCGCAGCGGAGCAAGCTTATGTTGCTCCCGGTGAGTATGATGAATTTTATGCTTTTATGTCTGGTGGATACAGTGGGCAGATTACGGCTTATGGCTTACCTTCAGGAAGATTATTAAAAGAAATTCCTGTTTTTTCAAAATATCCTGAAAATGGATATGGCTACAGTGAAGAAACTAAAGCCATGTTCAATACTTCTTATGGAGAAGTGCCTTGGGATGATTCTCACCATATTGAGCTTTCCCAAACAGATGGAGAGTTTGACGGCAGATGGTTATTTGTAAATGGAAATAATACACCTAGAATTGCTAGAGTGGATTTAAAAACATTCGAAACGGTTGAAATCTTGGAAATTCCTGATGTTGCAGGTTTACACTGTGCACCTTTCATCACCGAAAATTCTGAGTACTTAGTTTCAGGAACTCGTTTTTCAGTTCCTATCCCTCAAAAGGATGTGCCAATCGATACGTATAAAAAGAATTTCAAGGGTTTAATCAATTATGTATCTGTTGATCCTGAGCATGGACATATGGAATTAGCTTTTCAAATTGAAATGCCAGGCTTTAATTATGACTTAGCTAGAAATGGTAAAGGAAAATCTCACGGATGGAGCTTTTTAACTACTTACAATTCTGAGCAAGAGCACAGTCTTTTGGAGGTAAATGCTTCTCAAAAAGATAAAGATTTAATGGCGGTTATCAATTGGAAAAAAGCTGAGCAATATATGGAAGAAGGTAAGTTTACAGAAAGACAAACTTCTTATTTCCATAATTTAATGAATGAGGAAACTACCATAGCCGAATCTGAGGAAAAGACTTTAACCAAAATATTGGATCCTAAAGATTGTCCAGATATGGTTTATTTCATTCCGGTTCCAAAGTCACCACATGGTTGCGATGTTGATCCAACAGGTGAATATATTGTTGGTAACGGAAAGCTTTCTGCTGATATGTCTGTTTACTCATTTGACAAAATCATGCAAGCCATAGAAGATAAGAATTTTGATGGTGACTTTGATGGTATTCCTATTATCAACTATGAAGCTGCACTAGACGGTATTGTTAAAAAACCAGGTTTAGGACCATTGCACACAGAATTTGATGGTAGAGGAAATGCTTATACCACTTTCTTTATTTCATCTGAAGTAGTAAAATGGGATGTGGAATCTAAAGAAATTTTAGATCGTCAGCCAACTTTCTATTCTCCTGGTCACTTGGTAATCCCTGGAGGGGAAACTAAAAAACCAGATGGAAAATATTTAGTAGCAATGAATAAAATCACTAAAGATCGTTATTTGCCAACAGGTCCTGAATTGGCTCACTCTGCACAATTATTTGACATTAGCGGTGATAAAATGAAATTGATTCTAGATTTCCCAACTAAGGGAGAACCTCATTATGCACAAGCTATTGCAGCAGACAAAATTCAACCTAATTCTGTCAAATTCTATGATATTGAGCAAAATAAGCATCCTCATGCTACATTGGGTGAAAGCAAAACTAGAGTAGAGCGTGATGGCGATGAGGTGCATGTTTATATGACTGCCATCAGAAGTCACTTGGCTCCTGATAATATTGAAGGATTTAAGGTGGGTGATAACGTATATTTCCACTTAACCAATTTAGAACAAGATTGGGATGTGCCACATGGATTTGCAATTCAAGGAGCTACGAATGCTGAATTGTTAGTAATGCCAGGACAAACTAGAACTTTACTTTGGGAGCCTAAAAAACCTGGAGTATTTGCATTCTACTGTACAGATTTCTGTTCAGCGCTTCACCAGGAAATGTCTGGTTATGCTAGAGTTTCTCCTAAAGGCTCAGATGTTCCAATTAAATGGGGATTAAATGAGAAATTAAGAGAAAATGAACAAGCTGCTCATGACTTCTATGAGAAGGCTAAGCAAAATGCCAATATTGGTAAATAAATTAAAGATAGCTGCCGGAAATCATCCGGCAGTTTTTCTACACCTATTTAATTAAATCAAGATGTCTCTCAAGCAAAAAAGCAGATTGCCCCAATTACTTATGCTAATTGGAGTGCTATCATTAGGAGCAGTTTTCTTATTTCCCTTATGGCAAATCACCTTAGATGCAGCTCAATTTCCGGGTGGACTGAAAATGCATATCTGGATCAACAAGATTTCGGGTAGTGAGAAGAATATCATTCAAAATATTAATATCCTGAATCATTATATCGGGATGCAATACATTGAGCCTGATTCTATTCCTGAGTTGAAATATTTTCCTATGGTGGCTTATGTCATGATGGCACTGGGACTAATTTCATTGGCCATCAATAAAGCTTGGGTTTATCTGACTTGGTTTATTATTATAGCTATTTTAGGGGCGCTTGGGATCTATGATTTTTATTTATGGTTATATGATTATGGTCACAATCTTGATCCTAAAGCCCCTATAAAAGTTGAAGGTATGACTTACATGCCACCGCTTTTAGGAGAAAAAGATTTACTGAATTTCTATGTAACCTCATACCCTCATTTAGGAAGTGGATTTTTAGGATTATCATCTTTACTTGCATTGGCTGCATATTGGTTTAAAAGAAAAAGCTAATGAGAATTCTTAAACTCTTATTTACATTTTCTATTATTTCAGTTTTAATAGCATGTTCTGTTGAACCTGAACCTATAAATTTTGGAAATGATCATTGTGTTTATTGCAAAATGACAATTTCTGATCCTAAATATGGTGCTGAACTGGTAACCGATAAAGGGAGAATCTATAAATTCGATGCTATAGAGTGTATGATACCATACATCAAAGAAAATCGTGAAACAAAGTTTAGTTATATCATGGCAATAGCTTATGATGAACCGCTAAAACTTAAAAAAGTGGAAGAATTGCACTTTGTGAAAAATGAACACTTCAAAAGCCCAATGGGCAAAAATTTAGCTGCATTTGCTAAGCAACCCAAAGAATTTGAAAGCTTAGATTGGAAACAATTGAAAAAATCATTCAATTAAAATATTTAAATAAACCATTTTAATGACTCGCTACTTCCTGCTCTCATTCTTCCTTTTAATTTTTATTTCAAGCAGTCTGTCAGCACAAACTTTTATTGTTAAACCCAACAACTCTATAAAAGAAGCAATCCTGCAAGCTTCAGATTATGATACTATAATGGTAAAAGCTGGGGTTTACAATGAAAACTTGATTTCAATAGAAAAACCCTTGACCATCATTGGTGAAGAAGGCGCCATAGTAGACAGCCAAGAGGGAGATGAAATATTTATTGTTCAGAGCGATCATGTGACCATCCAAAACATGACCTTAAAAAATATTGGAGTTAGTTATATAAAAGATAGAGCAGCCATTCGATTGAACAGAGTGCAAGATGTGAAAATCCTCAAAAACACATTGATCAATACATTTTTTGGAATCTATCTACAGAAATCTAACAATTGTGTAGTAGATGGGAATAAAATTATCGGTGGTGCTGAAGACGAATCCACTGCTGGAAATGCCATCCACATCTGGCAAGGAAAACGAATTCAAGTGAGCAATAATGAAGTTTCATCCCACAGAGATGGAATTTATTTTGAATTTGTGGACGAGAGTTACATAGCAAATAATACCAGTAAAAATAACATGCGTTACGGGCTTCATTTTATGTTTTCCAATAATGACCTTTATGAAAATAACCGATTCCAGAATAATGGATCGGGAGTGGCGGTAATGTTCAGTAAAAATATCGAAATGATCGATAATGAATTTTTAGATAATTGGGGAGGCGCTAGCTACGGATTATTGCTTAAAGAAATTTCAGATGGAAGCATAGAAAATAATAACTTCTCCCGAAATACGGTTGGAATTTATGCCGAAGGAGCCAACAGGCTTTCTATTAAAAATAATCTCTTTCATAAAAATGGTAAAGCCATGGATATCAAAGGCAATAGTCTGGATAATCAGATTATACAAAACGATTTTGTGGGCAATACTTTTGAAGTCCTTACCAACTCGAAATCAAATCTCAATCATTTTGAAGGAAATTACTGGAGCCAATATTCCGGCTACGATTTAAATAAAGATGGAATTGGAGATGTACCGCATCGACCTGTGAATCTCTTTGCAATAGTCACCGACAAAATTCCAGCTGCCAGTATGTTATTGCACAGTTTTTTGGTGAATAGTTTGGATGCGGCAGAGCGTCTGTTCCCTCAATTTATTCCCGAGCAACTCATTGATCAAAAACCGAAGATTAAACCCAATCATTATGATCAAAATTGAAAATTTGAATAAGCATTTTGCTAAACATAAAGTCTTGAACGATATCAATCTCCAGTTTAATGCAGGAGAATGTGTGGCTTTAATTGGACCGAATGGTTCGGGTAAAACTACACTTATTAAGAGTATTTTGGCTTTGGTGACCATTGAAAAAGGAGAGATTCATGTGCAAAATGAAAATATCCATAACCAAAGTGCGTATCGTTCAAACATAGGTTATATGCCCCAAATCAATAGATTTCCAGAGCATATGTCAGTGCATCAGCTTTTCAATATGATGAAAAGCATACGATCTGAAGTGACCGATTATGACCTTTCTTTATATGAAGCTTTTGATATTGAAAGCATGGGGAAAAAGAAGCTCGGAATATTATCTGGGGGAATGAGGCAAAAGGTTAGCGCTTCCCTAGCATTTCTTTTCAAACCTGAAATCCTCATTTTAGATGAACCCACCGCAGGATTAGATCCCGTTTCGAATGAAATTTTAAAAGACAAACTGAAGCAATCCAAAGAGAAGGAAAACAAGTTGGTTTTGATCACCTCACATATTTTAAATGATTTGGATGATATAGCCGACAGGGTGGTTTATCTAATGGACGGAAGCTTGTATTTCGATAAGCAAATGAGTGTCTTAAAAGAGGAAACATCCGAAAGCAGATTAAATAAAATTATTGCAAGCATTTTAAATAGTGAAAAACAATATGTTTAAAATAGCCAAATTTATAACGATAGATTTGCTGAAAAATAAGGTAATGCTTCTTTACTTGATTTTTCTGTGGTTAGTGTGTTTCGGTCTTTTCAGTTTGCAAGGTCAGGGAGATAAAGCTTTAACTGGAATCTTGAATGTAAGCTTATTGGTAACTCCAATGCTGTGCTTGATTTTTGCTACTATATATTTCTATTATATGTATGAATTTATGATGCTATTGCACGCACAACCCATCAAAAGAAATACACTTTTTATAGCTTTGTATTTAAGTTTGGTACTAGTATTTACCCTAATTTACTTATTGGGTGCAGGGCTGCCGCTTTTATTTATGAGTCCTGGAAAAGCTTCCATTTTGATGATAGTCGGGACATCTTTTCTCAATTTCATATTTATAGCCATAGCTTTAGGAGTAGCCGTTTGGACGAAAGATAAATCAAAAGGAATGGGTTTTTCGCTTTTGATTTGGGTATATTTTGTCCTCCTTTTCGATGGAATTATTCTGTTGTTAATGTATAATTTCAGTGACTACCCAATTGAGAAGTTTGTTTTATATATCAGTTTTCTAAATCCAGTAGACTTGATGCGTATATTGGTTTTGATGCAAACTGAAGCTTCAGCATTAATGGGCTATAGCGGTGCGATCTTCCAAAAAGTATTCACTGAAAATTGGGGGATAAGCATAATATTATTGCTCATGTTTGTATGGACTATGGTTCCGTTAGGATTATCACTAAAAGCCTACAATAAAAAGGATTTGTAAATGCCTAAGCACGTCTGGTTATTGCCTTTTGTGATGCTTTCTTTGATAGTGGGCATCATTGGCGGTTGGTTGCGCTTAGGTTGGGCACAATTTAATATTCCTGAAGCAGCTTTTCATCACGGAATCATCATGACTGGAAGTTTTATGGGTGCATTAATTAGCATGGAACGAGCTGTTGTGATGAAAAACAAAGGCTGGTTTTTAATACCAATTCTGGCAATTTTAGCTTTGCCTTTAAACCTGTTGGGCTTCACTCAAATAACCATTATCAGTTTAGTGCTATCCTCCGCAGGCTTAACTTTTCTGATGTATATCCAAAGTATGAGAGTGAAAGAAGCTTCACATTATGTGATAACATTAGGAGCTTTTTGCTGGGCTGTAGGTAATGCTTTATTACTGAAATCAGATTTTATCCCAATGGTAGTGCCATGGTGGATAGCATTTTTGCTTTTCACTATAGTTGGCGAAAGGCTAGAGCTGAGCAGGTTTTTACCTGTCAAAAAGATCTTTATTATTTTACTATATGTCCTGATTTTAGGTGTATTTGCAAGTTTCTTTATCCCCTTTCATTTTGGTGGAAGTCGCATCACAGGAATATTGATTGCATGCATTGCGTTTTGGCTTTTACGCTTCGATATGGCAAGAAAGTCCATTAAGAAAAAGGGGGAATATCAATACATTGGATTAGGTCTAATTGTTGCGTTTGTTTGGTTATTAGTCCATGCTCTCATCATGGTTTTTATGGAAAATCACGCGCTCTATTATGATTTATGGGTGCACAGTTTCTTTTTGGGATTTGCTTTCTCCATGATCTGTGCGCACGCACCAATCATTTTTCCAGCAGTAGTAAAAGTCAAGAGATTAATATATCATCCTATGCTTTACATTCCTTGGGCGCTGTTTCAACTTTCATTGATTGGAAGACTTTGGTTTGCATTTATTGAGAATTTTGAATTACGTAAGCTATTTGGAATAGTGAATGGCTGGATTATAATGCTGATGTTTTTGAGCATGGCTGCCACTTATTTTTGGAATACTAAGAGAAATAAGAAAAACCCCACCTAATGGTTTATAGTCTTTGTTTCTAAGCATATTACTGCAACTTATATCTATAATATATTTCCTGATTTTAAATTTTATGATTTATGTCATAAAAAAACAAAATTAATTAACGATAAAATTGTCTTAAATTAAATTTATGGTTTACCTTTGCCTCAAATGCAATAGGTCAATGTTTTCTAAATCTTGTGAATACGGTATCAGGGCAGTAATTTTCATAGCGACACAATCTAAAAAGACTGATCGTGTTAAGATTGGAGATATTGCTGAAAAAATTGATTCTCCGGTGGCATTTACTGCAAAAATTTTAGGGCTGTTGGTTAGAAATAAGATTGTATCTTCTATAACTGGTCCTAAAGGTGGCTTCTATATTGAACCTCACCGTTTAGATAAAATCTTTCTTAAAGATATTGTCGAAGTGATAGATGGTGATAAAATTTATAAGGGTTGTGGATTGGGCCTAAAAGAATGTTCAGCAAGTCATTCATGCCCAGTTCATCACAAGTTTGCCAAAGTCAGAGCGGAAATTGATTATATGTTGTCCAGCACCACATTGAAAGAATTAACTGAAGGATTGCATGAAAAATTAACATTTTTGATGCGGTAAAAAAATTTAAATCTATTTACGATAAGTATGTCTTAAATATAAAATTTAATATAATGAAGAAAAGTATATTGCTGTTTTTAAGTTTGTTTTTCTCACCCTTGCTAATGTTAGCTCAGCAAGAATCGGTCAGTACAGAGGACTGGTATTTTAGCCCTGGCATTATAGGGACTATATTTTTAATTATCGTAGTATTGATTTTAGCCATTATTATTCTTATCAGTAGAGTTAATGGATTTGTAAATCGATTTAAAAAGAAGGATAAGGCAATTGAGCGAAAGCGAATTTTAAAAGAGTTAAAAAATTTAGACGAGCCGGAGATAGATAAAATACTTCATGAACGTAAATCAGCAATCCGAAATATTTTAAAGGGAGATGAATTGGGATCTGAAATGAGTGTTTCCGATAAGCGTGCTTTAATCAAAAGGATTTATGATGATCCCGAAAATCTATTTTTTGAAGAAAAGAAAAAGACCACATTAAGTTTAGAGACTCCAAATGAGCTGAAAAAAGTGATGTTGTACTATTTAGGAGCTGGGATTTTCTGGTTGATTTTTGGTACAATGATCGGGCAATATCTGGGCATGAAATTTATTTGGCCAGATATGGAATCAGTGGCTTGGTTATCATTTGGGAGACTACGTCCAGTTCACACCAACACCGTATTTTGGGGTTGGACATCTCTTACCATGATTGGTCTAGGATACTTCGTAATTGCTAGGACATCAAATACCAAAATACACAGTATTAATCTCGCTTATGCAGCTTTTATACTCATCAATTTATGTGTAATTATTGGTAACATATTATTAATGACAGGCATAAACAATGGTGGCGGAGAATACCGAGAATATGTATGGCCAGTTATGTTGTTGTTTGCAATTGGTTTAGTGATCACTTTTTTCAATTTTTATAAAACAGTAGCCAATAGAAAAATATCAGAAATTTATATATCCAATTGGTTTATTTTGGCTTCACTAATTTGGACAATAGTCTTGGCTATTATTGGGTATTTACCTTTCTATCAAGATGGTTTGGGGGAAACAGTGACTCAAGGATATTATATGCATCAAGGTGTAGGAATGTGGTTTATGACTTTCACCTTAGGCTTGGTCTATTATTATCTCCCTGCGGCATTAAACAAACCGATTTATTCTTATTCTCTAGGTGTTCTTGCTTTTTGGACTCAAATGCTATTTTATACCTTAATCGGTACTCACCATTTTGTCTTTAGCCCTTTACCATGGTGGCTACAAACAGTTGCCATAGTCTTCAGTGCGGGTATGTTCATTCCTGTTTTGGCAGGTACTACCAATTTCCTTCTTACCATGAAAGGTTCTTGGGCGCAGATCTCAAAAAGTTATGTACTTCCTTTTTTCTTAGTAGGCGTGGTGTTCTATTTTGTAGGCTCTACTCAGGGTAGTTTTCAGGCATTTAGGTTTACTAATTTTGTTTGGCATTTCACTGATTTTAATGTGGCCCACTCGCACATGACCATGTACGGCATTATTGCTTTTTTCCTCTGGGCATCAATTTATGCCATAGTTCCGAAAGTCACAGGCAATGAACCGCCTCAGATATTGGTGGGTGCTCATTTTTGGTTTGCCTTCATAGGTTTATTTGCTTACATGATTTCTTTGATGGCTGGTGGTACGTTAAAAGGCTTAAGTTGGATTGAGGGAGAATCATTTATTCAATCTGTAATTCTGATGAAACCTTATTGGGTTTGGAGGGCAATTGGAGGTACGCTAATGTTTCTGTCACATATCATATTTGCCTACAACTTCTATATAATGGCCAGAAGTAATAGTAGAGTTATAAACTTAAAAGGATAAACTAGACTTAATATGTTTAATTTTCATAAAGATCATAGGAAATTGGTAATAACAGCACTATTAGTGTTTGTATTTCTAAGTACAATCATTGCGATAGTACCTTCTTATCAAATGCAAGATGTGGAACCACTCCCCCAACAAGAGGAATTAAGTGAAGAAGCAATTAAGGGGCTACAAGTATATATTTCTGAAGGCTGTGTAGCTTGTCACACACAACAAGTAAGGAATATTGAAATGGATAATGTTTGGGGTTCTCGGCCATCCATGCCCTCTGATTATTACTACAGCAAACAAAGAATGAATACATGGCAACAATCGCCCTCTCTTTTAGGAAGTGAACGAACCGGGCCAGATTTGACAAATATTGGGAACAGGCAGCCAGGTGCAAGTTGGCATCTACTGCACTTTTACAATCCTCGTATTGTTGTAAAAGAATCCATTATGCCCGCTTATAGTTATTTGTTTGAACACAAAAATGAAGATGAGGTTCAGGATGACGAAACGATTGTAGATATACCATCTGAATTTTTAAAAGAAAAAGGGAAGGTGGTTGTTCCTACTGAAAAAGTAAAGAACCTGATTGCCTACATGCAATCATTAAAACAAACCGAATTACCATCTGCTAAAGATTTTATACCCGCTAAAAAACAAGATAGTCAATCTTCATCCTCATCTTCAAATTCAGATGAAGATAAGGGATTAGATGGTAAGCTATTATATAGCCAGGTTTGCTCTGCATGTCACCAAGAGAATGGAGAAGGCCTAAAAGGTGCTTTTCCTCCGCTAAAAGGAAGTGCAATAGTCACTAAAGACAATCCGGAATTACTAATTAAAATTATTTTACAGGGATATGATGCCAGAAGCGATTATGGTCAAATGCCTGGTTTTGCTACTCAACTTTCAGATGCAGAGATTGCGGCAATTGCCAGCCACGAAAGAAACGCATGGGGCAATAGTGCTGCTAGAGTATCTGAAGAAGAAGTGAAGAAGATAAGAGAAATGGTGATGGAAGAAGCAAAAAACAAAGAACTATGAAAATGAAAACAGGACTGACCAAATTATTGGCAATAGTTTTTATTTTATTCTTAAAAACTAGCACTGCATTGGCTTGTGATGTTTGCGCAGAAAATCAGCCTGCAGGCTTAGAAAATATTACACACGGAGAAGGGCCTACAGCCATTTGGGATTACATTATTACCTGGGGTGCTGTTATAATTGTTGGATTTACTTTGGTTTACAGCTTGAAATACTTAATCAAACCTAAAGAAAATTCAAAATCGCATATTAAAAATATTGTAATCGATAACCTTAATTCAGATGGAAGATAAAAGAATAGTAAAAGTTTATCTGGACGAAGAAAAAGAACCTTTTGGTTCTTTCAAACCTCCAGTAAAATTTGATTTAGATACTACAAAAATAACCGATGGTAAGCACAAACTTAGAATTGTTGCCAAATCATCTAGTGGTGTAGAGGGGATAAAGGAAATCCCATTTGTGGTAAAAAACGGACCAGAAATATCTGTAATTGGTCTTAAAAACAATGAAATTATCGATAGTACCACTTCCATCACCATAAATGCCTATGGAAGTGAAACCAATGATGAGTTTGTGATAAAGGGCTCTGAAACACCTAAGGCCATTCCAGCCTGGGTTTGGGCAATTCTTATAGGATTTATTGGTTTTGCCTTATTTTATCTGATTATGTATTGGGATTCAGATCTATATAACTCATTTTTTTAATGGAAACTTCAAGAAAAATTGAAAATATAGAAGACATCAAATTGCTGGTCGATACTTTTTATGGAAAAGTAAGGCAAGATGATATACTTAAAGATATATTTAACGAAAGAATTAAAGATCAATGGCCCCAACACTTGGAGAAAATGTATCGATTTTGGCAAACCGTTTTATTAGAAGAACACACCTATTATGGCAGCCCATTCGCTCCACATGCAAATATGCCTGTAGATTCAGAGCATTTCAAACGATGGATTATGCTTTTTACAGAAACTGTAGATGAACTGTTTTCGGGTGAAGTAGCCGATGAAGCAAAATGGCGAGCTGGTAAAATGGCCGAAATGTTTAATTATAAAATTCAGTATTATAGAAATTCCAACGAAAAACCGATTCAATAGTATGGAAAAGAGAACACCAATCAAAAGAAAAGAAGAGATGAAACCAGTGAGTAGGGACCATCATCATTCCTTGTTGCTATGCTGGAAAATCAGGACTGCATTTAAAAATGATATTTCTGTAGATCGAGTAAAAAAATATACTGATTGGTTTTATCAAAAGCATGTTTTGCCCCATTTTGAGTTGGAAGAAAAATATATTTTCCCTGTTCTGGGTAATGATGATGAGTTGGTGAAACAAGCTTTATCAGAACATAGAAGACTTAAACGCCTTTTCGAAAACAAAGAAGAACCATTAAAATCATTAAGCTTAATCGAAGAAGAATTGGAAAAACATATCCGCTTTGAGGAGCGAGTGCTTTTCCAGAAAGTTCAGCTTGTTGCCTCTGAAGGTGAATTAAAAGCCATTGAACTCCACCATGCTTCAGGTGAATTTAAAGAAAATACCAAGGATGTTTTTTGGGAATAAGTTATAACCTTAGAAAAGTCTCACCTCTTTCAAGTTTTTCCAGTAAAATCACCATATTAGTGTTTTCCAACATGTGCTTTAGTTTTGTTCTTACCTCTTTAAATTCAAAATGTATTGGGCAGGGTTTTTCTTCCGAGCACTGGCTTAAACCCAATCCACAACCTTCATAAGTTTGAGGGCCGTCAATGCAACGCACTACATCTATTAAATAAACTTTTTCTTTCTGTTCATTGCTAAGGCTAAATCCTCCGTTTCGCCCTTTAATCGAGGAAACTAAATTATCCTTTACTAATTTTTGTAGAATTTTAGCAGTAAATGCTTCGGGTGAGTCAATATTATTAGCAACATCTTTTAAGCCAACATAAGTGCCTTCTTTACTTTTACTGGCAATGTAAATTGTGCCCTTTATAGCATATTTGCAAGTTTTTGAAAACATAATATATATTTAAGATTGTGAAAATAATTTACGGAATTTTCATTCTCGTACGCATAGCTTGCAAAACAAATTGCTGATTTTGTCTGCCTTAAACTCGGCAAAAGCATCAGGTCACTTACAAATATCTAAATTTGAATTATGATAGGGTAATTAAATCTCTGCTGTTTGTAAATAATCCATTCAAAATATGTATTGTCTCTATCTTAAACTGTTTTTCTCAACACCTTTTTTAAATTAGGATCTAAATTTAACTCTATATAACCTTTCTCATAACCATAATTTGGAATACAACTAAAGATAATACTTGGAATTATAATAAGATAATTTAGTCCTAAAATATTTACAATTACCAGAATCTTAATGAAAAGATGTTTGAAGGGATATCAAAAGTAATGAATGCTGCTGATTTATTTGCTTTAATAATCTTGATATTTGTAATTGAAGTCATAACTGAAATTACAATCTTATCACATCTTCCCCTCAAGAAAATATAGACCGAAGAATATTCTTTTTCACTCATCAAATAATTTTTAAGTTTCTGTTTGGCTCGTTTCAGTCTAATTTTAACACTAGATTCCGAAATCCCTAAATATTCAGAAACTTCTTTGGTGCTCAAATTCTCGACAGCCCTCATGATAAACACTGTTCTGTATTCCACAGGTAAAAGGTCTACGGCATTTTCTAGCTCCATTTTTTTTTGTTTCATCATATATCAATGCATCTTCAGGACTTTTAGTCTGATGGTTATTTGCTATTGAATATTCCATACTTCCAAAAACAGAAGTATATTTTCTGTTTCTTTTTAGATATAGCAGTGCCTCATTGATAGCTATTCTTACCAGCCATGTAGAGAAGCATGACTTTTTCTTAAAGGTATGTATTTGGTATAGACTTTTATGTAAGTGGTTTGTAATACCTCTCTTAAATTTTCCTCTTCTTTTATGTAAGCTCGTTGGATACGGAATAATTGCTGATTATATCTTCTCATTAAAACTTCGAAAAGCTTTCTTTCTCCAGACAAAATTTTCTGAATGATTTGTTCATCTGAAAGCATGTGATATTTATCTAAGACTACAAAGCTGTAATCCGTTATGACAAATTAATTGCAAAATTTTATGTACAGACTGTATTCATTATAAATTGTTTTACAAATTACCCTAACTGAATTATTGATTAATAGTGGCAACTTGAAATTAAAGCAAAAGCTTTTAAGTCATAAGTCTTGGAAAATGGACTGCATTGAAGGAACAATCAAAGGCCTAAAATTTTATGCTTAGAAATTTATAAATTCTTACTTTCAGGTAATAAAGCTAGATTTTAACAATTTATTTTTTAATTGTTTTTTACAGTTTGAAAAAACTATCAAACCCCCAATTTTATTCGGTCTAGAAGTTCATTTTTTTGTTATGCGCTTTTAACGCAAGTGAAATTATCACACAAACAATGCTTAAAATTATGAAAACTATGAATCCTCTAGCATACCCAATTTGACCATAGGAATCCACAAATAGACCTAAAAGGGGTATAATTATTAGCGTTCCCGCACCGCCAATTCCTCCAATCCAACCAGAAGCTCCACCGACAGCTTCAGGAACATATTTTGGTACTAAGCCAAAAACAGCCGCATTGGCAATACCCATTCCTGTACCAATAATCATCATTCCAATAAATGAAAAGAGGAAAGATGTAGATAGCGTCAATATCAATGCACCTAAAGCCATAATACCAAAACTAAATGCAGCTACGATCTCCCCACCAAATTTATCAGTGAATTTACCTCCTGGGACTCGTATAAGAGAGCCATAAACGGTGAATATCGCAGCTACTAGACCAGCACCCACAATTTCCATTCCATGAAATAAAATCCAATAAGTTGGAAACCAAGCCGTAAGTGCTGTAAATCCACCCCCGAAAGAAATGGTATAGAGAAATACTAATATCCATGTGCGATAGTTGTTCGCAGATTTTTTGAGTGAATCACGAGTACTTCCCGAAGGAAAGACATCCTGACCTAAGTCATTTCCTATGCTTTTTGCGTTTTCATCTGTTTCGCCATTATTTATCAATTGAAAATAATAAGCATCCATTGCAAAATAAGCATACAAGAGCGTAGCAAAAACTAAAAAAAGCAACCAACTAAAGTAGGCCGCAGTTAAACCAATTACCCCGATCAATACAGGAATTATATAGTTGATAACCCCAGGACCAATATTTCCTAACCCCGCATAAACTCCCAACGCATATCCCTGGCGCTTTTTAGGAAACCAGTAAGATGTTTTAGGCGCACCCACTGTAAAGGTAGCTCCTCCAGCACCGCCTAACACTCCGAAAAAAAGTAATAACGGAAAAAGACGTGAATCAAATTCAGAAGGATAATAAAGGTATAGTACTGTCGTAATTCCCGTTAACCCAAGTATGCTACATCCTAGAAGAATTAAAAAAGGTTTTTTACCACCAACTTCATCAACCCATGCGCCAAAAGGTATTCTCAAAATAGCTTTGCTTAGATGTGGGGAAGATAATAATACTCCAAGCATTGCACCGGAGAGCCCAAGAGATTTTTTAAATTCTGCACCGGCTACTCCATATAATACTATGGTTGTTAATCCGGCAAAAAGACCCAAAGTTGAAGTCCATAAACCTAAACTAGGAGATCCGACTAAACCATATTTTTTCTTTATTTTTTCATTCATTGAATTCTTTTAATCTGAGAAGAAAGCAAGTAACAAATAAAAAAATGCCCCCACAACATTAAATTTGATTGAATAGTTAAGAAAATGATGAAAAGAAAATGAACGCAGTTCGAAAAATTATTTGATTTTTCGAGTCCTATGAGCTTTCAATTTCCTATTAAAGATTTATCAGTAGAAAGCATGACTTTTATCATGTTTTACTTATTATTGAATATATACCTTAGCAATAATAATTCAATGATATGATTGCGAAAATAAATGATTCAATAAAAAACCAGTTGCCATCTTATTTTGCTTTAGTAATGGCAACAGGCATAATGTCAATTGCCTCTTTACTATTAGGCTTTACTCTATTGGCAAAGATTCTTTTCTGGCTAAATGCTGTCTTTTATATTTTTCTTTTCTTTGGATTTGTTTTACGACTGCTTTTATACAATAGCTTATTGCTAGCAGATTTACGGTCTTACCAAAAAGGACCAGGTTTTTTTACTTTCATTGCAGGTACTGCTATAATAGCAAATCAAATCTTATTGTTGTATTCTGTAAATTTCTTTGTTTTAATCCTCTTGGTAATTTCTATTATAGCCTGGCTATTTATCACTTATGGATTTTTTTATTATTTGACGGTAAATGAAAAAAAAGAACGAGTAGAGGTAGGTCTTAATGGCACCTGGCTTATTATAATTGTGGCTACTCAAGCTATCTCTATATTATTTACTGCGGTATCAGGTTCTTTTGGCTTTAATCAGGAAATTATTTTATTCATTTCTCTTTGCCTGTTTTTCTCTGGTGCACTGCTCTATTTGTATTTTATGTCCTTGATTGTATATCGACTGTCATTTTTTCAACTTAAAGCAGGAGAATTAGGAGCTCCGTACTGGATTAATATGGGGGCTACCGCTATTACTACATTGGCAGGCAGTATGCTTATACTTACGGCAGATAAAATGCCCTTTTTAACTGAAATATTGCCTTTCATAAAAGGATTCACTCTTTTCTATTGGGCAGGAGGAACCTGGTGGATTCCTTTACTATTAATATTAGGCGCATGGCGACATCTAAAGATGAAGGTTCCTACCCCAGTTACTTCAAAAGGTTATAATCTAACTTATTGGGGCATGGTCTTCCCCCTGGGTATGTACACGGTCTGTACTTTCAGATTAAGCGAAGCAACAGGATTGTCATTCTTAAAAGTAATACCTGAATATTTTATTTATATCGCGATTTTCGCTTGGGTTGCAGTAATGATAGGTTTTCTAGCAAGAATATTTAAAACTAGTAAACAATAAATAAAGGATTCTAACTATGAATTTCATGAAAGACTAAGCTGAATCATAAAACTTACAGTATTTAAAAGCATAATAAATTTTTCTAATCGCAAAAAACATCTACAAATGGATAATGTAAAACCCAATGAAGTCATCCGCCAACTGATCGAATTAGGTGTAAGCAAATCTAATTTAAAAAAGAGAGAGATACTGCTAAAAGGCATATTGTCGGGAGCTCTTTTAGTTATTTCTACAATCCTTGCCTTTACAATCAACATAGAAACAGGAAAAGGCTATGCTGGTGCTTTAGCTTTTCCTGTCGGTTTCGTTATTATTACGCTCTTAGGCTTTGAGTTGGTGACAGGCAATTTTGCCACCCTGCCCATGAGCTTACTTAAGAAGAAAATCTATGGTAGTCAGTTAGTTCGAAACTGGGGATATGCTTTTGCAGGTAATTTAATAGGTAGTTTATTTTTTGCTTTCTTATTTTATTTCTACCTCACCAAAGGAGGTACCAATTTTGAACATCCACTGATCGGTAAAACCATAGAAGTTGCTACTCAAAAATCGTTGGTTTATAAGAAACTAGGCACGACAGGTTGGTTCATTGCATTTGTAAAAGCCTTTTTGTGTAATTGGATGGTAACAATGGGTGTTGTAATGGCATTTGTGTCATCTTCTACAATTGGTAAAATTATAGCGATATGGTTGCCAATATTCACGTTTTTTACGCTGGGACTTGAGCACTGCGTAGTCAATATGTTCGTTTTGCCTACTGCAATTTTATTCAAGGCACCCATCAGCATTTCAGATTGGTGGCTGTGGAATCAAATTCCAGCAACCCTTGGAAACTTATTGGGGGGCTTTTTAATGACGGGGCTTAGTTTATATTATCTGTACAGGAACCATGATGAGCCTCAACTCATGCATAATCAGGAGAGAAAATCATGATTGCACCTGAATCTTGAAATATTTGATAAATATTAACCTTACAATGATAGCTATTTAAAATCATTATAAATTTATCAATGAAAGATTTCCAAAATTTAAAACCACCCATTAATTTATTAAATTGACGCTATGCTTAAACTTTTCAAAACCTTAAACAGACTTGCCCTTATCAAAGCTTCAATTGCAGTCATTGCTGTAGTGGCTTTTGTTTTAATTGGTTCGAGAGATCTTCAGAATTTTGACCCAGCCTTGGTGTCTTATTTGCTAGGAACTATTTTTGCGGTTTTTGGGATTGCATACAGATATTCTGTCTGGCTACAGAGACCTCCTACTCGTTTGTACTGGAGAAGAAGCATGTCTTTTCTGTTTAGTAAAGATTTTATTCCTTACTTCCTTCGTTCAGTTAAGCTCTTCTTTAGAAACATTCTTTTTCAGCGATTTATTGCTTACCGAAGCAGAACAAGGTGGATAGGTCACTTTTTGCTAGCCTCTGGTTGTTTATTGGCATTTGCGATTACAATTCCCTTAACCTTTGGCTGGATTCACTTTGAGTTGAAACCAGGAGATGATGTCACCTACTATGCAAAAGTCTTTGGCTTTGAGGCCGGCACTTTTGCTTTAGGCTCAGTACAGGCTTTTGTGGCCTTTCATGGTCTTGTGTGGTGCTCAATATTTGTAATAATAGGAGCAGTAATGATGATGAAAAGAAGGATGACCAATGGGGGAATGATTGCCACCCAAAGCTTCACAGACGATCTTTTGCCCTTGATTCTATTAATAGCCATATCTGTTACTGGGCTCGGCATTTCTTACGATTACACCTTCTTACAAGGTAAAACCTATCAATTTATGGCGGTTACTCATGCCGTGGTGGTTATTCTATGGCTGGTGTGGCTTCCTTTCGGCAAGTTTTTCCATATTTTTCAAAGATTGGGTCAATTGGGAGCCAATTTGTACCGAGAGGAAGGTAAACGAAGAGGAATGGCTACATGTGCTCATACAAAAGAAGAATTTGCTACTCAAATGCATATAAATGATCTAAAAGTTTTAACTGAAAGATTGGGTTTTGATTTTAATAAAAGTGATGGAACCAACCATTTGGATTTAAGTCCGGAAGGCAAAAGGTCTGCACTGGCTAAAGCACACTTAAAAGCACGTCAGGAAAGTGGTAAATTCTTTGGATAAACATCAATCATTATAAATTTATAATTAGAAAAACATGGCTAAATTACCTGTTTCTACAGATAAAATAATTAACGACTTCGGCCCCCATAAAGGATACACTCCTAAAGATGGGTTTAAAGGGAATTTTGAACCCGATAAATTAGTAAAAACACATTGCTGCTTCTGTGGCATGCAGTGCGGTATTCAACTAAAGGTGAAAGACAATAAAGTAACAGGTTTTGAGCCCTGGATGGAATTTCCTTTCAACGAAGGTCGCCTTTGTCCAAAGGGTGTACAGCGCTACTTGCAAAACAACCATCCTGACAGATTACTGAGCCCCCTACAACGTGTAGAAGGTAAAGGCTTTGAACCCATAAGTTGGGATAAAGCCATGGATAGAACCACTAGCGAAATTAAAAGAATACAAAAAGATTACGGCAATGATGCTTTTGCTGTGCTGTCTGGGGTATCTCTCACAAATGAAAAAAGCTATATGATGGGGAAATTTGCCCGGGTAGCTTTAAAAACTGCTAATCTGGATTATAACGGACGCCTTTGCATGGTGAGTGCCGGTGCTGGAAATAAAAAAGCTTTTGGTCTGGACAGATCCTCTAATAGCTGGGCAGATTTAAAACATGCCGAAGTCATCATCATTACCGGAGCAAACGTAAGCGAAACTTTCCCTACATTAACGCATTATATTTGGGAAGCACGTGATAATGGTGCAAAATTGATTGTTATAGATCCCCGAATGACACCTATTGCACGTACAGCTGATTTACATTTGCCAATCAAACCGGGTGGTGATTCTGCTCTATATGCTGCAATGCTGAAGATATTAGTAGATAATGATTGGCTCGACCATGAGTTTATAGACAATCACACCAGTGGATTTCAGGACACAATTGATGCAGTCAAAGATTGCGATTTGGATTGGGCAGAAAAAACAACAGGTATATCAAAAGAAAAAATACTGCAGGCTGCCACCTTATGGGGAAAAGCTAAAACCAGTTATTTAATGCATGCCCGCGGCATTGAGCACCAGTCCAAAGGTGTAGAGAATGTTTCCGCCTGCATTAATTTAGTGTTGGCTACTGGTAGGATTGGCAAGCCTTACTGTGGCTATGGTACTATAACCGGTCAGGGTAATGGACAAGGAGGTCGTGAGCACGGACATAAGTGCGATCAGCTTCCTGGAAACCGAGATATTACCAATCCAGAACATAGAAAATACATAGCAGATGTTTGGGGTATTGATGAAAAAGAAATGCCCGGTAAAGGACTTACTGCTTATGAAATTATTGACGCTATTCACAGGGGCGAGATTAAAGGACTTATTTCGATTTGTTTCAATCCTTTAGTTTCATTGCCGAATAATAATTATGTGAGGGAGGCGCTCGAAAAACTTGAATATTATGTGTGCATAGATTTCTTTTTATGCGAAACAGCCAGACATGCTGATGTTGTTTTGGCCGGCTCACTACATGAAGAGGAAGAAGGTACTGTAACAACTGCTGAAGGTCGAGTGGTCAAGATCAACCAGGCTGTCACTCCACCGGAAGGAGCACGAAAAGACAGCGATATTATTATGGATCTGGCTAACAGATTAGGAGCTGGAGATAAATTCAATTATGCTAAGAGCGAAGATATCTTCAATGAATTAAGAGTTGCATCCAAAGGAGGTACAGCTGATTATTACGGAATAACCTATAAAAAAATAGAGGATAATATGGGCATTTTCTGGCCTTGTCCTTCGGAAGACCATCCTGGTACTCCACGTTTATGGGAAGACAGGAAATTTAAAACTCCTGATGGCAAAGCCCACTTTAATCCTGTAACTTATAGAGATCCTTCAGAAATAACAGATGAAGAATATCCTATAGTGCTTACCACAGGTAGAGTGGTTTCTCAATATTTAAGTGGTACACAAACCCGCAGAATTGGAAAACTAGTGGATCAGTATCCTGAACCTTTGCTAGAAATACACCCTGTTTTGGCAGCAAAATATAATATTAAAGACAGAGATCTCGTGAAAGTGTCAACCAGACGAGGCCAAGCTGAATTTCCGGCTCATTTGGTGGAAACCATAAGAGAAGATACTGTTTTTATTCCTTATCACTGGGGAGGAAAACATTCAGCAAATCAATTAACAATAGGAACATTGGATCCTGTTTCAAAGATTCCGGAATTCAAAGTATGTTCTTGTAAACTCGAAATAACAGGCGAAAAAGGAAGTGAGAAATTAACTGAAACGGCTTATCAAAGTCAATTATAAATTAAAATAAAGAAACTATGGTAGAGACTAATTATGATCAGGAAATGGGCTTTTTTGTGGATATGCAACGCTGTATTGGCTGCCATGCCTGCGAAGTAGCTTGTGCAGAATGTGAAACCAACGGCCAGGAAAGTATGATTCATATTCATTATGTGGATCGTGCCGTAAGTCCTCAAACAACTGTACAAGTTTGCATGCACTGCGAAGATCCAGCGTGCGCTAATGTATGTCCGGCCGATGCAATACATAAAGATGATTTTGGCGTGGTACAAACAGCCGAAACTTCAAGATGCATTGGTTGCTCTAACTGTGTTTTGGCTTGTCCTTTTGGTGTACCAAAGAAAGAGGAAAAGGCAGAGTTAATGATGAAATGTAATATGTGCTACGACAGAACAAGTGCTGGTAAAAAACCAATGTGCGCCACTGTTTGTCCAAGTCAGGCTTTGTTTTATGGTACAAAAGAAGAAATAGCGAAAAAACGCCCAGATAGTGTAGCGGTAAATAGCTTTCAGTTCGGAAACGAAACTGTGAATACCAAAGTGAATATTATGATGCCTAAAGGCACTCACAAACTTGTTGTTGAATAATTGTAACAGTTTTTAGTAATGAAAGACGATAAATCTGATAAAACACCTAATTGGAAGAGTGATTTTCCCATTGAAAAAAAGAAAGCAACCCATGTAAGTCGAAGAGAATTCGCTAAGTATTTGGGTTTGTTTTCAGGGGCCCTTGCAGTAGGAAACGGTGCTATAGTAATCAAGTCCTTATTTTTTCCAGAAGAGAATCTGAAAGGAGAACATTTTGTGTGTAATGAAGCCGATGTTCCCGTGGGTGAAATGTTTCAGTTTAATATTGAAGGAAGCGCAACGGTGCCATATATTTTAATCCATTTGGAGGATAATAAATGGCGTTCATTTGAGCAAAAGTGTACACATCTGGCATGCGCTGTTCGTTATAGAGCTGACATCAATCAAATTGAATGCCCTTGTCATAAAGGATACTTTAATGCTGATACCGGAGATGTTATTCAGGGACCACCGCCACGGGCATTACCTCAGTTGACAGTGGTTAGAAAAGAAGGTAAAATATTTGTAAAGGCTTCAGAAAAGGAACAAACTGTTTAGATTATGAGCGACTATAAAAGATCACAAAACGAAGCGCACCCTAATAAGACCAACAATATTATGGCAGGGATCATTTTAACATTGATCTTGTTTGTTAGTATTCAGATTTGGTTTCTGTTCGGGGCACTTAATAATGCATTGCAGGAGAACTTTAATTTTGCATTAACTACTTTTATTGGTTCAGGTATTTTGGCCATCGCATCTTTTTGGGTGCTCCGCTATTTGCCCGATCCGATAGAAGAAAAAAATAAGAAAAAATAAAAGCTTTATGCTAATTGACAAACACCAACGTGTTCATGATTACTTGAGAATTTCTCTTACTGATAGTTGCAATTTCAGATGCCAGTACTGTATGCCTGACGAAGACATTCAGTGTCTTCCTAATAAACATCTGATGCAGACGGAAGAAATTGAGAAAATTGCCAAAGTGTTTGTGGGTATGGGGGTAAATAAAATCCGCCTGACTGGTGGAGAGCCATTAGTTCGGAAAGAATTTGCACAGATTTTAAAGATACTGAGTGATTTACCTGTTGAGATAAGCATTACAACCAATGCCGTTTTAATTCACAAATATATCGATGAACTTATTGCTGCAGGCGTAAGAAGTGTCAATATCAGTTTGGACACTTTAAATCCTGAAACTTTCCAAAAAGTAACAAAAAGAAACCAGTTTCAGCAAGTCTGGAACAACATACTACTAATGCTTGAAAAAGGCTTGCGTGTGAAGATTAATGCAGTAGCCATTTCAGGAATTATTGAAAAAGAAATTTTAGATTTTATTGAATTGACCAAAGACATGCCTTTACATGTCCGATTTATTGAATTCATGCCATTTGAAGGGAATCATTGGAGCAGCAATAAAGTAATTACAGCCGATACGATGGTAAATTGGGTGGAGCAAGAGTACGATATTGTAAAATTAAAAGATGAACCACATGCCACGGCAAAAAAATACAAAGCCATTGGACATGAAGGCACTTTTGCATTTATCACCACCATGAGCGAGCATTTTTGTGGCGACTGCAATAGGATGAGGATCACCGCTGATGGCAAAATGAAGAATTGCTTATTTGGTAAAGAAGAAACAGACCTTTTAGGTGCGCTTAGGAATGATGAAGCACTAGAGCCTTTAATTGAAAAATCCGTTAGCCGAAAGCATGCCGTAATGGGTGGTCAATTTAAAAATACTTATAAAGAAGCAGATGCTGCTGATTTAGAAAACAGGAGTATGATCAATATTGGCGGATGATTTACCCTGCTTGTAACGAATTGTAATAAGCTGTACTCATAGTATTCTGTCAAATCGAAAGATTAAAAAAATAAATTACTGAATATTCATAAGTAGTAAGACTCGGCATTAAATTTAGTTCCAAAGAAATATGATATCAGTTAACGAAGCTAAGAAGAAGCTAGATAAAAGTGCCATCAGGGGGCGGAAAAAGACTGTTTCTTTACTGAAAAGCCTGAATTATATTTTAGCGGAAGACCTTTATTCTCTTATAGATGTTCCTTCATTCAATAATTCAGCCATGGATGGATATGCCATGAGTTTTGATGGGACTCAAAATAGCTGGAAGGTCATTTCTACAATTCAGGCTGGAGATATACAAACGCCTAAAATAGCAGCGAATGAGGCTGCTCGTATTTTCACGGGTGCTAAAATGCCGGCAGGAGCTGATACCGTTATTCCTCAGGAATTAATAGAAAAAGATGCTGAAAATAATAGTGTACATTATCTGCAAAACAGTATTG
The DNA here is from genome assembly GCF_035704835.1 of Marivirga sp. Taxonomy (GTDB): domain Bacteria; phylum Bacteroidota; class Bacteroidia; order Cytophagales; family Cyclobacteriaceae; genus Marivirga. The sequence goes on along the minus strand of NZ_DASSWQ010000076.1, from coordinate 7,420 downwards.
AAAAAGGTGCAAATGTTCGTTTGAAAGGATCTCAATGCAAAAAAGGTACAAAAATTCTTTCAAAAGGAAGTAAAGTGACCCCGGGAGCAATTGCTTTAATAGCTTCTGTGGGCATAAAGGAGGTGAATATCTTTAGCCCACCAGAGGTGGCTTTTATAGTTACAGGCAATGAACTGAAAGAAGTTGGTGAACCTTTGGCCGAAGGAGAAATTTATAATAGTAACGGGCCATTGCTTGAAGCGAGCCTGAGGCAGGTAGGAATTGAAAACATTGTGGCACTAAGAGCCGAAGATGATCAGCAAGCATTGCAGCAAAGCATTGATGAATCTTTAAAAAAGTATGATATCATAATTTTAAGTGGTGGTATTTCTGTTGGTGATTACGATTTTGTAAAGGTTTGTTTAGAAGATGCTGGAGTTGAAGAACTGTTCTATAAAATTAAGCAACGTCCTGGCAAACCCATGTATTCCGGTAAAAAAGCCAACAAAAGAGTGTTTGCATTGCCGGGAAATCCAGCTTCAGTCCTGAGTTGCTTTTACCAGTATGTGCATCCCTGCATCAGATTTTGGATGGGCTATGAAAATGTTTGGCAACCAGATTTGATCCTGCCCTTGACAGCAGAAGTTAAAAAGAAGCAAGGCTTCACTTTCTTCAAAAAAGCCTTTCATGACGGGAAGAAAGTATCAATATTGGAAGGACAACAATCTTTTAATCTCTTGCCCTTTGCAGAGGCCAACTGTTTGGTAGAACTCGAAGAAGAGCTTGACTATTTTCCGGAAAAATATAAAGTATCGGTATATAATCTTTAGAAATTATGATCACGGAAAATCTATGGTTATTACTTTACATTGCCTTGCCTATCATAGCATTTCTGTATGCTTCCGTGGGGCATGGAGGAGCAAGTAGTTATCTAATGATTTTAGCGTTATTGGGGCTAGCTCCCGAGCAGATCAGGCCTACAGCCTTGTTGATGAATATAGCTGTATCATTCTTAGCTTTTTACCAGTTCAGAAAAACAGTTAAAGTACCCACCAGATTAGCTGTTCAATTACTGCTTTTTTCAGTTCCGGCAGCCTTTTTAGGTGGTACCATTTTAATCGAATCATCTCTATACAAAAATCTGCTGGGAGTAATTCTGATATTTCCGATTTTTAGATTTTTAAATGTATTCCCTCAAAACACAAATCCTATAGTAGAGAGAAATGCTTATTTGCCCGCAATTTTAGGCTTGACCATTGGGTTCTTTTCCGGTCTTATAGGTATAGGGGGTGGAATAATATTATCGCCTGTTTTACTGCTGCTAGGCTGGACAAATATCAAAGAAACTGCAGCTATTTCTGCCCTGTTTATCTTTATCAATTCCATTGCAGGTTTTATTGGTGCAAATGGTTTCCAAACTGATATCAGCTCTGAATTATGGACTTTAATGCCGATTACCATTATTGCAGGGGCTTTAGGTGCCTATTTCGGTGCGCAACGATTTAATCTTTTGGTCATCCGAGGATTGCTTATTAGTGTCTTGACCTTTGCTTCAATTAAATTAATTCTCTCATGACTATTCAGCCCGAAATTGAGATTTTTCTGCTTGCAGGTGGAAAAAGCAGCAGAATGGGTGAGGATAAAGGACTGGCTTCTCTTGCTGGAAAATCGATCTTACATTATACACTGGAAACACTGAGGCTTTTGGATATTCCGATTACGATTATTGCCCATGATTCCCGTTATGAAAAATTCGTGGAGAAGGTAATCCCTGATACAATTCGGGATAAAGGACCTATGGGTGGTTTGCATACCGTTTTTCTAAATAGCAGTGCAGATTATGTGCTGCTACAAAGTTGTGATATGCCTTTTGTCCCTGTAGAAGCATATTATATGCTGATGGACCAAGCAGGTGGTCATGAAGTTATTGTGGCGGAAATTGATGGCAGGATCAACCCTCTCCTGGCTTTATATCACAAATTTCTCAGGACTAAAGTTGAAAGTAATATCAAAAATGACAAGCTTAAAATGCTGGATTTGATTGCAAACAGCCATTCAAAAGTGGTAAATTTGGATAAACTTAAGACGCAGAATATATTGGCGTTTGCCAATATAAATACCAAGGAAGAGTTAGAGAAAATAGCGAAATTACTCAAATGAATAATATTAATATAAAGGCTTTCGGGATAGTGGCTGAAAAGATGGAGACCGTTGAAACTGCAGTGAAAAACGTTTCCGATGTGGAGCAATTGTTAAAACAGTTGAAAGAGACCTATCCGGCTATAAAAGATTTGAAATTCACTGTGGCAGTAGACCAAAAACATATCCACGGAAACATGGATTTGGCCAATACCAAAGAAGTAGCATTATTACCACCATTTTCAGGAGGATGAGCCGTTTTGATAGACAAATAGTTTTGAAAGGGTTTGGGCAGAAAGCTCAACAGAAACTGCAGTCTTCCAGTGTGCTGGTGGTGGGTGCAGGCGGATTGGGTTGTCCTGCTTTGCAGTATTTAGCTGCCGCAGGTGTGGGTAGAATCGGCATTATTGATGGAGACCTCGTTTCTGAAAGCAATCTTAACCGTCAAATTCTGTTTGGAGAAAGTGATACAGGCCTCAAAAAAGCAGAGATTGCAGCAAAAAAACTGAACGCGCAATACTCGGATCTGAAAGTGGATATTTATCCTGAGTTTTTAACAACCCAAAATGCTATTGAAACCATTGAGAATTATGATATAGTCCTTGATGGATCCGATAATTTTGGGACACGCTATATGCTGAATGATGCATGCCAATTATTAAAAAAGCCATTGGTTTTGGGAGCCATTTACCAATATGAGGGGCAGTTGATGGTGCTGATGGAAGGAGAACATCAGGTCAATTATCGTGATCTCTATCCAGATCCACCTGCAGCAAATGAAATACCCAATTGCAATGAATCAGGTGTTTTAGGGGTGCTTCCCGGTATCATTGGCACTATGCAGGCCGCTGAAGTGATCATGATTTTGAGCGGACTAGGTTCACGCTTAAGTGGACAGGTGCTTTTTTACGATTTGCGCAACTACAATTCATTTAAGATGAATATTGAAAAACAGGCTGTACTATCCAATAAGACACCGAAAAGCATACAGGAATTTAAGCAGTGGGAATATGAAATTAATTGTCATCTAGTCAATGAAATTTCCTGGGGAAAAGCGCTGACGATTTCAAAAGCAAGTAATAGCATTTTAATAGACTTAAGGGAAGAAGAGGAAGCACCAAAATTATCTGGTCATGAGTATTTGAAAATGCCTCTTTCAGTTATTAATATCGAATGTGAAGAGATTGCTTCAGCAGAAAACATTATATTATTTTGTCAATCTGGGGCCAGAAGCAGTAATTTTGCTTCCAAACTGACAAGCAATAGCGGAAAAAATATTTATTCAATCAAGGGAGGAATTTTAAGTGAAGAATCTCCTGTGAATAAAGAAAATCATGGATAAAAAATCAAAAAATATATTCATAGAAGGACCGATCGGTCCTGAGAAAATAGCAAAATCTATTGCTAATCATCAGACTAAAACGCGTATAGGTGGACATAGTATTTTTTTAGGGCAAGTACGAAAAGATGAAAAAGAAGAAGGCTTCGTTACAGCCATCACCTATACAGCTTATGAAGAAATGGCTTTGGAAAAAATGAATGAAATCCGTGAGGAGATTTTTGAAAAATATCTGCTTAGCTGTATGCATATTTATCATAGCCTAGGCGAAGTGAAAGTAGGCGAAATTTGTTTGTTTGTATTTACCTCATCTAAACACAGGAAACCTGCAATTGATGCCTGCGAGGAATTGGTAGAACGCATCAAAAAAGAATTGCCGATCTGGGGTAAAGAGCTCGTGGATAACAATAAAGAAGTTTGGAAGGTGAATAAGTAAGCAATATTGCCTCATCTATTTTTATAAAATAAGCCGTAAACTAATAGTAGTTTAGCATACAAACCAAAGAAGCATGATCAACATCACCCATAAAAATAATACCTTACGTAAAGCCATAGCAGGAGCTATAGTTAAAGTCAGTTCTAAAGAAACAATTGAGGCTATAGAACAAAAAAAGGTGCCAAAGGGAGATGTTTTTGAAATGGCAAAAACGGCCGGTCTGTTTGCTGCCAAGCGCACCGCTGATATGATTCCAGATTGCCATCCTCTGCCAGTGGAATTTACAGAGGTCAGATACAATATTCAAGGCTTGGAAATCCATATAGAATTGGAAGTACATACTATCTACAAAACCGGTGTGGAAGTGGAAGCAATGCATGCAGCATCAGTTGTGGCATTAACCATGTATGATATGCTGAAGCCACTCGATAAAGGGATAAGTATTGAAAAAATCAGACTAATTGAGAAGAAAGGTGGCAAAACCGATTACCTCAAAGTGGTGAAGAATCATGATATTAGTGCCGCAGTCATCGTTTGCTCAGATTCTATTTCAGCAGGTGAAAAGGAAGATAGAGCAGGCAAAGCCATCATTGAAAAATTAGAGTCTCATAAAGTACAGCTAGCTGACTACATTATCATTCCTGATGAAAAAGATATTATACAGCAAAAGGTACAAAAATACGCTAAAGAAGGTGTTAAAATGGTGATTTTTACAGGCGGAACAGGCTTATCTCCACGAGACATTACGCCTGAAGCTATAAAACCTCTTTTAGACAGAAATATTCCTGGAATAGAAGAGGCAATACGAAGTTATGGACAAAATCGTACACCCTACTCCATGCTCTCCCGTTCTGTAGCCGGTCTGATTGGTGAAACATTAGTTTTAGCTTTGCCTGGTTCTACCAATGGTGCCAAGGAATCTTTAGATGCTGTCTTTCCTGCTGTTCTTCATGTTTTTAGAGTAATGGCTGCCTTTCGTCATGATGATTGATTTTTAAGTGGACGAATAATAATTGTTCCCCACTATACTAAAACTTAAAAGCAACTATTCTATCCTTTTTTCAACAATGAATTACTGTATCTGAAAAGGTATTTGCATTTTCCAAAAACAATGAACCTTCTCACCTTTTGGAATGACTTAAAACTACTGCTGAATGTGTTTTCAGATCCTTTTTCAAAATTGAAGCTGTATAAAGAGAAAACTATATTTTAAGAGATTCAGACTTTTCCATCTTGAAGAAAATGAGACGAATGAAACAATCGAGACAACTTGGCCGGACGGTACGATTTTTTATACCAATCCATGAAAATGAAAAGGGAAACAAAACACCTCAATGCACTTACCACATTACTTACCAATTGGTTATATGTTTATTATAACTGTTTAATAATCAATTATTTATTACGTGTAGTACGACTCCCTTCAGGTGTTTTTAATGAGATGTTTTGAAGGAATGTATGCTGGAGACGCTAAAAGTAGAAGCTTGTGTGCTATGTGAGCTGTCTCACAAAATTGGAGAAATGTCCTCCCTTTAGTTAATAGGATACTATAGGTCTACTTGAGATACCTGTAAGCAGATATGAGTAATACTAGGAATACTGTTAATATTTGGAATATTAGTAATATTGTAAGCTTCCCCTAATTTAGGCCAGCTAACATCTTCCTCAGTTAGGGAGGTTTTCTATAAATAGGATGCTCTTTGAGAATAAATGGAAAATAGTTTTTTTTCGAAAGCAATTCCGCAGTGATTAATTGACATATATAAAAACCCTTCAACAGTAGGGTTGTGATTGAAAACATTAATTCTCGCTATCTTTGAATAAAATCTTTAGGTTTTAAAAAGAAATAATTCTTATTGGAAAGCTGCCAAGGCTCGCTGTTTAATGCTAGGTTTGTCAGTTCCGGAATAATGTTTTAAAATAACTTTGACAGTCTTACCGGTCATTGTTGCTACGTCTTTTGGAGGTATTCCTTTCTTTTCACATAAAGTAATGAATGTTTTTATAGCGATATGGCTACTTACAATATCATGTTTTGGAACCCACTCGGTCTTCTTATTTCCTAATACCGTTGTCGTTTTTTCTACTTTTTGATTGATTTTAGCGATTGCACAAGCCTCCTTTATAAACTTATTATACTTTTGAGCTGACAGTTTCGGGAGTTCGTAATTATATTTTTTTAAAATAGCTGTTGAAACAGGAGTCAATGGATTATAAATATCCTTTTGGTTTTTAAAGGCTCTTAACTCAATTACATCATCAATAATGTGATCTTTTGAAAGCCTGGATAGATCAGAGAATCTTAGACCTGCGTAGCAATTAAAAATGAATAAGTCTCTAACCCTGTTTAAACGATCAGTTTCAAACTCACAGTTGTGAAGTTGTTCTATTTCATCTTCAGTTAAAAAATAAATTGGAGTCTCTTCCTTTGGAACTTTAATTTTCGGAATAATTGTTAAATTATCATATCCTCGCGATTCCAAGTAAGTAAGAAAGACTTTTAGATTTTTAATTGTAGAACCTACAGTATTTATAGCTAAGCCTTTAGTTTTATCTGACTTCTCTATTTCAACATGGAGGAACCTAAAGAAATCATCAAGAAATTGCATATCAATCATTTCCAACGTCAAGGTCTGGTTTGTATATTCTTCGAACGCTTTTAAGTGATATAGTGCTGTGCCATAATTGAGTATGGTTCTTTTACTCTTATTAGAATTGTTAATAAAAGTTTGAAAAAGCTCAACTACTCTGTCTTCCTGTACTGTTTTTGCTTTTGGTTCCTTATCATTCAAATATTGCTCTTTTACTAGATGAATTTCTGGCTCAATATTCTTTTGGACTAAATCATGAACAATTTTCTTCAGATTTGATATCATGGTGTCAATAATTGAATTCACACTGTTGTCGGATTTCTTACTATTATAAACCAGTTCTTCATTCCGTTTTGTTTTTTTAATTCCTCCAGTGGAATTCACTCTCTGTTTTTTCTTGTTCCAGTGTTCAGGTAGAATTTTAGTTCCAGTAGAAAAATCTACTGATTTCTGAAAGTGTCCGTACCTTATGTAAATAACACATTCACCATTTTTATTTGCTTTATTCTCCCTTATAATAGCTTTAAATGCAGGCATACTTTTTAAGTTTAATGAACTTAAAAGTAGTAAGGGTCCTATTATAAGTCAAGTTTTTAGATGTATTTGTAAGTTTTTTATAGTTTTGAAAATAGCCATAACAGTTTTTTTACGTTTTTATAGGTATTTATAAGTGTTTATTAATATTTAGGTGTTACCCCGGTCCAAGGTACAAAAGCCTCCCTTGTGGAGGTTTTTATTTCTGAAAAATAAAGATTCTAACATCTTGAAAATAGTAAAGAGTTAAGAATCAAAATTTTGAAAATTTCCTTCAATTTATTTCTATTTCTTTTATTGTATGCTAAGAAAAAGGGTTTACCTTTGCACTCCGCAAACGCGAAAGGCGTAGAGGAGAAGGTTGAAAGGAGATGATAGAGAAAGGGGGCGGAGCGGTTTAAG
>NZ_DASSWQ010000067.1:0-23319 GCF_035704835.1 Marivirga sp. | reverse complement strand
GAGCTTTTTTAATGGGTTTCATGCATCAATATTTGCAAGGTTTCTGTCAGAAAAATACGAAAACTTGCAAAAAAATCAAAGCTTTTTATTAATTAAATAATTGATAATCAATGTATTAAATAGTTTTTAAGGGTCGACTAATTAAGGGGATTTTGTTTCTCTAATAGGTGAAGGATTAAAGTATGAGGCTTCATAAAAAAGCTTCATTAAGCGACAGTTTATCACATTCTGTAGATAATAGCATTGATGTGCATTCCAGCTCCAACCGAAGCTAAAATTATGTCATCACCTTCCTTTAAGTGATGTCCCTCAATTTTTCCTTTTAAAATCATATCCAGCATCACGGGTACGGTGGCTACAGAGTTATTTCCGAATTTCTGAATGGTCATCGGCATCATATTTTCAGGTTCTAATTTTAAATTATATAATTGCCCTAATTTTCTTAAAATAGCTTCATCCATTTTTTCATTAGCTTGATGAATCAAAACTTTCTGAATATTTTCCATAAATATTCCTGAGCGCCTTAGGGCAGATTGCATGGCAGTGGCTACCTCTTCCAAGGCATACTCATAAATTTTGCGCCCCTTCATCTTTATGTATTGGGCACTCTCATCCAATCCTGGCTTATTTGATTTCGCCATAGCCAGATAATTTAATTCTTCATCTGCATCAGTTCTATTGGCAAAACCTAAAATCCCTTTTCTATCATCGTCATATGATGCTGAAACGATGGTGGCTCCTGATCCATCAGAGAAAATCATCCCATCTCTATCGTGCGGATCAACAACTCGGCTTAAAGTCTCAGCTCCGATGACCATGACATTTCTACAAAAACCACTCCTTATCATCTGGAAAGCTTGAATAACACCTTGTACCCATCCTGGGCATCCAAAAATGATGTCATAACAAACCACATCAGGATTTTTAATTTTTAATTTATGCTTTACTTTAGCCGCAAGACTCGGCATATTGTCCACTCTATTACTCCCCGCTTTCATGTCACCAAAATTTTGGGCATAAATGATGTAATCCAATTCTTCTTTATCAATGCTGCTGTTTTCTAACGCATTTACAGCGGCTAAATAGCCTAAGTCCGAATTGAGTTGGTCATCATTTGCATATCTTCTTTCCTTAATACCCGTGATTTTTTCAAATTTCCGAATAATTTCCTCATTGGAAATATCAAACGGCTGACCATTTTCCATATAAAACTCATGATTTAGGAAGTGCGCATTGGGAATAATCTTGTCTGGCACATAAGAACCGATTCCATTAAAAACTACATTAGGTGTTTTCATAATTTTAGGTTTGTAAATGATAGTAATGGTTTTTTTAAATTCTTCTTACCGCATCCCAACAAGCATCTGCTGCTTGTTCTATACGTTCCTTACTTAAAGGTTGTTTGTGGTCTATTTGAAGTTTAGCTAATGAGGTAATAGGCCCATAGGATAATGATATAATAGTATATACTGGTAAATCTTTCATGGCTTTTGCTCTTTTAGCTTCTATAAAAAACATCATAACTGGCGACATAATCATGAAACTTTCTTCTCTTGTCAAGTTACTCATATAAGATGCGTATCGATGTTGTTCTATGAATTGAAATGCCATAGGATGCATCATAAAATAATTGATTAAATTCATCCATAGATGTTTGAAACGTTCTTTAAAGCTTTCATTTTCATCATATTCGGCAAGCATAGCATTCATCACTTTTCTTTTAATTTCTTTGAATAACTCATTAATTAAGTCCTCTTTATTTTCAAAGTATCGATAAATAGTCCCTGCTCCAATCCCTGCTTTTTCAGCAATCATAGAAATTGGAGTACCGTGAAATCCATTTTCAGAAATAAGTTCTAAAGTGGTTTCTAAGATTAAAGTTTTCTTATCAAGCTTGTTTTCTATGGCGGAATGAACGTTCATTCCGTAAATGTGAGAGGAATATTTTTTTAATCAAAACAATAAGTAAATTTTTTAACAATCTGTAAATCAGATACTAACGTTTGTTAGTTTGTTTATGAAAAGAAATGAAAAGTTCGAAAATAGTTGATGAAACTTGCTCGATAATTGCTTAATAAGCGCAATTGGAGCCTTTATTCTAATATTAAAGAGGGTTTATAACTTTTACTTTGGCAATTGACAGTCAATTCATTTATCTTTGAACCTTGAACAAAAAACCTATCATTGGTTTTAACAAAATTTGAAACAATATGGCTTGGTTTAAGCGACAAAATAAAGGGATATTAACTCCTACAGAAAATAAAAAAGAAGCACCAGACGGATTGTGGTACAAAACTCCAAATGGAAAGATTATCCATATGCGTGAGCTAAAGCAAAATGCTTATGTGAGTCCAGATGATGAGTATCATGTTCGAATTGGTTCTAAAGAATACTTTGAAATTCTTTTTGATGATAATAAGTTTACTGAGCTTGACAAAGATATGAGTTCTGGCGATCCACTGAATTTTGTAGATAGCAAGCCTTATCCCGCAAGAATTAAGCAATCTCAAGAAAAAACAGAACTCAAAGATGCAGTCCGAGCTGCACATGGAAAGATGAATGGATTGGATTTGTGCATAGCTTGCATGGATTTCAGTTTCATTGGAGGTTCAATGGGTTCCGTGGTAGGCGAGAAAATTGCCAGAGCGATTGATTATTCCATCAAAAAGAAAGTACCATTTTTGATGATTTCAAAATCAGGTGGTGCCAGAATGATGGAGGCTGGTTTTTCACTTATGCAAATGGCTAAAACTTCCGCTAAATTAGCACAGCTTTCGGAAGCCAAAATTCCTTATATATCATTATTGACAGACCCTACTACAGGTGGTGTTACTGCATCTTACGCAATGTTAGGCGATTTTAATATTGCAGAACCAGGTGCTTTAATCGGTTTTGCAGGGCCGCGTGTAATCCGTGAAACTATTGGGAAGGATTTGCCAAAAGGTTTTCAAAGTGCTGAATTTGTACTAGACCACGGCTTTTTAGACTTTATTGTAGATAGAAGGCAATTGAAAACTAAATTGACAAGCTTACTGAAAATGTTGAAATAGATTTTTATGATATTTATATTTAAAATGCCAATTTGACCAATTGGCATTTTTTTTGCAATTTCGTTTTCAACTAAATAAATAATCATGAAAAAAATACTATCAACTCTTTTTCTCACTATTATAGTTTGCACCCATAGTTACGGCCAAGATAATCCCTCAGCGAAAAGAAATTTTTCTTATGTTGAAGCTGGTGGCGCAGGCTTGTTTTTTTCTATAAATTATGAAAGGCAATTGTCAAAAACTCCTGGCTTTTCTTGGAGGATCGGATTAGGAGGGTATGTCGAAGGTGATTTTTATATAACTTACAATACGGGTTTAGCTTATCTTTTTGCTTTAAATGAGACTGAAGATTCGTTTATAGAATTCGGTGTAAATTATACTATTGCCAGAGAATATATAGGAATTTCTGGCGATGGCATGGGAATTCACATGTTTGAAAATGTTGTTCCGGGTTTGTCATACAGAAAGCATCTGGAGAATGATATTATTCTAAAGGCGGGACTAAATGCAGTGTTTAATAAATATACAGTAGTCCCTTGGCTTAATTTAGGATTCGGAAAAAGGTTTTAAGAGATTCTTTTCAGTATTTTCCCTGCCCTAGATTGAAATCCCTTTGAAGAATTCCCCATTTTGAAAAGAAGAATTTCTTTTAACAGATGTTTCAAATCTTCATTGTTTTTGGAAAGCTCAAATGCCGTAGTCATCGCGAAAACTTCCACTGCAATTGCGCTTTTCTTATTTTCCAATGTCTCAAATGCTAGGTGTAAGCATCTTTCCTCATGAACTCTTGGGATATCAATAAATTGAAAAGTACGCCAGATATTCCTTTCAGCTACACCTGAAATGCCATCTTCCAGGAGTTTTAATAAATATCCTATTTCATTTTCTGTTAAGATTTTAGGCCGATGTTCCACTACTCCACTCATGACCCATGCAGCTTTATCTTGAATTTTTGGAATAGTAAGGTGATTTATTAAACTATCAAATGAATATTTTCCTTCTAAAATCGCCTCTTGCAGCTTAAGCTTCTCCTCGTTAAATTTTATTTTAGCTAAATCCGAATTCTGAAGCAATTTCATAAAAGCAATTTAGTATATAGCTAAGCTTCTTCCTAACTTTAACCCATGCGCCTGATTCGTAAACCTGTTTTATGTAATTATTATGTCACTTATCGTTGCAATGCCAGTTGCTACTTTTGTGATATATGGGAAAAGCCGAGTCCGTATATTGAGGTGGAAGATGTAAAGCAAAATTTAAAAGATCTTAAAAAATTGGGCGTAAAAGTGATTGATTTTACGGGGGGAGAACCACTTTTACATAACGAAATCCATACTTTCCTAAAAATGGCGAAAGATATGGGTTTTATTACCACCATTACCACTAACGGATTGCTATATCCTAAAAAAGCAGAGAAACTAAAAGGCTTAGTTGACATGCTGCATTTCTCTTTAGATTTTGCAGATGCCCCACAACACGATGAGGTGAGAGGGGTTGGTTGTTTTGATTTTGTGATAAAATCTATAGAAGTAGCCAAAAGTTTAGGCGAAAAACCTGATATTCTATTTACTGCCATGAATAGTAATATCGCTGAACTGGAGAAAGTTTATAACTCCATCTGCTTACCCAATAATTTGGTTTTAATAGTCAACCCAATATTTGATTACAATACTGTAGAAACGGGAGGCGGTCTTCACAAGAATAACTTGGATTATCTTTCCCAAATAGGTAAAAAGAAAAATATTTATTTAAATGATGCTTTTATTGAGCTCAGAAAGAATGGTGGAAATCATGTTGCTAACCCAGTATGTAAAGCGGCTTCATCTTCTTTAGTCATTTCTCCTAAAAACGAATTAGTACTACCATGTTATCATTTAGGAAAAAAAGAATTTTCCATAAATGGAGATTTGTTCAATTTATATAAATCCGATGAAGTGCAAAAATTAGCAGCGTTAGAAGGAAAGCTGCCTGAATGCGAGGGTTGTGCAATAAATTGTTACATGCAGCCCTCATTTGCAGTAGAAATTAACCAATATTTCTGGAAAGCATTGCCTTCAACAATCAAATACAACCGACTAAAAGGGACCTGGAAAAATATTTTTCAATAATTTTTTACTTTCTGCCAACTTTTTGATTCTCTTAACTGTTAATTTTGCGAATATATTATGAGAAAAATATCGAATCGAACTTACAGGTTTACATATTAAGTAATATATTTGCAGCTCAATTAATTGAATCATTTAGAACAAAATAAAAGTTCATGACATCAGTAGTTATAACCTCAATTATTGCATTTACAGCCATAATACTATTATTAGTATTAATACTGTTATTTGCGCAGTCAAAGTTAGTTCAGTCCGGTCCAGTAAATATTTACGTTAACGGAGATAAAGACAATCCAATCGTAACAACTGCAGGCTCAACGCTACTTTCTACTTTATCGGGTAAAGACATTTACCTTCCTTCCGCTTGCGGTGGTGGTGGTACTTGTGCCATGTGTAAATGTGTAGTTGAAGATGGTGGAGGCGATGTTTTGCCTACCGAAGAAGGTCACCTTAGTAGGGCTGAAAAGAAAGAAAATGTAAGACTTTCTTGTCAGGTGAAAGTAAAAGAAGACATGCATATTCGCATACCTGAAGAAATTTTCGGTATAAAAAAATGGGAATGTACGGTTAAATCTAACTACAATGTATCTACTTTTATTAAAGAATTTGTAGTGCAGTTGCCAGAAGGAGAAACATTAGATTTCGAATCTGGTGGTTATATCCAAATTGATGTTCCTGCAATTACTTGTGAATTTAAAAATATTGATATTACTCCTCACCCAGACTTAGGGCATAAGGAAGATATTTTCCAGCAGGATTGGGATAATTTCGGTCTTTGGGACTTAGTCATGAAAAATGATGAGCCAATATTTAGAGCTTACTCTATGGCGAATCACCCTGCAGAAGGTGATATCATTATGTTGAATATTAGGATTGCAACTCCACCATGGGATAGAGCAAAAAATTCTTGGATGGATGTTAACCCCGGAATTTGCTCTTCTTACGTTTTCACTAGAAAGCCAGGTGATAAAGTAACAATTTCAGGACCTTACGGTGAATTCTTCATTAATGAGTCTGATGCAGAAATGATTTATATTGGTGGTGGTGCTGGAATGGCTCCATTACGTTCTCATATTTTCCATTTATTCCATACACAAGGAACTGACAGAAAGGTAGCTTACTGGTATGGTGGTAGATCTAAAAGAGAATTATTTTATGTGAATCACTTTAGAGATATAGAGCAGAATAATCCAAACTTTGAGTTTCACGTTGCACTTTCTGAACCATTAGAAGAGGATAACTGGAAAATCAAGAAAAGTTTAGATGATAAAGATGGTGATGGTTATACTGGATTTATACATAACGCTTTATACGACAATTACTTAAAGCATCACAAGGAGCCTGAGGAAGTAGAATTTTACTTATGTGGACCTCCAATGATGAATGCTGCGGTATTGAAAATGTTAGATGATATGGGTGTTCCACCTGAGAATATTAGATTTGATGATTTCGGTGGTTAATCTTAACTACATTCTATATTAAAAAAGGGGCTCGAAAGCCCCTTTTTTTATTGATCTTATTTTTCCTCTTTTCTTTCTTTCTCTCTCTTCTTTTTCCTTCTCCAAAGAAACATAGCTCCTATTAAGATTAAAATCGGAATTCCTACATATAATATGTAATCAAAAGGAGTTGTCAGAACAAGAGGTTCATTATCATCAGGATGGGGAACACCTTGGGGTATTTGAGCTAAAAGTTGTAAAAAAAATATCATAAAAATTTAGTGTTTATTTACTCAACGAGAATAAACCACTGCTGTTTTTTTACTATAGCAATCAAATTCTTTTAGTGAGATTTAAAGCTCTAACAGTGAGGTAATTTGTAAATGCTGAAAAATGAAATAACAATTGATATTTTATTTTTCAACCCCAAAGAGCCTATCTAGTTCATCAAGCGTAAGCCATGGGAATGTGCTCGTTTTTTCAGTTCCTAAATTTTCATGTACAATTTCTACATAATCAGCTCTTAGAAATCTTTCTTTGTGATAAATTCTTAACTCAAGATTTTGAATTTCAATTGTTACCGGATTTTAAATTTTTTCGTTAAAACTATTCTTGATTTTTTGATAGAGTTTTTTGACCTCAGCCTCATTCTTAATTTTGAAAGAGATAATTTCATCTTGTGAACCCATATTATTATCTTCATATGTTAAGAGATAATAGTCATCATACTTATCGAGATAAATTTCGCTATTTAAATTTCCAACCCTTACATAATCAGCATTTTGAGCAAATGAATTTTTACAGAATAGTACTGATAAAAAGAGAATGGTTAGTATTTTCATTTTAGCTTTCATGATTGTATAATTTTTTGATAAATATAGCTAAAATACATTTATACGACAATTAGCCTACTCAAATGCCTTATTTACAACTATTTGTATGGATTCTCGTGAGTTTATAATTGCGGATTTTAGCGGTATGAAGAATGCGAATCTCTTTCTAGTATGTTTAATGTAGATTTTATTTAACCTCTATCAATGGCTCTTAAGAATAGCACTCAAACACTTTGTGATATTCTAACATAAAATGACTGTCAGAAAGCTTTTGTGTTTCAGATTGTGATTTTCGAGTGAAATAAAATATGGCTTTTCCTTGATCCTCATACTGACCTTAGCAATAGCAATAAATGCAACATGTTAGATAAAACTCCCGTTTTTCAATTCATAATTTATTTTTTAGTTAAATCTTAGCCTTTTAGATATGTTTCATATAATCAAGTTCTATTTATCTTTCAAGTTTCTATTTCTTTTCTTTTTGTTATCTTTTTCATTTATATCCTTATCGAAAGCGCAAGGAAAAGAACCTATTTTCCCATGGAATCTTGAATTAAGAGCTGGTATGGCTGTTCCTACAGGTGATTTAGCTGAAAAAGTAAGCATTGGTACAGATTTTGGAGCTAGAATAGGTTATTCACTTAGAGAAAGGTTAATGGTTAGAACAGATGTGGAGATGGAGCTTTATCCAAGCGTAGATGGTTTTGATAACACCCAAATTTGGCATTATTCAGGTGGAATGGAATATATGTTTACAGATAAAGGTATAACGGATTGGAGATTTTCAGCTTATGCTGGTATAGGAGCAAGTATGTTAACTTTAAACAATGTAACAGAATTCCGTGAAACTTACCTATCTCTTAACTATGGAGTTAAATTTGGTAAGGGAATTACTGATAATACCGACTGGTTTGTGTCCGTGATGGGACGTACAATTTTTGCAAACCCAAATGATAACACCAATTTTAGTACATTTAATACTATACCAATCACTCTAGGTCTAAATCATAGATTTAATTTAAATGACAAATCCTTTGCTGATAAAATAGAGCAACCTCCGAATTGAATTATTTATTTTATACAGTCGGTATGCTCAACCAATACAGTGACTTGATTACTAGATGCTGAAATGTGGAATTAATGTTACAATTTTGGCTAGTGGAAAGTTGTAGCTTTTACGTTTCATTATTTTCTAATTGATCTAATCGCCTTAATTACTTTAAGTAACTCGCAATGCGAAATTAGAAGATTGCTTTCTGAGTTATATAAAAGCTATTATAGCTTTTACACTTCTTTTATATTACCAATTCTATTTTATAAGATTGATTCTTCTTAATAAAAAATATTAACCAAATAAAATATTTTTTTACTAATATAGTATGCATGCATACTATATTTTTGTATATTTGAATTCAATGAAGAGAGAAGAATCCATCGATTACAATATAAAAGCGGCCTGGCATGCTATTTCACGCATGTATAACCAGCAAGCTGTTAAATATGGAATCACTACTTCCATAGGGTTTGTATTATTAAATATCAATACAAAAGAAGGAACTCCAGCTACTAAAATCGCACCACTTATGGGCTTGGAAAGCAGAAGCCTGACAAGGATGCTGAAAAGCATGGAAGAGAAGGGACTCATTTATAAAAAGCCTGACCCAGAAGATAAACGCTCTGTTAGAATCTTTTTAACGGAACTAGGAATAGATAAAAAAGCAATTTCAAGAGAAACGGTAAAAGCATTCAATGAAGAGGTTTTCAATACTATTGAGCCTGAAAAGTTGGAAGCTTTTTTTGATGTTATTCATAAGGTGAATGACATAATCGATAGAAATGAGATTTATAATACTAAAGAATCAGTGCATTAATTTTTTAAAATTTAAACTACAGCGACTAAATGAAACGAAACATTAAAAAAGTAGCCGTTTTAGGTTCGGGGATTATGGGATCAAGAATCGCCTGCCACTTTGCCAATATTGGTGTGGAGGTACTTTTACTTGATATCGTACCTTTCGAACTATCGGATGCCGAAAAAAAACAAGGTTTAACAAAAGAGGATCCACAAGTGAGAAATCGTATTGTGAATGAGGCTTTTGATTCTACCTTAAAAGGTAAGCCAGCTGCATTGTATCATAAAGATTTTGCTAAGAGAGTTTCTCTTGGAAATTTTGATGATGATATGCACAAAATCAAAGATTGCGATTGGGTATTGGAAGCCGTTGTGGAGCGATTGGATATCAAAAAGCAAGTTTTTGAGAATGTTGAAAAACATAGAACCAAAGGAACTATCATTTCTTCCAATACATCGGGTATTCCTATCCACATGATGTTAGAAGACAGAAGTGAAGATTTCCAAAAGCATTTCATTGGAACTCACTTTTTCAACCCACCGCGTTACTTAAAATTATTGGAAATTATTCCTACGCCTAAAACTGATCAGGAAATCACGGATTTCTTAATGCATTACGGTGATTTGTATTTAGGAAAAACCACAGTTTTATGTAAAGATACCCCTGCTTTTATCGCCAACCGAGTTGGGATTTACGCCATTTTAAAGGTGGTAGAATCAATGCAGAAATTAGGTATGAATATCGATGAGGTGGATAAACTAACAGGCCCTGTAATAGGTCGTCCTAAGTCTGCTACTTTCAGAACTTCTGATGTTGTAGGTTTAGATACGCTTATTAAAGTAGCTAATGGATTATACGAAAACCTTCCAAATGATGAAGCTAGAGATACTTTCAAATTACCTGATGTAATTGGAAAATTGGAAGAGAAAAAATGGCTAGGTGATAAAACTGGACAAGGTTTTTACAAAAAGACCAAGAAAGATGGTCAAACCGAAATTTTGACGTTGGATTTAGATTCTATGGAATACAAACCAAAATCTAAGCCGAAGTTTTCAACACTTGAGTCCACAAAGCAAATCTCTAATCTTAAAGAGAGATTCCCTGTTTTAATGGGAGGAAAGGATAAAGCCGGTGAATTCTATAGGGATTCATTCTATGGTTTATTCCAATACGCTTCAAACCGTATTCCTGAAATTTCTGACGAATTATATAGAATTGATCAGGCACTTTGCACTGGTTTCGGCTGGGAAATTGGCCCATTTGAAACTTGGGACACATTAGGTGTTAAAAAGACAGTTGAGAAAATGGAAGAAGCAGGTTATAAACCAAACCAATGGGTTTATGATATGATGGATTCAGGAGCCGATTCTTTCTATAAAGTAGAAGCTGGTCAAAAGCAGTATTATGACCTTGACAGCAAGAAATATGTGAATATCCCAGGTACTGAGGAATTCATTATTTTAGAGAATTTAAAAGAAAGTGGAAAAGAGATCTGGAGCAATGCTGAAGCTGGAATCATTGATTTAGGTGATGGTGTGATCAACGTTGAATTCCGTTCTAAATCAAATACTTTAGGTGGAGGTGTTATA
This sequence comes from Marivirga sp., assembly GCF_035704835.1. Lineage (GTDB taxonomy): Bacteria > Bacteroidota > Bacteroidia > Cytophagales > Cyclobacteriaceae > Marivirga. The sequence continues at coordinate 12,453 of NZ_DASSWQ010000067.1, read as the reverse complement.
GAAGCCATCAATAAAGGAATTTCTTTAGGAGAAGAAAAATATAGAGGTGTTGTGATTTCTAATGAAGGTTCAAACTTCTCATTGGGAGCCAACCTTGGAATGGTTTTCATGTATGCTATCGAGCAAGATTATGATGAATTGGATTTTATGATTCGTCAGTTCCAGCAAACAATGATGAGAGCTAGATATTCAGCCGTTCCAGTTGTAGTAGCACCTCATAATATGGCATTAGGTGGAGGTTGTGAACTTTCCATGCATGCCGATCACGTTCAAGCATCTGCTGAAACTTATATTGGATTAGTAGAAGTTGGAGTTGGTGTAATTCCTGGCGGTGGAGGTACAAAAGAAAATGCCCTTCGCGTTGCGGATAGATACCAAGATGGTGATGTAGAATTAAATGCTTTACAAAATGCATTTATGAATATCGCTATGGCTAAAGTAGCCACTTCTGCTTATGAAGCTAAGGAAATGGGTATTTTAAGACCTTCCGATGGAATTAGCATGAACAGAAATCGTCAGATTGCTGATGCAAAAGCTGCAGCAATCAGATTGGCTGATGCTGGTTATACTATGCCAATTCAAAGAGAAGATATCAAAGTTCAGGGTAAAACAGGAATTGCACTTTTCAAAGCAGGTATCGCTGGAATGAAGATGGGTAAATACATTTCTGCGCACGATCAAAAAATAGCTGAAAAATTAGCTTACGTAATGTGCGGTGGTGATTTGTCTTATCCTCAGGAAGTTTCAGAGCAATATTTACTGGATTTAGAAAGAGAAGCATTCTTATCCCTTCTAGGCGAAAAGAAAACGCTAGAAAGAATCCAAGCGGTATTGCAAGGAGGGAAACCACTTAGAAATTAGAAAGCCATTGAGAAACTAGAAAATAGAACCTAGAGTCTAGACATTAGACTAAAAAATTGTTAAACATGCACAATTTTAAAAATCTTAAAATCTGGGAAAAGTCGATGGAGATATCATTGTTGATTTACAAAATCACTAATGGTTTTCCTAATGAAGAAAAATATGGATTGACATCACAAATAAGGAGATGTGCAGTTTCAATTCCTTCAAATATAGCTGAAGGCTCTTCAAGAAATTCTAACAAGGAATTTGCTCGGTTTTTAAGTATTTCAATAGGTTCTAGTTTTGAATTAGAAACTCAATTAATGTTAAGCAAAGAATTGAATTTTATATCAGAAAGTGATTTTAATTCACTTGAAATCAATCTGAATGAAATACAGAAAATGCTTAATTCATTTATAAAAAGTTTGAACATAGATGTCTAGGTTCTAGAATCTAGGTTCTAGCATCATTTAAAATCTTAAATTTATTAAAATGGACGCATACATAGTAGCAGGATATAGAACGGCTGTAACAAGAGCCAAAAAAGGAGGCTTTCGGTTCACTCGACCGGATGATTTAGCCTCTGATGTAATCAAGCACCTTGTTTCCCAAGTAGAAGGGGTAGAAAATAAAATGGTGGATGACCTGATTGTAGGAAATGCTGTGCAAGAAGCAGAGCAAGGAATGCAAATGGGTAGAATGATTTCACTTTTAGCTTTAGGTAAAGAAGTTCCAGGCATGGTAATCAACCGCTATTGCGGATCAGGATTGGAAGCTATCAATATTGCAGCTTCAAAAATCCAAGCAGGTTTTGCAGATATCATTATTGCAGGTGGTACGGAATCAATGTCTATGGTACCGATTATGGGATACAAAACTGCCCTTAATTATAAAATCGCAACCGAGACTCCTGATTATTATACTTCCATGGGATTAACCGCAGAGCAAATTGCTCAGCAATGGAAAATTTCTCGTGAAGACCAAGATGAGTTTGCTTATAAATCTCACATGAAAGCTCTTCAAGCACAAAAGGATGGTAAATTCAATGATGAAATTGTGCCAATCAATGTGAAAGAAACTTATGTGGAAAATGGCAAAAAGAAAACCCGTGATTTCACAGTAGATAAAGACGAGGGACCAAGAGCAGGAACAAGCACGGATGCTTTAGCAAATTTAAGACCTGTATTCGCTCAAGGTGGATCAGTTACTGCTGGTAATTCTTCACCAACTAATGACGGAGCATCTTTTACGATGGTGATGTCGGAAAGAATGGTGAAAGAATTGAACGTAAAGCCAATTGCCAGAATGGTAGGTTTCAGCGTGGCAGGTGTAGAACCTAGAATCATGGGAATAGGGCCAGTGGAAGCAGTGCCGAAAGCATTAAAAAATGCAGGCTTAAAAATGAAAGATTTGGACTTGATTGAATTGAACGAAGCTTTTGCAGCTCAATCTTTAGCTGTAATTCGTGAGTTGGATATCGATCAAAGTAAATTGAATGTTAATGGTGGAGCTATTGCATTAGGTCACCCATTAGGTTGTTCAGGAGCAAAGCTTTCAGTTCAACTATTTAACGAATTGAAGAGAACTAAAGGAAAATACGGCATGGTAACCGCCTGTATTGGTGGTGGTCAAGGCATTGCTGGAATCTATGAGATGATGTGAAATTAGTATAGAGTATCAAGTTGCTGGTATCTAGATTTTTTTATTGGTACTTGATACTTCACATCCAATTAATATTTGAAAAATTAAATTTCAGTAAATGCATAATTTCAAAGACTTAAATGTGTGGATGAAAGCAAGGCAGTTAGTAAAAGAAGTTTACTTAATCACCGCAAATTTTCCGAAGGAAGAAAAGTTTGGTTTGACTTCTCAAATTAGAAGGTCAGCAGTCTCAATTCCTTCAAACATTGCAGAGGGATGTGGGAGAAGAACCCAAAAGGATTTTTGTAAATTTTTATACATAGCTCAGGCTTCAACTTTTGAGTTTGAAACGCAATTAATGCTTTCCTTGGATTTAGGCTTTGTTGATAATCAAACATTTGGTCAAAATTTGAATCAATTGAATGAAATTCAAAAGACGCTGAACGGATTAATTAATAGCATAGAAAATAAATTAAATAAATAATTATTGAAACCATCTGGCCTTCTGATTGCTAGAACCAATTTCTAGATACTAGATACCAGATACTAGATACTAATAAAATGAGTACAACAGAAAAAAAATTCACAGCAAAAGGAGGGGAGTTCTTAATTAAAGAAACTCCTGCTCAGGCGGTTTTCACGCCAGAAGAATGGACAGAAGAGCAAAAGATGATTGCTCAAACTTGTAGAGATTTCTTAGATCAGGAAGTATATCCTCGTTTGGATGAAATTGATGATGTAAAAGGTAACCCTGAGATAATGCCAGAACTAATGGATAAATCTGGGGAATTAGGTCTTTTAGGAACATCAGTTCCAGAAGAATACGGTGGCTTTGGTATGGATTTCAATACTTCCATGCTGGTTGCAGAAGTTATTGGTGCAGGCCATTCATTTGCCGTTGCTTTATCAGCTCACACGGGTATTGGTACATTGCCTATACTTTATTATGGAAATGATGAGCAGAAGAAAAAATACTTACCAAAATTAGCTACTGGTGAGTGGAAAGCTTCTTATTGTTTAACAGAGCCAGATTCAGGTTCAGATGCAAATGCTGCTAAAACTAAAGCAGTTTTATCGGCAGACAAAAAGCATTATATCGTTAACGGACAGAAAATGTGGATCACCAACGGTGGATTTGCACATGTTTTTATCGTATTTGCGAAAATTGATGACGATAAAAATCTTTCAGCATTCATCATTGAAAAAGATTTCGGTGGTGTAACCATGAATGAAGAAGAATCCAAGATGGGTATCAAAGGTTCTTCAACCCGTCAGGTATTCTTTAACGATTGTAAAGTACCGGTAGAAAACTTACTTTCTGAGAGAGAAAATGGCTTTAAAATAGCGGTAAATATTCTAAACATTGGTAGAATTAAGTTGGCAGCGTCTACTATTGGAGCTTGTAAAGCTATTATAGGACATGCTTCGCAATATGCAACTGAAAGAAAGCAATTCGGTACTTCTATTGGTAATTTTGGAGCTATCAAGCATAAATTAGCTGAAATGGCGGCAAGAACTTATGCTTCTGAATCTGCTGCTTATCGTGCAGGTCAAAATATTGATGATGCCTATGAAGCTTTAGTAGCGGATGGAATGGATTCTGCTGAAGCTAAATTAAAATCAGTAGAAGAATTTGCCATTGAGTGCGCGATCTTGAAGGTACATGGTTCTGAAACTTTGGATTATGTAGTAGATGAAGGTGTCCAAACTTATGGTGGAATGGGCTTTTCAGCTGATGCACCTATGGATAGAGCTTATCGTGATGCTCGTATTAATAGAATTTTCGAAGGTACTAACGAAATCAACCGTATGTTAACGATTGATATGTTGTTGAAGCGTGCTATGAAAGGGAAACTTGATTTGATGACGCCTGCCATGAACGTGCAGAAAGAATTAACTTCTATTCCTGATTTTGGAGCAGAGGAAGATGACGCTTTGTTCGCAAAAGAGAAAAAAATAATGGCTAATTTGAAAAAAGCAGGCTTGATGATTTCGGGTGCTGCTGTACAAAAATACATGCAGAAACTATCTCAAGAGCAGGAGATTTTAATGAACTTAGCGGATATGTTGATTGAAGTTTATGCTGCTGAATCTGCTTTGTTGAGAACTGAGAAATTGGTGGGAATTAGAGGAGAAGAAGCTTGCAGTCAACAAATCAATATGACTAAATTGTACATGCACAGAGCGGTTGAGATTGCTAGCAAAGCAGGTAAAGAAGCTATTTTTGCTTTTTCTGAAGGAGATGAGCAACGCATGATGCTTTTAGGTCTGAAGAGATTTACTAAAATTGAGCCGATGAACTTGAAAGAAGTGAGAAGGTCAATTGCAGATCATGTGTTGGAGAAAAAAGCATATGAATTTTAAAAATTGAATAAGAAAAGTGACCCCTTATTTCTCGGGTCACTTTTCATTTATTTCAAGTTCTTGTGGACTTTTAATCTGTAGTTCAAATGAAATAACAAGGTTTTTGCAATTGTAGAAAAGCTGTGATAATACTTTTGGGGTTGGTACGTATTAAAATCTATGTGACTGTTCCTTTGAAGTGATTTCAAGAATGTACTGCGGATTTTAAAGTGGTTCGCTCTGAAAGTATAAAACATGTTAATTTGATAGCCTGAATATAAATATTGAATAGTATTTTAACAGTTAGATTATAGAAGGTGGGAAAATAATTTTACATCAAATTCTATGTAGTTACACTAATTGCATTGTACTTTAATTAGAAAATTAACTAAATAATTGTAATTTTCTAATAATTATATAAAAAATTCATGCTAGGGCTTGACTGCTAAAATAAATCATTCTACATTTACACTATCTTATACAAGTCAATGACTTTGTAAGGTTTTGGTTGAAATAGAAAGGCAGCTGGGGAGCTGCCTTTCGCTTTTCCTACCCTTTTGTATTTCAATCACACATTTAGCCACACTTTTCTCATTGCTTTTTCAGTCGCACTTATTTTATTATTTTCTTTAATGATGTATGTGCTGTAAAATCCACCTTTTTCTGTTTTAATGGTGACCTCTCTCAAATTATTATTCCTGAAAATTTTCAGATTATAAGATTTATCTTCTTCAATTTGAATAGTATCCTCAATCTCCTCGAATTTCTGGTCATTAATACTTATTAATTTATCTCCAATTCGAAATGCTTTTTCAGCTGGACTATCAGGAGCAATTCCAACAACAACGCTTTCATTTATCTTTAATCCGAAAAAATGTGTGATTAGGTTTTTATTTAGCTTCAATTCCATTTCAAATCCGAATTTATTCAATAATATTTTCAATTCATTTTCTATTGGCTCACATCCTGTTATGAATTTAGTGGAATAATCAGTTAGTTTTTTGCCAATTACTGTTTCGGCTGTCCTTAAATAATCTTCTGGGCTATAGCCTATGTCCTTTTTGTAGAAATCAGACCACAATTTTCTCATCACGTTATTCAAACATTTTTCTCCTTTTGTCTCCAATATGATTTTCAAATCCAAAATCAAAGCAATCAAAGCTCCTTTCACATAAATGGAAACCTTTCTATTGGGAATTCCGGCTTCATATCCATCCAACCACAAATCCCATGATGATTCTGCCACAGAGGTGTTAAATCTCCCATAATTCTCGAAATGACGCTTGAATAGGATATTTAATTCTTCCAAATACCAATCTAAATCTTTCACTCCGCTCCTTATAAGGAATAGGTCACCGTAATAAGTGGTAACTCCTTCTGCTATGTAACCTGTAGTGAAATAATTTTCTTTATCAAAATCATAAGGATACATTTCTTCGGGCCTGATTCGAATAATATTCCAATAATGAAATAACTCATGCGAACTGATGCCTAAAAAGTTATTGTAAAAGGTTTCGGTATTAAATTTTTTGGCAGGACCTAAAACAATACAAGTACTGTTCAAATGCTCCACCCCATGATAAGCTTTTTCATCTGGGATTTGAAATAGGAAATGATAATCTTCACTTTCAAATCCCCCCATGGTTTCCATTTGCAATGCAGTGAATTTCCGGAAATCACTTAAAATCTTATCTTTATTTTTTAAATCTACTTTTCCTCTAAACCATAGATGGAAATTTGTTCCCTTTACCTGATATTCTATGTGTTGCAAATTTCCTCCAGCTAGGGCAGGACTATCCACCAACTTATAAAAACTCCCAGCTATCAAATCTTTACCTTCTCTTTTCAATCCACATGCTACAGCCCAATCCTTAGGAATGTTCAATTGAACTTTATGAACTTGATACATTTCATCAGGTTCATAAAGCATACAGTTAATAAAATTCAAATACCAATGTTCTTCATCAACAAATGTGCTTCCGCCATCTATAATCGAAGTGTATATTTCATATCGAATTATGCATTCCTCACCTTCAGAATTAATTAACCATGTGTTTTTATTAATCTTTTTGAAATTTAATGGCTTCCTATTTTGGTCAATTACTTTAAAGTTTCTTAAATATTTTGAGAAGTTTCCTAACTGATATCTGCCAGGTCTCCATTCAGGAAGTTTTACTTCAAAATCAGCTTTCGATGGTTTAATCACCGCTTCTACTTGTAAAAAAGAGTCATGAGGGAAATTTTGTGATAATCTATATTGAATCATTGTCAATTTATTTAAATATTTATCATACTTTTGCCTCGTAAAGTTGATGATTTCTAAGCAGATATAAAACGAGATATTCTTGTAGTATTTTGAAAAACAATTTTGCGAAAAGAAATTAACTGCTTATCTTTGCTGCCCTTATAAAAGAACAAGAGAAAATTTAAAATATAAAAGATATGAAACGTACATTTCAGCCTTCTCAAAGGAAAAGAAAAAACAAACATGGATTCAGAGCTAGAATGGAATCTGCGAATGGGAGAAACGTTTTGGCGAGAAGAAGAGCGAAAGGTCGTCACAAATTGACTGTTTCAGACGAAAAAAGTAAGCATAGAAAATAATTCTTCTATGCATTAAAGCGCATGTCTGTAATCTCGGACAATAACGATTTTTCTTTTAAAAAGTCAGAGCGCTTACATCACCGGAAAGATATTCAGGAGCTTTTTGAAAAAGGCTCCTCTTTTTATTTATACCCATTTAAGGTCATTTATATGACTGAGTCAATTGATTCTCAAATCAAACCTCAGCAAATTTTGATTTCCGTTCCCAAAAGGAAATTTAAAAAAGCACCAGACCGAAATTTCATCAAAAGACAAATTAGAGAAGCCTACCGTCATCATAAAAATCTGATTGATCCTGAAAAGCTAAGTAAAAATTTGAAGATTGCTTATATTTACACTACTGATAAAAAAATGCCCTCTGATGTGCTATCTAAAAAACTAAAAAAGACTTTAGAGCGTTTGCATCAAGAATTCACAGGTTAGAATTTAAATTCAGAAGAGAATAAATTAAATTTGACATATAAGTATCATAGAACTAACTCGACCACTTCCGATGAACTAGGAAAAGCGGATTGGAGGAAAGTTTAACGAGCCTGCTTGTTCAGGCAAGCCTGCGTAGGCCTTAAGGGTAGAAGCATTAAATTTTCTTGAATTTTTGTTTCTTTTCGTTCAATCAAAATGAAACAAAAATAATTAGAAAATACTACCTGTAGAGATTTAAACTTGATAGTTATATAACTATGACATTGTATTTTTTTATTAAATATTCTCGGTTGCTAAAGTGAACTTCAAAAGAGATAAAACGAATTTGTATAGAAAAAATTGAGTAAAAAACGTTTCATGAAACTTTCAAATAAAATAGTAATCACACTTTTAGCCATAGGCCTAATAGGCTTAGTGTCTTTTCAAATAAAGAAAAACGATAGGTATTTTGAGATTATCAAAAACCTGGACGTTTTCACCACTTTATACAAAGAACTCAACACCTATTATGTAGATGAGATTAATCCTACTCAAATAATGGAAACAGGCATAGAAGCCATGTTGGAATCCTTGGATCCCTATACAAACTTTATCCCTGAAGATAGAATAGAAGAGTATCGAATTATGTCCACTGGTCAATATGCAGGAATTGGTACCACCATGGGGAAAATTGAAGACCGCCACGTAGTAATGATGATTTTTGAAGGGGCACCGGCTGAAGCTTCAGGTGTTAAAATTGGAGATGAACTAGTAGAAATTAATGGCATTCCAGTTAAAGATTATACTACCGATGAAATTAACAAGCTCTTAAAGGGTCAAATTGGAACTACCGTTGATATCAAAATTAACCGAAAAGGAATTAAAAAACCTCTTAAATATTCCATCAACAGAGATAGGATAAATATAGAAAGTGTTCCTTACTATGGGTTAATTGATGAAGATATAGCATATATCCGATTAACTGAGTTTTCAAGTGGGGCTGGTGCTTCTGTTCGTTCTGCTTTGGTTGAATTAAAAGGTAAAGGTGCTAAAAAAGTAATCTTAGACTTAAGAGGGAATCCAGGTGGTCTTTTAAATGAATCCATTGAGGTTTCAAATGTTTTTATTCCAAAAGGGCTAGAAGTGGTAAGTACAAAAGGCAAGATTGAAGAATGGAACAAAACTTATACAGCTAATAGAAATCCAGTGGATGTAAATATTCCTTTAGCCGTTTTAATCAGTAATAACAGTGCTTCCGCTTCTGAAATCGTTGCCGGAGTTATGCAAGATTATGATAGAGGGATTTTAGTGGGCCAAAGGAGCTATGGAAAAGGCCTAGTACAAGCAACTCGTCCATTAAGTTATAACAGCCAACTAAAAATAACTACTGCCAAATATTATATTCCAAGCGGAAGATGTATTCAAGCAATTGACTATAGTCATAGAAACGAAGATGGAAGCATTGGGAAAATACCTGATTCTTTAAAAAGTGAATTCAAAACCAGGGCGGGTCGAATTGTTTATGATGGGGGAGGAGTTTCGCCTGACCATGCTGTAATCAATAAAGGCTATGCTCCAATCACTATTCAATTGATCAAAAAAGGATTTATCTTTGATTTTGCTACCGAATACTACTACGAAAATACAGATCTAAATCCTGATCCGACAGCATTTGTTGTCTCTGATGATTTGTATAATAAGTTTACCACATGGGTTTCAGGGAAAGATTATAGTTATACTACAGCAACTGAAGAAACTATTAAAGAGCTGAAGGAAACAGCCAATAATGAACAGTATTTTGATTTTCTTCAGAAAGAAATTGATGCGCTAGAAAAAGAAATTGAAGCGCATAAAAAGGAAGATTTGAAAGTTTTTAGTGTTGAAATTAAATTGGCTTTAAAAGAAGAAATTATTTCTCGGTATCATAAAAGGCAAGGAATGATAGAATCTTCCTTTGAAAATGATGAAGAAGTGGATGAAGCTATAAGGTTATTGAATGACGAAACTCAATATAAAAATATCCTTCAAGCTGGGAAATAATGGGTTTTTACTTTTTACTTTTTGTAGCAGGCTTGGTTGGAGGATTGATTTCTGGACTTTTAGGAGTAGGAGGTGGCATCGTTTACATTGTGATTCTTCCAATAGCTTTTCATTTTATTGGCATACCCAATGAGGAAATAGCTCAATTCACGATAGCTAATTCTCTTTTCGGAACCTTCTTTGCAGGCCTTTTTGCAACTATTACACACTACAAACAAGGAGAATTTTATCCAAAACAAATTCTTATCATTAGTATATCCTCCATTTTAGCAGGATTATTATCACTTTACTTTATTGTAAATACTCCCTTTTATTCTAAAGAGGTCTTCAATGTGGTCGTTATTTTCTTGTTAGTGGCTATGCTATTTTCTACTTTATTTAATGCCAAGAAGCAAGTTAATTTTCTTGAGACTGTTAAAAGATCTAAAAGAGTCTTAAGCTTCACTGGGCTTTCGGCTGGTCTGACAGCTTCCCTTACTGGATTGGGTGGAGGTATTATTATAATTCCTTTCTTAAATCAAGGGTTTAAAATGGGGGTGAAGAAGGCCAAAACGATTTCATTAGGGGTTATTACCATTACTTCTTTGGCTATGGTTATTTTTAATCTTTTTCAGGTGCCCATGGAAGTTATTGATGTAAATCATACAGGATATATTCTTTTTCAGGTTACTGGGCCATTAATTGTTGGCACACTTTTAACGGCAAGATGGGGGGTGAAATTAAGTAGGAAAATGAGTGCATCAGCGGTTAGTTATTTGTTTTCAGCTTTCATAATTTTAGTAATTATTAAAAAATTAATAGAATTGATATGAGCTACATACTGAGTATAGAAACATCAACCCCTATTTGTTCAGTTGCCATTCATAAGGATGGGAAGCTCATGGCAAACTCAGATCTGCATTTAGATAAATCACATTCCAATTCTTTAACTCCTTTAATAGAAGAACTACTTCAGCATTGCGATTTACAGATGGGTGATTTAAATGCAATTGCAGTTTCTTCCGGTCCAGGCTCTTATACCGGTTTGCGGATCGGCTTAAGTACAGCAAAAGGATTGTGCTATGCGCTTGATATCCCTTTAATTTCTATCTCATCATTAGATAGCATGACAACTCATGTTTTAAATTTTCATAAAAATGATAAGTCAATTTACATTCCGATGTTAGATGCTCGTAGAATGGAGGTTTTTTATAAAGTGTCTAATGCAAATCTTCATGAAGTGGAGAAAATGTCAAACTTAATTATAGAAGAAGATTCATTTCGCGATTATATAGATAAGTATGATAGTGTTTTTCTTTTTGGAAATGGTGCAGAAAAAGCATGGGATTTATTAAAGAGTCAATCTGAGAAGTTCATTTTAATAGATAATCTAAATCCATCCGCCCAATTTTATGGGAAAATGGCCTATATGAAGTTTGAAAATGAAGATTTTGAAGACCTGGCTTATTTTGAACCCAACTATGGTAAAGAATTTTATTCCCCGAAATCTAAAAAGAAATCATTTTTAGATTTGAATCGTTGAGAAGCTGAGAATATTTTAAAAGAATTGTGATGGAAGATCAGATTGAAAATAGAGTAAAGAAAAGTCCCTTAGTATCTTTTGACCTAGAAGAGGTTGTGGATAAAACTACAGATAGAAAAACGATTGATTTGAAAGAGAATCTTTTCCAGGGCTTAGTTCTACGCGAAAAAGACTTCCGTGCTTTCGTAAAAGAACACGACTGGAGTCAATATGATGGCTGTTATGTGAATCTAACTTGCTCTGCAGATGCCATAATACCAAATTGGGCTTACATGCTTTTAGTCAGTAAACTCTCACCCAATGCTAGACTCATCGTACAAGGCGATAGAAGTGATTTAGAAAAGGAAATTTTGAGGTTGAAATTAAATGAAATTGACTACAATCAGTTTCAAAATGCAAAAATCGTGATAAAGGGCTGCAGTGACTTATCACATCCTGAATTTGCTTTTACAGAGATTACAAATAAAATGATGCCATATGTGAATTCCATAATGTATGGTGAACCCTGTAGCACCGTACCAATTTACAAAGCCTCAAAAAAATAACTCTTTTTTAAGAAGTATTCGCGGCTTAAAACCCAATTCTCAAAGGAGGAAATAGGAATCTCATTTTTATAATATGTTGCAAAAGAACTAACACGCCCACTTCCGAGGAACTCGGAAAAGTGGCAGGGAGGACAAAACAGCGGGCCAGAGTTGGGATAAGCGTAGAAGCATTGTTTTGTCTTGATTTTTTGTTTCTTTTTGATTAAGCAAAAAGAAAGGATGGAATTTAAATGAGAGACAATCTCTAATTGTACTAAAAGGAGCCTGTTACGTTTCAAATGTTTATTTACGCTGTATGAAATGTAATCACAAATTAAATTTCATTATTTATTTCTACCCTAATCCTTTGACAATAAATCCTTTAGTATAACCTTGAAAATTTCCTTCAATTTATTTCTATTTCTTTTATTGTATGCTAAGAAAAAGGGTTTACCTTTGCACTCCGCAAACGCGAAAGGCGTAGAGGAGAAGGTTGAAAGGAGATGATAGAGAAAGGGGGCGGAGCGGTTTAAG
>NZ_DASSWQ010000014.1:0-75213 GCF_035704835.1 Marivirga sp. | reverse complement strand
CTTTGTTCCAAGCTAACTCCTGGCAAAGAGCTCCATGCCATCACAGGGTTATTAAATGAGAGCTGACTGGTTTGCTTTGGGCTTAGGTAGGCAATTGCCGCAGCCTGCCGTGTAATTTCTTCTCCATTACTAAAGCCTTTCACTTCTACCGCTTCTAGGGTTACACTGTCTGAAATGATAGTATTTTGAGCAAAAGCATGCTGTAATGTTAGGTGAGTAAAGAACAAAAACACTATTACTTGTCTGTACATTCTTATGGGTGTTGTAATCTTATGTTGAGGTTTAGGACTGAAGTACCGAAAGATACATAAGAAAATACTGGCAAAAATGTTTAGCAGCTCACGCTTATCGATTTGTGGATCAAGCAATAATTCTGGGGATTTAGATATGAAGAATTACCTTTGTCAAAAAAAAGACAAAGTGGATCAGAGCTTAATTGAGTTGTTTTTGCCAGAAGGCATTCTCGAATATTTCCAAGTTACTTCAGTTAAAAAGAAAGAAGATAGTTTTCAAATCGGTTTAGAGGAAAAGAATATTACTCCAGAGGAGTATAGCGGGCAAAAGTTATTGTCTAAAGGTTTTTATGATGTGATTACTGTTCAGGATTTCCCAGTACGTGGAAAAGCCTGCTATTTGAAGGTAAAACGTAGAAGATGGACAGTGGAAAGTACTGGTCATATAGTCTCAAGAGATTGGAGCTTGGTAGCAAAAGGAACGCGTTTGACAGAGGAATTCGCGTCTTTTTTAAAAGCAGTGCATCGATACCACGCCAGTAAACTGTAAAAGTCTAGGGAAATACTTCTGTTTAAACGGCAAACTGCTAGAAGAGCAGTATTTCTCTCATTTAAGTGATTTCACCAGTTGGAATCAATTAGATCATGCTGAAGACCATATTGTGTTCCCCGAGAATATTGGCGAGCATATCACGATTGACGAGACCTCGCTTTCCCAGGGAGAGCTCTACACTATTGTAACCAATAAAGCAGCTAAAGGACAAAAGGGAGCTTTAATTGCCATGATAAAAGGTACTGAAAGTGAAAAAGTAAGGTCTATATTGGTCAGAAAGATACCTCATCATGCGAGAAGAAAGGTTGAAGAAGTCACTCTGGACATGGCTGCAAACATGGAGCAGATTGTCAGAAAGACTTTCACCAGAGCCACTTTGGTAACGGATAGATTTCATGTTCAGAAATTAGCCTATGATGCAGTTCAGCAAATGCGGATAGCGTATCGTTGGGAGGCTATAGATCTGGAAAACAAAGAAATTGAGCTAGCTAGAGAATTGGGCAAAACCTTTGTTGCTAACAGACTGGAAAATGGTGACACCCATAAACAGTTGCTGGCACGAAGCAGATATCTTCTTTTCAAGAATAAGAGTAAATGGTCACCTTCACAGATATGGAGGGCGGAATTACTGTTTAAATATTACCCAGAGCTGTCAAAAGCATATGATCTAGCTCAAAAATTAGGGCATATTTACCATACTGTGAAAGATAAAGGTGTTGCCTATTTAAACTTGGCTAGGTGGTATGATCAAGTAGAAAAAGCAGGGTTTAAAAGCTTCAATACCGTATCAAGGACAATACAAAACCATTATCAAACGATCTTGAATTTCTTTGAAAGAAGAAGCACCAATGCAGCAGCCGAATCATTCAATGCCAAAATCAAAGCTTTTCGTTCTCAGTTTAGAGGTGTGAAAAACGTATCTTTCTTCCTTTACAGACTCTCAAAAATCTATGCTTGAAAAATACTTCTCCCCAGATTTTCAGATTGATCCATTTTCTTCAATTTAATCTCAATTAGTCCCTAATCCTTACTTCCAAAATATTTCAAAAAATGCATGTGACAACACTTATTTAAAACTATCCAATTATTTTCAGTATTCATCGAAAATAAAAGGACTTTTTTACCGAAAAATGTTACAATTCAAATATTTACTTTAAATTCGAAACTTAACTAAGAAAAGTCGGGTTTAATTTGAAGAAGTTTATCCTCAATGTATTAAATGCAGAAGAGCCAGAGTCTAAAAGAGTATTTCTATTATTACTCATGGGCTTTTTTATGGGCTTTTTTGTGTCAGGTCTTTCCGTAGGAGCTGAATCCTTGTTTTTGAACAATTTTAGTGAAGAAACTGATTTGCCACTTGCCATTGTAGTGTCAGGTGCCATTGGAGTTGTGGCTACCTACTTATTCAATTATTTTCAATCAAAAATTAGTTTTGTTCGATTAGCTGGGTATACGCTTCTTATCATTTTTATATTATTGATTTCTGTTGAGATTGCCTATTCTTATCTTCCGGATGTATCACCATTATATTTCCTAACTTTTACCTTCGTACTTCCATTTACCTATTTAATTCTATTGATATTTTGGGGTGCATTCGGTAGGCTTTTCGACCTTAGACAATCCAAAAGAATTATTGGAGGGATCGATACAGGACAACTTACCGCCTCCATTTTAGCCTTGTTATTCATCATTCCTTATTTATTGAATCGCCCTGATTTTGCGGAGAAAGATTTGATCACCATGAGTGTTATCAGTCTTGGGGGAATGTTTTTATCTTTCTTATGGCTGATGAATAGCTCAAAGGAATTTTTAGTGAGAGCTGGAAAAAATGCATTAGTTCCCTACAAAAAAGTCCTAAGCGACAAATATATGCTTCTAATGGTGGGATTTGTTCTCGTTTCAGTTGTAGCAGGGACTTTCATTGATTACTCATTCTTTAGTGTTGCATCAGCTCAATTCAATGAAAGTAATCTAGCTACATTTCTGGCCTATTTTAATGGTACTATTATCATTTTTAGCTTCTTATTTCAAACTTTCGCTACGGATAAAATTATTGCTCTTTATGGATTAAAGGTATCGTTACTTATTAACCCAATTCTTATCATGGTTATGGTAGGGGCAGCCTGCTTAATAGGTGCCGGATTTGGTTTTACACCAGAAGATCCCACTTTTATCTTCTTTTTTGTGACAATAGCAGTAAGTAAGCTTTTTGTCACCTCTCTTAAAGATGCTTTAGATGAACCAGCATTTAAACTTTATTTTTTACCGCTAGATGTTGAAAGCAGATTTGATATTCAAGTGAAAATTCAAGGCGTAGTCAATGCTTTTGCAGGTATGATTGCGGGTGCTATTATTATTGTTTTGAATAATGTTAAAGTATTTAATTTATTAACGATTTCCATTGCGGTACTGCCAATTCTAGTTATTTGGTATTTTGTGACCAAGCAAATGCACAACGGATATCGCTCTACTTTGCAAGGAACACTTATCCGAAATAAAGAGAAGAATAAAGTAGATGAAAATGAAAATTCCATCAGTAGGTTGCTGCAAAAGCAAGTTTACAGTAAGGAGGAACATAAGCAACTTTACAGTTTGAAATTGATGGAAAAACTGGAGCCAGAGGAATTTGCATCATTCAGGGAAAATTTTTCCGGTACGATTTCCCCCAAGATGCAAGAATACCTTGGAAATGATAAGCAAGCTTCAGGTTTAGGTTCAAGTTTAACTTTAAAAAAATTAGCTGAAAAGGCTTTCAAAGAGAGCGAATCAAGAGATGTTACTCCAGTAACTTTTGAGCAGCTTAGCAATTGGTCACGTTCTTTAGATGCAGAAAAAAGATTATATACAGCTAAGATTTTCAGGCAACATGCCGATGCCAAGAATATTTTCCTTTTACTGGATTTGCTGAAAGATGCTAATATGGCGGTGAGAATGACTGCTATAGAAACTGCACGCATACTGAAAAGACACGAAACCTGGAATATTCTAATTGATATGCTGGGTGATGTAAAGTATGGACATGCTGCATCTTCTGCCTTGGTTGCCGCAGGAAGTCAAGTCCTACATCATTTGGAATCCGCTTTCCATAAATCTGGTCAGCCTGATAGAATCAAAATGGCGGTAGTCCGAATAATGAGTAAGATTGATGGTGAAGAGGCGGAAAATTTATTGTTGAAAAAAATTGATTATCCTGACAAAAGAATTGTTTATGAAATGCTCAATGGTTTTGGATATGAAGATTTTAATGCAAAAGGAAACCAAGCACAAATTATCGCTTCTTTAATAGAGAATGAAATTGGGAAAACAGTTTGGAATTTAGCTGCTCTTCAAGAACTGCCAAAGGAAAAAGAATATGAAACCTTAAGAGTAGCTTTTAAAGAAGAAGTTGGCCACAATTATGAACAGATATTTCTTTTATTGTCCTTAATCTATGACACAGAATCGGTTTCATTAGTGAAAGAAAATATACTTTCTGAAACTTCTGATGGTATTGCTTACGGCATTGAACTAATGGATATGTTCATTGATTCAGAATTGAAATCTAAGCTTTTTCCTTTAGTAGATGACATTTCAGTAAATGAAAAGGTGAAAGCTTTAGACAACTTTTTTCCTCGGGAGCAATTTGAGCCATTACGATTAATCAATAATATTTTAAATAGAGATTTCAATCAAATTTCCAGATGGATTAAAGCCTGCGCCCTTTATAACCTGGCTTTTCAAAAAGATTATGAACCAGATTACGCCATTATATCCCATGTATTTAATAAAGATAGATTACTGCAGGAAGTAGCCACTTGGCTTTTATATCATAAAAAACCAGCGGTTTTTGAGAAAGTAATTGAAAGAGTGGCTCAGGAAGATCAAGACGAATTAATCAATACAATTTCTCACAACCAGCTGGAAGACGGGTTAAATGACGGATACTTTCTATTAGTTGAAATCGTAATGTTTTTGAAGCAGATCAATATTTTCAAGCAAATTAATGGGGCACAGCTTTGCGATTTGGCGGATAATACCAAAGTAATCAGAATGAAAGCAGGTGATAGAATTGATTTAAGAGAGATGGAAAATAATGCCATTTATATAGTGGCGGAAGGTCAAATTAAAATTGAAGCTGAATTTGAAGCGGATAGAATTTTAAATGAGCGAGATATTTATGGTGAGCTATTTATACCTGAAAAAAATATAAAATCAGAGAATTTGACTGTTAATATAGATTCGGTGGTATTTCAATTGAATAATAATAATTTCTACACTTTAATGTCAAGAAGTCAAGAGTTTACCAATCAATTGTTTACGGCCATGACACAACATTTTCAAGCAACATTATGAAGGAAAAACTCCATATCAATATAATTTTTGCGGAAAACGATAATAAACCGATTTTAGAAGACAGGGGATGGGTAGATTTTTTCAAGAAATTTCTCTATATGATGCTCAATCAAACCATGAACAGAGAAATTACCATAAATATGATTTCTGATGAGCAAGAAGGCTTGAAAACTGAGGAAGGATTGTTTATTCCCATTTTATCACCAGATTTTATCCTGTCAGGATCTTGTTTAGATAGAGTTGAAAACCTATTTCAACAGTCAGAAAATACTATTCATGATATTGTTTTCCCTGTTTTTAAATCGCCCCTTTCTTTTGTGGATATTCCTGAAAAGCTTCGACCAGTAAGATCCTATATTTTCTATCTAAGCAACGAAAATCAAGGAGCTCAGGAGCTTTACGAATTCTTCACAAAGGAAGCAGAAAAGGGCTATTGGATGAAAATGGTGGATTTATGTTTTGACATTTACGAATCCATTTTGAAAATGAATCAAACAGAGAAAAATACTCGATCACATGGAAGAAAGACTGTTTATTTGGCAGAAACGGGTCAAGATTTATCAGGTGCAAGAAATATTATCAAAAGAGAATTAATTAGACATGGATATGATGTGTATCCTAAAAGCTTACTACCTCAAAGCTTTTCAGGCTTAAAGAAATCAATTCAAGCAGATTTAGAAAAGTGTCAATTTTCTGTGCATATGATAGGAGCATCTTATGGAGCAATTCCAAAAGATTCGGAAAGCTCAGTTATGGATATTCAAAATAGTTTGGCTGCTGATTATTCAGAGTCAAGCGCCTCAGATTTTAGTAGGTTGATTTGGATTAGTCCCTCACTAAAATATGCTAGCGAAAAGCAAAAATCTTTTATTCACAATATTAAAAGAGATGATAAATCCTCTAGAGGAGCAGAAGTATTACAAACTTCTCTAGAAGATTTTAAGAATACACTCTGGGAAGAACTGATGGAAAAAGGCTTAAATAAAAAGCTCAGAAATTTATATTTAGATGCGTCCCAAGAGAGGGCGAACATCTACTTAATTTATGATGAAATAGACCGAGAAGCAGCCTCCATTTTGGTAGACGAAATTCAAGCTCAAAATGTAACTCTTCTCACTTTAGAAAATAAAGGAGATTTGATGGAGCTACGTAATAAGCACATCGATTGTCTGAAGCAAATGGATGCGGCTATTGTATTTCAGGAAAAGGTAAATAATCAGTGGGTTTACATGAAACTTTTGGATTTATTAAAAGCGCCAGGTTTCGGACGTTCTAAACCCATTTTAGGAAAGTTGTTCAAATCCGAAAAGGCTAAAGGTATTGAAAATGAATACCTTAGCCGTTATGAAGTGGAAGTTGATGTTAGCGGAGATTCCAAAAATGTAATTAATTTTATTAAGACTATTGAACTGGCTTATGAAAATAGCCAAGTAAAAGTGGCAAGAGAAAGCTAATATGAAGGAGGAAAAAATCACCATAACAGAACCTATTCAAACTCAATACGGGAAGAAAAACAATCCTTTTCCAGGATTGCGTCCTTTCAAAATTGAGGAAAGCCATTTATTTTTTGGCAGAGAAGGTCAAAGCGATGAGGTACTTTTGAAGTTATCGAAACATCGCTTTGTGGGTGTTATAGGTCCATCTGGAAGTGGTAAATCTTCATTTATTTACTGTGGGGTTTTACCCATATTATATGGAGGATTTCTCACCGGCCGATCAACAGAATGGGAAGTAGTGGTGACTAGGCCAGGCGCAGCTCCAATTGATAATTTGGCGCAAGCCTTATTGAAAACCGATTTGGTAGATGAACATCTGTCAGATGAAGACAAGCAAATCAGGAAAACCATTATATCGTCTCTTCTCAGAAGTTCCTCTGTTGGTTTGGTGGAAACCATAATGCAATTTAAAGGTGATGAGGAAAAAAACTATCTCATTTTAGTTGATCAATTTGAGGAGTTATTTCGTTTCAAAGATTCTTCCAATATTCAAACCATAAACGAAACGCTAGCTTTCATTAATCTTCTGATGGAGGCTATTAATTATGCAGATGCGCCAATATATGTGGCCATTACCATGCGCTCAGATTTTATTGGGGAATGTTCTCAGTTTCCAGAATTGACTCGCCAAATCAATGAAAGCCAATATTTAATTCCGCAAATGACGCGTGAGCAGAAAAGGCGCGCTATCACAGGACCGGTCGCTGTTGGAAATGCTGAAATTGCTCCAAGATTAACCCAACAACTTTTAAATGACTTAGGAGATAATCCCGATCAGCTTCCCATTTTACAGCATGCCCTTATGCGAACTTGGGATTATTGGAGCAATTTTAAAGATTTTGAAAATGAGTTATTAGATATTAAGCATTATGAGGCAATCGGTACCATGGCGGAGGCTTTATCTATGCATGCTAATGAAGCTTTTGAAGAACTAGATGATGAGCAGCAAAGAATTTGTGAATTTTTATTTAAAGCCATTACGGAAAAAAGAGGGGGCGGAAGTTATGGAATTCGAAGACCAACTCAATTAAATGAAATAGCCGCTATCGCGGATACTTCAGAGGAGCAAATTATTCAAGTAATTGAAAAATTCCGCGATCCGAGTCGGTCCTTATTAACTCCGCAATACGGTATTCCTATTCACAGTCATTCCATTATTGATATTTCTCATGAAAGCATTATGAGAATTTGGAACAGACTAAAAAACTGGGTGAATGATGAAGCAGATGCCGTGGCCATGTACAAAAGGCTGGCTGAAGCGGCTGATATGTTTCAACAAGGAAAAACAAGTTTGTGGCGTCCACCAGATTTACAACTTGCTTTAAACTGGAAAGAAAAACATAATCCTACATTAATTTGGGGACAACGCCATCATCCGGCCTATGAGCGGACTATCTCCTTCTTAGAACATTCTGCAGAAGAATATGAAATAGAGCAAAGAGCCAAAGAATTGCAGCAGAAGAGAAGATTGCGAACTGCAAGATTAACAACTTTGATTATGAGTGGAGCCACAGTCATCTCCATTTTATTTTTGATTTATGCATTTATTCAGCAGACAAGGGCTGAAGAGCAAAAGAATGAAGCAGAAAAAGCAAGACTAGAAGCCGAACAGCAAACTTTAGTTGCTGAACAGCAGAAAGATATTGCAACTGAACAAGAAAAACGTGCAATCGCAGCTCAAAAGGAGGCTGAAGAAAATGCAAGAAGAGCCGAATTAGAAGAACAAAAAGCAATTCAAGCAGCTGAACAGGCTGAAATAAGTAGAATTGCAGCAGTGAAAGCGGAGGGTGTGGCAAGTGAAGAGGCAATTAAAGCTACCAAGGCAAAACAACAAGCGGATTTAGAAAGAGACAGAGCAGAACAACAAAAAGCTAGAGCCGACCAATTGAGATATCTGGCCATTGCGAATGCCATGGCGGTGAAATCAACTCAAATAAATGATCCGCAGCTAAAAGGTCTATTGGCGCAACAAGCTTTTGAATTTGATGAGCGATATAATAGCTACGAATACGATCCTGAAATTTATGAAGGCTTGTATTTTGCCTTAAAAGAATTTGAACATCCATTAACTCAGAAATTAAATGCTCATGATAAATCGGCTAAAGTAGTAATGAGTGGAAGTTCAGACAATGAGTTCTTCTCAGCTGGATCCAAAGGCAGTATTTTAAAATGGAATAGAGTTAATAATCAATGGGTGGCAGATACAATTGCTCCTACAAGAGATAGAAGAGTGGTAAAATCTATGATTTTTGATAAAGAGAAGAATCAAATTTATGCTGCAGGTCAATTTATCACTAGTGCCGGTAAATCCATTATAGAACGTTATGATTTAGAAAATAGAAATCCGCAACCAACAGCAATAGAAGGGGTTAGTGGAACATTTGTAAAAATGAAATGGGCTGATAATAAGCTATGGGTTTTGGATGACGGTGGTAAATCAATCAAAACTATTGAAGCAAATCAATCCAAAAAAATATATCAATCAGACGTCAAAATTAATGATTTTACAATTGATGAAAATAGAAATGTAATCTGGTTAGCGGCAGATAGTGGAGAACTGATAAGGATAGATGATTCTGGAGAAAATGATACTGTAATCTATCGAAGTAAAGTCGCACTTAGTGCCATCACTTCAAAGTTTAACTTTCTAGCCTTGGGTAATATTAATGGAGAAGTAAAATTATTTACAGACAACGATTTTACCAATCCTAATTCTTTGACAGGGCACAATGGAGGAATAGATGATATCAAGATCAGCGATAATGGGGCAACAATGCTTACAGCAAGTAAAGATAGGTCTGTAAGGATATGGAATTTATCTCAAATCATACAGGCACCAATCGTGTTATCCGACCATGGAGACTGGGTTTGGTCAACCGATTTTAGTACTTCTGGTGAATGGATTTTCTCCGCTTCAGAGGATGGGAAAGTTCATATTTGGCCTTATTCAATTGATAAAATGGGTGGCTTGCTTTGTGATGAATTAGACCGAAATATGACTAAAAACGAATGGGCAACCTATGTGGGAGCTGATTTAGAGTATGAAAAAACGTGTGAAAATTTAGAAAAACTATCCGATGCAGCAAATTAGAATCTTATTAATAGTTGTGGGATGCTTTATTTTTGCCAATACCACTTTTGCACAAAGCTCTTGTGTGCAAAACTTGCGAGAAGCCCGAAATTTTTATGATGAAGGAAAACTTAATGAGCTTCCAAAGCTACTATTGAAATGTATTGATAATGGATTTACAGATGAAGAAAAAGTAGAAGCATTGAGGTTGGTTACCTTGTCTTATCTTTTTAATGAAGAACAGAATAAAGCAGAAGAATCCTTCTTGAGATTGCTTAAAATTGACCCCGAATATCAAATAGACTTAGATTCTGATCCTACAGAACTGGTAATTTTAGCCGAAAACTTTGAAACAGATGCGAAGTTTTTTTATGGCTTAAAATTTACAGGGAGCTTTAATTTTATACAAATACTCGAAAATAATGACAACTATAATTTGTCCAGTTCAGGTACTTATGATCCACCCTTAGGAATAGGAGTTGGTTTATTTTTTCAATATCCTATTAATGATGAGTTTAGTGCTAATGCCGAAATTCATTATAATTATAGAACCACATTGTTGAAAAGGGCAACCGTGACAGCAGAAGGAAATTCAAGTGGGGACCATGAAATTACTGAAATGCAACAATGGCTCGAACTCCCATTTTTATTAAATTATAAACTCCCTTTCTTCAATCAATTCTTACTTGAAGCCACTGGAGGGCCTTCATTTCATTATTTACTATCGTCAGAACTCTCTGTTCGAGGTGTTGGAACAGAAATCATTGATCTTGACATGATTAATTACAGAAATTTATTGAACGTAAGCGCGATTATAGGAGTAAGAGGAAATTTCAAGGTATTGGGTAGAAATTATATCACGGTGGAGGCATTATATCAACATCGATTTATAGAAGAAAAGAATGAAAATGTAGAAACAGAGGAATTGAAATTAATTTTAAAAGATGCTGCCTACGCAGATAATCAATATAAAGGACATGCTTTCATATTGAGATTAGGTTTTCGTTTCCCAAGATTTAACCCTGAGTTGAAAAAATGAAATATTTGAAGTTCACGATATGGACATTAATAATAATGACTGTTTTTGCATGTAATACGGAGGAAGGAATAGCTCCTGCCCAACAGAATGCATTTATTAAAATCATTAAAGGAAGAGGGACCGATAACCCATTAAAAATTGAGGCGCTCTCTGATGGAAATTTACTAATTGTTTCTAACAGCACTATAAACGATCCAATTTCTGGTACCATCACTGAAAGGGTTAGACTAGTAAGGGTAGATGCTAATGGGGAATTACCTGTTTCTAATTCCGAACGCTACTATCCACAAAATCAAAGTTGGAGAGCAAGCCAGGTATTAGTATTGCCAAATGACAATATAGTAATTGGAGGTACAATAGGAAATCAAACCGTTGGTAATACAGCATTGTTTTTTATGACGGTCAGTTCTTCATTAGACTCCATAAATAGTCAGATCTATACTTCAGGTGCAGATAATTATAGCCTAACAGGTTTGAATTATGATGAGGCGTCATCCCGAATTCTATTTGGAGGTTCGGAGCAAATGGACGATGCTGAAGACTCCACCTTTTATGGCGAATTAAGTGTAGATAACTTGACAATTGAGACTTTTTTTAAAACCCATAAAGCCAAAGCACTGCCTGCCACTGCATTGTATAAAGATAGTAATGGAAGATTAAATTGGGTCTACAATTCAGGAAATTCTGTTTTAGTAAGAAGTAACGGCATAAATATGCAGCAAATCGAAGATGCGGAACCCCTTAATTTCCCTGGGTCTAATAATATTTTTACAAAACAATTATTGGCTTCACCCGAAGGCAATATTATGCTTTTTGGCGAGCATAGTGTAAATAGTCAAATTGATGTTTTTATGTATCAGGCATTTTCTGCTTCTCCGATTTTTATCGGTGGCGAGGGTAATGATGAGCTTAGAGGCGTAAAAAAAATTGAAGATGGTTATTTAATAAGTGGTTCATCCGAAATTTCACGGGCAGGAGCTAATGAACAAACAGATTTTTTTCTGTCGAGAAGGGGACCAAACGGAGGGGAAGTATTTACCAAATCCTTCGGAAGTAATGAAAATGAGGTTTTACATGATGCGGTTATGGTCAATGATAGGATTTTCGCTATTGGCTCTACTGTTATAGGAATTGAGAACACATTACTATTGATTAAAACCAATGGTTTTGGAGAATTAGAAGATTGATAAGGAGATTATAATATGAAGAAGTTTTTACTGATATTTTTTAGTGCATCATTGCTGTTGGGATTTAAATCAAATGCTCAATTAACAGGTACTTCTGTTAATGCTGTGACTAACATAACTCATGAAGGAGTAACGCTTAATGGTGAAATAACTACTTCTGGTGCTATTGATGTAGATTATTATTTCAATTATGGAACTACCTCTGGAAGCTTAACTAGTCAAGCTCCAGATCCTGCAATTACATTAGCAGGTTTAAACGGTACTCAAGCTGTTGATGAAACTTTGTCAGGACTTTCTGCTGAAACGCAATACTTTTATGAATTATATGCAGAAGAGACTGTAGATAACACTCAAACAGCAACTAGTACCGAGGGCTCATTTTGGACTTATTCAGATGTTACCTCAACCGCTGTGGCAGGATTTCAGCGACAATCCGCGACTACTACCAGCATTACGCTAGAATGGACAGCTCAAAATACAGATATTACAGGTTACCTAATCGTTTATTCTGCAGGAGGCGCAGCTCCTGATGAAACGGATTTAGATCTAGGGACTGCTCCTGCTTCTCTTTCATATGCAAACCAGGTATTAATTGAAGATGCTTCAACCACCTCAACTACTATTAATGGCTTAACTGCTAACTCAGATTATTCTTTCAGGATTATCCCTTATAATGTTGGTTCAGATCCAGCTACAACGAACTATAAATTAACAGGGAATACCACCTTAACTACTTACACTTTAGAAACAGTTACATCCAATGCTATTGCAGACTTTGGCGTTCGCTCCAAGGGAAATAACAATATTGAATTGGAATGGACGGCTGAAACCACTGATAATGATGGATATTTGATACTTTGGGCCACGGGATCATCAGCCCCCGATCCTGCAACTGAAGTTGAATTAGGTATTGAACCTAATTCACAGCCATTTGGTAACAATATTGTAAGAACTGGCTCCTCAAGTACTAGTCAAGATATTACTGGGTTGTCTGCAGGTATAGAATATTCATTCGTCATTATTCCTTATAATACTGGAATTGATCCATTGACTACCAATTATAATGTAACTACTAATAGTGAATTATCGGCTTATACTTTGGCAGATGAACCTACTACTGACCCGATAAATCCTGCAAGGGACATTCCGAATGTAACTGAAATGTCCATTATTTATGATGCAGTACCAGATGCGGATGGGTATTTAATTTTATATGCTACTGGCAATACTGCACCTGATGCCACGGGAGTGGTTGATGGAACTAAAAGTACAGATGGAAGCGAATTTACAGACGCTGATGGTTATCAATTTGTACAAAGCTCAGCTTCAACAAATCCTACAATTACTGGTTTGACTGAAGCTACTGAATACAGTTTTAGAATTATTGCATTTTCACATTCGGCTGATGAGCCTACTACATATAATTATAAAACTCCTGGAATTGAGTTGATTTCAGCTTATACATTAGCAGATCAGCCTACTTCGCCAGTAAATAATTTTCAATTTGATGATAATTCAACTAGTAGTATTGCATTTACTTTTGGTGGTTATACATTTCCTGACAATGGTGGATATGTCTTGTATTTTAAAACTGGGGATACACCAGAAGATTTAACAAATTTAAGTAATGGAGATTTGCCAAACGGACAGATTGCCGGGGATAATTTTGTATTCGAAACAATTGATGGTGCAACTGCGATTAGTGCAACGGGATTAAATCCTGGAACACAATATTCTTTCATATTGCCAATTTATAATTCTGATGGTATAAATGAGGAAACTTTTCATTATAGAAAAAGTGATGCTCCTACCGCCACTCACTGGACATTACAAACACAGCCATCTGACGACATAGCTAACTTAAATTATGAAAGTAAAACAGATGGTTCAATCACACTAAGTTATGATGAATCCACGGGTGCAAATGGTTATTTAATTTTATATAGAACTGGAAATAATGATCCTGACGGGAATGGTGTTACCGATGGTGTAGTTCATTCTGATGCAGGGGATTTCGGTCAAGCAACAGGTTTTCAATATGTAGATGGAGGATCTACCCTAGAAGCTGAAATAACAGGCTTGAATCCCAAAACAGAATATAGTTTTAGAATTATCCCATACTCCTATGCTACAGACGGGGGCATTCCTGTGCCTGAAACCTATAACTATAATACAGCCAGCAACACAAAAAGAGAAGCGGTGTTTACGAGCGCAACATTACCTCCCGACCCTGTAACTGGATTTGTTAAAGATTCTGCAACAGCAGAAAGCCTTACTTTTTTATTAGATGATTACACTACTAATATTCCGGGTTTTTCAGATGATGGTGGGTTTTTAATCTATTATGAGGAATATGTTGCTCCTGGAATTATTAATTTATCAACGATTGAAAATGGTGTTTTGCCTGCAGTGCAGACAGGCCTACCTAGTTATGTTGAAATAACAGAAGCTGCTGCAACAGAAGTGGCTGTTACAGGCTTACTTGCTGCTACTAGATATAAATTTTCAATTATTCCATATAATAAAGATGCTGCTGAAGACGCAACCATTGGATATAATATAACGGATAAACCTGATGTTGATTTTTATACTTTACAAGCTCCTGCTGATGGGGGAGCTGATGTTGCGGATGATGGTACTTTTAATCTTGCTGTTATTTCAAATTCAGAAATAACAGTGAACTGGACTGCAGTTACTGGAGCTGCAGGTTATCTCGTTTTATATACAAAATCAAATTCGGAGCTAGATGATTCATTTTTGGAGAATGGAGTAAATCCTGATAATCAAACTTACCCAACAGGTGTAGGCGAGGTATTTTATGTGGATGTTGATGATGAAAATGCAACTACAGTTAATATTTCAGGTCTAGATGCTGATACTGATTACACTTTTAAAGTACTTCCATATACTTATCTTGATGATGGAGGTGTTGCTGTAGATGAAACTTACAATTACAATAATGACACTCCTCCATTGAGATCAGGAACTACCTTATGTGTGGATCCAACGGAAACTGTAGCGGACTTAGCCACTTCAAATGTTGCCGTAAATCAAATGGACATTAGTTGGACTAATGCCAGTGGGTTAAATGTGTTAGCGGTAGCTCGATTAAGCACTTCAACAAAAACGGCCCCTACTGACGGACAGGATTATACTGCAAATGCTGCATTTAGCTCAGGTGATCAGTTTGGAGCTAGTGGTAATTATGTTGTTTATGAAGGAACTGGTACTAGTTTTACCTTAACGGGACTGGATGATTATCAAGAATATTCAATTGATGTTTATCTGTTCAATGATAATGGTTTCTGTTATGAGAATGTAGGAGAAACTATTATGGAAACTACTTTATGTGATCCAGCCATAACAGAAGTAAATAACACTTCCATTACTGTAAATGCATTTGATGAGATAGCACTCACTTGGACAATTCAAGGCGGGGGGAATGTGTTGATCTTAGCTCGAGAGTCTGGTTCTTCTGCTCAAGCTCCAAGCTCTAATATTGATTATAATGAAAATAGTCAGTTTGGATCTGGACAAGAATTAGGGACTGGCAATTTTGCAGTTTATGACGGGAATGGTACTTCTACAAGCATTACGGGACTTGATGAAAATACTGCTTACAGTTTCGATATTTATGAGTACAACCCGACTAGAGGTGGTTTCTGCTATAATACTACCGCAGTTACACTTTCAGAAACAACGGTTTGTGAACCGCCTGAGTCAGAAGCCATTTTTAATGCGCCTGCAAATGTAACAGCAGTATCGGTGGACTTAAGTTGGACAGCGGTTACAGGTGCTGATAGATACTTAATCGTAGCAAAAGAAGGTTCTGCTGTAGATTTAACATTTAATAATGGTGATAATTTTGAAGATGGAGGAACTGGGGATATTGCCACATCTAGCTTTTTAGCAGCAGCTGATGGTGATGGCACCAGCGGAAATAAAATTGTATATGCCAATGAAGGCACAAGTGTTACCATTACTGAACTAAGCGGAAGTACCCAATATTATTTTGATATTTATGCTTACAAATCAGGTACTTATTGCTATGATTTTGGATCTGTCTCAATAGATATTACTACTGATCCTGTTGAAGCTTCAAATACACTCACTTTAGTAGGTGCTGCTTCAGCAATTTCTTCTGTGAATAATGATAATGATGATTTAGCAAACTTCATTACCGTGATGGATTTTGATATGAATGATGTGGGTGATGATGGCGCAGATACGAAAATTTCAGGCTTTACTTTTACAGCTGGTACTGGCAATGACTTTGCTTCATGGAATGATATATTAGCAGATGCAAAAGTAATCAATACCAATAATAGTACGGAATTCCCTGCAACCATTAGTGTTGGATCCAATCAAATAGAAGTTACCATTGGGAATAGCGATAATAATATTTCAACTCATTTTGGTTTTCTTGCGGATGGAGGATCAATTAATCTCGAATTGCAAATCAGACTGAAAAAGACCATTTCAGAAGAGATAGACTTGAAAAACCTTGTGTTTGAATTAGATCCAGCTAATATAACAATTCGTTCAGGTAGTGAATTTGCTCCTGTACCTACAATCACTACATCTGAAACCGATAACGAAATTGAAGTTTTAGCAACAGCATTTGAATTTACAACAGATCCCCCAGGAACAGTTAACGCTGGTGAAAATGTTTCCCCTCAAGCAGTAGTGGAGGCTAAAGATGCCAATGGAAATTTAGATTTAGATTATGGCACTTTTGCCATTACGAATGCAGGTGCTATTACGATGGATAACCTACCCTCGCCTCCAAGTTTCACTAATGGTGAATTTGAGTTCCCTGCAACTTTTAATTACCAGGGCAGTGGTGATGGAACCTTAACCATAACGGATGGAGCTAATCTTTTTAATTTGTCTTCAACTTCAGTTACAGTAAATCCAACAGTAGGTTTAACAGAACTAACTGCTGGATTAAATGCGGGGACACTACAAAGTAGTTCTACCGATCAAGCAGTTTTAGGATTTGAAATTGCAGCTTTAGGTACTTCTCAAGTAAACGAAATTGTATTCACAACCGATGAAGACATAACTGGATTAGTAGATAACTTACGCTTAGTTGCTTCTCCTGATAATATTTATGATGGTGATGAATCATCAATTACCAGTACACTTAATATAACTGGAGGAACCACCATTACTTTTTCAGGTTTAACTGAAGACTTTAGTTCTGATTCCAAAAATTATTTCTTGATTTTGGATGTAGATGATAATGTAAATATCGATTTAGCACCTGTAACTTTTCAATTGGATATAAGTGACATTGTCTTTACCAACTCAGCTAATAAAAATGCATCTTCTTTTTCTAGGCAATATGATTTTGAAGATGTTACCAAACCTGAAATTGATCAAATAACAGCTATCCCTACTTTATTATCTGGAGCAGATGTAGGAAATGATGCGCTTGAAATTAAGGTCACTTTTAATGAGAAAATGGATGATGCAATCATTCCTGATATTGATTTCCCTACAGTTGGTGAAGATCCATTATTTACAAATAGCTTATCAGGCCCAAATGGCAATAGTGGATGGTCTGCTGATAGTACTTTTTATTCTTTCTATTTTGATTTAGCAGATCAAGATGAACTAATGGAGAATATTGATATTTCAATTTCCAATGCTTTTGATAAATATGGCAATTCATTAGATGCTGTTAATGAAGCTGATTTATTCTCAATTGATACTGAGAACCCTATCGCAGACAATATTAATTTAGATCTTGCCTTAGTAAATAGAACTGATGATACCATTGAATTAACAGTTACATTCAATAAGGAAATGAATGGTGCGATTGATCCTAGTTTTACTCCCGATAATTCAATTAACCTAATTGAAAATGGAGATGGAGTCTGGAGTTTAGGTAATACAGTTTACACCGTCACATTTACGCATGACTTAGGAGTTGAAGAAAATATCACTGATAAAATTATTATTGAAGATGCTGAGGATGTGGCAGGTAATATTATGGATATAGCCGAGACAGATCCTTTCACCATTAATACCACCAGAGCAAGAATAGATTTCATTACAGCTACTAATACTACTGGAATTTATAAGGCTAATGATGTCATTACCATTGAAGTTCATTTTGATCAAAATCTTACCGTTGATGATGCATTAGGCTCACCAGAATTAGATTTGAATTCAAATGGTATAGCTGTATTTGATAATGCAGCCAATAATATACTGACATTTAATTACACCGTTTTAGCAACTGAAAATGCAGCCTTATTGGATGTAACTGGATTTAGGTTAGAAGATGCAACAATCAAAAATGCTGGTTTAAATGATGCAATTTTAACACTACCAGCTGATGCTGCAGATGAGTTATCGACTCGCAAGGAAATAGAAATTGATACCCAAAGTCCTGAAATAACTAGCACAAGCATAACGCCTAATACGGTTAGTCGAGTGAATCCTACATTAACATTGATAGTTAATTACAATGAAGTAATGGATCAAACAAGTACTCCAAGCTTCCTACCTAGTGATGCTAATATTATATTGCAATCAGGTGGCTGGTCTGATAATCAAACCTATAGAGCTGAATTTGAACATGATTTGACTGTAGAGGAAGAAGTTGCTAATGTAACCATAGAAATCTCTGACGCCACTGATTCAGTGGGAAATACTACCGTTACGGCTGATTCAGAAACATTTAATATTGATACTCAACACCCAAGAATAACCGAAATAGTGACGACTACTGCAGATGGTACGTACGGTCCTGGCGAGCAAATCAATATTCGAGTGGTTTTTGACGAAGCTATTCAACAAACAGGAACTGCACCAACATTAACTCTAAATACAGGGGCAACTGCTGTATTCGATAATATTACTGGTGTAAATCAAGATCAACTTAATTTTATTTATACAATTGGAGCTGCTAATTCTGGTGAAAATACACTGGATTTAGATGTTACCTCAATTTCCACTTCAGAAAATGAAGTATTGGATTTGATAAACAACCCATCGGTATTGACATTGCCTGCTGCGCCTAATAAATTAAGCGATAATGCAGCAATCATAATTGACACCCGCCCAGCTGAAATTACCAATGTGACTTCCAC
This sequence comes from Marivirga sp., assembly GCF_035704835.1. Lineage (GTDB taxonomy): Bacteria > Bacteroidota > Bacteroidia > Cytophagales > Cyclobacteriaceae > Marivirga. The sequence goes on along the minus strand of NZ_DASSWQ010000014.1, from coordinate 56,200 downwards.
CAGTTTAGAACCTAAATATAAGGCAGGTGAGAGCATAGAAATAGTGGTTACTTTCGATGAGATCGTTACCGTTACGAATACTCCTCGCATTGCTTTAAATACTGGTGATTATGCGAATTATACAGGTGGTTCTGGTACTAATGAATTAACCTTCAATTATACAGTCCAAAATTCAGATGGCATTACTTTATTTGATGTTGTGGACTTAGAATATGAAGATGTAAATAGTCTAGAGCTGAATGGAGGAAGTATTATTGATCCAGCTTCTGTTCCTGTGGATCAAACATTGCCAACTATTGGCAGTGGCACTTCATTAAGTGATAATACCGACATTGAAATAGATACTAGAGATCCAGAGTTTACCATTGATTTAGATATTGTTATGGTTGATCTTAATGACCTAACTTTAACAGTTACGACTAATTATGATGAGGCTATGGATATGACTACCGATCCTTCATACGCAATAAGTCAAGGAACTAATTTAATTCAAGATAACGTAGGGGCATGGACGAATAACACAACTTATGTGGAAACCTTTACCCATAATGGAACAGAGGAAGAATTAACGGGAATTACCATTGAAATTAGTGGTGCCACTGATGAAGTTGGAAATACGGCTGTTACCAATACTTCCGGTCCTTTTGATATTGATACCCAAAGTCCTGAAATCGCTAGCACAAGCATAACGCCTAATACGGTTAGCCAAGTGAACCCTACATTCACATTGATAATTAATTACAATGAAGTAATGGATCAACTTAGCGCTCCTGGCTTTTCGTTTAGTAATGGTAGTAATATTAGTTTTCAATCAGGAGGTTGGACTAACAATCAAACATATCGAGCTGAATTTGAACATGATTTAACAGTAGAGGAAGAATTTGATAATGTGACTATTGAAATTACTGGAGCTACAGATTCGGTTGGAAATACCACAGTTACTGCTGATTCGGAAACTTTCAATATTGACACACAAAGTCCAAGAATTACTGAAATAGTTTCATCTACTGCAGACGGTACTTATGGTCCAGGTGAGCAAATAAATATAAAAGTTGTTTTTGATGAGGATATTCAACAAACAGGAACGACTCCCACTTTAACTTTAAATACTGGTGCTACTGCTGCTTTTGATAATATTACCAACGGAAATGAACTTAATTTCATCTATACAATAGGAGCAGTTAATTCAGGAGAAAACACCTTAGATTTAAATGTTACTTCTATTTCTACATCGGAAAATGAAGTATTGGATTTGGTTGACAACCCATCGGTATTGACTTTGCCTGTTGTACCTAATCAATTAAGCGATAATGCGGCTATCGTAATTGATACTCGCCCAGCAGTAATTACAAATGTTACTTCTACTAATGTTGATGGCAAATATAAGGCAGGAGACAATATTGAAATAGTTGTGACTTTTGATGAGGTAGTTACTGTTACTAATACCCCACGGATTGCTTTAAACACTGGGGATTATGCAGAATATACAAGCGGTTCAAATTCTACAGAATTAATTTTCAATTACACGGTGCAAGATTCAGATGGAGTTACGTTATTCGATGTTACAGACTTGGAATATAATGATATAAACAGCCTAGAATTAAACGGGGGAAGTATCATCGATCCGGCTTCAGTACCAGTTGATCAAACACTACCAACTATTGGTAGCAGTAATTCTTTAGGCGACAATAAAAACATTGAGATTGATACTAGAAGTCCTGAGTTCACCATTGATTTAGATATTTCAATGGTTGATTTGAATGATCTGGTCTTAACAGTTACAACTGTGTATGATGAGGATATGGATATGAGTTCAGATCCTGCCTATTCTTTTAACCTGCCAAATAACTTAGATAAAGATAATGTGGGGAATTGGTCAGATAACCGAACTTATGTTGAAACTTTTACCCATGATCAAACTGAAGAAGAAATATCTAATATTACGATAGAAATTACCGGTGCAACGGATGAAGTGGGCAATATTGCAACTACCAATACTTCTGCCTCATTTGATATTGATACTCAAAAGCCGCGTATAACTGTAATCACTTCAACTTCATCAGGAATTTATGGTCCTGGAGATATCATTGATATAAAAGTTGTTTTTGATGAAGATGTACAGAAAATTGGTGCTAATCCTACTTTAAATCTCAATTCAACAGGAGTTGCAACTTATGTGGATATCACGAATGGAAATGAAATGAATTTCTCCTATACAGTTGGATCGGTTAATTCTGGAGAAAATACTGGTGATTTAACTGTAAACTCTTTCTCACCTTCAGAAAATGTAGTATTAGATTTACAAGCAAACCCATCCATATTGAATTTACCTGGGGGTAATAACTTAGGAGATAATGCTAACATTATTATCGATACAGATCCAGCAGATGTGACAAATGTGACAGCTAATCCAACATCAGGCATATTTAAGGCAGGAGATGTAATTGATATTATAGTCACTTTTAATGAGACTGTGGTAGTGGACGAAACGGGTGGAACTCCACGCTTACTTTTAAATACTGGTTCCTATGCTAATTACAGCTCAGGATCAAATTCTACTGAATTGACTTTTACTTATACTGTGGCTTCTGCAGGTGGAAGTATTGTGGATGTTTTGGATTTGGAATATGCCAATATCAACAGCCTGGAATTGAATGGAGGTTCTATAGTTGATTTAGCAAGTGTTAATGCTAATTTGGTGCTTCCTGCAACTGCTGGGGCGGGCTCTTTAAGCGATAATACGGATATTGAAATTGATACTACCTCACCAACTGTAACAATTGATTTAGATAATACTGAAATTACTCGTGCGAATAATCAATTGGTTCTTACTGCAACTTATAATGAGGATATGGATCAAGTCACAACTCCAAGTTTGAATGTGCAAGGGTCAGATGATTTAATTTTGGATGCTGCTAATTGGAATTCAGCTACAGTTTTTATTGCTACTTATACCCATAATTTAACTGAGGAGGAAGTTCAGAATGTAACGATCGAAGTTTCAGGAGCAACAGATGTGGTAGGAAATACATCCATTACTAATACTTCTGAAACTTTCACAATTGATACTCAAAAGCCAAGAATTACTGAGATTGTATCTACAAGTTCCAATGGCTTATATAGTCCGGGTGACAATATCAATATCCAATTAGTTTTTGATGAAGATGTAACCGTAGGTGGAACTCCAACATTAAATTTAAACTCAGGTGGACAAGCCAATTACCAAAACGTAACAAATGGAAATGAAGTAAATTTTGTTTACACTGTTGGTGGTGTTAATTCAGGTGAAAACACACTAGACTTAGATGTTACAGCATTCAATATGAATGGTGGTAATATCCGGGATTTAGTAAGCAATGATGCAGAGATAATTCTTCCATCTGATCCGGATAGATTACAAGATAACGCTGATATTCAAGTGGATTCCGATCCGGCAGATGTTTTAAATGTTACAGCCGTTCCAGACCAAGGATTCTTTACAGCAGGAGATCAAATTGACATTACAATTGAATTTGATGAACCAGTTGTAGTTACAGGAACTCCATTACTTTCTTTAAATACTGGTTCTAATGCTGAATATGTAAGTGGTTCTAATTCAACAATCCTAACTTTTAATTATACTGTAGAAGCCTCTAATGGCACCACCATAGTGGATGTAGCGGAGCTTGAATATGTAGATATAAACAGTATTGATCTTAATAGTGGAGCCATAGAAGATTTAGCTGGGATTTCTGCTAGCTTGGGTTTACCAGCTGTAGGAAGTGCTAATTCCTTAAATGGAAATACAGAAATTACAATTGATACTGAAGATCCTGAATTAGCAAATGATCCATTTACCCCATTCAATGGTGAATTCAATGTTTCTCATTCTTTGACTTTCAAAATTGAAATGAATGAGCCAGTTTCGGGCCAAGGAACAAATAATATCACCATTATAGACAAGAAAACCTCCAGTGTTCTGGTTGTATTGGATGGTGGAACAGCTTTTACTAACAATACAAGCAATATTTTAGACTTCGATTCATTTGAAAATCTATTGCAAGATTCTACTGAATATTATATTCAAATTGATCCTGGAGCTCTGGTAGATAGGGCAGGTAATCCATTTGCTGGATTTAATGCTGATAATATTTGGTCATTCACCACTTTCGGCCCACCAAGAATTGATGATTTCCCTATTGACGGTGCCTGTGTAGGGGGGCAATTTATTATAAAGGGGCAATATTTTACTGGAGTTACAAGAATCCGTACCAATATTGATGGTGCTGAAGGAACTGTCCTTAATACAGCTGATTTTGTAATCGTAGATGATGAAACCATCACATTTGACGTACCTGAAGGAACAATTCCCGGTCGGATTACATTGGACAAGCAAAGCGGGCAAAAGGGAAATACAGCAGATGCGAGTACTACCTCTGATGAGGAGATAAGTGTAGGGCCTAGCAGTGCTCAATTGGTATTGGAGCAGGCTTCAAGTAGTATTTGCGACTTTGATGACTTAGGAAATGTAAATCAAGTAGAAATTTCAGTTAATGTAGTGGGAGGTTCAGGTGTTTATACATTGGAATATAAGGTGGGTTCTGACGACCCTGTTATACGACCCGGCTACGTAAGCGGTACAACATTTTTTGTTACTCCTCCTGATGATGGTGAAAACACTATCACTATCGTTTCATTAGAAGATGAAGAGTTAAACATTTGTACAGTTCCTAGTGCCAATCTGGGTACAGATTTAGAAATTACAAAATTCATTCGATCTAAAGTGGATGCAGGTGGATTTGCCGAGAATGAGGATGAAATAGGAGTGATAGAACTCTGTGGTGCCAATACTAATATTGTAGATTTCGAAGACGAAAATCTAGTATCGAACCGTCCTTCTATTATAGGTGATGTGGAACAGGGGACCTGGACCATAGATCAAGGGCCAAGCACGAATGGCGGTGGTTTTTCTCCTGACTTCAACTTAAAGTCAGTTCAAACAGATAGACCAGACACTGTAAAATATTACGCGAGCTTTGCAGACGGGGTAAGTGGTGAAATTCAGCTGAAATTAACCTCAGATGAACCAGGAGGATTGAATCCATGTGATGGTCCAAGCGATTTAGTTATTATCAGATTTTCAGAAAGCTTAACGGTGAATACAAGTAGTAATGTCTCGATTTGTATAGATACAGACGAGAATGGAAATGAACTTGCTGTAACACAATTGAATAGTACAGTATCAGGCGGAATTGAATCTGATAGCCTTACCGTTTTATGGGAAAGAATTGATAACACGGCCAACGAGCTGGCAAATTATGACGGTACTTGGGGTTTTAAAGATGACGAAAATCAAACGGAGTATTCCTTGACTTCAAATGTGCTTAATCCGATCTACAAAGCAAGTCCCCAGGAAATTGATAGTGGACGGGCAAACTTGACTATTCAGCCAGTAGTACTCTTTGATGGAGTTGGTTGTGGGGATATACCAGCACCAAGGCCAGTTACTCTAAATATAAACGATATTCCTGTCCTCTCTAGATCTGATTTCTCTGAAATTGTTTGTTCAGGCGAGCAAGAAGTTAGATATAGAATGATTCCGAATGATGCGAACAATACTTTTAATTGGTATTTTGTCGGTGAGGATGCTACGGATGCTGACGATGGCAATAAATTTGAGGGCGAAGTTGATAACCGAAACTTAGTGTTCATCAACTTCAGGGAGGTAGAAACAGAAACCACCGAAATATTGGTAGTGGAAGAAATTGATGCATCCAGTGGCTGTGTAAGCGAACCAGATACTTTCTTTATTTCACTAAAACCAAAACCCATTGCGATTATTGATTACGAAGAATCTACTACTATATCTAATACTGCAGACCCGATTCTACTTAGAGGATTAGGTGGTCCTGATACGACAAATCTAAAAGATAATTCAACTATTTTAGGACAAGAGAATTTTGAATTTTTTGGTCCTGGTGTAGTTCAAAATAGTGATAGTTCTTATTATTTGGATAGCAGACAATTAGCTTTAACCGTTCTTGCTGATCCGAATGATGTCCATGAAATATTCTTTAGGTACACCAATCAATTTGGGTGTGTTGCAGATACATCTATATCATTTAATGTATTCAATGCGGAAAGAATTTTCCCTGATTTGGATCAAGTGCAATATTGTCAATTGAACGATTCCATTCAGATTAGAGTGGACGATGCCATTATTGAGGGTTTTGAAGTAACAGATATTAATGGTCCGGGTATTTCAAATTTGGAATATATTATTGATGTGGTCGATGGGGATTCTATTCGGGCTTTAACAGCAATTTTTAATCCTGCGACTGCTTATGCGGAAAATCAAGATGCAGAAAACCCTAGCTTAATTTCTATTTCATATTCTACGGTAGATTTAAGCAATCCTGAAAATGTACAGGAAAATGTAGCAGACCAAACCGTGAGGGTAAACCCTTTGCCAGAACTGGAAATTGAAGGGTTTGAAAATTTTGAAGACGAGGGTTTTGAATTTAGTTTATGTTCCTTTGATGAACCTTTAGAACTTGAGCCAATAGTTTCTGGTACCAATACTAATATTTTCAATTTTGAGCTTTTAAATTCAGAAGTAGGGTTACCTGATAGTCTTTTAATAGGTGATAATGTCGAAGGGTTTGTATTTAACCAAACACTTTTACAAGATTATCTTGCTAATGAAAATAAAGATTCAATCAAAATTGAAATAGAATATACCTATACCAATCAAAATGGATGTACTAATTCTAAGGTTTATGATTTTGTGGTGTGGAAACAGCCTGATGCACCAACTTTAAAATCTTCAGATATTTGTGTGATTGAAGATGGAGAAGTTGAGGATGCTGAGGTTATAGGATATAATGGTAGCAATGAAAATGAAGAATTAATTTGGCTAGCTAATGATGTTTTTACAACAGAGCAAGATGCAATTCTCGGCAGAGGCACTACTTTTTCGCCAGGTGAGGATTTATTTGTTAATAGCAATACCAGAAGGTTCTATGTATTTCGATTGAATGAAAACAGCAGTGGGGAAGATTACCCATCTTGTGTCAGCTCACCAACCGTTGTAACTTACAGAAGAATCATTAATCCTGATTTTAGATGGAATAAATCTACTTTTGGTAATGAAGATATCATTTTTACTGGCAATCCTAATCAAACCGCATTAAAGTCTACTGAATGGACTATCACCAGAATAAGTGATAACACTGAATTAGGGCCAGAAGCTTTTACAGTGGAAAATGACACTACTGTTGCAGTAGATTTCAATAATTATGGTGCTGGACGATATGAGGTTGAATTTAGTATTTTAACCAGAAATGGCTGTTTAGCAAATGTAAGTGAGAAAATTGTCATTTTACCAGAAGCAAATCTTGCGAACCGATATGTTTATAGTTTCGATGGTTCAAGCGAAGGCTGGGTGAGCGATGGGTTTGCTCGAAATGACACCGATTCGGTAAGGCTATGGGATTTTTCTGTTCCTAGAGATACTTCCACTTTTGAATCTAGCGATGAGGTATGGATTACCAATGCTTCAGGTTCTTATGAATCCAATATTGAGTCTTATGTTTATTCGCCAGCCATGGATATCAGGACTATTGAACGCCCAGTGGTGAGTTTCGATTTATGGCTCGATATAGCTGCAGGTAATGATGGCTTGATTTTGGAATATTCTACTGATGGGAAAAGAATTGAAGATTCTGAAAAGCGTTGGGTAGTTTTAGGAGATGTGTCAGGGGCCATTTCATCTGGTTTGGAATGGTATAATTTGGAAGATATTGAATCTCGACCAGGAACTACTTTTATTGATAATAATGGGGATATTATAAGTAACAATTCTAGCGCAAACGGGTGGTCTCTATTAAATGATTCTGAAAGTATAGAACCAGTAAATGCCAAACATGCCTTAGAGGAAATCCCTATTGACCAAAGAGAGAATGTTATTTTTAGGTTCCAGTTTAAGTCTAGGGCTAGTGATGGAGGTGATAATTTTAATAATCCGGATGGGGCTGCTTTTGACAATTTTGTGATTGAAAGCCTCAATAGAAATGTGTTGGTAGAATATTTCGGTGATGATAACTCTCCACATGATACAGTGGAGATGAATTCTATCAAACAAACTTTCGAAACCTTTGGGAACTTTGCCTGGATAAACTATCGAATAAATGAAGATGATGCTTTATACCAACGCAATTCATCAAGCATGCTGTCTCGTTTATATTTTTATGACGCCTATACTGCAAATAATCAATTTGCCATTGATGGAGTGCTAAATAGTGAGTTTAGTTTTAGTGAAAATAATACGGGAAGAAATGCGGTAAGTCGTGCCAGATTAAGGTCAAGCAGTGCAAACCTTGACATTTCGGTTAATTCTGCGAGTGAAAATGAATTAACAATAGATGTGGATTACGATATACTGGAAGAACTGCCTGAAACCACTCGTTTATTTGTCGCGGTACTGCATAATGAAGTGAATATAGAAGGGCAAATGTCATCATATTATAATGTTTTAAGAACCTTGTTACCGACCAATGAAGGTTCCGCATTAGAAACGAGCGCTGGCGAAGGTACTTTATCTACCACTTTTATTGCTCAGAAAGAAGAGGATGAAGAAGCAATCACCATAGTGGCATTCTTGCAGGATATGGAAAATGGCACTATTATTCAATCAGCTTATGAAGTAGAGGTTCCTTTGTTAACGCTTCCAACTGTAACTTCTAATACGCATAGGCTAGATAACCTAAACATACAGCTTTATCCTAACCCTGCTTATGATTATCTTAAAATTAGTTATGGAGCTATTTTAGGAGAAAGATTAAAAGCAAAAGTGATAGATGTTACCGGAAAAGAGATTCATAGCTTTGATTTATTAGTGGGAGAAGCGGAACATGAAATTGATACCAGAGATCTAAAAACTGGACTTTATAATCTGATTATCTTTGGGGAAAATGGAGAAAATCGCACCATGAAATTTGTTGTCTCTGATTAATGCAATTGTAAATTTCTAAAATTTGATAGATGAGGATTAGTTGTTTGAATTTTCAAATTCCTAATCCTCATTTTTTATTTGTGTATGAATTCTTTTTCATAGTAGACATAGTGGTTTAAGAAAAATATTTACTGAACAAATCCTATTATATTTGTCCTGGATATTATGAAAACTTCCGCATAAAAGAGTTTAAATCATCTTTTGAAGCTGAATATAGATTAAGAATTGATTATGGAAAAACTAGTAGTAGACGCTTCCAAACCTAAATGGCACATTAATTTTAAGGAGTTGTGGGCCTATAAGGATTTGTTCTATATTTTGGCTTATAGAGATTTACGTGTACGCTATGCGCAAACGTTTTTAGGCTTACTCTGGGCTTTCATTCAACCTTTGGCCACTCTCATTATTTTCACCGTAGTTTTTGGAGCAGTAGCAGAAGTAGGAACAGATGGTATTCCTTATCCGCTTTTTGCAGTCTGCGGAATGGCCTCTTGGTCTTATTTTTCTTTTGTGTTAAATCAATCCGGTAATTCTATTATTGGAGCACAGGAGATGGTAAAAAAAATCTATTTTCCCAGATTAGTTATTCCTTTATCAAAGGCATTAGTAGGATTTGTAGACTTCGGTATAGCCATGTTGTTTGTTGTGATATTGATGGTTTATTACGGATTTATTCCGTCAGCTAATATTATTTATCTTCCCATATTTATCATTCTGACTATTATTTCAGCTTTGGCAGTAGGAATTTGGTTGAGTGCCTTGACTATTCGTTATCGAGATTTTCAGCATGTGGTACCATTCTTAGTTCAGTTCGGTCTTTATGCTACTCCCGTTGGTTATCAAGCCAAGGATGTCATCAATAGATTACCTGAGTGGGGCTCATTTATATATTATGCTAATCCAATGGCAGGAGTAGTGGAAGGCTTTAGATGGAGCCTTTTGGGTGGAGACCCACCAAGTATTTTTGCTTATTTTTCATTTAGCATTGTCATTATTCTATTCATTACAGGACTTCTTTATTTCAAAAGAGTAGAGAAAGTAATGGCCGATATTGTGTAATACATGAAGTTCCATTTCATTTAGCTTATATGGTATCTCACTCTTATTGGCATTATGTGATCTCAGATAATTTTTTAAAAAATTTTACTCTGAGCACAAAAAACCACTGATTTTTTGAACTTGTAGAATTTAAAAATAGAACTCATGGCTTCGGTTAAAAACTCATCAGCTTTATAACTAATGCCTATTCATAAGTTAATAAGTTAAAATTGATTTATTTAACTTAAAGTATTATGTTTCAGCAGCAATTCTTAGTATTTCTAATAATCTTATTTATGAGCAAATTATTACTCTTTGATTTTAGTTCAACAGGCGACTGGTCGAATTGGGAAGTGGAAAATGATGTGGTGATGGGAGGGAGGTCGAGCAGTAATCTTGAAAGTAGCGCAGAAGGAAATGCTATTTTTACAGGAACAGTATCTCTGGAAAACAATGGCGGATTTGCTTCTTTGCAATATCATTTTCCGACCAAAGATATAAAAGGATATACGAAAGCAATCATTTTTTTGAAAGGGGATGGTAAGAAATATCAGTTCAGAATGAAATCTAATTTAAAAGAGAGAGCATCCTATGTATATGGATTTAAAACTTCTGGAGATTGGGAAACCGTAGAGATTCCGCTAAGCGAAATGGAACCAGTTTATCATGGACGAAAATTGGATATCCCAAATTTCCCTGCTGAAAAAATTCAGGAAGTACGCTTTTTAATTGGCAATAATAAGGAGGAGAATTTTCGATTAGAAATCGATAAAATTGAATTGAATTAAAGAAAAGTTAAAAAATAATAATTCTTGTAACTTCAATAAGTTGAATATCAAAGAATTACTGATTCTGCAATTTTCCTATGAACCTTACTTTTGAATAAAAAAGCCTCCCAGAGAATTCTCTGGGAGGCTAAAATTAAACTAAACTGATTAAGGTAATTATCCTCTTGGGTTTAAAATTAAATCTATTCTACTAACCAAATCTTGTAAGTGGTAACGAGACATCAAATCGCTCTGTCTCGCTAACCCTCTATTGATTTCGTTTTGTAATGTAACTAAGTTTCCTCTTGAAAGTGAAGGAATATCCGTGGTACGGATATCTTCGTCCTCAATGTTAACTAAGCCACCTAATTGCTCTACAAAAGCTTTTTGTAAATTTCTTCTGTAAGTATCAATGGTTCTTCCTGTCCTTAATTCAGAGAAAATACCAGTACGTAAGTCGCTCATCATTTGAGTTGCTTGGTAGGCATCATCTCCATTTAAAGATACATTTTCTAAAACTCTCTTAACTCTTGATGCGCTGAATAAGCTACCTAAAGTTCTTGTTTGTAATGCTTTAATTCTATCCACAATACCTTCTGACTCAATTCTTCTCAAAATTTCAGCATTAATTAACCATTCTGGAGTTTCAAATAATTGCTTATTTAAAAATTCAATAGCTCTCTTCTGTTTATCTAAGGAAGCATGAGTATAAATTGCACCTTCTTGGTCAGTTGTTTTAATATATTCTGTAATTCCGCCTACATTAGCAGTTACATGACCCATATAACGATTATACTGACCAATTATATTACTATATAATTCACTTAATTCGTCATAATTTTCACCTTCTACTGAACTCCACTCTAGAACATTTTCAGTGATTCTTTTTAAGTTTTTGATTCCTAGTTCTGAAGCAATCATAGAATCATCACCAATATCTTCAGTTTGAGAAGTATGATCCACTACACCTCTTTGCTGACGACCAAATCTATAAACTGGATTATCAGCCTTTTCTAGAATCCACTCATTTAAAATTGGTTCTTCCTCTTCAGCGGTTTCGATGTTTGGAATGGCTCTGTAGCCATATTCAATGGCCCATTTATCGTATTCTCCTACCATAGGAAAGAAATTTTCTACATTATCTTCTGGCTGTGCAACATAATTGAACCTTGCGTAATCCATAATGGAAGGTGCAACACCATGTGTTTTCATAAATTCAGCCGAACGTAATGAATCAATTGGATAAGCAACACTAGAGCCCATGTTGTGCGGCAAACCTAATGTGTGACCTACTTCGTGTGCAGCAACGAATCTAATTAATTCACCCATTAATTCTTCTTCAAACTTAACTTTTTGAGCCTCAGGATTTACAGCTGCCGTTTGGATGAAATACCAATTTCTCAATAAATTCATTACGTTATGATACCACAGAATATCACTTTCTAATATTTCACCAGTTCTCGGATCATGCACATGTGGACCTTGAGCATTCTGAATGTCAGTAGCGATATATCGAATAACTGAATATCTCACATCTTCCGGACTCCAATTAGGATCTTCTTCTTTAGTTGGAGCATCTTTCGCAATAATTGCATTTTTAAAGCCAGCAGCTTCAAAGGCCGGTTGCCAGTCTTCAATTCCTTTTTTCAAATATTCTCTCCATTCTATTGGAGTAGCAGGATCTATATAATATTCAATTGGATTAACAGGTTCAACTAATTCTCCTCTGTTGTAAGCTTCCCAATCTGAAGGCTCCAATCTCCATCTAGTGATAAACCTATTATCATCGGCTTTATAAGAATCTTTTGAATAATCTATTTGACGGATCGAGAAATATCCCACTCTTTCGTCAAAATTTCTTGGAACCATCGGCTCTTCCGGAAGTAAAATCATAGATTGGTTCATTTCAATCGATAAAGTTCCAGTTATTTGGTTGTCAGGAAGGTTACTTCCGTCATAAGTAAGGATATGTCTTACTTCCACGTTTTCTGGAAAAGCTTTTCCATGTACTATAATTGATCTGCTTTTATCTATTCTAGAAATTTTGAATTCTTTTCTCTGATCATCTGATAAGGCACCTATCATCTCTACGTCTGAAGTAAAAAAATCTTCAATATTTATTACGTATGAAGAGGAATCTTTGCCTAATGCTTCAATTTTAAAACTATAAACTATAGGCTCAAAATTATTATTTCTAACTGATTCATAAATTGGATCTTCCTCATCGGCTACAGAATTGTAGGAAACAGAACGTAATAATAATTGATTATCTTTCTTCTGAAATCTGATAACTTGCTGAGGACGAGATTTCATACCTGCACCGCCAAAATTCAAGCCTTTAACGTGTCCAGAAATTCTAGAAACTATTAAAATTTCTTTCTCTAATAAATCTTTAGGGATTTCAAAATAGTATTTATCCTCTACTTTATGAAAAGTAAATAATCCCTCGTCAGATTCTGCTTCAGATGTAATTACCTTAGAATAGGGTTGATATTTTGACTTTGAATCACTCTTTTCTTTTGGTTCTTCTTTATTCTTTTTGCCAAATAGCTGTGCGTTACTTTCTGTAGCAGAAAGTCCTATGAAAGCCATCATAGCAAAGCTTAATATTACTTTTTTCATTGTATGTACATTTAAATTTCTCGCTAATCTAAGCATTACAGACTTATTTAGTTTAGATTCGATCATTCTTTTCCATGAGTGGAAAAATGAGCAATGCTAGTGGAAAAAGGATTGAAGCTATAATGTCAGTCATGAGATGATAATAAAATTTCCGTGACAACTTAAAGCCCATGGGAAAAATACTTTGTTATAATTGAATTAAACCTTAGCTTTGCACCCTGAAAGAATAGAGCAATTTTATTTTATTATAATTATTAAATCATGGCAAATATTGGTAGGATTACCCAAGTAATTGGCCCGGTAGTGGATGTGAGCTTTGAAGCAGAAGGCTCAAAATTACCTAACATCTTTGATGCATTTACTGTAAAAAAATCAGACGGTTCTACAATCGTTTTAGAATGTCAGCAACATTTAGGTGAAGACAGGGTAAGAACCATCGCAATGGATGGTACTGAAGGCTTGACTAGAGGTATGGAAGTTGTGGATACTGAGCAACCTATCTCAATGCCAACTGGTGAAGATATTAAAGGAAGATTATTTAACGTAATTGGTGATGCCATTGATGGTATTGAGCAGCCCGAAGGTAAAACTAAGTTGCCTATCCATAGAAATGCACCGAGATTTGAGGATTTATCTACTTCTTCTGAAGTTTTATATACAGGAATTAAAGTTATTGACTTAATTGAGCCCTACTCAAAAGGGGGTAAAATTGGTTTGTTCGGTGGAGCCGGTGTTGGTAAAACCGTACTAATCCAAGAGTTGATTAACAATATTGCAAAAGGACACGGTGGTTTGTCTGTGTTTGCCGGTGTGGGTGAGAGAACTCGTGAAGGTAATGACTTACTTAGAGAGATGTTGGAATCAGGTATTGTGAAATACGGTGATGAATTCATGCATTCTATGGAAGAAGGCAAATGGGATCTTTCAAAAGTGGATAAGGAAGCTTTGAAAGAGTCTAAAGCTACTTTCGTGTTTGGTCAAATGAATGAGCCTCCAGGTGCTCGTGCTCGAGTGGCCTTGTCTGGTTTGACTTTAGCTGAATATTACCGTGATGGTGATAAAGACAGTAACGAAACAGGTAAAGATATTTTATTCTTTATTGATAACATTTTCCGTTTCACTCAGGCAGGTTCTGAGGTTTCTGCTCTTTTAGGTAGGATGCCTTCTGCGGTGGGTTACCAGCCAACTTTGGCTACTGAAATGGGTGCCATGCAGGAAAGAATCACTTCAACTAAAAATGGTTCAATTACCTCTGTTCAGGCGGTTTATGTTCCGGCTGATGATTTAACTGACCCTGCTCCGGCTACAACTTTCGCTCACTTAGATGCAACAACTGTATTGTCTCGTAAGATTGCGGAATTAGGTATCTATCCAGCAGTGGATCCTTTGGATTCTACTTCTAGGATTTTGGAAAGAAGTGTTGTAGGTGATGAGCATTATGATTGTGCACAAAGAGTAAAAGAGATTTTACAACGATATAAAGAATTACAGGATATCATTGCCATCTTAGGTATGGATGAATTGTCTGAAGATGATAGACAGACAGTTTACAGAGCAAGAAGAGTACAAAGATTCTTGTCTCAGCCTTTCCACGTTGCAGAGCAGTTTACTGGTTTGAAAGGGGTATTGGTTGATATCAAAGATACTATCAAAGGTTTCAATATGATCATGGACGGAGAGTTAGATCACCTTCCTGAGGCAGCTTTCAACTTGAAAGGTACTATTGAAGAAGCCATTGAGGCAGGAGAGAAAATGTTAGCAGAAGCTTAAAATTAAAATTATGCTTTTAGAAATCATTACACCGGAAAAAAATGTGTTTAAAGGAAATGTAGATTCTGCTACTTTCCCGGGAAGCAATGGTTCTTTTCAGGTTTTGAATAATCACGCACCACTTATCAGTTCTTTGGCTAAAGGAGATTTAAAATTCACTGATGGCAAAAATAATACTACAATAGTAGTAGAAGGCGGTGTAGTAGAAGTTTTAAATAATACCATTACTGTTCTTGCTGAAAAAGTAATCAAAGAATAGCGTAGGTATTTTTTATAAAATAGTGAGCCGATTTACTGAAATGTAAATCGGCTTTTTTCGTTTTAACTCTACTATCATTTGTAAGTTCTGATTACCCACTATATCTTGTAAATTGCATTAAAATCAAATTTGATTAATGAAAACGTATTTTAGAGTCCTTTCTTATGCAAAACCATTAGGCTGGTTAGCACCTCAATATATAATTTATGCTATTTTTCAATCAGTTTTTAGTGTTATAACATTGGGGATTTTAGCACCCGTATTAAATGTACTATTCATACCACAAGAAACAGATAAAGTGCCTCAATCTGCGCCTGATTTTAATTTTAGTATTCAGTATTTGACAGATGTATTTGATTACTACTTGCTCACGATTGTGCAAGAGGATAGATTTGCTGCTTTACAATTTGTCTGTTTAATTTTAATTGTAAGTATTTTTCTATCAAATATATTTAAATATTTGCTCGCTGTGATATCCGCAATTGTAAAAGCCAATGTTATCTCAAATCTGAGGAATTCACTATATGATAGATTAATAAATATGCATATTGGTTTTTTCACTGAAGAGCGAAAAGGCAATATTATGTCTAAAGTAATGGCCGATGTGCAAGAAGTAGAGGGTACGGTAGTAAACAGTTTAAAGGCCATAATAAAAGAACCCTTTATGCTGATAGGATATTTTATTGCTTTATTTTTTATCTCGGTTAAGCTAACCTTAATCACCCTAGTTATCCTGCCTATTTCAGGCTTTATTATCTCATATATTGCCATTTCATTAAAAAAGAAAGCCAGAAAAAGTCAGGAAACAATTGGTAGAATATCTGACATTTTGGATGAAACTTTAAGTGGAATGCGAATTATTAAAGCATTCAATGCCATTGGTTTCTCAAAAGATAGGTTTCAAAGGGAAGTGAAGAATTATGCTGACTTTAATATTAGCATGCAGAAGAAACAAGCCTTAGCTGGGCCAACTTCTGAATTTCTGGGAGTATTTGTTGTGGTTGGAGTTTTACTTATTGGTGGAGGAATGATTCTGGAAGGAAATTCTGAATTAGATGCAGGTGGTTTTATTGCATTTATCGCCATTTATTCCCAACTTTTGGTACCTGCAAAGCAATTATCCACAGCTTTCAGTAATGTTCAAAGAGGCTTAGCATCGGCCGAAAGAATTTTTGGAATTATAGATCTAGAGCCTGCTATAAATGATAAAAGTACCGCTTCAGATTTGACTGAATTCAAAAGTGAGTTAAGTTTTAAGAATGTATCATTTGCCTATGGTGAGGAAAAAGTATTGAAAAATATCAATATCAATATTCAAAAAGGCCAAACAATCGCTTTAGTAGGGCCCTCAGGTGGTGGTAAATCAACTATGGCGGACCTTATTCCTCGATTTTACGATCCTGTTAGCGGTGAGGTGCAAATAGATGGAGTTTCTTTAAAAGACATCAAAATGGAAAGCCTTCGAGCAAAAATGGGAATTGTTAGTCAGGAATCTATTTTATTTAATGATACTATTTTCAATAATATAGCATTTGGAAAACCGGAATGTACTTTAGAAGAAGTAAAGCAAGCGGCCAAAGTAGCAAACGCTCATGAATTCATCGCTCAGATGGAAAACGGATATGATTCTAAGATAGGGGAGAGAGGAACGAAGCTTTCTGGAGGGCAAAGGCAGAGAATTAGCATCGCAAGAGCCATTTTGAAAAACCCCGACATTTTAATTTTAGATGAGGCTACTTCTGCCTTAGATTCAGAATCAGAAAAACTGGTTCAAGATGCATTAACCAATTTAATGAAGAACAGAACTTCTATTGTGATTGCCCACAGACTGAGCACAATCCAAGAGGCAGATAAAATTTATGTAATGCAAGACGGTGAAATCATTGAAGAAGGAAAGCATGAAATACTTATGGAAAAAGCAGGGGTTTACAAAAAGCTCATTGAAATTCAATCAGTTTCCTAAAGTGTAGAATGTAATTATTGAGGTGGTAGTTTGCTATTCGTGCAATCTAAAGCCATTAGTTCTTAAATTATTTCTATATTTGTTTATATTCATAATCAAAACCATCACAACTCCATCTTTATGAAGACTTTTAAAACTATTGTTTTTGTGGCATTACTTATCTTTCACATTGCCACAGTGGTAATTATTTCGATAGGAAAAAACAATCTAAACTTCCTATTTGATTTATTCAAGCAAATGGATCTCGTTCAATACAGTTCAATAGCTGGTCTTTTACTTTTTCTAATTGTAGTATTTCTTTTCAAACAGGAAGAAAAAGCTAAAGCAAAACTGATTGAAAAACATGAAAATGAAATTAATCAGTTTAAAGCCAGACTTTATGATAAGAAGGAATCTGAAAGTGAAAATGCTTCCACAAAGATTGAGCCTTCCAAGGATAAGTTAGACAATCCGAAAAGTGAAGCTCCTGAAGATAATTCTACCAAAACAAATGATTCTAGTAATCCCCAATCATAAGACTAGGAATGATTAACCTTATAAAAAATGAACTTATTTCAGCACAGAAAGCGCTGGATGATTTTTTAAACCAACCCGAGCAGTTAGCCAACATTGAATCTGCAGTAGAAATAATGGTCGATTCCTTCAAGCAGGAAGGAAAAGTAATGAGTTGTGGAAATGGCGGTTCTCATTGTGATGCTATGCATTTTGCGGAAGAATTAAGCGGAAAATTTAGGGAAGCGAGACCTGCAATTGGCGCGATGGCACTTTCGGATATCAGCCATACCACCTGTGTGGGAAATGATTATGGTTTTGAATTTATTTTTAGCCGAGGAATTGAAGCATTAGGCAGAAAGGAAGATGTTTTATTGGCCATTAGTACTAGTGGAAATTCAAAAAATATTTTGGAGGCCTGCAAAGCAGCCAAAGCTAAGGGGATGAAAATTGTAGGGCTTACAGGCAAAAATGGTGGCGAATTGGCGCAGGAATGTGATGTGGAAATCCGTGTTCCTCATGATGGTTATGCCGACAGAATTCAGGAAATTCACATCAAAATTATTCATGTTTTTATTTTACTGATTGAAAAAAGATTAGGGTATGTTAGCTAAATCTTATGGAAGTTCAGTTTTTGGAGTAGATGCCAATGTTATCACCATTGAGGTGAATGTTAGCCAAGGTACTAAGTTTCATATGGTAGGATTACCCGATAATGCCATTAAAGAAAGCGAACACCGTATTGACGCTGCCATAAAATACAGTGGCTACAAAATGCCCAGACAAAAAGTAGTCGTTAATTTGGCACCAGCGGATGTCAAAAAAGAAGGTTCTGCTTATGATTTGCCGATTGCCTTGGGTATCTTAAAAGGTTCCGAGCAGATTTTTACAGAAGAATTAGGTAAATATATGATTATGGGGGAATTGGCCTTGGATGGTACGCTCAGACCCATAAAAGGGGTTTTGCCCATTGCCATAGAAGCTAGAAAGAAAGGCTTTAAAGGCTTTATTCTACCTCAAGAAAATGCAGCGGAAGCCGCTATTGTGAATAATCTGGATGTGATTCCAGTCTCAAATTTAAAAGATGCCATTGGTGTTTTGGAAGGTACTTCCGACATTAAACCAATGGAAATGGATACCCGTGATATCTTTTTCACGAATCTCAACGATTATGAAGCTGATTTTGCAGATGTGCAAGGTCAGGAAAATATAAAAAGAGCATTAGAAATTGCTGCAGCTGGTGGTCATAATGTAATTATGGTTGGTCCTCCCGGAGCTGGAAAGACAATGTTGGCTAAAAGATTCCCATCAATTCTGCCCCCATTAAGTTTGACTGAAGCACTAGAAACCACCAAGATCCATTCTGTTGCTGGGAGGTTAGGACCAAACTCATCTCTGATTGCAACTCGTCCATATCGTGCACCTCATCATACAATTTCTGACGTTGCCCTTGTCGGTGGAGGAGGAATTCCTCAACCTGGAGAAATTTCTTTAGCAAATAATGGTGTTCTCTTTTTGGATGAACTTCCTGAATTTAAAAGAGCGGTCTTAGAAGTAATGCGTCAACCACTGGAGGAACGCAGAGTCACTATTTCAAGAGCAAAAGTATCGGTTGATTTCCCAGCTAATTTCATGTTGCTGGCGAGTATGAATCCATGTCCATGTGGTTATTATAATCACCCAGAAAAAGAATGCGTTTGTCCTCCAGGTGCAGTAAAGCGTTACTTGAATAAAGTAAGTGGTCCGCTTTTGGATAGAATAGATTTGCATGTTGAAGTTACCCCAGTTTCTTTTGACCAAATGACGGCTGATAGAAAAGCGGAAAGTAGTGACACCATCCGCAAAAGGGTAATTGCGGCCAAAGCGATACAAGAAAAACGATTTGAAGGCTTAGAAGAAGTTCATTCCAATGCTCTGATGCCTTCACAAATGGTTAAGGAAGTTTGCGTGATAAGTTCGGCTGGAAAAACATTATTAAAGAATGCCATGGAAAAATTGGGGCTTTCAGCCAGAGCTTATGATAGGATAATGAAAGTATCCCGCACTATAGCAGATTTAGCTGGAAGTGAGGATATTAAAATTGAACATTTGGCGGAAGCCATACAATATAGAAGTTTAGATAGGGAAGAATGGGCAGGTTAAAGAGAAGTTTTCTGATAAGTATTTTTTTGGGCTTAGGTTTCTTGGGTTATGGTCAAGAACTCATATACGATGTGAGTATAGAGGGGAAACCAGTTGGTAATTTGATGGTCACTAAAAAAGTATTAGATAGTGGAAAAGTTTATTTTTCTGCTTTGATGGATTTAGAATATGAGTTGTTTAGGCAAACTCAAATGGTTCAGTTACAAGAAGCGATTTATCAAAATGATACCTTAAGTCAAGCATATTTTGTAGATAAAACAAATGGAGAGATATTGGAGGAGGCAAAAATAGAGCGGTTATATGGAAAAAAATATTATAGAACTTTTCAAGATACGGTAAGCGGTTGGCATGAAAAACCAATTTTGAATAGTTCATTGAAGCTGTATTTTAACCAACCGCAAAGAAGAGATTCTGCATTTTCAGAGGTAACACACAAATATTATAAAATAGCGAAACTGCCGTCTGAAAATCGTTTTATGATGCTAAACGATGAAGGAGAAAAGTCCATCTTAAGGTATAATGAGAATGGAATTTGTACTCAACGAAATTTCAATCTTGGTGCAGTAGAATATGTTTTAAAATTAAGAAATACTGAACAAGATTAATAGTGAACTAAAAAATTGGAGCTTTAAATACTATTAGATTTTAGGCACATTTATTTTAAACGATTTTGAATATCCTTTACCGTAGACCTCGCTGTTCTTCCAACTCCAATCAAAGTTGCCGAAGCGAATCCTGTCCAGCCACCATAGCCAACCAACCAAAGATTTTCTTCTTCAATTGAGCGAGTTCCTTGAGTTTTAATTTTCCCTCTGTCATCAGTGGAGACTATTTTTTGGAGATGGTCGGTAGCGTATCTAAAACCTGTGCACCATATCACGGCATCAAAAGCTTCTTCTTCGCCATTTTCCCAAAGTACTCCAGTTTCAGTAAAAGAATTGAATTGACCCTTAGAGTGCAAAACATCTCGCTCTCTAGCTTCTTTTACTGATGGAACCATCACGATATTGCCTAAATTGTATGTTGAAGCATCAAATTTTTCGCCCTTCTTTTCAGCATAATATTTAGCAGAAGCTTGGTCAAATAAAACTCGGCCATCGACATCGTCAGGTAAAAATTCAGGGGTTTTGAGAGTAGCCCAAACGGTATCAGCAACTTTAGAAACCTCAGCTAAAATTTGTGCACCGGAGTTTCCTTCTCCTATTATTAATACTTTTTTATCAGAGAAATCTTCTGGCTTTCTATAATGCGCTGAATGAATTTGTTTTCCCTTGAAGCTATCTTTTCCGGGGATATTGGGAATAAAAGGTTTGCCCCATGTGCCAGTTGCGGAAATTATGGCTTTGCTGTAAAAAGTTGATTTATCCGTAATAATTTTAAAGTAATCAGATTTCTCCTCAACTTCCTTAACATTAAGAGGTCTTTCAACTGGTAGTTTGTAGCGCTTTTCATATTGGCACATATAATCAATCACCTCATCCCTCGTAGGAAATTCGTTTTCTGATTTAGGCATCAGCCAACCGGGTAATGAACTTTGCTCAGCAGGCGAAAAGAGTGTAAGAGAATCCCAACCATGTTGCCATGCACCCCCGCATTCTTTTTGATTATCCAAAATGACATAGTCCAAATCTGTCCTTCTTAAATAGTAACCACAAGCTAAAGCGCTTTGCCCACCTCCAATTATGATGACATCATGTATTTTATGTTCAGGCATAGATTCATTTTATAGAATTTTTAAATAAATTAATTGCCAAGCTGAATCGAAAATAATCATGAAGAACGATATTTATAAGTCTTGGAGATAGTTCAACTATAATTATGAATAATATTTTTTCTTTAACCAGAACGATACCCTAACTAGTAAAATTAAAGCAGGGACTTCAACCAATGGACCGATAACGCCAGCAAAGGCTTGTCCAGAATTTAATCCGAAAACGGCAATGGCAACTGCTATGGCTAATTCAAAATTATTTCCGGCAGCAGTAAATGCTACAGCAGCGTTTTTATCGTATGCAGCTCCAGTTGCTCTGGTGACAAAAAACCCAATAAGAAACATTATAGAAAAATATATGAGTAGTGGAATCGCAATTTTTATGACGTCTAATGGAATTTCAACTATTAACTCACCTTTTAGCGAAAACATTACGATGATGGTAAAAAGTAATGCAATGAGTGTAATTGGTGAAATTGCTGGGATAAATTTTTGTTTATACCAATCTTTTCCTTTCCATGATACCAAAATCATTCTGCTGAGAATACCGGCCAAAAATGGAATCCCTAAGTAAATAGCAACACTTTCAGCTATTGTCGCTATTGAGATGTCTACTATCGCACCTTCAAAGCCAAAGTAAGGTGGTAGAATGGTAATGAAAATCCAGGCATAAAAACTATAAGCAAAAACTTGAAAAATACTATTTAATGCCACCAATCCTGCGCCATATTCGCTACTTCCCTCTGCTAAATCATTCCAAACCAACACCATGGCTATACATCTGGCTAATCCAATAAGAATAAGCCCGACCATGTATTCTGGTTCATTCGGAAGAAATATAATTGCCAAGACAAACATTAAAATAGGCCCAAGTATCCAATTTAAAAGGAGAGAGACAGATAATATTTTTGTATTTTTAAATACTTTAGGTAGTAATTTGTAATCCACTTTTGCTAGTGGGGGATACATCATCAATATCAATCCTATTGCAATTGGAATATTAGTGCTCCCTGAACTTAAAGAATCAATAAAATTAGCACTTGAAGGAATTATGTAACCGATTCCTACTCCTAGAATCATTGCTAGAAAAATCCATAAGGTTAAAAACCTATCTAAGAAACTTAAACTTTTAGTATTAGCCATGAATAATAAGTTTATTTACTTTACTAAACACATATAGCATTTCTGTAGCAATTTGCTGGCTTCGTTCTTTATATTTCTGATGCTTCAAAGGACTGTCATCAAAAGATTTTGGGTCTTCATAATTAAGAGAAATTCTTTTTTCTGTGCCTGGAATGAAGGGGCAATTTTCATCTGCATCAGAGCAAGTCATCAGGGCAGCAAAACCTATGGTAGGATTAAACGGATGGTCGTATGTTTTTGAAAATGCAATGATTGGATGCCTATCCGAGTCATATTTAACTGCAATTACAGGATTCTCTTCTTTTGAAAGTTGAATTGATTCAAATCCCGCTTCTTCTAAAACCTGTAAAATCATTGGATAAACTGAAGTAGATGCAGTTCCTCCCGAATAGCAAGTAATTTGATTTAATTTGAAATATTCTGACATCGCCTGAGCCCAAATTTGAGAGAGGTGGCTTCTTCTGGAATTGTGAGTACAGATAAAATTCAATGAGATGTCTTTTCCTGAATCGACTTTTTCTTGCAAATAATCAATAAATGGTTTTAATACTTCCCTTCTCTCATCAGGTATGGAATTAGGGTCTAATTTTTCGATATAATCCATGAGTCTTTGGAACATTTTAGTAATGGATTAGGACAACTAATCTAATTTTTCTTAAATCTGGCGGGTTATTAAGGCTTAACAACATCCACCACCTGGAGCACAAGCATTTGAAGTAGAGCCTGTAACATCTGCTAATTGCATTTTTGGTTTTGAAGCTGGGATACCACATTTATCTTTGGCCAAACAATCTGTTTGGGTATTGACCAATACAAAGTGTTCTCCATTAAAATCTAAAAGATATTTACCGATAGTTGCGCCTTGATATTCGACCTCAACCTCCAAATTATCATCTATCCCTAATTTCTCTTGAGATAAGTTAATAATATTCTGCAGTTTTTTAGCACCCAATCTATGGTCGAAATCACCATCTTCCCACAGTTGGAAATTCACTTTTTGCTCGTTTCTCATTGTTCCACCGCAATCAATGAAATTGCGAGTGATGATTCCAACCTCTGTAATATGAAAATGTGGAGGAACAAACTCTCCATTAGGGATTTGAAATTTTACTTCATTTAAATCGTCAAGCCTTGATTTGATTTCAGATAGTCTCATGTTTTTTATTTTATAGATTTTGATTTATCGTATTATTGGTATATTAC
This sequence comes from Marivirga sp., assembly GCF_035704835.1. Taxonomy (GTDB): domain Bacteria; phylum Bacteroidota; class Bacteroidia; order Cytophagales; family Cyclobacteriaceae; genus Marivirga. Next base: position 32,098 of record NZ_DASSWQ010000014.1, on the reverse strand, counting down.
GATGATTATATACAAAAAAATATCAGCAGCAATTTTGCTGATTGGGGTTTTTATACAGTTCAAAAATTTCGCTGAATAGATTTTTTACTTCTTCCCAACGGGTTGGGTTTATACAATAACTAACCGATACACCCTCGATCGTACCTTGAATGATGCCTATATCTTTTAGAGCTCTTAAATGCTGACTGATGGTAGCTTGTGCTAATCCGAGTTCAGAAACTAAATGTCCATTTATACAGGCATTTGATTTCAGTAAATACTGAATGATAGCAATACGAGCCGGATGTGCAAATGCTTTAGCTACATTTGCCAGGTCATTTTGCTCTTCCGTGAATAAGTCAGATTTAGTTACGCCCATTTGATTTTTATTATATTGCAATATTACGATTAATTTGAATTAAAAAATAAATTGATTTTATTTTTCTTCAACATCATTTGAATTTCCTTCTTCAAGTGTTCTATTAATTTCATCTATAATTACATTAAGTTCTTGAGAAGGAGGCCTTAATTTATCAAAAATATTTTTTAACTCTTCAGGGTCGTTTGAATACTCAGAAATATTGATTAGACCCATAATTCTAGCTAATGGTCCTCTTACTTTATGGGCATTAATGTAGGCATAATCAATTATTTGGCTGTTTTTTGATTTTATTTGTTTTGTTCGCTCTTCTACCATAGCTTCTAAATTGCGGTTTATGGCTTCATATTCCTCATTTTTAGAAATTAATTCTTCTTGCATTTCATTAAGCTCGAGATTCGTTTTTTTAAGGATTTTTTCATATTTGTAATTGGTGTTGTTATACCACATAAGAGTAGCACTTGAAAACAATGCTATAAAAAGAGGTGGAAATTTATAACGATTAAAATCACTTATATAGTCACTTATAGCGGGTTGAAGAGGAGTTTCTAATGCGTATAAAAGTCCTCGGTCTATGAAAAGTGTGATTAATAAATAATAAGTAAAAAACAAGATTATCAACCCTCTATCTTTTTCTTGATTAAATAAAAGAAAAGGAACCGAGCAAAAAATAGCGGCTACGTACTGAAACCAGATGAATTGACTTTCGGTAATGTCTCCAATCAAGATAGGTATTCCAAATTGAGCGAAACTGGGTAGAAAGAGAAAAATGCTTTTAGAGAGGTTAAAGTGCTTTTTAGAGTTCAAATATGGAATCAAAAACATCAAAATGGATATTGCTAATCTTCTATATCCAGCTAAATAATATTCAACAATAAAAAAGTCATTTAGCGCAACCGCAAAGGTGTATATAGCCACAAAAAGAGCTAAAGCATTCGTTAGAAATACTTTTCTTCTCTCTTGGGCATCCATATCAAATGAAATGCCAGACGTATTCCATATTTTTATTGCAGCTAGCAAAATTTTACATAAAATAAAGTTAAAGAATCGATTTTAATAACAAAAGTTGGTTTTTTCAAGGAGTTATCGATGAATAGATATTTTTTCGTGCGTAATATTAAAAAGAATTCCGTCACGCTGCATTTTTTAGTACCTTTGTTGATTGAATCAAACAATAAATTAAGTGACCTTAATAAAATCAATTTCCGGCATTAGAGGAACCATAGGAGGAAAGACAGGAGATGGGTTAACGCCCGTTGATATCGTAAAGTTTAGTAGTGCTTATGCAGCTTGGTTGAGAACCAAATCAGATAACAATAAAGTTGTTATTGGTAGGGATGCTAGGCCTACAGGTGAAATGGTGTCAAAATTAGTTGCCGCCACTTTACAAGGAATGGGCATGAATGTAGTTGACCTAGGGCTTTCGACCACACCAACGGTTGAGATAGCTGTTGGTTTGGAAAAGGCAGCAGGTGGGATTATCCTGACAGCAAGCCACAATCCAGTTCAATGGAACGCTCTAAAACTTTTAAATGAAAAGGGAGAATTTATTTCTGGTGAAGATGGGCAAGCAATTTTAGATTTGGCTGAAAGCGCGGATTATAATTTTAGCGAAGTTAAGAAAATCGGAAAATACACTACTCAGGACCATTATATCCAAAAGCACATCGACATGGTAATTGATTTGCCTTTAGTTGATGTTGCAGCCATTCGTGAAAGAAAGTTCAAAGTTGTAGTGGATGCAGTCAATAGCACAGGCGGAATTGCAATTCCAAAATTGTTAAAATCTTTGGGTGTGACTGAAGTTAGAGAACTGTATTGCTATCCTGATGGAAACTTCCCGCATAACCCAGAGCCTTTACCTGAAAACATCACACATATAAGCAATGAACTGGCTAATGGTCACTATGATTTAGGCTTTGTAGTTGATCCTGATGTAGATAGGTTAGCGATTGTAAACGAAGATGGAACTCCTTTTGGAGAGGAATATACATTAGTAGCAGTTGCTGATTATATTTTAAGCCAACAAAAAGGAAATACAGTTTCCAATCTCTCAAGTACACGAGCCTTGCGTGATGTAACTGAAAAAAGGGGAGGTTCTTATGAAGCTTCTGCAGTTGGAGAAGTAAATGTAGTCACCAAAATGAAGGAAACCGAAGCCATAATTGGTGGAGAAGGTAATGGAGGTATCATTTATCCTGAATTGCATTATGGAAGAGATGCTTTGGTTGGAATTGCCCTATTTTTGACGCATTTAGCTAAATCTGGAAAATCTTGTTCGCAATTAAGATCAACTTTCCCAAGCTATCACATTTCTAAAAATAAAATTGAATTGACTCCTGAAATTGATGTAGATGGCATTTTAGAGGCGATTCAAGTCCGATATAAAAACCAGCCTATCAATACCATTGATGGAGTTAAAGTTGAATTTGATAAAGAATGGGTTCATTTGCGGAAGTCAAATACGGAGCCTATTATAAGAATTTATTCTGAATCAGATTCCGAATCAAAAGCAGAGCATTTGGCACAAAAAATGATTTCTGATATTAAAGAAATTATAGCATACAAAGAAGACTAATTTTATGGCAGGGATTTATTTGGATAACGCAGCAACCACCGCTTTAGACCCTGAAGTTTTTGAAGCGATGAAACCTTTTATGTTGAGTCATTTTGGGAATCCTTCTTCTATTCATTCACATGGACGTGAAGTCAGAGCTGCAATTGAAAAAGCCAGAAGAACCATTGCTGAATTATTGAATACTTCACCCTCTGAAATATTTTTTACTTCTGGTGGTACTGAAGCTGATAATACTGCTATAAGATGCAGTATTGAACAGAAAGGAATCAAGAAAGCGCTGACTTCAAAAATTGAGCACCACGCTGTTTTACATACACTTCAGCATTTAGAAAAAGCTGGCCAAATTGAATTGGATTATGTTCCATTAGATGAAAACGGCTCGATTGAGATGGATGCTTTAAAAGATTGGTTAAGCAAAAATCCTGATAGCTTAGTTTCCCTCATGCACGGAAATAATGAAATCGGGAATATCATTGATTTAGAGGAGATCAGTTGGCTCTGTAAAGAGCATGGCGCAGTGTTTCATTCTGATACAGTTCAGACGATGGCGCACTATACCCATGATTTACAGGAAATAAAGGCACAACATATTGTTGGTGCTGCTCACAAATTTCATGGACCTAAGGGTGTTGGCTTTTTATACATCAATGGTGAGCATAAAATTCATCCATTTATTCATGGAGGTGCTCAAGAACGAAACATGCGTGGAGGGACAGAAAATGTTTATGGAATAGTAGGTTTGGCCAAAGCAATGGAAATTGCTTATCGTGATATGGAAGAACATCACAACCATATTCAAGGCTTAAAAGACCGAATGATTCAGAAGCTTCAAGCCAAAATTGAAGGAGTTGATTTCAATGGCTTAAGTGCCGACCAAGACAAAAGCCTTTACACAGTTTTGAATGTTTGTTTGCCTCCTTCAAATATGAGTGATATGCTATTGTTTAACTTGGACATCAAAGGCATTTCTGCTAGTGGAGGTTCGGCATGTAGTAGTGGAAGTGATGTGGGTTCGCATGTGATAGCAGAATTAGGAAAAGCCTCGGAAAGACCAAATGTCCGTTTTTCTTTTAGTAAATATAATACTGCTGAAGAGATTGATAAGGCTGTGGATGCTGTAGCTGAAATTTATGAGAAGAAGACGGTAGGGTAGGATTTAAACTTTCCCAAAGTTGAAGACTTTGGGAAAGTTAGTTTTAAAGTAGCATTATAATTTAAGCAGCGCTTTCAAAAAGCCCATATTTTCCCCTTTTTCTTTTACTATCATCAAAGGAATTTCGCTGTCGTAAACCACTACCTTTTCAGCGACACTTCCCAATAAAATAGAGGCCAATCCTGTTCTTCCTTTAGAGCCCATTATAATCATATCAGCTTTCTGGTCAGAGGCAAACTCAAAGATTTTATCTGCGGGTGAATTATCTTCATCTAAAACATAATCACAATTTAAATCCTCAGGAAATTCATTCTTTTTTATAAACTCCTTGTAGTCATTTTTTGCATGTCCTTCCATGATTTTAGAAAATTCATCATAATTCTTTCCTGTTTTATGATAGCCTGATGGGACATCATATACATGCACTAATGAAACGTCCACCTTATTTTTTTCTGTGATGGATAATGCTTCTTCAACCGCTAGTTTGGAATGCTTTGAAAAATCAACTGGTACTACAACCTTGTCTAGCTTAAATCCAAAGCCTTCAGGGACCATCATGAGGGAAGTGTGTACAACTTTTGCTACTTTTTGTGGCACAATACCACCGCCTTTTAGTTTTCTTTTGCGGCCCATCACCATCATATCAATATCCTTGATATTCACCCATTTAAGAATTTGGTCTGATGGGTCTCCTTCTTTGATTTCAATTACTTTTTCACATTTATAGTCAGAATCCCACGCTTTTTCAACCAATTTATTAATAGAATCAGCCATGGATTCATCATTTGGAGCCATCAAGTCAGGATAATTTTTTTTTAAGTCTTCAGGCAGTTCAAGGTCTTTCGCAACATGGATAAAATACACTTTTTCACTTTTCAAAAATTTAGCTAAATGTGATGAATATTTTATCAGTAATTCATCCATTTCAGTTAAGTCAAGTGCAACTAAAAGTCTTTCTATTTTATACATTTTTCAGTTTAGTTTTATATGAAAATCAATCTGTTTGGTAATTTAATAATTTGTCTAACGAATTGTAGCTTACATAGTGGTAATTTTGCCTTGCTTTTTTGTAGATATTTAAAGCAATCCTTTTGCCGTTTTCTGTTTTAGCAAGCTCACCATAAAGGGGCATTAAAAACTTTTTCCTGCCCGTATTAATTAAAAAATTTTCCATTGCCCCATATGCAGGACGGTACTCTTTTTTGATAGACAATAAAAACCACTCTGCTAATATTTCAGAATTTCCGCCATTGGTGAAATCGAATTTTTCATCCAATGCTTGCACCTCGCTATATTCAATCGAATCGGGCAATTGATGAAAGAAATGTAAGAATTCGTGGGTGCTCCAGTCTTGACACTTGAGTGTATCAATATTTTCAGTATTTAACCATTTTGCAATCGACTGCTCTACATTTCTAAATCTTTCAGAATTGGGTTTTGGTAGATTTTCAGGTATTCCAGACCCATAAACCCAATTAGAAAATAAATCTTTTGGCATCGGGATGTTATGCTTCCCAAAGAGATTTTGTTCCATGTAAAGCAAAAATTGCTCTGTGTTAATACTTTCAAATGCATGCTCTGTGAAATATTGCTTCAAAAAATCATCAAATTTTTCCCTGCCCGTAAGTTCTTCTATGTATTTTAAAAAGAAGTAGCCTTTGTCATAAGCAATAGCGGTCATCCCCACATCGGGATTTCTACCAGCTAAATCTAATTTTAAATGAGTGTCTTTTGCATTCCCGTTGTCAATCAATTCCTTGGCTTCACCCCTCAATTCCTTGTGGGAAATGGAAGCTAACATTTCAGAGTAATCCTTTCCATAGAGCGCTTCCATAATACGGTATTCAAAATAGACCGTGAAGCCTTCATTTAGCCAGAAATCATTCCAAGTTGCGTTGGTTACTAAATTTCCTGACCAACTATGGGCCAGTTCATGAGCGATTAAGGAAACCAAAGATTTATCACCCGATAATATGGTAGGAGTTGCAAAAGTCAGACGAGGATTTTCCATTCCTCCAAAAGGGAAACTGGGAGGCAATATCAAGACATCAAATTGACCCCAACGATAATTGCCATAAAGTTCTTCAGCGGTTTCCAAAAAGGACTGCAAATCTTCCAAATCTTTTACGGCTTTTTCCATTGTGGCTGGTTCTGCATAAATCCCTGTTTCTGGACCAGTTTTGTAGTATTCCAAATCTCCCACAGCCAAGGCCATTAGATAAGCTGGAATAGGCTGCTGCATTTTAAAATTATAATTCCCTGTTGAATCAACTTCTTGTGGATTTTCAGCACTCATTATAGCTAAATTCCCTTTTGGTACTTTTACTTGCGCTTCATAAGTAAATCTGATGCCAGGCGAATCTTGAATGGGAATCCATGAGCGACATAAGATGGCTTGGGATTGCGTAAAAAGGAAAGGAGAATCTCCAGCAGTCTGCTGTGCACTTAACCATTGCAGTGCTTCAGAATCAGGGAAAGTTTTATATTGAATACTAATAGTTTCAGTTTCTTTAGTTAAAGGTATATGTAATGCTTGACCCAAAATTTCAACTTGCTCTTTTAATACGAAGTCTACAGAATCGTCTTTATTTCTCCAGATTTTCTCAATATCCAAATTCTTAGTATCCAGTATTATTTCAGTTACATTAGGGTATTTTTGGATATTAAATTGAGCTATTGCATTTATCGTTTTAGTTTCAAAATCAATGGTAGCATTCCAATTAAGGTGAGTGATTATTGCCTTTTGAGGTTTGGCAAACGAATGTTGATCGTCCTTCTTAAGGTCACTAGTTTTGATTCTTGTGTTTTTCATTTCTTTATTTGTATTGCAAGCAAATAAGCCTAGTAATATAAAAAATAACAAAGCCGATTTAGTCATGGTTTATTCTTGTTAAGTTGATTTTTTTAACTGGTCTAATTTTTTTGATAAAAGCATATTTATCCTTTTTCAAAATTTGTACTTAAGGCAACGCGCGAAAATCTATTATTTAGGGTAAAAAAACTGATAATTATCGAAAATTAGAACAAGATTTTGAAGTTAACATAAATTGTTAGCATATTTGACACAGTATGTTTAGAATGTCAGGCACACATCAAAGACCCACGGTGGTCATCGATATCGAAAAAGGTTTTTTTGAAATCTCAGGTTCCTCTATTCCTGAGAATCCAATGGATGTTTTTACTCCCATCTTCGATCACCTCAATCGATATATGGAAAATCCCCAACCAGTTACTGAACTTCATTTCAGATTAGATTACTTCAATACCAGTACTTCGAAGTTAATGCTAGATATGATTCATAAGATGGAATCTATTAAGGATATAGAAGGTAAGGATGTGAAAATTAAGTGGTACTACAGAGAAGCAGACGATGACATGATGGAAATAGGAGAGGATTTCGCTAATCTTTGTCGTTTACCAATCGAGATTATTCCTTATAATTAAGGCTAAGCATTAAGCCTTAATAGTTTACGCAGTAATTAAATCACCTAATATTTTCCCTTTTGCGATTAAAAGGATTTAGTTTTTAGATTCCTGGGGCGGAGATTTTGGATTTCAATTATAAATTGAAGAAAATTGCACTGACTATTTAAATTCTAGAAATGAAAAGAATTAAAAAAGAGCATATTACTGGATTTTTCATAGGATTAATTACTGTTTTGACAATGGAATTAGTGGTCAATACAGAGAAATATGTTGATGCTTTCAAAGAGGGATACAACAAAGCTCGGCTCTCAGAAATTAAAAATAATAGCTAATTCTTTCAATCTATTTATGATTTAGCCAGTTTTTGTAGGTAGGACGAGTTATGTTTTGCAACAAGCTCTACTATAAGCTAGAAAACACAGCAGCACTTCTCCACTTGGTCACCTTTTAGAATAAATTCTCTCGTTTTGGAATATTCCATCTGAGGTCAACACCATAAAAAGTATTTTCACTGGTGTTGTTTTCAAATTCACTTTGCTGATTTCTAATGCTGTAGTTCACATCCAAAAACAAATTGTGATAAGGCATTACACTTAATGTCATTTTTATAAATCTTAACGTATTGCTTTCTCCTTGCCCAATAGTGTGTCCAAATTGCCATCTACTTCCAGTATCAGGATTTATATGGCTATAGCGAGCATTATTTTGCTTGAAGATATTTCCTCCGAAGTGGTTATTTTGAGTCGTATCTGTTCCAAATTCTGCCATAACCGCTTTTGCCTGAAAGTGAATTCTCGGACTGATTTGATAGCGCAAAGTGGCAATCATCTCCCTAAAATTAGCACCTAAAGGATGCGCTAATGGTTGTTTGTAATTTGCGTAATTGGTGAAATTAGAATCATGTGCATACATGAAAGGACGGGAAACATTATATTCTCCTTGTAAATCTAGATTAGGAATTTCGAAAGCATTAAAATATTTTAAGCCAGTTTGCACCGCCCACTTATTGGCCCACCAGCCGCCTTGTCTTAAGTTGTCAATCAAAAATTCATCTAATACTAATTGGCCATAAAGGCTAAATCTTTTCAAAAATAATGCTCGGAAATCCATCCCTACTAAAGCGTTGCCCGAGCTACCATCTTGTTGTTCTAGTGCTCTGTAAAAAATGATGGGATTAAAATAAACGGGATCTATAGGATTTTGAGCAACTGAAGAATCTCCAGACATAATGGCTTCAAAAATCCCAATATTAATATTGTCTGTAATATTATAGCTTAAGTGATGGAGGGACATAAATTTCCGTGGATACTGGTATTGTGTACCCGACAATTGATTTCCTCTTAACACCACATCAGCAGTTTGTAATCCAAAAAGATTGGTGTAATTCAATTTCCAAATATTGGTTTCAGCTTTCAAGAATAAATAGCCGGTTGCGAAATCACTTAAAATAAGCGATCGTTCTCCATTACCAATGAAAAATCTATCATGACCAAATTGTAAATTGATACTTTTTGTTGCTTGAAAGGAGATATAGCCTCGGGCAGTGAAAAAATCTACTCCTTCATTATTATCACCATAGGGCTTCCAAAATCCCTCACCTGGCACAGCATTAAATTGATTAATATAATTTCTCACATGATGGGGAAGAACTAGTTGATTTTCACCGACAAAAGTGTAAAAACCGAGTTTTTTATTGATGAGCCCTCTCACTTCGAAACCTCTCGTATTGGTATATAATCTATTATCGCTTATGCTTTCTTGGCCTAATGAAAGCGCCAAAACAGGATTGATATGTAAATCAAATTCTTCATTATGAACATTTAGAAAATCAGGTTTGGTTTTATAAATGTGTCCTAAAACACCTTTCCTATTTTTATAATTAGCACTGTCAGCCCATTCCCAACTATCATTTTTAAGATAATTATAATTGAATTTATCTCTTCTATTGAAGTTGTCTGTGTCTAAGCTATCCAGAAATTGAGCAATTTCTTTTCTATTAAAAGGCCTCATAGAAGCATGAAAACTTTCAGAAAATTTGCCGCTCCTCACTTCCAGTCTTTCTAAAAGATGGTAATAATCGCGGTTTAAGGGGGCATTTACAGCTTGAGAATGTACTGTGAAGACTGATAAAAAGAGTAAGGCGGTTAGTGTTAATCTCATATTGAATAAATTAGCGGGTGCAAGATAACCAAAAATATATGACCAATAAATAGGTGGTGGTTTGGAAAGAACAAAAGCTTCCCTTATTTTTGCATTCCTTTTAAAAGAATTGGTTGGAAATCAATAATTTAATTTAGTAGTTATGAAAAAAGATACTCATCCGGAATACAAAGAAGTTGTGTTTTGGGATACTCAAGCAGATGTGAAATTCTTAACGAGGTCTACAATGTCCTCAGGTGAAACCATTAAAATGGAAGATGGTAAAGAATATCCAGTAATTAAAATCGAAGTTAGTTCAGCTTCTCACCCTTTTTATACAGGAAAGAAAATCTTCTTGGATACTGCAGGTCGTGTGGAGAAGTTCAACCAAAAATACAAAAAGAAGTAATAATTTTAGATTATCATTTCTTTCTAAAAGTCTCTCTGATGTCAAAATCGGGGAGACTTTTTTTGTGCCAGCCCACTTTAATTCCCCCAAAAGGGGAAGATTCGCTTAGATTATTTAGCCTCCAGCCAAAGGCTCAATGTCGTTAAGTTAAGCTTTTATTAAGCCTCATCCTTTAATCCTTCTCCTATTGGAGAAGGAAAAATGGCTAATTTATTCAATATTTATTTTTTGGTTTTTTGATTGCCACACACAAGCAACTCAACCACCCTGCCCTTCGGACTGATTTGCAACCACCCCGCCCTTCGGGCAGCCCTCCTTTTTGTAAGGAGGGGAGTGGGGAACTGCTTCTAGCCAATTTATACTGTTTATTTTAAATCTTATGTTTGTTCTGCTTTGAAGTATAAGAGTTTTTCTTAGGCAAACTTCTCATGTTTAGCACAATCTGTTGCTCCCCTGTTTTAGGGGAGCTGTCCGAAGGACTGAGGGGTTATTCAGCGGTTTAAGAGCTTTTTCACTCCTTAAAATTACTCACAATAGTCTCCAACACACTTTCAGTTGCATCAAAAACTGTTTTATTTTCAAATCTAATAACTTTGATTCCGAGATGATTTAAATAATTTGTTCTTTCCTCGTCATTTTGATAACCTGCTGAAGTAAAATGGTCGGCACCGTCCAATTCAATACAAAGTTTTTCAGCAGGGCAATAAAAATCTAAAATATAGTTTCCTACACTAAATTGCCTTCTGAATTTCCTGCCTTTTAATTGTTTGGCTTTTAAGTAATTCCACAAAAAGGCTTCTGCAGGTGTACCATTGTTTCTCAGTCTTTTTCTGTATTCTTTTAGTTCAGGTCTATTATGGATTTGATAGTTTTTCAAGGGACTAACTATGTATTGTTGCGATTTCAATTAAATAAAAAGCTCTGATATTTTAAAAAAGAATCTGATTTAATTTTGAATTTATGCAACCGCCCCGCTCTCGGGCACAGGTTTTGACAACCACCCCGCCCTTCGGGCAGCCCTCCTTTTTGTAAGGAGGGGAGTGGGGAACTGCTTCTAGCCAATTTATACTGTTTATTTTAAATCTTTTGTTTGTTCTGTTTTGAAGTATAAGAGTTTTTCTTAGGCAAACTTCTCATGTTTGGCACAATCTGTTGCTCCCTTGTTTTAGGGGAGATGTCCGAAGGACAGAGAGGTCTTATTAATTAACAATTAAAAATTTGAGAGTTAATAATTTTGGAAAGCCTTGTAGGCGGCATAACTGAACTTTACGGTTTGACGGTTCGATCCGTCTAATCGCTAAGCCAAGAATAAATGAAATGATTACAAATAAATTTTGTCAACTGATTCGATTTCAATCGAATTTGTTGATTGTTTTCTTAGAAAACTTGGGCAAGAAAAATATCAATTATGATATCAAATTGAGAAAAAGTGCCTCTACTAACTGTAGAGGCTCTTTTGGGTGGAAGATGGGGCTCGAACCCACGACCCTCGGTACCACAAACCGATACTCTAACCAACTGAGCTACATCCACCATTTTGGCTCACAAAGGTAAGAAGTAAATTCCATTTCAAAAAAGTATATACGGAAATATTTTTTAGTTTTCGCTAAAGAAAAGAAGAAGCAAAAAATTAACAGCCAAAGGCTGTGTGACTACTCTCGCAGAGCCGCTATGACGCAAAGGATTGAAGTGAACCGCAAAGGTTTTTTTAATTAGGATCTGACTAGGATGAAGGTAGAAATATTCTAGGAGGATAAATGGCTAAACACCTTTATCTTTAGCTAGTCATTTTTTCGTTGCGTAAACTTTGCGCCATTGCGTCTTGGCGTGAATATATTCAGCCTTCGGCTGTCCTTTTATTTTTTTGTTACTTTGTGGTTAAATTAACAGCCTACGGCTATCCTCAGTGTACTTAGTGAAATCTTTAGTGCAATTCAGTGGTTAAAAAGCCTTTAACTTTTCTAATCTAACTTTCACTTTTCCAATACATTTGATATTAAAAGCACATTCACTTCCTTAGTTATGGAAAATGACTAATTTTGCACTTCATTTGGATTATAGTATGAAAAAAATCGCAGTAATTGGTTTAGGCTATGTGGGACTTCCCTTAGCTGCAGAATTCGGCAAATACAGAGAAGTCTTAGGTTTTGACATTAATAAAAAACGTGTTCAAGAGCTTAAAGATGGTTACGATCGAACCTTGGAAGTTGATAGTGAGGAATTGAAAGGTGCTAAACATCTTCAATATACAGCTGATATAGAAGATCTAAAGGATGCGGACTATTATATTGTTACAGTTCCTACTCCTATCAATGAATATAAGCAGCCTGATTTAACTCCATTGAAAATGGCTTCTGCCACAGTTGGGAAGACTTTGAAAAAAGGAGATATTGTGATTTATGAATCTACCGTTTACCCAGGTTGTACGGAAGATGATTGCGTGCCTATTTTGGAAAAAGAAAGTGGCTTGAAATTCAATCAAGACTTTTTCTGTGGTTATTCACCAGAAAGAATTAATCCGGGAGATAAAGAGCACCGATTACCTACCATTAAAAAAGTAACCTCTGGAAGTACGCCAGAAATTGCTGAAGAGGTAGATCAATTATATAAAGAAATTATTACCGCAGGAACACATAAAGCAGCCACTATCAAAGTAGCGGAAGCCGCAAAAGTAATTGAAAACTCACAAAGAGATTTAAATATTGCTTTCGTAAATGAGCTGGCATTAATTTTTGATAAAATGGGAATTGATACTGCCGATGTATTAGAAGCAGCTGGTACTAAATGGAATTTCTTACCGTTTAAGCCAGGGCTAGTAGGTGGACATTGTATAGGAGTTGATCCTTATTATTTAACCCACAAAGCAGAATCATTAGGTTATCATCCGCAAGTGATCTTGTCAGGAAGGAGAATCAATGACAATATGGGTGCTCACGTAGCCAGTTCAGTGGTAAAACTAATGGCACAAAAGGGCTCTGTAATCAAAGGTTCTAAAGCTTTGGTTTTGGGTATAACTTTTAAAGAAAATTGTCCTGACATTCGAAACAGCAAAGTAATAGATGTCATTAAAGAACTGCAATCTTACGGCATAGAAGTAGAAACCTACGACCCACAAGCAGATAAAGAAGAAGTGAAACATGAGTACGGGGTTGACTTAATTGAAAAGCCAGGCTCAGATTATAATGCTATCGTTTTAGCAGTTTCACATAAAGAATTTAAAGATTTCAACTTATCCAACCATTTAAATGAAAATGGAGTCACTTATGACATTAAAGGATTTTTTGAGAGAGGTTTAGTAAGTAAAAGATTATAGAAATTTTTGTAATATATTAAATATGTTGAATAACAAAGCAGTTTTAATAACGGGCGGAACAGGCTCACTGGGAAAAGCATTAACCAAACATATCTTTGATATTTATCCAAATGTAAAAAGGGTCGTTATTTTTTCCAGAGATGAGCAAAAACAGTTTCAAATGGCTCAGGAATATCCTCATAATAAATACCCTCAAATAAGGTTTTTTATTGGTGATGTAAGAGATGGAGAAAGATTAAGAAGGGCTATGCAAGGTATTGATTATGTAATCCATGCAGCTGCTATGAAGCATGTTCCTATTGCAGAATATAACCCTGATGAGTGTATTAAAACAAATGTTAATGGAGCACAGAATGTGATTGATGCATGTTTTGCTACTAAAGTAGAACGTGTTGTGGCACTTTCAACAGATAAAGCTTGCGCACCTATCAATCTTTACGGTGCTACTAAATTAACTTCTGATAAGCTATTTATAGCTGCAAACAATATCAAAGGAAATAACCCTATAAAGTTTTCAGTTGTAAGATATGGGAATGTTATGGGATCCAATGGGTCTGTCATTCCATTTTTCTTAAACAAAAAGAAAGATGGAGTTTTACCTATTACAGATCCTTCCATGACGCGTTTTAATATTTCACTTCAAGGGGGTGTAGATATGGTAATGCATGCCTTAGAATATGCCTGGGGAGGCGAATTATTCGTTCCTAAGATTCCATCTTATAAAATTACTGATGTTGCAGAAGCTATTGGTCCGGAATGCGAAAAACCTGAAGTGGGAATCAGACCCGGGGAGAAAGTTCATGAAGAAATGATCACTTCATCCGATTCATATTACACTTATGATTTGGGAAAATATTATACTATTTTACCAGCAACTCATAAATGGAAGTTAGAAGATTATATCAAACAATTTAACGCCAAAAAGGTAGAAAAAGGATTTCAGTATAATTCTGGAGAGAACACGGAGTGGGAAACTATTGAAAGTTTACGCACCCTAATTAAAGAACATGTAGACCCTTCTTTTGAAGTATGAGCCAACAAATAATCCCATACGGAAAGCAAAACATTACAGAGACTGATATTCAGGCAGTAGTGGAAACCTTGCAATCGGACTATCTTACCCAAGGTCCTAAAATCAAGGAATTTGAAGATGCTTTCGCCCAATATATAGGGTCCAAATATGCAGTTGCCGTTGCTAATGGAACAGCAGCCCTACATTTAAATTGCCTTGCTTTAAATGTAAAAGAAGGTGATAAAGTCATTACCACCCCAATTACTTTTGCCGCTTCTGCCAATTGCGTAAAGTATTGTGGTGGCGAAGTGGTTTTTGCAGATATTGATCCTGAAACATATTTATTAGATATTAATAAAGTAAGAAAACTGCTAGAAGCTTCACCCAAAGGAACTTACAAAGGCATTATACCAGTAGATTTTGCAGGACGAGCCGTAAATCTTGAAGCTTTTAGAGAATTAGCTGATGAATATGGCTTATGGATAATTGAGGATTCTTGTCACTCTCCAGGAGGATACTTTACAGATAGCAAAGGACAGAATCAAAACTGTGGAAATGGAAAATTTGCAGATTTAGCGATTTTTTCTTTTCACCCAGTAAAACACATTGCTGCAGGTGAAGGTGGAATGGTCTCTACCAATGATGTAGAATTATACCATAAGCTTTTAAAACTAAGGACACACGGTATCACTAAGGATGAAAGTTCTTATGATAACTCTATTGAATTTGCAGGCGGTGACAGTTCTTATCCTGCCTGGTACATGGAAATGCAGGACCTTGGATATAATTACAGATTAACTGATTTCCAGGCTGCTCTAGGTCTAAGCCAGTTAAAAAGAGCTGATGAAGGATTAGCGAGACGCCAAGAAATTGCAAAGAAATATTTTGAAGCATTTGAAGGGGAAAATTTTATCATAGGTCAATCTGGAGTAGTTAAAGGTCATGCCTATCATTTATATGTTATTGAAGTGGAAGATAGATTGGGACTTTACAACCATTTGAGAGAAAATAAAATATTTGCTCAGATTCATTATATTCCTACTCATTTGATGCCGTATTATAGAAGTTTTGGATGGAAGGAAGGCGATATGCCTAATGCAGAAACTTATTATAAAAATTGTTTAAGTTTGCCGATGTTCCCCACTTTACCTATTGAAGATCAAGAATTTGTAATCAACAAAATTATTGAATTCTACAAATGAGTAATCTTTGCATCATACCGGCAAGAGGAGGAAGCAAAAGAATTCCTAGAAAAAATATTAAGGACTTTTTAGGTAAACCTATTATAGCTTATTCCATTGAAACTGCTTTGCAATCGGGTTTATTTGATGAGGTTATGGTTTCAACTGATGATGAGGAAATCGTTGAAGTAGCCAAGAAGTATGGGGCAAATGTACCTTTTATGCGATCGAAGGAAAATGCTGATGATTATGCACCTTTGGCAGATGTTGTCGATGAAGTATTATCCTTTTATAAAGGGAAATTCAAATATGCTTGTTGCATGTTATCAACCTCACCTCTAATTCAACGAAAGCACTTAATCAGTTCTCTTAATATGTTAAAAGGTCAAGATTTTGACTCAGTGCGACCAGTTGCAAAATTTTCTTACCCTATACAAAGAGCAATGAAAATATCAAATGAAGGGAAAGTAGATTGGTTTTATCCTGAATTTTTAAAATCCAGGTCGCAGGATCTTGAAGATGCTTATCACGATGCGGGGCAGTTTTATTGGATGAAATCAGAAAAAGGCTTACGGTCGGACAAGAGAGGAGCATTAGTGATTCCTGCAGAATACGTACAGGACATAGATACAGAAGATGATTGGAAAAGTGCAGAAATGAAATTTAACTTTTTGTTAAAGGGATGAAAAGTTACTTTTTCATACCAGCTAATAATGAGAAATTCCTCAAACAGGCAACCAATATAGAATCGGATGAGATTATATTGGATTTAGAAGATGCAATTCACAACACAAATGTTGATGAAGCTATAAATAATATCTTAAACTATAATTTACCGAATCACACCTATACAAGGGTGATAAATACCTATAAAACAACTAGTGGAAATTATAAATATTTATTACCGTTGCTAAAAGAGGGGTTTCACAGATTTGTTTTGCCAAAAGTCGAAAATTCAAAAGAAATTGAAGAATTCGCATTATTTATTTCTAAGAACCTGAGAAAGGATCCACGTTTAATAGTTTTGATCGAAAGTCCAAAAGCCTTGATTTTTTTAGATGAAATTGCTCAAACAGAGTATGTTGAAGCAATTGGTTTGGGTAGCCACGATTATTGTGATGCTATGGGAATGGAACATACAAGTGAAAATATTTTATGGGCCAGAATGAAAATTTTAAATACTGCCAAAGCATTTGAAAAAGAGACAATAGATATTGCTTCCATGAATATAAATGATGAAAATGAATTTCAGAATGAATGTCGTGATGGAATTAGCAAAGGCTTTGAGTCTAAATTTATAATACATCCTTGGCAATTAAATATTCTGAAGAATCTTTCTAATTTTACTGCGAAAGACATATTATTTGCAAAAAAAGTAAAACAATATATAGATGATATCGGAGGGAAATCCAATTTTACAATAGCTAAAATAGAAGGTCAAATTTTGGAGAAGCCCCACCTTAAACGAATAAATAATATTTTAAAATCAATAGGATATGACACCATCTAAAATGGGTAATTACTATGAGGATTTTGAAATTGGTGATGAAATAGAACACCAACTTTCAAAAACAATCTTTGAAAGTGATAACAATTTATTTAGCCTTATTACAATGAACCATCACCCAGTCCATCTAAATTCAGATTACTGCAAAGATGAAAAATATGGTAAAATATTGGTTGTAGGCACTTTAGTATTTAGCTTGGTAGTGGGCATAACGGTCCCTGACATAAGCGGGAAAGCTATAGCAAATTTAAATTACGAAGAAATAAACCATCTAGCCCCTGTATTTATAGGTGATACAATTTATGCTAAAACAAAAATTATAGATAAAAGAGAATCGAAATCCAATGTCACTGCCGGGATAGTGTATGTTGAAACTTTTGGAATTAATCAGGAGGGAAAGAGTGTAATCTCTTTTAAAAGAAATGTATTAATTAAAAAGCAAGAAGAGGCATGAAGAGCGATGATTTTTTCTTGATGAGAAGTTTAATGTTTGTTCCGGCACACAATTTAAAGTTGATGGAAAGTGCTAGCACCAAAAATGCTGATGTATTATTACTAGATTTAGAGGATTCCGTTCAGCCTACTGAAAATAAACCTATTGCAAGGGCAAACATAAAAGATTGGGTCGAATCGGGACGTTTTGGAAATAAAAAGATATTCCCCAGAGTAAATGATAGAGAAAGCGGGCAATTACTAAAAGACATATATCAACTTACTATTGAAGGGGTTCATGGGTTCATGTACCCTAAAGCTAAAAAAGGGGAAGATATTTATTTTATAGATAAATTACTTGAAACAATAGAATATGAAAAAGAGATTCCTATTGGAACTTTTAAGCTTATACCTTTAATTGAAACCACAGCAGCAGTATTAAATGCACAGGAAATATGTAAAGCGTCATCAAGAGTTATCGCGATTGCCTATGGTTGTGAAGATTTTATAACAGACTTAGGTGGAATCCATGACTCAGCTGGACAAAGTTTATTTACACCAAGGGCCATGATTGCTATGGCTGCAAAAGCAAATAATGTAGTCCCTATTGATACTGTCCACATTAATGTTCATGATTTAGATGAACTTGAGGAAAATCTTAAAATTGCTAAAATCTTAGGATTTGAGGGAATGATGGTCCTAAACCCTAAAGAAATACCATTAGTTCATCAATATTTTTCTCCAACAGAAGAAGAGGTTACTAATGCCAATGAAATTTTAATGCTTGCGCATGAGGCAAAAAAAGAAGGGAAGGGAGTCGCATTGGTGAATGGTAAATTCGTGGGACCTCCAATGATTTTATCCTCACAAAAAATCCTGAAAAAAATGGACTTGATCAATAAAACTACTTAATATGGCAATTAAAAAACTAATTATAATAGGCGGATATGGTAATGGAACTGTCGTTCAATCGACTGTTGAAGATATAAATGCTGTAAATCAAGAATGGGATTTAATAGGGTTTTTAAATGACAGGGAAACTCAACCCATTAATGGATCACCTGTTTTGGGTAAAATTGATAAAAAGACTATTAATAAGTATTTAATAGACCCTGATGTTTATTTTTTTTACACCTTAATTTCGGTAAAAATGAACTTCAAATTTTTAAATAAATTAACTGATTTAGAAATTCCAAAGAATAGATTTGCTACAATAATTCATCCCACTGCAGTAGTATCTAAATTTGCACAAATAGGAAATGGCACTTGCATCCAGCCATTTGTTTCTGTTGGCCCTAACACTAAAATTGGAAATCATGTCCAAATATATGCTCAGTCATTAATAGGCCATGGGGCTGTTCTAGATGACTACTGCTATATTGCTAATAATGCATGTATTGGAGCAGATGTACATTTGGAAGAAGGAGCATATTTAGGGACTAATGCAACTACTTTAGAATTTGTAAAACTAGGTAAATGGTCCATAACAGGTATAGGGTCAGTAGTCCTGAAAGATGTACCAGATTATGCAAAAATGGTAGGTAATCCCGCAAGGCAAATTGGAAGTGTAGAATAGTAATGAATATTTTATTTAGAGTTGATGCGGGTGGAGAGGTTGGATTAGGACATTATTATAGGTCTGTTGCCTTAGCAAATAAGCTTTCAGAAAAAGGTCATAAAATTCTTTTTGCACATAACCCTTCAGATTTTTGGGATCTTGAAAAGTCTAAGGGCTTTACTTTTCAAACTTTTGAATTAAATTCTCTTAAGCAAATCAATGAACTGTTAATCATAAAGCAATATTTAATTGATTTATTTTATGTAGATGGAATTATTGAATTTGATAAGGAATTTATTAGTCAAATTAAGAAATATGCTAAAATAGCTTTTTATCAAAATATTAGTAATTCGAAATATCTAGCAGATTTGTTTATATTACCTTCTATAAATCAAAAAAAGCCATTCTTTAGTGATTTCAAGCCTAGTACTCGAGTTTATCAAGGTCTAGAATATTTTACTTTTCATAATAAAGTAACTTCACTTAAAAAAAAAGAAAGCATAAATGAAGTTAAAAATATAGGGATTATTGCAGGGGGAACTGACCCTAAGAACACCTTGAAGATCATTCAAGGAATGCTTGATAAAAAAGATTATAAAAATATTTCTTTTAATTTTTTTTATGGAAATGACTATAAATACCTAATAGATTTAAAAAAATATAATACAAAATATACAAATTTTTTATACAATGAGTTTAATCATCAAGACATATTGAAAAATGATTTGCTGATCTCAGCTTTTGGGGTAAGCACGTATGAATTTATGGCTTTGGGAATGCCTATATTGTCTTATGGACATCAAAAGGCTAATGCAGAGGCCGTTCAATATTTGGCAAAAAACACAGACGCATTAATTAGCCTAGGGCTAATAGATGATTTAACTGAGACAAAATTGAATTCTGAGTTAAATGAGCTAATCAACAATCCGAACAAAAGAAAAAAATTAAGTAAGTTAGCTAAAAGTACTCTTGATTTTAAAGGAGTAGATCGAATAGTAAAGATATTAGAAAATGGATAACAAGAATAATAAAGTTTATATTATAGCTGAACTTTCAGCTAATCATAATAATGATTATAACTTAGCAGTAAAAACTATTGAGGCCATGGCTTCCTCAGGAGCAGACGCTGTTAAAGTACAAACTTACACTCCTGATTCGCTTACATTAGATGTCGATAATGAGTATTTCGGACCTAGAAAGGAAGGATTATGGAAAGGTAGAAGACCTTATGAACTGTTTGAAGAGGCTGCAATGCCTTATGAATGGCAACCAAAACTTAAAAAGGTAGCTAATGACTTAGGCATGGAATTTTTTAGCTCCCCTTTCGATTTACACGGGGTTGACTTTCTTGAAAACGAAGTTGGTGTACCTAGATATAAAATAGCTTCTTTAGAAATTACTGATATTCCATTAATAGAATACACGGCCTCCAAAGGGAAACCAATTATAATTTCTACAGGAGTTGCAGAATTAGCAGATATTGAACTGGCCGTGCATAGCTGTAGGAAAGTTGGAAATAATGATATTACACTATTAAAATGTACTTCCGAATATCCTGCACCTTTTGATATGGCTAATTTGCTAACTATTCCAAATCTAAAAGAGACTTTTAATGTTAAAGTAGGGGTTTCAGATCATACCATGGGAAGCACCATTCCGATTGTTTCAGTTGCATTAGGTGCAACGGTTGTAGAAAAACATTTTATTCTAGACCGATCTTTGGGTGGTCCTGATTCTGCTTTCTCCATGGAGCCAAATGAATTTGCTGATATGGTACAAGGAGTAAGGGAAGCAGAAGAAGCTTTGGGAAAAGTTAGTTATGAGGTTAGTGAAAAGAGTAAGTTAAGGAGACGATCTTTATTTGTGGCAAAAGATATTAAAAAAGGTGAAGTTATAACTGAAGAACATGTGAGAAGTGTTAGACCTGGGCATGGTATGCATCCGAAATATTTAAATGATATAATTGGAAAAATAGCTAACTCAAATGCTAAAAAAGGCACACCATTACATTTGTATTAATTCAAGGTTTTTTAGGTTGAGAGGAGTGTTTATTATTTTTGATTAAAGTATTTTTGACTTTGCTTAGTGTTTATAATTGATAAAATATTTTTCTTTCAAAAGAAATTTTAACTACTCTTTCTGTTCAAAAAATGTAAATCTAAAATGATATTTTTATCTACGTAACTACTTGAAAATTCGCATATGTATAAGTCTCTTATTATTGCAAACACTCCTTTACACTGCTTAATAATTAAATCAATTTTAAAGGAATCTAAGCCTAAAACAGGTGTTTTTTTAGTGTATCTTACTAAAAATATAAATAAGAAAGATTTAAATTATTTCAATAAAATAAATCTCTTCTTTGAAAATTCAATATTAATTGACTTAAATTCTTCTGCTGGTTTAATTCAGCTTTTCAAATTGTTACTCACGCTTAGAAAGAAAAAGTTTAAGTCTATTTATATTGGTCAATTAAAAACCGCATTTAACAGAGTATTATTATTGTCCACTATTAACTATACTAAGAAGTATGGTGAAATATATTCCTATGATGACGGAATTGGAAATTTGAATGTTGGAGGATATTTTGACGTAATTAAGGAACATTGGATATCTAGTTTTATTTTTAAAGTTTTTAATAAAAATTTATTATATAAAAATCTTAAAACCTTCATTAGTTGCCATTTCACAATATTTCCTCCTGATTTCAATATTTTTCCGAACAGTACATTTGTTTCACTATTGGATCTAAGTAATTCCCTAAACAAACCAAGTAACAATAATACTATTAATATTTTATTGACTACTCCTTATTATGATATTGGAAGACTTTCAAAGCAGATTTCTGTTGGTTTATTTAACAATGTCATAGAAAAATATAAGATTGATTATCTTCTACCACATCCCAAGGATACCTTGATGAATAATTATAAAATTAATCAGTCAAAAATTATTGATACTAATATGATTGCCGAAGAATGGATTTTAAAGTTATTAAAGTATAATACAAGTAATGTCAAATTATTTGCTTTTGGTAGTTCTACTTTATTAACCATGATGAATATCCCAGGAGTTGAGGTTATATATTTGACTAACCCATATGCAAAAATTAATACTATCTTTAAAAAAATGAACATCAGGTCAGAAGCTATAGTTTAAATAATAAGTCTTTTAATTACATTTGCTTCCAAATAAATTTAGTATGATTTTTTATTTTAAAATCTGTATCAAATTTTAATAATAAATAAATCGTCAATAAATAATAGAATCTCATTAAATAGAACTACATCAAAACTAAATAGGGAGATTTTAAAAAGAAATATCTATTTGCGCATTCTACCTATAAGTATTTGATGAATTAATTTTAAAATATAATTAATGAGAAAATTAGTTCTAATTTTCTTTTTTTTGAATTAAAGAATTTCTCTTTTTCAGCATTTAAATAATATTTTTTGAAAGGCTTTTTTTATAAACTCTCTATATTAACTACAAGAAGCTTAACCATTGGTATAAGGTTCATTTTTAATTTACTCATTCTTAAAGCTTTATCCCTTGAAGATTACGGGGTTTACTCAATTTTTTATACAACTGTCACTATTTCGGCTATATTTATAGGGTTAGATTATTATCAATATAATATAAGGGAGGTAGTTTCAGAGAAAAAATCCTTACAAAGGAGATTGCTTGGAGAACAGTTTTTACTACACATAATTATACATTTAATATTTATCCCGGCCTCATATTTCCTGTTAAAAGAGATTATTCCAACAAATTTGATTCTAATATTTTACCTAATATTAATTTTAGAACATCTAAGTTTAGAAGGATATCGTTTATTAATAGCATTTTCTAAACCACTTTTCGCTAACATTCTTCAATTTGTTAGAATGGGATTATGGTGCTTAATTATATTATTACTAACAGAATTGAAGATTTTCGAATTTTCAATATCGCTCACCGTGATAATAAATTATTGGCTTTACTTTGAAACAATATCGTTCATATTAATTCTGATTTATTTTTTGAAAAACCACCTGATTACCTTAAGTCTAAGTAAAAAGGTCTTTGATAATATAATAAGCGGATTAAAAATTTCAATTATCTTCTTCGCTTCAACTTTGATTTTCAAAGTAATAGAATTCTCTTCTAGATATTTTTTAGATTTTTACACAACAAAAGAGAATGTAGGTATTTTTACTTTCTTCAGTAGTCTTTCAAACTTGGTTTTTGTAACAATTCACACAGTCACGATAATTGTAATTTATCCTAAACTAATACGTGCAAATAAATTAAACGAAGAGGCAAACTTCAAAAAACTTAGTGAAAAATTACTCCGTGAAATCCTTTTTCTTTCAACCGTATTATGTGTCTTGCTATATTTTTTCTCTCCATTTCTACTAGAACTAATAGGAAAGCAAGAATTATTAAATAATATTAATGTTTTAAATGTTTTACTAATCGGTACTTTCTTTTTTATGCTATCATATTACCCTCATCATATGATGTATATTAGAGGAAAAGAAAAGCTACTCTTATATAGTTCGATTTTATCCTTGGTAATTAATCTAACACTAAATTTCATTTTAGTGCCCAAATATGGTGTTATAGGAGCAGCAATAAGTACATCAGCTGGATTCATGGCTCTATTTTTAATTAAAACGTACTTACACATACATCATAAAAGAATTAAAAAAGATATTAATGAAAATTAATCTTAAGTTTCAATCGAATTTGATCTTTCCTATTTCTGTACTCGTATTCCCGATTATCTTAGGATTGCTTTTACCTTTTGGTATTGGATTTAAATTTAATGTTTTCTATTTCTCTTTGATATCAATTTTCAGTTTTATAGTTATTCCAACTCAAGTAATAAGGAAAAGATACTCAACATCTGAAGTCTCTATAATAATGTTGAGTATTTTATTGTTACTATTTTCAATTATCAATTATACGAGCGCATCGAATTCAATGCCAATACTATATTTTTTTGTAGTCAGTTCATGTACTTTATTAAAGTTTGACGGGCAGATAAAGAAAATTTCCAAATACTGTTTAATTGTATTTGTTTTATACATTCTGTTAGCAATAATATATTCTTTTTTTTCAACTTCATTTGCTCTTGAAGGCAGATTTTCTGGTTTTACAGGAAGTTCGACCACGTTTTCAATGTTCATTATATTAATTGTTACAATTAATATACTACTTATAAAGAAAAAACTATATCGAGTAATTTTATATACAATAGGTTTAGTGCTGATATTACCAACAGTTACACGTCTAAACATAGCATTTTACTTGTTTTTACCATTCTTTTTATTTTTTGCAAAAAAAAATAGATTAATTAGATTAGTTGTTCTGTTAATTTACATGACACTTCTAAACCTCACATATCCTGTTTACAATAGTATAATTAAAAACTACCCAAGTTTGGTTGAGGTAAGATATGAATCAGGGAGAGATGCATCTTTTGGATTAAGATATGCATTATTTAATAAAACGCTAGAGAAATTTTCAGAATTAACTACTAATGAAAAATTATTGGGGGCAGGAAATGAAGCCTCTAGAAATATGATTAAAGCTAATTTTAAGTCTGATCTACAAACGCACAATGATTTTATTAGATTTTTATTTGACTTTGGGATTATTCCAACTTTAATGTTTTTAACATTCCTGTTAATAATATTTTCAAAGAATAAAGCTACTTTCATGATTGGATTAATTTATTTAGTAAGTTTTTATCATAACATGTTATATCAACTTATTTTTATCTTATTAGCAATTTATTTCTTTAAAATTAAGTTAAATGAAAATTGAAAGATTATTACATGATATAATTCAATTTATTGTTTATTTATCAATTATCGGACTGATATTCTTACCTATTATAAATTCAATCTCACTTATTGCTTGCTCGGCCTTATCCATAATTTACGCTTGGAGCTACAAGAAAAAAGTTATTACTATAAAAAGTTTAGAGATCTTAGCACCAACAGCAGGTGTTTTCTTCATTTATTTTTACGGTTCATTTTATTCCGAAAACATTGACCAAATCGCAGATATTATGGTAAAAAGGTTACCTCTTTTGTTTGTTCCATTGATTTTAATTGTCGTTAATTCTCAAAGACCCAACTTTTTAATTAAATTTTTAAACCTATTAATAGGTGTAATTTTACTGCTGGGGCTATTGAATTTTATGTCGAATGTAATTTTTGATACTGATATTACAAATATACCCAGAAGCTATCTGGGAATGTATTATTGCGGGGCTTTGATTATCAACTATATGATTCAAAGTAAAATCAAACAAAAAATTAGTATCCATTTTTTATTACTAATTTTTATTTTAAGTACCCCCGCCAAGGCGCCAATATTAATATTTTTATTAGTATCAATGCTTTTAATATACAGAGAATTAAATTTGATGAAATTTATTATTCTAGCTTCATCAATTTTTATATCAACATTCATTCTGATTAATTATCATGAAGATACTAAAAATAGATTTTTAAAACTTATACATGATTCTGATTATATAAGAAAGAGAAACTGGGAACATAGTTTACTAGCAATTAAAGATAATATCTATTTTGGGGTGGGCACTGGTGATGGTCTTACTAAGCTAAATGAATATAGAGATAAATCATGGCTTGAATATTACTTAAATTACAATACGCACAATCAATATTTAGAAATAATATTAACACATGGGATATTCGGTTTGCTTCTATTCTTAATTTTATTAGCAATCTCTTTAAACTTTGCGATAAAGCATCATAAAAAGTTTTACTTTATTATTCTGCTTATATTTGCAATTGAATTCATAATTGAAGTGTATTTAGCCAGACAGCATGGAGTAACTTTTTATTCATATATGTTAACAATAGGACTATTAAAAAATGAATAATTATATATCTACAATAAAAAATAAAAGCTTAACATCAGTAAATACAATTAATGAAATATTTCAAAATGATAAAACTGTCATTTATATAAATGCTGTTTCTTATCAAATATTAAAAAATAAGTTTAATATAAGTTCTATAGACAGGATATTAATTGATGGTATTTTTTTGCTGTTTTTTGTTAAATTATTTATTAAAAAAAATGTTGTTAGGGCAACGTTTGACATGACTTCTATTGCACCTTCAGTTTTTGAGATCTCTAGTACAGAAAACAAAAGGGTTTTTCTATTAGGAGCAAAAAGAAATGAAATAGATAATTTTTCAAAATTGTTATCGGATTCTTTACTTTTTTATTAGTTAGTTTCTTTATTTACCAAAATGTAAGTGTTATAAATTGGCGTTTTAAAGAACTGTCATATAACTTGTATGAAAAAGATTATTCAAAGATTACATATGGGGGGGGATAAAAATTAGATTGATAATGTGGGAATGTGCTTTAAATGAGTTCAGTGAAATGCCAGTCTTAGGGGGAAATGTAAACAATACGACTGAACGTCTGAATTCTTGTTATAGAACGACAGGTTTTGAATACGGAGTAAGTCAGAATTACAGTTCTCATAATCAGTATTTGCAAACAATGCTAATTTTTTGGACTTGTAGGCCTTGTAATTTTGTTGTATTACCTTCTATTCACCTTTAAGGTGTTTAAAGAATATAGCGAAGTTTTTAAGCATATGGTGATATTTTTCTCCATAGTATTTTTGGTAGAGAACATGCTCAGTGTTCAGAAAGGAATTGTTTTGTGGACTTTTTTCACATCTTTTGCTATAAATTTACGAGATTATAGTCGATTATCTTTTAAAACAGTTATTAAACCTCATTAAGTGGTGTTTAATCCAGTTTAAATTTCAATTCTTAATTAATATATAAGTGAATAATATTTTATGTGCAATAAGAAACAATGGTGAAAAAAACATTGGATTTTACGATAAGGAAGCAAATGTCGTAACCTTTCTTAATCCGGTTTCTTATGTTATAGTTAGAAATTCTAATATTGATTTTGAGAAATTTGATTGTATCTACATTGATGGTCTTTTGCTTGTAAAATTATTGAAGCTATTCAATGTTGTAGATGTGAATAGAATTAGTTTTGATATGACTTCCTTAGCGCCAAAGCTATTTGATCATGTTCGAAACGAAAATAAATCAATTTACTTTCTAGGAAGTAAGAAGGAAGAAATTAGTAATTTCGTCAAACTAATACAGAGTGAATTTAATTTAAATATCAAAGGATTTAGAGACGGTTATTTCGATGTTGATAATTGTGAAGATATTATTACTGAAATACAAAATTCTGCTCCAGATTATTTGGTTGTAGGAATGGGCTCTCCAAGACAGGAGGAGTTTTTAATAAAGTTTAGAGAAAAAAACTTGAAAAACATAACATGTTTTACATGTGGTGGCTTTTTCCACCAAACACAAAGTAAAATAGATTACTATCCAAAATGGATTGATAAGTTTAATTTAAGAATGCCTTACCGATTAATAAAAGAAAGATTGTACTCTAGGCTAAAATATTATCCTTTATTTTTATTCTATTTTTTAAAAGATTATATACGATTTAAGACTGCAAAATGAAAACCGTAATTATAACCCAGGACGACCCTTTTTATCTCGCTAAAAACATAGATTATTTACTAAATCAGTTGCCGGATGATATTGAAGTTTCTGCTTGTGTGTTGTTTGATGTGTCTCCTTTTGGTAAAAAAGAAAGCTTTATTAACAAACTAAAGAAAACCTGGAAGATATTTGGGACATCATTTGTGATAAACTACGGCTTTTCTTTTGTAAAAAATAAATTTAATGCGGATACTAAATTACGTAATATACTAGCAAAACATGGTATTCCAATTGTTGAATTAGAAAAACGAATTAATCACCCTGATTCACTAGAAGTGATAGAGAACTACCAGCCTGAGGTTTTAGTATCAATTGCAGGGAACCAAATATTTAAAAAACCACTAATAGAACTTGCTCCTAAGGGATGTATAAATCTTCATACTGCTTTGTTGCCTAAATACAGAGGATTAATGCCATCTTTTTGGGTATTGAAAAATAATGAAGAAAAAACAGGGGTTTCGGTTTTTTATGTTGATGAAGGGATCGATAGTGGGCCAATAATTATTCAAAAAGAAGTATTGATTGATGATATGACTCAAAAAGAATTGATTAAGCATACTAAGCAATTAGGAATGGATGCCATCGTTGAAGCATTAGTTAACATTAAAAATAATTCAGTAAATTTGATTCCAAATCCTCAAGAAGAAATGACTTATTATTCTTTTCCTACCAAACAAGATGTGAAAGAATTCAAAAGGGTTGGTAAAAAATTCTATTAATGAACATCCTTACTTTCGATATAGAAGAATGGTTTCACATACTCGACAACGAGTCTACCAAAACCGAAAAGGATTGGCATCAATATCCTGAAAGAATACATCAGAATATGGATCGTCTTTTTGCTTTATTGGAAGATAATAATGTGAAAGCAACATTCTTTTGTTTGGGATGGGTGGCTGAAAAGTATCCCGATGTTATTAAAGAAATTGCAAAAAGAGGTTATCATATAGGGTCTCATTCTAATCTTCATCCTCTGGTATATGAATTGTCCCCGGAAAAATTTGAAGAAGATTTAAGAATTTCTTTAGATCAGCTTGAACAAGCAATTGGTGAAAAAGTAACCTCTTATAGGGCACCTGGTTTTTCAATAACAGAAAATGCTCTGTGGTCATTTGAGATTTTAGCTAAACATGGTATTACACATGATGCCTCTGTTTTTCCAGCTGCTCGTTCCCATGGAGGATTACCTATACTTGATACCCCTCAACCCTTTTTATTAAAATATAATGGAATTGAATTAAAAGAATTCCCAATTAATTACCATGCCGCTTTAGGTCAAAAGTTAATATTTTCTGGAGGTGGATACTTTAGGATTTTGCCCTACCCATTAATTAAGAAATTATTTTCTTCAGGGAAATATAATATGACCTATTTCCATCCAAGGGATTTTGATCCAGACCAGCCTATTATCCCCGAATTAAGCGCTATTAGAAAATTTAAATCTTATGTAGGTTTAAAAGGTGCGTTCAAAAAATTAGATAATTTGATAAAAGACTTTAAATTTGTAGATCTGTTAACGGCTGATGACCAAATTGATTGGGATAAAGCTAAAATTGTGGATTTATCAAATTTTAAACAGACTGTAAAACCTGAATAGAACCTTGAGCAATTTCTTTTTGTTAAGAAAAGGAATTTAAATTTTTAGAGATGAAGCAGCTGACACTAAATATTGCAGATGATAAAGTCCAATTCTTTTTAGAGCTAATCAAAAATTTTGATTTCATTGTTTTGGAAGAAGGTGATGATGATCTTGCTATAATGGCAAATATTTCAAAGGGAATCAAGGACGCTAAAGAAATAGAAGAAGGAAAATTAAAAACACGTTCTGCTCAAAAATTGCTGGATGAGTTATAAAGTTGAAACAACTGAACATTTTGATAAAGAAGTTAAAAAGCTCGCCAAGAAGTATGTTTCCATAAAATCTGATTTAATTGAACTTTTTGACGATCTATCTGAAAATCCAACTAAAGGCACTTCTCTAGGAAATAATATTTATAAAATTAGATTAGCAATCAGGTCAATCGGTAAGGGAAAAAGGTCTGGGGCTAGAGTTATTTCTCTTGTTAAAATTGAAAGCGAAAAGGTATATATGGTTTCGATTTATATTAAAAGTAAGAAAAGTAATATTACAGATCAAGAAATAAAAACCCTCATTGAAAGAAACTTTGGAGAATCAAGCTGATTAGGTTTTGTTTCTAAATAAAACCCGCCAACAAAAAATTAGATAATTCCCTAAAAGACTTTAAATTTGTTGATCTGTTGGCAGCGGAAGGTCAAATTGATTGGGAAACAGCCAAAGTTGTAGATTTATCAAATTTTAAACATGCCCCAAACCCTAGCTAGTTTAATTACTTCATTTATTTTAACCTTTCTGCTTACGCCATTAGTAATAGGCTTTTTTAAGCGTAAAAATATTATGGATAAGCCAGGAGGTAGAAAAATCCACGTTGGAGACACGCCAAGCATGGGAGGTATAGCTATTTTTATTGGGGTGATGATTGCCTTGCTAATTTTTATGCCTTTGGTGGGCTTGCAGCGCTTTAAGTTCTTTTATGGCGCTATGGGGATTATGTTTATCGTGGGCTTGCGAGATGATTTAGTTCCAGTGCGACCGATTGTAAAGCTTGGTGCGCAGTTTTTAGCTTCTTTCATGGTCATTTTTTTAATGGATATTACACTAGCCTCTTTTTACGGACTGCTATCTATTCAAGAGGTTCCTTATATCATAAGCGTAGTGATAACCTTATTTACTTTGATAGTCATAACCAATTCCTACAATCTGATAGATGGCTTAGATGGTTTAGCCAGTAGTATTGGAATTATTGCCTTTTTCTTTTTTGGAATTTATTTCTTTTTAGTCGGGCAAACCTATTTTTCTATGATTTGCTTTGGCTTTATTGGTGCTTTAATAGCCTTTTTGAATTTTAACTGGGAGCCGTCAAGAATTTTTATGGGCGATACGGGGGCACTTTTAATTGGCTTTGCATTAGCCGTAATTACTATCAAATTTATTGACTATAATCACTACTTGCCTGAAGAAACTCCTTTTAAATTGAAATCCTCTGTGGCAGTTGGGATTTCAGTTATTATTATTCCATTATTTGATACACTTAGGGTTTTTATCTCCAGGGCTATGAAAAAGAAGTCTCCCTTCTCGCCCGATAAAACACATTTGCACCATATTTTAATGCGATTGGGCTTTAGTCATTCTGGTACTACCCTAATTATGATTGCGACTAATATTGGAATTATATCCGTGGCTTTAGCCTTAGATTTCCTTGGGGATAATATTTTAGTACCTTTCATTGTAGGTTTATGTATGCTGTTAAGCATTATGTTAGATGAAATCTTGAAGGCCAACATTAGAAGAAAAAAGAAAGCGATAAGTAAAAGTTTTAGAAGAGACTAGCTTCGCAGTAGTGAGTAGTGGGTATTGAGTAGTGAGATAGTTTTAAGTATTAAGTTTTAAGTTGTTTCCTCAATCTTCATAATTAACAACAAAAGTTATTGGGCAGAAAAAACTGTGTCTTTATCAACTTGTACACCTGCCAACATGAAAACTTGTCAACTTAAATTTTTCCGGTCTGACCTGCGGTACTGACCTAATTGCTAAGACCTAACAGAACTGAACTTGCCAACACGTCAACTTGAAAACATGCCAACTTATCTAACCACCCTCCTAATAACCTTCCTATAATCTGATGGGCTTTTGCCAGTGATCTCTTTGAATTGTCTGTTGAAATGGGAGATGTTATTAAAGCCGCAGGCATAGCAGATATCCGTAATGTTTAAATTTCCCTCTGATAATAGCTTGGAAGCATGAACCACTCGATGTTCATTTACAAAATGGGTGAAGGTCTTATTAGAGATTCTTTTAAAATAGCGGCAAAATGCTGGAACAGTCATCGCAGCTTCGGCTGAAATTTCCTCCAAAGAAATATTTCTTTTAAAATGATTTCTCACGTAATCATAAACCAGTGTAATACGCTGCTGGTCTACTGCTTTTGCTTCTATGGATACTGACTCCGAGTTGAGTAAATAATAATCTTTGACTTCGGAAAGCTCTTTTAATATCTGAATCAGTCCCATCAACCTTTCGAATGGAGGTTTATCTACTAGCACCTCAATTTGACTGCCGATTTTTTGTTTTGTTTCGCCTGTAAAAACGATTCCGAGCTTTGCATTTTCTATAAGCTGTTTAATGGGCTGAATTTCTGGTAGATTGAGAAATACTGGACCAGGGAAATCTTCTTTCATTTGAATAATGATTTCCGATTCATTTCCAGTCAATCGATCTGTAAATCCATAATGATGGCTATTTCGGTCAGACCATGCCAGTGATTTCGGTCAAATGGTGCCACTGTAAAAGATGATGCAAAGTAGTAAAAATTAATTATTCATTCTTCAAAATTCCTTTTCTTAGTGACTCTCCTTTTAGATCAATTCTGTG
>NZ_DASSWQ010000046.1:0-47695 GCF_035704835.1 Marivirga sp. | reverse complement strand
TAACAATAAAATAAGTCAATTCTTATCTGTTTTTTCAGTGTATCGGAAGTCTCTATCTATAACAGGACTTCAAAACAGAAATTATCCAGAAATGAGTCGTAATTTTAACTTTTATAAAAGGTAGTTGTGCAACAGCCACTTAAGCAAGGTTGGAACCCTTTGTTCATTATCCGATTCAATTGTCGATTGACTAATATTTAAAGCTTGAGCGCCTATCACCAATTGAGGTGTTATGGTCGCAATTCCTCCAAAATCAATCGAATAGGTAGATGGTGATCCAAAATCCTTAACTTGATACTGAAGGTAGTTGACCCTACCCCCAACTTTAATGATTCCAACTTCAGTTGCATAGCCTACTGAAATTTTATGTTCATTGTAAAGATTATCCCCAAATCGAAAAACATTTAAAGAAACATGTCCGAACGGTATTTTACCAGTAATGCCTGCCGACATAAAATCAAAACCTGATATACCGAAGCGATTCTCATAGGAAGCACCAACTTCCAGGTTTTCAGTTGTTGTTATACCCGCAGTATTTTGATAAGATGACCAATACCCTTCCATTGTTACGGAAGCATCTCCCATTCCAATTACTCTACTAGAAACAGGAGCATAAATTGATTGTGCGGAAATTTGGCCAGCGAAAAAAAGTAAAATGGGGAGTAGTAGGTTGAAATTTTTCATGAACTTCAGTTAATTCATAATCACAAAGTATTTATCTTAGCTTTAATCCTAAAATAGTAACAAGTTGAAAAATTATAAAAAATATTGGTTCTTCGCAATTATATTCACAAGCTTTCAGTATCAAATCTATGGTCAAGTTGATTCGATCTATTATAAATCTGGTGAATTAAAAGCCTATGGCGAAACTCAAAACCAACTTAAAACTGGTCAATGGACATATTTTTACCCATCTGGAAAAATAAATTCCATTCAAGAATATTCTTCAGGAAAATTAAATGGAAAAATTACTAATCATTACACAAATGGGCAGATTTCCGCTGTGGAAAATTGGAAAAAAGACGAATTGCAGGGTAAAGCCGTCTATTTTTATGAAAATGGACAAATAGAAAAACAAGGTGAATATTTGAATAGTAACTATCATAGCCAATGGGATTTTTTCTATGAAAACGGGAGACTCAGACAAATCGGAAACTATGAGAATGGTCTACCAGATGGTCCTTGGCAATATTTTAATAAAGAAGGACAAATCGTCCAAACAGGTAGTTACTCAGAAGGAAAAGAAGAAGGTCTTTGGCAGTATTTTGATGAAAAAGGTAGAAAAACCTATGAAGGACAGTACAATAATGGGGAAAAAGTTGGCGATTGGTATTTTTTTAATCGATTTGGTAAGAAGAAACTTATCGATAAAACAGAAATAAATTAAATCCCTGCTTTCACATTAATAAAAAAGCCTGCTTCATTCAATGCGTTGATAGAATATTCAAGTCTTAATACTGCATCATAATAAGTAACCAAGTCTAAACCAGCTCCATAACTATAAATATACCTATTCGACAGAATCGAATTCACTGTTGTATTGCTTGATTCTGGAAGATTATTTTGAACATAGCCTTGGTCAAAATAAACCTTGAAATAACCAGCAATTGGCACTTTTCTAAATTGCTTCAAAGGCATAAGTCTACCTAAATTGGCCTCAATTGAAAATAATCTTTTTTTCAATTCTGTCTTGTGCATGGTATAATGTTGTCCTTGAATTACATACAACTCATAGCCTTTTAGTAAATTATTGGAAAACCCTAAACCTTGCATATTATTGTAGGGTTGAAATCGTGGATAACTAGTGTAGCCCGTTAAGGATGAAGCAATATTAAAATTATACTTAAGTGGTTTATAATAAGCTACTTGTGCTTGCAAACTTCCTTGATCAATATCTTTAAAAATACCTAATCCAGTTTTATTTAATCTGGCATCAATCAAAAAACCTTTTAGGGGATAATTATTTCTATCTCGAAAATCTCTTCTAAAAATATAAGTTAATCCAATGAAGTTCTGTTGAAGGTCACCATCTCGACCAAGATAATTTTCATTAAATAGTAAAATATCGTCAATTATGGCAGTTCTAGAATAGGTCAGGCGTATTGAATGCGTATTGTAATAAGATTCTCTATAATTAAAAATAAGATTGCTGGTGAGCATATTTGCAATTATATTACGCTGATTGTCATCTCCAAATATACTATCGGCATCAATGAATAATCTTTTGTTTTCTACATTGGTATAATCTAATTGATCAAATTCACTAAATGAAAAATTAAGACCCATTCCAAAAGTTTGGTCTTCATTTAGATATGGGATATTATAACCAAAAGAAAATCTTCTTTTAAAACCAAATTGAGCCATAGCAGAAAGACGCTCATTAAGCCCTCTGACGTTAAATTGGTCAAATTTAAAACCATATTCAAATCTGTCGGTAGCAGCATTTTGATTAAAAAGCCAATCACTAAAATTTCTATCTGCCAATTTGAAAATTACGCTAGGCCATATGTACCACCGCTCTTGAACAAAAAAAATAATTTTCACTTTATTCTCACTGCCTTCGATATACTCTAGCTCCGCTTTAACGCTTGTAAATAAACCCGTATTGAAAATTTTATTCTCATCAAGTTTGATGATTCTTTTTAATTCTTTGAAAGGATAGCTCACATTTGGTTGTAAGTCTATTTCCCTGGTAATAATCTTTTTTTTTGTTTTTTTATTCCCTCTTATTTCTATTGTTTCTAGAAATAGAATTTGGTTTTCAAGACTATCCTTTGTTCTATTTATAATCTCTAATTCATTATTTTCGATACCAACCCTTACTTGACCTTGAGCTTTGTACGAAAACTGAATATTAAATAAAACACAAAGTACTACAGTCGTGAGAAAATAAATTCCTCCGCAGTAATTTTTAAATTCAATATTTAGTGTTTTAATTTTGATTATGTATAGCTTTAAATTATAAAAAAAACATTTGGAGAATAATCAAAAAAATAAAATCACAAAGACCTTACGCAAAGTTGCTACTTGGCCAATCTTATTTTATCAATATGGTATATCTCCATTATTACCATCAGCTTGTCGTTTTACTCCTACTTGCTCAGAATATTCAAAACAGGCTATTATCAAACATGGTTTACTTAAAGGTTCGAAATTATCAGCCAAACGGATTTCTAAATGCCATCCATGGGGTGGTTCAGGGTTTGATCCAGTTCCTTAATTCCCTTTTTCAGCTTTAAATGATTGAATCACAAAATAAATGCCAGTCAAAACTAATGGAATACTTAACCATTGCCCCATATTCAGAATTAATCCTTCTTCAAATGCAACTTGATTTTCTTTAATAAACTCAATTAAAAATCTTGAACCAAAACCACCGATTAGGAATATACCAAAAAGTCTACCATCAGCCAATCCACTTCTATTTTTATTCCACAAATAAAATAATAAGACGAAAATAAATAAATACGAAATGGCTTCATATAATTGAGTTGCATGTCTTGTAACTCCTTCTCCATAAGCTGAAGCATAGATTACTCCACCCTTTCGATTATATTGAAAATCAGCGTTTTTTGAGAACTGAATGTGCTGACTAATATTTTGATCTTGCAATTTTGTCATCAATTGGTTTTCAGTAAATTTCTTTACATCCTCCAATTTATTTTTGCCATTATACAAAATGGTTACTTTAACTGGATTTTGATAGTCGTTTTCGAGTGTTCCAGCTATCAATCCATATGTGGTTGCCTTCTCCACCTGGACGTCTTCAATAGCTGTGGTCAAATAATTCAATTGTAATTCTACTTCTCGCCCAAATACCACTCCGTATGCTTTATCAATAGGTTCGCCTATGATTTCTGAATTCATAAAATTACCAATCCTGATCAAAACGGCTGTGATTGAAACTACTATTACGATCCTATCTAAAATCCATAAATAACTGATATTATCATATTTACGAGAGAATAAGTAAAGGGCAATCAAAATACCAGCAGCACCTCCATGACTTGCTAAGCCACCTTCCCAAACTTTAAAAATATCAATCGGATTACTCAAATATCGGGCTGGTTCATAAAATAATACATGACCTAATCTGGCGCCAATAATGGTTGCAACCACCATATAAAGGGTAAGAATTTCTACTTGTTTTTCTTTTTTACCTTCTTTCTTAAAAATATGAAACATTATCTGCTGAGAAATAATGAATCCTAAGGCAAAGAGTAAACCGTACCACCTTAATTCAGTAAATCCCAAATCCACAATATAAGGTTTGGGTGACCACACTATATAGCTAAGCATATTTAATTTTCGTTTGACACAAAATTAGGGTAAAAACAGAAATCTCAATGGTTTATTCTGCTTTTTCCAGTTCGTCCAGCTCATCTTTAAACGATGAGGATAAAATAGGGAATCGGCACCACGTTTTTGGATCCACATTATAATCATCTAGATGAAAGGAAACAGCTATTCTTTCTCTTTTCCATTGATTTCGAGACCATAAGTTAAAAAATTTCTGAATGGATGGTTTTACTATACTTTTTTCCCCTTCCCATGAAATTTTCAAATCAATGTAAATTTCAACAGGAGAAAGTCTTTCCCGAATAGCTAATTCTTCTATTTTTTGCAATAATGGATAGGGCATTAAATCAGATTCATCGGATTGCGACTCACTTTTAGGTCTGAGTTCAGCTGTAGGTTGCAAGCTATTCACATAACTTAAACTTTTATATCCTAAATTTTCTTCTGCCCATTTCAACCACTGAATGATAAAAGGTTTATCGATTGCAGCAATAGGTGCAATGCTCCCACTTGTATCACCATCCATTGTAGCATAACCTACACTACCTTCGCTTCTGTTAGAAGTAGTCAATAGTAGTGCATTTTTAATATTTGCTAATATCCAAATGATTGGAGATCGAGCCCTAGCTTGAATATTTTGCAGTGCTATATCATCTTGCTCCCAAGTAAACTCTCGTCCAATATTTTTTGATATTTTTTGAGTGTATCCCTTTACTTCATCATCAATATTCCAATGATAAAAAACAGCTCCGATTTCATCTGCAAGTTGTTTGGCAGATTCTAAAGTCGCTTTTCCAGAATTTTCGGTACTTTGATAAGCAGTAGTAAAAATTCGGTTTGCAATAACTTTTTTTGAATCACGCTTATCTTTTAATTCTTCGTACCATTCTTCTTTATGAATTCTTTGGAGAAAAAGTAATAAACCTAATTCTTGTATTCCTAATCGAATCATTTCAGCTACCAAGACAGCCGAAGTGGATGAGTCTGCACCACCACTTAATGAAAGCACAAATCCATTACTATAGCTTTTTCTTAAATAATCAAATAACGCTAAACTAACAGCCTTTCTAAATTCTTGATACGGATTAGAAACGAAACTATCGAAAATTTTAGTTTTATCATTTTCCGTATCCCAGATTCCCAATTGATAATTTTTAAAGGATAGCAACTCATTTCTGTATTTCAGTTCACCATTTTGAGCAATCATAAGCTCTCCATCGTAAATCATCCTGCCCGCCTCATTCCCTAATAAATTAGCATAAACATAAGTACAATTATATTTTTCAGAACTACCCACCACTAAAGCTTGTCTACTTATTGACTTATCGATGGCAAAATGACTTGCCGATGGGTTTAGAATTAAATTAACACCTCTTTTAACTAATCTATTGGCAGGCCGGTCTGTTCTCCACGCATCTTCACAAATTTCAAATCCGATTTTAAAATTGGCATAATCAATAACATAATCACCTATCGGAATATCAATATCATTTACATTCACTTTAGATTGCTTCCCAATTTCCCATTCATTAAACCAGCGCGGTTCATAATGAACTCCGTCTTTTGCTAAATTTTGCTTAGGAATGATATACTGAATCTCGCCATTTTTACAAAAAGCAACACAATTGTACATTTTATCCTCAAATTTGAAAGGAAAGCCAGCAGTAAAAGCAAGGTTTGGGGCAAAAGGAAGAATCTTCTCGGTTAATGTTTTGAATGTTTTTTTCCATAACCAATCACTCAGAAAAACATCCTCGCAGCCATAACCACAAATATTTAATTCTGGGAAACAAAGAATTTCAATTTGTTGAGCATCTGCCTCTTTCAAAGCTTCCAGAATATTGTAAGCATTTCCATCCCAATCCATTGGGATTTGATTAACTGTAGCACCTGCAATTTTCATACTTAATGTTTTTAACCTGAATTTTCAAAACAGATCTCTTAGGACAATTTCAATTTCTGACAAGCCTTAAAAGCTGCATTTTGTTCTGCTTTCTTTTTATTTAATCCCGCACCCTCCGCAATAGTATTACCATCTAGATTTACTTCAGCTCTAAATTCTCTTTTTCTTCCTGCTTCTATCATACCTGTAATATCAAAACTCAAGGTTTTATTTTCTTTTTGCGACCATTCTATTAGAATGCTTTTATAATTCGTATTGTTTTCAATTACTTCATCTAAATCAAAATGTGGGATAATTAGCTTACTGACAATAAATTTCTGACAAAATTTATAGCCTCTATCAATATATACTGCACCAATAAAAGCTTCCATCATATCTCCATAGATAGATTTAAATTGGTATTTCCCAGCCTTTAAGTCGGATTCTAGCATATCGTTAATGCCAATCTTCTTCGCTAAGAGACCTAAAGATTCTCGGTTTACGATACGAGAACGAATTTCTGTAAGAAAACCTTCATCTTTGAAAGGATATTTTTTGAATAAAAAATCGGCTACAACGGCTCCAAGGATAGCATCTCCTAAATATTCAAGCCTTTCGTTAGAAGCTCTAAAGCCATTGGGAAGTGTTTTGGCTACACTAGAATGTTGGGTAACTAATCTGAATAACTCTAAACGAAAAGGCTTATAACCTACAATAGATTTTATTGCAGCTATAAGCCTCTTGTCTTTCTTTGATAATTTTTTGAAGGAAGTGAAAAATTGCCTAATCAAAGTCGGAAATTAATCTAACTTTCTTAATATAATCGATGTATTATGCCCACCAAAACCGAAGGTGTTACTTAATACTGTTTTCACTTTTCTTTGCTGTGCTTTATTAAAAGTGAAATTCAATTTAGAATCGAATTCCTCATCATCTGTGAAATGGTTAATCGTTGGAGGAACCATTTGTTTCTCTAGCGCAAAAATACAAGCTAAAGCCTCAATTGCACCAGCAGCTCCTAATAGGTGACCTGTCATCGATTTTGTAGAACTTATATTTAAATTATAAGCATGTTCACCAAATATTTTTTTGATTGCTCTTGACTCACTTAAATCACCTAGTGGGGTTGAAGTTCCATGAACATTAATATAATCCACCTCTGAAGCTTCAATTTGAGCATCTTCCAATGCATATTTCATCACATTAGTAGCACCTAATCCTTCAGGATGTGGTGCAGTCATATGATGCGCATCAGCAGACATTCCTCCACCTATCACTTCACAATAGATTTTAGCACCTCTTGCAACAGCATGTTCGTATTCTTCGAGAATTAATGCCGCTCCACCTTCACCTAATACAAACCCATCTCTTTCTTTGTCGAAAGGTCTAGAAGCAGTTTTCGGATCGTCATTTCTTTCAGATAAAGCTTTCATAGCATTAAATCCTCCTATTCCAGATTCTGTTACTGAAGCCTCAGAACCGCCAGAAATAAATACATCAGCTTTACCCAAACGAATATAATTATAGGCATCAATCAAAGCATTTGTGGCAGAAGCGCAAGCCGAAACTGTTACAAAGTTAGGCCCTCTGAATCCATATTTAATGGAAATTAATCCTGCACATATGTCAGAAATCATCTTAGGAATGAAAAATGGATTAAATCGAGGATTTCTATCGTTAGTCACGAAATTATCTACCTCGTCTTGAAATGTTTTTATACCTCCAATTCCTGACCCCCAAATTACCCCAGCTCGATCTAAATCAATTTTAGATAAATCGAGCTTAGAATCTTGAATTGCTTGCTCAGCGGTAATCATACCATACTGAGTGAACGGATCCATTTTTCTTGCTTCTTTACGATCAAGATAATCCTCTGCTTGGAAATTTTTTATTTCACAAGCAAATTGAGTTTTGAATTTGGACGCGTCAAATTTAGTAATGGGACCGGCTCCACTTGTGCCCAAAGCTAAGTTCTCCCAATATTCTTCGACAGAATTTCCAATAGGTGTTAATGCACCCAGTCCCGTTACAACTACCCTTTTTAAATTCATAAATGAATTTTGAGCTATTAAATTATTTTACGTTTTCTTCTAAGTAGGAAATGGCCTGTCCTACAGTACCAATATTTTCAGCTTGATCATCTGGAATAGAAATATTGAATTCCTTTTCGAACTCCATAATCAATTCAACTGTGTCTAGAGAATCTGCTCCCAAATCATTGGTGAAGCTTGCTTCTGCAGTCACTTCTGACTCCTCTACTCCTAGTTTGTCAATGATAATTGCCTTTACTTTCTGTGCTATTTCAGACATTATTTTAGAATTTTAGTTTTAAATACTCCGCAAAGAAATGTATTTCCCTCATTAATGTCAAACTATTTTTTTCCTTTCGTTCAAGTATTTTGGTTTACAGGGTAACTTTACCCTACAAGTTTTAGAATAAATTGAAATATTTATAACTTAAACCAATGTTTTGAACATAAATTTTAGAATCCCTAATAATCCAAATTAAGTAATAGATTAAACTTTTTGAATTCGACCAAAATGACCTGTGATTTAGTTCGAGAATAGCATAAAAAGCTTACAAATTTTAAACCATAAAACTTATATGAATAAACAACTCTGGCAAGATACATTCAAAGTGGATTTTCAATTATTAGCTATCTCTTCTTCTATGGTTGATTTTCAAATGGCATGGCATATCAATCAGCAAACACATTTTTCGTTAAAAAGAGTAAAAGACCATTTAATAGAATTAAAAAAAGGACAATTTCTTAATACCTCTTGCTTTCAACATTTAACGAGTAACATTTCTATAAAATTACTTAAAAACAAATTATTTGATAGCGATTCTCAACAAGCATTTCTAATTCCTGAGATGAAAAATATCGACTATTTCCTTCTAATTCAAGATGATACGGAAGAATTAGAAATACTTAATGTAAAAAATACACTAAGTAAAATAAAAAATGTAATTTTGGTTCAAATTTTAGACGCCAATCGTTTAAAATCGGTGGTAAATTTAATGACCTAAAAAATTGTCGGAAAAATCCTTATCAGTAAACTCAAAAGAAAGAGAGGAAGTCACGACTTACAAAAATCAAAAATCACAGAAATGAAAAAAGAAAACATCAAATTCAACAAATCAAAAATTGTAGCAACTGTTGGACCAGCATCCAACACGAAAGAAATGCTAAAAAAATTGGTAACAGCAGGTGCAGATGTTTTTAGACTCAACTTCTCGCATGGGGATCATAAAATCCACCAGCAAACATTACAATATATTGAAGAAATCAATAAAGAATGGGGAACAAATATTAGCATTTTGCAAGATTTACAAGGACCTAAAATCAGATGTGGTGAAATAAAAGATGGAGGTGTTGAAATTAAGGAAGGTCAAGAATTGACAATTACCACCACGGAAATGATCGGGGATGCAAAAAAAGTTTCTACTACTTACCAAGGCTTACCTTCCGATGTTAAAAAAGGAGACATCATTTTGATTGATGATGGAAATATTCAATTAGAAGTAATTTCATCTGATAAAACGGAAGTCAAAACTAAAATTATATATGGAGGAGAATTAAAATCTAAAAAAGGAATTAATCTTCCTAACACTAAAGTTTCAGCTCCTAGCTTAACAGAGAAAGATTTAGAAGATTTAAAATTCGGTTTGAAAAATGAGGTGGATTGGATTGCATTATCTTTCGTACGCTCTGCAGCAGATGTTTTAGACTTGAAAAACAGAATAAAATATAACGGCAAAGATTGCAAAGTAGTAGCTAAAATTGAAAAACCAGAAGCTTTAAAGGATATCGATAATATTATTGCCGCTGCAGATGCTATAATGGTAGCACGTGGTGATTTAGGAGTGGAAATTCCTATGGAAGATGTTCCTTTAGCTCAGAAACTGATAATTAGAAAATGCAATGAAGCTTGCAAGCCTGTAATTGTAGCTACCCAAATGATGGAAAGCATGATTGAAAACCCACGTCCTACAAGAGCAGAAACCAATGATGTGGCGAATGCCATTTTAGATGGAGCCGATGCAGTGATGCTTTCTGCGGAATCTGCCGCTGGCCAATATCCAGTTGAGTCAGTATTAAGTATGTCTAACACTATCACTAGTATTGAAAAACACGATGCCATATACCACAAATATGAACATGTGTCTAGAGAATCTGATACTTTTTACAGTGATAATTTGGTTCAAACTGCCTGCAAGCTTGCAGAAGAAACGAATGCAAAAGCTATTGTTGGAATGACAAAATCGGGTTACACGGCTTATAGATTAGCAAGCCACCGACCAAAAGCTGGAATATTCATTTTTACTCCTAACCATGATTTACTGGAAACGATTAATTTAGTTTGGGGTGTAAGAGGCTATATTTATGAAAATTATGAAAGCACCGACAAAACTTTTGAAGATATTGAAAATACTTTAAAAAGGGATAATCACGTGCAAACAGGTGATATTATTATTTTGATGGCTAGCATGCCTATCAAAGAAAGAAATAGAACCAATATGCTCAAAGTATCAGAGGTTAAATAGAACTCTTTAAATCGAAAAAATAGCCGTTTAAATGATTCCAATGGCTATTTTTTTTATCAATTATTTAATGTAAATATTTTACTTGAACTTATTTTTCAGTTTTTGAAAAGCATTTTTAAGTCCATCTATTTGATTTTCCACTTTAGATTTTAAATTTTCTATGTCATCTTCATTTGCATTTTCTACTTTATCAATGAAGCCTTTTACCTCATCCATTTTTGATTCCAAATCTTTAGCTTCCTGGCTTCCTTCTAACTGACCCTCAGCGTAAGCACCTTTGGTTTCAGCTTTCAATTTCTTGAAGTCGGCTTTCCACTCTTCATATTGAGAAACAAGTTTTTGTTTTAATGCATTTTTAGTATCCATATAAGATTATTTAAGTTAAAAAAGTACATAATATATAACCCTTTAGGATAAATAATGTTACATAAGCGAATTATTTGGATCTAAAATCATAGGTTTTAGTCTTCTTCTTCAATGGAATTTCAACAAAAATCAAAGTACCATCTTTCGATTCAATAGTCATTTTTCCTGAAAGACTCTCCGTTCTCTTATTCATATTAAATAA
Source organism: Marivirga sp. (assembly GCF_035704835.1). GTDB lineage: Bacteria > Bacteroidota > Bacteroidia > Cytophagales > Cyclobacteriaceae > Marivirga. The sequence continues at coordinate 36,397 of NZ_DASSWQ010000046.1, read as the reverse complement.
CCCAAAGCTGCGATCAGAATTTAATTTCTCATCAACATCAAAGCCCTTTCCATTATCCTCGATTGTGAGCTGCAAAATATTATCGTGATAGGTTAATTGGACGAACACTTCTGTGGCTTCCGCATATTTAATAATGTTATTTAAAGATTCTTGCGTTATTCTAAAAAGGTTGTATTCAATATTTAAATCTTCAATTCTTTGAGTCAGGTTAGTGTAAAAATTGAATTCAGTAGAATCAACTGAACTATTAAGTTCAAATATCAATTCTTTCACCGTTTCTATAAAGCCAAAATCCTCTACCGATTTTGGAATTAATTCATAAGCAATGCTCCTTGTTTCTTGTAAACCCTTACGCAAAAATTTTACTCCATTGCGAAATTTTTGTAATTCCTTTTCTGAAATTTGAATAGAATTTTCATCTAAGGATTCAAAATTCATAAGCGAAATAGTTAAAGTCTGTTGTAAGCCATCATGAATATCTCTTGCGATTTTACTTTTCTGTCTATCCTCTGCTTCAATTACTGCAGACATTATTTTCTCTTCATGATTTACCCTATCCGTTATATCCTGACTCACCATCAAAAATCCACTTTGCTGTTCTTTGGAATGAAGTGACCCAATTACAGTAGAAAACCATTGAAAATTTTCATAAAAATTGAAGGCTCGAGTAATAATATTATGGTTTTTTTTGGTTTCACTTACTAAAGCCATCGTATGAAGAAACTTTTTTAATTCATCTTCTGGAAGGAAATTTGAAATATTTGCACCAACGCTAGTCATTTTCAGTGCACTGCTATCCTGATTAATTTCGAGTATATTGCCGTCCAAATCAGTATGAATTATTTGTGCCGGAACATTATCAGCAATAATTCTTAATTTTTCAGAAGTTTCTTGTAACTCCTTAAAATAATAATCTTTTTCACGTAATGCCTTTACCATTTGATAAGCATTGTCGATGTCAAATTTTAGACCATCATACTTGTCTGATTTTTCATGAAATCGATAAATATTTACTTTATTAATAGCCTGAAGCATTACATTCTGATTCACAACACCTGTTAAAAGAATCCTCGCTACTTTTGGCTGAATGTCTTCAATTGCCTGTAAAAAATCTATACCATCCATCAATGGCATTATCTGGTCAGTCAATATGACATCAACCTCATTATTTTGAAGATATTCTATTGATTTTTTGGGGTCACTGAAACCTAAAATTTCATAATATTCCTCTAAATTAGCCTCAAGAACTGCAAGATTGATTTCATCATCATCAAGATAAAATACTTTAGGCTTTTTATTTTTGCTATCTTCCATCGTTTATTTTTTACAGTTGTATAAAGTTATTATTATATTTCGAAATGATAAAGGTTTTGTTAGTAGATGACCACCGATTGATCAGAGATGGAATTAGATTTTATCTTGAAAAACAAGGCGATGACATTTCCATTGCAGGTGAAGCAAGTGATGGAAAACAGGCTTTAATTTTTCTAGAGAAAAATCCTGAAGCAGTAGATATAATGCTAACTGACATCAGTATGCCAGAAATGAATGGTGTTGAGCTTGCTACTGAAGTAAATAAAAAATTTCCCACTATAAAAATCATAGCCCTGACTATGATTAAAGACAGCCAATACGTTAAACAAATGCTACAAGCTGGTGCTTCTGGGTATTTATTAAAAAATGCTAGAGAAAAAGATATCGTAGATGCCGTAAAGGCTGTTTATGCTGGGGAGACGTACTATGCTCAAGAAGCCACTAAAGCAATTATGGACTTTATGAGCAAAAAGAAGCAAGATTCTGATGTTATAGCAATTTCAAAAAGAGAAAAAGAAGTTTTAAGACTAATAATTGATGAATTAAGCAACCAGGAAATTGCTGACAAATTATTTATAAGCATTAGAACTGTAGAAGCTCATAAAAGAAACCTGATGGAGAAAACAGGTTCAAAAACATTAGCAGGCTTAGTAAAATATGCTATTAACAACTTCTTGTTTGAAGATTTATAAGCAAAAGGGAATGAGGTTTTTATGACAAAACTTTTCAAATCAATCGTGTATTCATTTCCGATTCAATTGATATTAAATCATTTCAAGAAGAATCAACTTTTATTACTTTGCTGGGTACTATTATTTTCCATTATTAATGGAGGCTTTGGTAAAGGATTGGGGATCCCCTACTTATTCTTATCTCCTGAGTATTTAAATGAAGTTAGTTTTCAAAGTTATTTTATAGTTGGGCTGGCATTAGGCGGTTTAATTGTAGCATTTAATATTGCCACATATATTTTGGATGGTTATAAATTTCATTTTATAGGTATTATCAAAAAACCATTCTCTAAGTTCTCTTTAAACAATTCCATTATTCCATTAGCCTTTCTGATTAACTATCTTATTCAAATCGTTAATTACCAAATGGTTTATGAATTTATGAGTTTTAGTAAAGCTTGTATTTTGGCTTCTGCCTTACCATTAGGTTTATTTGTTTCAATTTTCATCTTACAACTCTACTTTTGGTTTACCAATAAAGATTTAAGAGAAGTTTTAGCAGAAAGAGTTGAGAAAAGAATTAAAAAACTTAAAATCGGAAGGATTGCAGCTGTAAAATATCATCAGGACTTAAAAAGGCAGCAAAACGATGTAATAGGTTATTTTGATTTGAAGTTTAGATGGATAAAAGTCAATCATAATAGCAATCAGAAAGTATTTAATGTTGTAACAGGTATTTTTGACCAAAACCATTTAAATACAGTAATTGCTGAACTATTTATTTTCGGTATTATCCTAATCTTAGGAGCATTCAGAGATTATCCCTATTTTCAAATCCCTGCAGCAGCGAGTGCAATTCTTTTCGTAAGTATTATTTTGATGGCTATTGGAGCTTTAACTTTCTGGTTTAGGTCTTGGGCGATAACTGGTGCTATAGCTATCTTTTTCCTAATCAATTATCTTACTACTCTTGATTTTTTGAGTAAAACACATTACGCGCATGGCCTTAATTATAATACAGAACCGGTTAATTACAATCAAAATTCTATCGATGAACTAACAAACGAAAAAATTATACAAGAGGATAGAGCTACCACTTTAACAATACTCGAAAATTGGAGAGCCCAATTTGATGAAAAACCAAAAATGATATTACTAACAGCTAGTGGTGGTGGACAAAGAGCTGCTTACTGGACTATGCATGCACTGCAAAAAGCGGATAGTCTGACAAAAGGCAATCTCTTTAAGCATACTGTTAGCATTTCTGGAGCTTCAGGGGGATTAATTGGTGCTGCCTATTTTAGAGAGCTAAAATATATGCATCAAAAGAATAAAAATATTGACGTCTATAATCCTGAATTTCTTTCAAACATCGGCAAGGAAGCTTTAAATCCAATAATTTTTAGTTTGCTCACTAATGACATCTTTATTAGGTACCAATCCTTTGAATATGGTGGGTATAGTTATCCGAAAGATAGAGGCTATGCATTTGAACAAAAGCTAAATAAAAATTTAGACGGGGTTCTTGATAAGCATCTGAGTCAATACAAAGAAGCAGAATTGAAGGCTGAAATCCCCATGTTATTTCTGGCTCCTACCAGTGTAAATGATGGTAGAAAACTTTACATCACACCCAATAGCAGTTCTTACATGTCTAACAAATCCATAAAAGATGACTCTTTAAATACGCTTATGGCCAATAGAAGTATTGATTTTTTAAGAATGTTTGAAAATCAAGATGCTGAAAATTTAAGCTTTTTAACAGCGCTAAGAATGAGCGCCTCTTTCCCGTATATTACGCCAAATGTAAACCTTCCTAGCGAACCAAGTCTTGAAATTATGGATGCAGGTCTAGCTGATAATTTTGGAGTGAGCGATGCGGTTCTATTTTTATATAACTTCAAAGATTGGATAGCAGAAAACACCTCTGGAGTTATTATTTTAACAATTCGAGATTCAAAAAAAGCAGCTATTATAGAGCATAAACAAAACCTCTCTATTTTGGAAAAACTGTCAACACCTTTGAGCAATATTTACAATAATTGGTCAAATGTTCAAGACACAAGAAATGATTTGCTGATAGAGTATGCCACAGAGTGGTTTCAAGGAGATTTAAGTCATGCAATGTTAACCTATGATGCTGGAGTTGCTTTTTCTGATGATAGCATAGATAAAATGAAACATATTGAAGAAAGAGCTTCTTTGAACTGGAGGCTTACAGGCAGAGAAAAATACAATATCAGAAATGCTATTTATAGCATTGAAAATCAAAAAACGCTATACTGGTTAAATCAATCATTAGGTTCAGAAGATTGATTCATTTCCAACCTTGTTTTTGGTAGCCCATCAGGATATTGTTTTTGTATAAACACCAACATTTTTTCCCTTACTAAACATCTTAAATCCCAAGCAGTAGGTGAATCTTTTGCAGACATTAACATTCTAATTTGCATTGCTTTTTCAGTGCTATCAGTCACTTGCAAAACTTGTACGTTTTTATTCCATAAATCAGTAACTGCTAAAATGGACTCAAATTCTTTTCTTAAATCATCAATTGGAATAGTATAATCTGTATATAAAAAAACACTCCCTATGATATCCGCAGAATTTCTAGTCCAGTTCTGAAAAGTTTGCTCTGTAAAATAAGTGATAGGCAAAACCAATCTTCTTTGATCCCAAATTCGAACCACCACATAAGTCAAATTTATTTCCTCTATCCATCCCCACTCCTTTTCTACCAAAACAGCATCACCTATTTTAATGGGTTGCGTAAAAGCAATTTGAACTCCGGCTAACAGATTTCCTATAGTTTTCTGCGCTGCTAAGCCTATAATGATACCTGCCACACCAGCAGAAGTGAGAAAAGTGGCTCCATACTTCCTAACACCATCAAATTGTAAGAGAAAAAGGCTTAAACCAATCATAACGATGAGGAAAACCACAATTTTTCGAATAAACGTTACTTGAGTTAAAACTTGTCTTTCCTTCAAGTTATCAGGCATGTCAACCTTAAATTTATTATTCACAACATCCTGCGAAAAATAAACTAATCGAACTGCAATAATTGTAAATGAAAGAATTATTAATGATTCTGAAATTAGTAAAAGCCACTTTGTTAAACTTACACTTAATTCAAAGCTTGGTATTAAGCTATGCATTATTAACATAGGTATGAAAAGAAATATACTCCCATTGAAGCGGTTGGACAATAGTTTCACCGTCTCTCTATCATCCTTTTTATTAAGAATTAAAAGGGACTTGAAAAATGTATACCGAATTGCAATTCCAACGAAAATAGAAAAAATTGTAAATAAGCTTAATCTTACGAAGGGCTGTTGAATACCTAATGAATTAAAAAAATCAATCATCTATATTATCTTCCTCTTTATCCAATTTAAATTTCCGACCAGCTTGCTCTAAGGTAAGCTGAGGATTTTCATCATCAAAAATTATTTTGATGCCAGCAGGGTCAAATTTAAAATTATATTTATCAACGGGCGTAAGCGGAAATGCGGACTGACCAGTGGCTTGGGCCATTAGCTGATTATTATCACTTACAGAGATGGTTATTTTTAAAGGAAAATTATCTGCACTATATATTCCTTTAAACCCTACTACATCTTCATAAGTAAACACTACATCTGGCTCAAAATCAGGTATTTCAAAGTCTTTATCAAAATAAGTGAACAATAACCTTAATAAAATATCATTTCGACTGTAACTTACTGCATTACATAAAAGTGCAAGCGTTAAGTTTTCTGATTCAAAATGTACTGCTATAGATTGAAAACCATCAATACCTCCTGTGTGACCCAAAATCATCTCATTATCATATGGCATTTCAAGAAGTCCGTATCCAAATCCATCTTTCATTTTCTTCATTTTAGAAAATGATGATTCTTTTAGAATTTGTCCAGAAAATAAAGCTTCAAAAAATAATGCCACATCCATTGAAGTTGCTGTAATGCCACCTGCCCCCATTGGTATCATGATATTAGTTTCTGGTGAAATTTGCCATTCAGCCGTTTTAAAATAAGATGATGCTTCATTAGCATTTTGATTGATTGGTTGACCAAAATATGTATTTTGAAGTTCTAAAGGTTCGGTGATTTTCTTCTTTAAAATTTCAGCGTATTTAAGACCATAAACATCTTCCAATATATATGAAAGCAATGCATAGCCCGTATTAGAATATTCGAATTTTTCGTTAGGCTCAAACCTGTTTTCAGTCGATAACATAATTTCCAGCATTTCAGCTTTTGACTTTGACTTGGTCATGTATTGTGCATATAAAGGCGAATTGGTGAAATTGTAAATTCCGCTTCTATGTTGTAATAATTGACTTATAGTGATTTCGTCCGCCTTATCAAAATCTGGATAATACTTGGAAAGTTTATCATCTAAACTAATTAGACCCTCTTCAACTGCAAGCATGACAAGCGTTGCGGTATAAGTTTTAGAGATTGAACCAATTCTGAATAGTGTATTGATATTGTTCTTTTTTCCATCATTAATATCAGCAAATCCATAGGCATTTTCATAAATAACTTTTCCATCTTTTAAAATAGTTACCGAGCCCATGCCCTCATTATTTTCCTCAATGGATTGAAGCAAGCTATCTGCCTTAGATTTATTAAATTCTTGAGCAGATCCTATATAAAATATAAAAAGTAGTAGGTAGGTTGATAGTAATTTCTTCATAAGATTGGTTTTTTTATGAAGTTAAAAATAAATTATCAGTAATGTCCGATAAGAAATAAAAAAGCCGAGTTAAAACTCGGCTTTTTTATTTCAATTTATCTTTTGTTTGCTTAATAATATCTTTAAAAGCTTCAGTAGACGAGAAAAAAGCATTGCTTAGTTCTTCTGCGGCAATTCCACCAAAATTCTCCACTCTTGCGTATTTTTGCTCTAATTCATTTTGAAGTTTCTCAAGTTTCTCTAGATTTTCTGAAATCTCCTCTTTTCTATCGGTTTGAGCATTTCTTGCTTCCGCCTTTAAAACCTCAAAGTCTGATTTCAACTCGTTTATTTTCTCTTTAGAAGAATTCTTAAATTCATCGTATTTTGCCATTAATCTTCTCTGTTTAAATTAAAAAATTATTCAAATGCTGGAATTCCAGTAATTTCCTTACCTAATATTAATAAATGGATATCATGTGTTCCCTCATACGTTAGAACAGACTCCAGGTTTGCCATATGGCGCATCATAGGGTAGTCTCCTGTGATTCCCATGCCCCCATGAATCTGTCTGGCTTCCCTAGCAATATCCAATGCAACTTCCACTGCATTACGTTTTGCCAAAGATATTTGAGGTGTGGTAGCCTTGCCTTCATTCATCAATTGTGCAAGTCTGTAGTTCAATAATTGAGACTTGGTGATTTCAGTCAACATTTCAGATAACTTCTTCTGTGTCAACTGAAAAGATGCAATTGGTTTTCCAAATTGATGACGCTCAAGTGAATATCTTCTAGCAGAATCATAGCAATCCATAGCCGCACCAATAGCTCCCCATGCAATACCAAATCTTGCAGAATCCAAGCATTTCATAGGTGCACCTAAACCTGATTTCCCTTCCAATAAATTTTCCTTAGGAACTTTCACATTGTCAAACACCAATTCACCTGTAGTACTGGCTCTCAATGACCATTTTCCGTGTGTTTCAGGAGTAGTGAATCCTTCCATTCCTCTTTCCACTATCAATCCATGGATTCTACCAGATTCGTCTTTTGCCCAAACAACTGCCACATCGCATTTTGGAGAATTAGAAATCCACATTTTAGCACCATTTAATAAATAATGGTCGCCTTTATCTTTGAAGTTAGTAGTCATGCCTCCTGGATTGGAACCGTGGTCGGGTTCTGTTAGGCCGAAGCTGCCCAACCATTCCCCAGACGCTAATTTAGGCAAAAACTTTTTGCGTTGTGCTTCATTCCCAAAGGCATAAATTGGATACATCACCAAAGAACCTTGAACTGAAGCAGTTGACCTCATTCCAGAGTCACCTCTTTCAATTTCTTGCATGATGAGACCGTAAGAAATATAATCTAAACCTCCGCCTCCATATTCTTGTGGAATAGTAGGACCAAAAGCTCCTACATCTCCAAATTTCTTTACGATTTCATAAGGAAAATGAGCATTCTGTGCCCAATCTTCAATATTCGGACTGATTTCCTTTTTTACAAAATCCCTAATGGACTGTCTGATAAGTTTGTGCTCTTCAGTAAGTAACCCGTCTAAAGCGTAAAAATCAGGTGATTCAAATTGGTCGGTTGATTTATTATTCATATCTATATAATTTTTAAAAGTTTACTTAACCTGCCCGAAATAGGCAGGTATGAGACAAATATCTCATATGTGATTAAATATAAATTCGGTTGCGAACCTTTATGCTCCCTTCATAAATATTAGTCGTTTATATTTTTTGTAGCTTTGTAAGCTTAAATGAATAGTACAAATTTAAAAGTATTTTCAAGAAACCTTCAAAAAAGGTGAAAATTGCGGAGAACTATATTTTTTAACCTATGAAAAAAGAACAAATCAATGAGAATCTGGAAAAGTTGAATCTAAAGTACCAATCCATGGGACAAGATTTATCTTCCTATCTGGATGGATTACTTTTATCCAATTTCACCACCTACTGGGATTATATCAATATAGATACTCTATTGACATTACAAAAGCCTAAGACCGACTTCCCTGATGAAGAAATCTTCATCATGTATCATCAAATCACAGAGCTTTATTTTAAAATGTGCCTGAATGAAATGGAGCAGATTGCAAATAACGGACAAATAATAGGTGAAAACGGTGAGGATTTAGGCTGGAATGAAAAACTGGATGTCAATTTTTTCATTAGAAGGTTAAATCGAATGAACCGATATTTCGAGACCTTAACTCATTCCTTCGACATCATGGTGGAAGGGATGGAAAAGGAGCAATTCCAACGGTTTAGAATGGCACTTTTACCTGCCAGTGGTTTTCAATCTGCGCAATACAGGCTGATAGAATTTGCCTCCACACCTCTTATTCAATTGGTAAGAAAAGAGAAGAAAAATGATTGCAAAAATGCTACAATAGAAGAAAAATATGAGCATATCTATTGGAAACAAGGGGCCACAGAAATTGAAACAGGTCAAAAAACATTGACCTTAGAGCAATTTGAAAAAAAATACAAAAATGAATTTATCAATTGGATAAAACGTTTTGAGCAAAAAAATATATATCAGAAGTATTTAGAACTTGATGAAGATTCCCGAAACAATAAGGAATTATTAGAAGCTTTAAGGAATTTTGATTTAAATGTAAATATTTTTTGGCCCTTGGTTCATTATAAATCTGCCGTTAGATATTTGCAACAGAAAAACAAAGATGCTCCTGCCACAGGCGGAACAAACTGGCAACAATATTTGCCCCCTAGATTTCAAAAACGTATATTCTTCCCAGAATTATGGTCAGAACAGGAAAAAGAAGAATGGGGCAAAGGTTGGGTCCTAAAAGAAATTTTAGCAGAAGAATAAAATGAAATCTGTATTAAGCATTATATGGATAATCTTACCTACTTTACTTTTTGCGCAAAGCAAAGAAGTAAAAGTCTATTATGATGATGAAAGAGAACATTTGAAAGAAAGCTATTTTGTAAAAGATTTAGACCCAAGTATTCTTTATGGCAATTATGAATCCTATTATATTTCTGGTGAGCTGAAGAGTACAGGACAATACATTAATAATGAAACCTATGGCCAGTGGAAATACTATTATGAAAGTGGGAAACTAAAAATGCAAGGCCAGCTCAAGAACAATTCAAATCATGGTTTTTGGTCCTACTATTTCGAAAATGGTGAACTCCGAATGGAAGGAAAGATATATGATGGCATGCGTCAGGGGCAATGGAGATATTACTATGAAACAGGGATATTGAAAAGTGAAGGTGAATATGAAAATGATGTTAAAGATGGTCTTTGGACTTATTATTCGGAAAATGGGAATTTGAAAGCCAAGGCTATTTACAGAAATGGAGATGGTGTTTATAAAGAATTTTATTCAAATGGAAATTTAAAATCAGAAGGATTTATAAAAGAGGAAAAAAGTGACAGCCTTTGGAAAAATTACTATGTATCAGGCATTTTAAAATCAAAAGGTCAATATAAAGAAGGGGCTAAACATGGTAAATGGGTTTACTTTTATGAAGATGGAACTGTATTAGGAGAAGGGAATTATTTAGATAATTTAAGACATGGCAAATGGGTCTATTTTCATCCTAATGGACAAGTAAGCGCAGAAGGAGCTGAAAGAGAAGGAAAAAAAGAGGGTTATTGGAAGCTCTATTTTGAGGATGGGAGTTTAAAAGGCGAAGGAGTTTATGATGCAGGAAGTGGTGAATACAAAGAATTTTATGAAAGTGGTAAATTAAAATTAAAAGGTTCGGTAGTAGATGGTAAAAGCGAAGGCAAGTGGGAATATTATTATGAATCGGGTGAAAAAGAAGGAGAAGCTGAATTCCAAAATGGTAAGGGAGAATATACAGGTTACTATCTCAATGGAGATAGAAAAATGAAAGGCAATATTGAAGATGGCGTGAAAGTGGGGACTTGGGAACTCTACGATGACAATGGGCAATTAGCAGGTTATTATAAACCAATCTACGAAGATTATGAGCCGCTCTTGAGAACTGCTCAAGATAACAATGATTTTTCGGAAGATAGCCCTCAATATACCAAGCCTGATTACCGCTATAAATCAAGAGGAAGTTCTTACTTCAAATCAAGAAATAATGACTTCCCTACCCTAATTCTACAAGTAAATCCTTTCAATATGCTGTTCGGAGACTTACAGGTAGCCTTAGAATACAACATTCAACAAAGAATCGGATATGAACTGCTTTATCATACTTTTAGAAATCCTTTCTTTGCAAGTTCTTTAAATCTAAGAGCTGGAGACAGCTTTTTCGAAGGCTTCGGTTTCAGCTTTCGTCAACGATTTTATCATAAAGACACAAAGTTTGGCATGCCATATTTCGGACACTCCGTTTCCTACACCAATGTAGACCGATTTAAATATTATGAAGACAATACGAAACCTGATGCTGTTTCTGCCGAAGTGAATGCCCAAGGCATCCGCTATGGGCTTTTAGTTGGAAGTAGAATCTTACAAAATCTAAATGATAATGGTTTTACTTTTGATATCAATTTAGGCATCAATTTCAATTATTATTTCTACGGTGAAGTGAAAAACGAAGGGCAAAGAAATGAAATATTTGATGAATTGATTGACCAACCTTTTCAGGTTCAACCTATTGTAGGACTTTCCTTTGGATATGTTTTTAAATTAAAGAATGTAAAAACTTTAAATCCATAGATATTGCTTATTAAAATATATGATAGAAAAAGAAGTAGTTTTAAAGCCTGAAGAGGCTTTCAACGAAGAAGAAGTTTTGGCAGTCATCCAAAAGAAACTGGGATTAAAATCTTCCCAAAATTTCAGAATTGCCAAACGCTCCATTGATGCTCGGTCAAAAGAGGTTAAAGTACGCATTAAAGTAGATATTGCAGATAAGGAACCACTACCTGAAAGGATAAACTATAAAATCGAAGATTTACCCAATGTACATAATGCCAGTCAATCGGCAGTTATAATTGGTGCAGGTCCCGCAGGTCTATTTGCTGCTTTGCGATTGATAGAATTAGGCTGGAAACCCATTATTTTAGAAAGAGGAAAAGATGTCAGGGCTCGAAGAAGAGATTTAGCCGACATTAACAAAAAGCATATCGTCAATTCAGAAAGCAATTATTGCTTTGGAGAAGGTGGTGCAGGAACGTATTCAGATGGCAAACTTTATACCCGATCAAAGAAAAGAGGGGATATTTATCGTATTCTAGAAATCCTAGTTGCTCACGGTGCTAAGGAAGATATCATGATTGATGCTCATCCGCATATTGGAACGAACAAATTGCCTAAAATCATCCAGGACATCCGCGAAAATATTTTAACCCATGGGGGTGTAGTGCATTTCGACACAAAAGTAACAGGCTTTAAAGTTGAAAATTATGAGCTTAAATCAGTTTCCACAACAAATGGAAAGGAATTTAAATCAGATGCTTTCATTTTGGCAACTGGTCACTCGGCAAGGGACATATTTTACTTACTAAATGAAAGTAAAATTCTGATTGAGGCCAAGCCATTTGCTTTGGGCGTGAGAGTTGAACATCCACAAAAAGTAATTGACCAAATACAATATAAATGCGAAGATAGAGGGCCATATTTACCGGCCTCTTCTTATGCTTTAGTGCATCAAACATACTTCAAAGACAAACAAAGAGGTGTTTTTTCCTTTTGCATGTGCCCTGGTGGCTTTATAGTTCCTGCTGCTACGGAAAGCGGGGAAATTGTAGTAAATGGAATGAGCCCATCCAGAAGAGATTCGCGCTTTGCCAATTCTGGAATAGTAGCAGCCATAGAATTGGAAGACATGCAGGAATTTGAAGAATTTGGACCTTTGAAAGGCTTGGAATTACAAAAATCCATAGAAAAAAATGCATGCAAAATTGCAGGAAACACTCAAACTGCCCCAGCTCAACGATTAATTGATTTTACTCAAGGTAAATTAAGTAAAGATTTACCTGACACTTCCTACCAACCTGGCTTGCATTCTGCCCAAATGGATGAAGTATTACCTCCATTCATTGCTGAAAGACTAAAAACTGCTTTTAAAGCATTTGGCAAAAAAATGCCTAATTATTTTACAAATGATGCAGTTATTGTTGGAGTTGAAAGTCGAACCTCCTCCCCTGTTCGAATCCCTAGGGATAAAGAATCGTTAGAGCATACAGAAACCAAAAGACTTTTTCCGTGCGGAGAAGGTGCAGGCTATGCTGGAGGAATAGTTTCAGCTGCCATGGACGGTGAACGATGCGCGGAAAAAGCGGTAGAACTTTATAAAATCAAATTATGAGCAAAAAAACAGTAATTATAGGCGCTACTACTAATCCTTCAAGATATGCTTATTTCGCAGCAGACAGATTAACCAATTCCGGCCATGAAATTGTGCCAGTAGGAATTAAAAAGGGTGAGGTTTTTGGTGAAGAAATACTAGACATTACAGAATCTCCAAAAGTGGAAAATGTAGATACCATTACACTTTATTTAGGTGCCAGACATCAACCTGAGTATTACGATTATCTACTTAGCCTCAATCCCAAAAGAATCATTTTCAACCCTGGGACAGAAAATTCAGAATTGGTAAAGTTGGCCAATGAAAAAGGGATAGAAACAGAATATGCTTGTACGCTTGTTATGCTGGGAAGTGGAGTTTATTAAATAAACAATGCAATATAAAATTGTATTATCTATAGTAGATTAAATTATCAATAAATTTTACCTATTAAGATAATTAAAGCGTAATAAACCTTTTTTTTATTCTTAACAGCCTTTCATTTTCTCCCTCCTATCTTCGTAAAAAATTATAGAACATGAAGATAAGAGACCTTGCTATCCGAAAAAAATTTATTCTTTCTTTTTCCTTATTGCTTTTCATGATGCTAGTCGGTGGATTAGTTGTTGGCTATTTATGGAGCCAAGTAGATGAATATCAGCAAGTAAAATCAGATGTAGCCGAAACCATGATGCGCTTTGATAATGCTCAAAAGATTGAACAGGATTTTCTTATTTTCGGATGGAAGGAAATTGACTTTTTAGAAGATGGTCAAAGTAAGTTTACAGAACAATTCTTTAATGAAGTTGAAAAAGTTGAAGAATCATTAGCACAAAAAACGAAATCTGAATTCGTTAATAAAAAGGAATTAGCTAGCGATTTCAGTTCAATTCTTATCTCCATTAACAGCTATAAAAAATCGTTTGATGAGTTAAGGAAACTACTTTATACCAGAGGATTTAAAGACCATGGTTTAGAAGGGGAAATGAGAACCTATGCACATGATTTACAAAAACGAGAATCAGCAGAAGAAAAAGTATTTGCCTTTAGTTTGCGTAGACATGAAAAAGATTTCGCATTAAGAAAGGATTTGAGCTACACTGATAAACTACACAATACAGCTGATGAATTTATTGAGTTTGTAAAATATGCTGATATTCAAGAATATCCACATATGACCGCTGCCTATAAAACAAAAACAATAGAGGATATAAAAGCTTATAAAAACCATTTTGATAAAATTGTGCAAACTGAGATTGTCATAGGACTCAATGAGAAATCAGGCCAGTTTTTACAACTTAATCGAAATAAAAAAGAAACCGAGCCTAGGATATCTGCATTATATGAAAAAATTAATGAGCAAAATGAATCTTTGAGACAAACCGCTTCCTTTGTAATTGGATTCACACTTTTAATATTATTACTTACCGTTTTTGCCTTAGTTTATTACCTAAGAAAAACCGTTTCCAAACCTATCATTAAACTTGATAATATTGTAAAGAAGGTTTTGTCTGGAGACAGTCATGCAAGTAAAGACCTCCACCATGAAGGAAAAGATGAAATCGGTAGTCTCTACCGAAACTTCAGCCTAATGCTAGATAATTTGAAAGAAAACTTAAAATTAATAAAGGATAAAAATGAATCATTACAGCAGAAAGCAAAGCAAGATGAAATTAGAAGCTGGAATATTGAAGGCTTAAGTCATTTTTCAGACTTAATGAAAGGAAATAATACCAACTTAGGTGAATTTGCTAACTCAATCATTAGCGAGACGGTAAAATATATCAATGCCAACCAAGGTGCTTTCTTTATTTTAAATGATGAAAATAAAGAACCTGTTATGGAGTTAAAAGCTTGCTATGCTTTTAATAAAAAGAAATATATCCACAAAATAATTGAAAAAGGAGAAGGCTTAGTAGGACAAACTTGGTTGGAAGGAGAAGCGATTTATATGACTGAAGTTCCTTCTTCTTATATTAACATCACATCAGGATTAGGAGACGCTCCTCCTCGCTCAATCATGATTTTACCACTTAAAACCGAACAGCAAACAGTGGGCGTCTTGGAAATTGCATCCTTTCAAGAATTTGAAAAGCACGAGCAGGATTTACTAACTGAACTGGCTAACAGATTGGGTAGTGTAATCGAATCAATTAAAATGCAGGAAAAAACGCAGAAGCTTTTAGAACAATCACAGGAAATGACAGAGCAAATGCAAGCCCAGGAAGAAGAAATGCGACAAAACATGGAAGAACTCCAAGCAACTCAAGAAGAAATGGAAAGAAACCAAAAATCATTAAACAAAGCTATCAACTTTAAAGATTTACAAATTAATATGATGAATAGCCTTTTAGGAAAGGTTTATGAGGGCGTTATTTTCATCAATAAAGATTACCAAATAGTAGCTTCCAATAATTATATAACGGATGACCTTCATTATAATGAAGGTGATTTAATGGGAAACAATCCTGAATTGATATTTAAAACTTCATTGAAAAAGAAAATTGAAGCACTTCAAAATGATCCAAATTTCATTTTAACGGGTGTCTCTGAAAGACAGGAAGCCAAAATCATGGATAAATTCAACAATATTTTCGATTCACGATTTGTGATTACCAAAATTGAACAAAAAGGAGAGGTTTTTCATGCAGTGCTTTTCAATAAAAAAGATGCGGAATTTGGCAAAAGAGTTCTAAAACATCTCTTTCAAGCCAAGTAGGATTCTTTTATAACATCAAAAAGTAGTCATTATTATGAAATCTAAGGTTATGGATATAATTATAGATTTATATTTCAAATTATATTTTGCAGTTCCTCCTTTTTCTTTTTGCTTGATCAAAAAGAAAGAAAAAATCAAGACAAAAAGATGCTGCCACGCTTCAATGCAGCACCCTCCCCGCCTTTTTGTCCTCCCGCTCGCTTCGAACAAATATTTTTTGGTCCAGAAATTTCGAAGTATTTATCAAGAGTACAACATATAAGCTTAAACTTTCTGAGCAATAAACTCACTTGAATTCAAGACTTCTATTTCGCTGAAATAGAAGTCTTGTTTATCTTCAGTCAATATTACTTTGCATCCAACTCGTTCTGCAGCATAATATTCAAATCCGTCTTCTAAATCATAAATTTTCTTATTCTTTAATGCTTTCTCAACTCCTTTTTGGTCAGCATCAGCAATTTTAATGTGCTGACATAATAGAGAAATTTTCTCTTTGGCTTTAGCCTCACTTACTTTCTTTGAAGCAAAATGAAAAGCAATCGCGAGGCAAATGGGGGAAGTATAAAATTGAAAATTAGATTGACCAGCTAAACTTAGGATTCTAGCACTGTGGTTAAAAAGAGGGTATTCTTTATTCAGAACGGACACTAAGATATTGGCATCCAAAAAAACTTTCATTTTTTGGAAGAAAAATATTCAGCTTTCATATCCTTTCTTTTGCGAGCTTTAGTGTGGTATTCAGCTTTTCCTTCTGCCACTTGATTAACCCAATCTGCCACTGGTAATTCATCTAAAGATTTATATTCGCCTGATGTAATTTGTTTGAAAAGAAACTCTGTAAGACGAGATAAACTGATATTATTCTGCTCTGCAAACTGCTTAGCTTTGCCAATAATTTCTTCGTTAAAAGATAAAGTTACTTTAGTGTCCATAATCTACTCAATTTTATACCACTAATTTAAAAAACTTATACGTACAAAACAAATAGTAGTTAAAAATTTCGGAGAATTCTGTCTTGTTCATAAAACACTGATTCCGGTCGGTATGCCACCGACCGGAGCAGACTTTTTCCATGGTTGATGGCACACCAACCATTCTTAAAACTAAATCTTTTAAATTATTAAGTTATTTACAATGCCCCTTTAGTCGAAGGCAAATCGTTCAGTCGACTTTCATCGCGACTTACAGCCATTTTAATTGCTCGAGCCCAACCTTTGAAAATAGCTTCAATTTTATGATGCTCATTATCTCCGGTCACCTGAATATCCAGATTACATTGAGCAGCATCAGAAAAGGATTTGAAGAAATGGAAGAACATTTCACTGGGCATATCCCCTACCATCTCTCTTTTAAATTCTGCTTTCCAATTAATCCAAGGTCTGCCACCAAAATCAATTGCGACTTGAGCTAAGGCATCATCCATAGGTAATAAAAATCCATAGCGGTAAATACCTTTCTTATTTCCTAAAGCATGCTTAAAAGCCTCCCCTAAGGCTAAAGCCGTGTCTTCAATTGTGTGGTGTTCGTCCACTTCCAAATCTCCGTCCACTTGGATAGACAAATCCAGTCCCCCATGTTTACCTAACTGGTCTAACATATGGTCAAAAAACTTTAAACCTGTAGAATTCTCAGCTTTTCCGCTTCCGTCTAAATTTAAATCGATTTTGATAGCTGTTTCGTTGGTTTTTCTAAAAATGGTAGCAATTCTTGAAGGCATTACTAAATAACGAGCAATTTCCCTCCAATCTTTGGAAGTAAAAGTTGCTTCAGGCAATTCTTCACCTATGAAAATTGACTTTGCTCCTAAGTTTTTCGCTAACTGTACATCCGTTTTTCTGTCACCTATCACATAACTATTGGCTAAGTCATACTCATTAGAAAAATATTGTTTTAGCATAGCTGTCCCTGGCTTCCGGGTATCCTTCCCCTCTTTCTCAAAGGTTCTATCTATGTGTTGTTCTGCAAATGTAATCCCTTCAATTTCCAGTTGCTTCAGCATTTTATTGTGTGCTGGCCAAAAAGTACCTTCAGGATATGAATCCGTTCCTAAGCCATCCTGATTGGTTACCATCACCAATTTAAAATCTGAATTTTGTGCAATAAATTGAAGTGCACTAATGGCAAATGGCAAAAATTCTAATTTTTCTAATGAATCAACTTGATAATCAGTTGGCGGTTCTTGTATAATGGTACCGTCTCTATCTATAAATAATACTTTCTTTTTCATATCTAAATTAATGAGATTCCAAAATTAGGAAAATGGAATTGAATTAAAACAAAAAGAAATATTTGAATGACTCAAATATTTCTCAGTGCTGCCAATAAAAGATTATCTTTGATTATAATTTAAGCTTCTTCCTTTTCACAGAACTCTAAGTCAATTGTTCTTTTATCGATATTAGTTGCTTTTACCCTAACAATAACGGGGTCGCCTAACGTAATCATTCGCTTGTTGTTTTGTCCAATAATTCTGTAATTTTTCTCATCAAATTCATAGTAATCATCTGTCATATCGACTAGACGAACCATGCCTTCGCATTTGGTTTCTATGATTTCCACAAAAATTCCCCATTCGGTTACACCTGTCACCAAGCCATCAAATGCCTTATCTTCCACGGAAGCCATGTATTCAACTTGCTTGTACTTGATAGAAGCTCTTTCCGCATCCGAAGCTCTTTTCTCCATTTCAGATGAATGCAAACATTTAGATTCGTATTCTTCTGCATTCGCTGATTTTCCTTGGTCCAAATAATGTTGCAATAGTCTATGCACCATCACATCGGGATACCTTCTGATTGGAGAAGTAAAGTGGGTATAATATTGAAATGCCAATCCGAAGTGGAATGAGCTTTTGGTGGTATATTTCGCTTTAGCCATTGAACGAATTGCCAAGCTTTCCAAAACATTTTGCTCTGGTTTACCATTTATTTCATTCATCAAAGCATTCAAAGATTTTGCTACTGCTTTTTCTTCAACCTCTAAATCATGACCAAATCGTTTAGCAAATATTGAGAAAGTACTCAATTTTTCCGGGTCAGGATAATCGTGCTGTCGATAGACAAAAGTCAATTTTTGATCGCCTTTTTTCTTGGTTGCAATAAATTCAGCCACTTTTCTGTTGGACAATAACATATATTCCTCCACCAACTTATGAGCATCCTGTCGAACTTTTGGAATAACCCCTAAAGGTTTACCATTTTCATCCAGTTTGAATTTTACTTCAACTGATTCGAAGGCTATTGCACCATGTTTAAAACGAGTTTCTTTAAGTTTCTTCGCTATGGAATTGAGTGTGGTAAGTTCTTCTGCATGGTCCCCAATTCCAGCTTCTAGAACTGCCTGAGCTTCTTCATATGCAAATCTTCTATCGGAATGTGTTACTGTTCTACCAAACCATTCATTATAAATAGTTCCGTTATCATCCAGTTCAAAAACTGCTGAGAAAGTAAATTTATCTTCGTTCGGTCTGAGTGAGCATAGCCCATTTGAAAGCCTTTCAGGTAACATCGGGATTGTTCTATCAACCAGATAAACGGAAGTGGCTCTATGATAAGCTTCTTCCTCCAGTAAAGTACCAGGTTGAACATAGTAGGTCACATCCGCAATATGTATTCCGATTTCATAATGACCGTTGTCTAATTTTTTGAAAGAAATCGCATCATCAAAATCTTTTGCATCTTCAGGGTCGATGGTGAAGGTGGTGGTACCACGCATATCCCTTCTTTTGGCAATTTCTTTATCAGGTAATTGGTCGTTTATCTTCTCTGATTCCTTTATAACCGCCTCAGGAAATTCCATTGGCAATTCAAATTCAGCCATGATGGAGTGAATTTCAGCCTCGTTCTCCCCTGCTTTTCCTAAAACTCGAATCACTTTGGCTTCGGGCTTTCTATCTAAATCTCCCCAGCTTGTGATTTCTGCAATAACTTTATCTTGATGTTCTGCTCCACCCAACTTATCATTATTGATGAAGAAATCTGAATGGATATATCGACTATCAGGAATCATGAAAGCATATCGAACAGATTTGTCAATTCTTCCGACAAATTGAGTTTTAGCTCGTTCAATTATCTCCAGAACTTTCCCTTCTTCCCTTCCATCTTTGTTTTTCTTAGTGATAATAACTTTCACTATATCTTGATGAAAAGCACCTTTCAATTTATCCGATTTTATGATGATATCTTCTTCTCGATCCTCCGAGATAATATAGGCTAATCTTGGATTAACATGGTCAACTTTTCCAATTATATATTCTGGTTCCTTCGTAGAAACGAAACTTGCACGAGAACCTTTTTCAATTTTACCTTCGTTTAGCAATTCGTTCAAAACTTTATCAATTAAGCGTTTTGCTTCAGCCGTGTTGCTGCCAATTGCTTTGGCAATATTCCTGACCGTATAGGGTTTTCCAAGGTTAAAATCTAATATTTGTTGAACTTCTTGTTTAAGCTCGGGTATACTTTTAATTATTCTTTTTGGCTTTTTTATGCCTTTTTTATTTCTTTTTTTACTCATGTTTAAAATTAATATGTTTTGAAAAGGAGTTGATTAAGTTTGTATGAAGAAATCAATAAATCATTCATCCTTAACTTTAATGATTTGCTCTTCTTGCAAGATAGGTTGACCATTCATTTTGAGGTACAATTGACAAGTAAGCACTACATCTTTTTCACAATAATCGGCAATTCTTCTTAAATCACCTTCTTCATAATAGACTTCATATACCTGACTCCCATCAATATCGTCTTTACTCGTGGGTAAATCAAATATATGTGCCAGTAAATCTAATTTTGTATAATGCTTGCGGTCTCCAAACTTCCACATTTCCAAAGTGTCGAGATAAGGCGTCTGCCATGGCTTCATGGTTGATACGTCCAATACAGATGGAAGTTTTAAGCCATTCACCAATATGCGCCTACAAATATAGGGAATATCAAACTCTTTGATATTATGCCCACAAATTACTGAATTCGTATCTTCTACCTTTTGCAATATTGAAATGAGTTCACTTAGGAGTTTTGATTCATTTTCATCGGCCAAGGTAGTCACCCTGAGTTTTCTATTTTCCTCATTTCCGAACATCCAGCCTAATGAAACCACCACAATTTTACCAAATTCAGCATAAATACCAGCTCTTTGATAAATCTCTTCCGCTGTTTCATCAGTTTTTGTCAGAAAAGATGCTTTATGATTCCAAAGGGATTGTTCTTTTTCAGTTAAATCAGCGTATTTCTCCGCTTGGGGAACGGTTTCAATATCAATAAAAAGTATAGCCATTCTTGCTGGGTTATGGATTGAAGGATGGCTTAAATTATGCAAAAAATAATAAAGACAGAAGTAAGTAGGTAGAAGTTTAAGATTTCAATTAGAAAATAAAATCTCACTCTACCTACAAAAGCAATTTAAGCTTTTACATTATCTTTCGGTAAACGTTTTTTATCTTTTCCTCTCTCTATATATTCAATTATTTTTGCGGCAATATCTATCCCTGTTGCTTTTTCAATTCCTTCTAAACCAGGTGAAGAATTTACTTCCAAAATTAAAGGCCCTCTAGAAGATTGTAACATATCGACACCAGCTATGGCTAAGCCCATTGATTTGGCTGCTTTTAATGCAGCTGCTTTTTCAGCTCTGCTTAATTTAATTACATTTGCTGAACCGCCTCTGTGCAAATTAGAGCGGAATTCACCTTCTTTTCCTTGTCGCTTCATCGCTCCCACCACTTCTCCATCTACTATGAAAACACGAATATCTGCCCCACCAGCTTCTTTGATGAATTCTTGCATGATTACACGCGCCTTTAAGCCTTCAAAAGCTTCAATTACAGAGACAGCAGCTTTTCTGGTTTCAGCCAAAACGACCCCTAATCCTTGCGTGCCTTCCAACAATTTCAAAACGACTGGCGCTTTTCCAAGATGCTCTAGAATATAATCGCCCGCATTTTCAGAACTATTTGTGAATGCTGTTCGTGGCATCGCTAATCCTGAACGAGACAAAATCTGCAAACTTCGCAGCTTATCTCTCGAACGAGTAATCGCCAAAGAATCAACAGCACTAAAAGTTTTCATCATTTCAAATTGACGCACAACGGCAGTTCCGTAAAAAGTTACTGATGCTCCAATCCTAGGAATTACAGCATCAATTTTATCTAATTTTTCACCGTGGTAGTAAATAGAAGGACCTGTTTCGTCCATGATAATATCACAACGCATATGGTCTAGCCTTAATGCTTCATGACCCTTTTGCTCTATGGCTTCTAGTAATCTTTTAGTAGAATATAAATTTGAATTTCTTGAAAGAACTGCAATTTTCATTTGTATATGTTTAATTTGAAAAAGTCAAACGGAATCTTTAATTAAAATTTCACCTTTATTTGGTGTAACGTTTGAATCTGGATTTTAAATGACGAATTCATTATTACTTTATTTTTGGTAGCAAATTAAACTAAAAAAGACTGCTTACCTAAATCAGAACTTCAAGATTTGCGATTTCTTTCCTATTTGTTCCAAATACTGATTCATTACAAATGAAAATGAGTTTTTAAAATTTACAAAACATTAAAATAGTCCTTATTAAAAAAAACTGTAATCCTTTAAAATTTAGATTTCAGGTAAAATATTTTTCAATGAAATCTGAAATCAAATTGCCTTCAATTAAAAAAGCATCATGACCTTTTAAAGATTCGATAACTTCTAGCTTTGCGTATGGGATATTTTCACTAAGAAATTTTTGTTCTTCTAAAGGAAAAAGAATATCAGAATCAATTCCGATGCATAAAGTTTTGGCTTTTATGGTTGCAAGTATATCCTTTATAGTTCCTTCTCTTATTTCAGTTATATCATGAGAATCCAACATTTTAGAAAGAATTATATAACTATGCGAATTAAATCGTCCAATAAATTTTTTGCCTTGATAATTTAGATAAGAGGTAACATTCCATTCTGCATTTACATTTTTTCCAGCTTGATTCTTTTCAAAGTCTGAGTAACTACGGTAGCTTACCATGGCTATACTGCGAGCCAAAGCCAATGATTTTTGTCGATCTTCATCAGAATCATTTAGGCCTATAGCAAGCGCTTGTCGTTGCAATTCATTAAATGCGATTCCCCATGCAGAGTGTTTTGCATTTGAAGCAATTAATATTTGATTCAAAATGACTTCAGGCTCAAATAATGACCATTCTAAGGCCTGTTGTCCACCCATTGAACCACCAATTAGATAATTGATTTTCGAGATATGAAGCGCTTTTCGTAAATCTATTAATGCTTTTATTACATCTCGATTTTTTAATTCAGGGAAATCATTACCATATACTTTCCCCGTTTGAGGATTTATAGCGTCTGGTCCAGTACTGCCATAACAAGAACCTAAAATATTAGCGCAGACCACCACATGTTTATCAGCCTTAATAAATCCCCCATTTTCATGAAAAAGTGAAGGCCACCAATCTTTAACTGTAGCACTTCCCGTAAATGCATGACAAATCCAAACCACTTCTTTATTCAGTGAAATTTCCCCTAAAACCTCGTAATAAATACGGGCTCCTTGCAAAATTTTTCCGCTTTCCAATTGAAATTGATTGGGTATTGAATGCAGTGGCATATTTTTTATGAATTTTAGAAATGATGACGTGAAACCTAAAATAATTTTTTTGGCTATAATTAAGCTAAACCTAAATCAGACCTGGAGAAATTACACTTCTGAAATCTTGACATTGAAGATAATCTTCTCGAATTAATAATTATTAGATTTTTAATTTAGGCTAAATGAATGTTATCTAGTGAGAATTATTTATCAACCTGAGCTTTAGCATTTATCTCATGTTTGAGCAACCCATTAACTATCAACCACTGCGCAATAATGTATGTACCCATAATAGCAACACCTGAAAAAGGAATCGTATGAGAAAAACGATTGATAGCTAAAATTGAATCTGAAATAATAAACAATGCTGCTCCTAACACCACGAACTGAAAGCTTTCGTCTGTGGTTTGATCTTTCCTATACCAAGCGGCTAAAATCATCAAACACAAAACTAAACCATAAAATACTAAAGGAACTTGAATTATACTATCTACATATGGTAAAGTAAGATATGCCATTAATAAAACATACCCCAGCACTACAAAAGGAAAGAAGGACCATTTAAATTTAAATTCATCTTTGAATGTAGCTTTTTTATAGGCAAAAATAAAGACAATATGCGCTACTAAAAATGCAGATAATCCAGCGAAAAAGAACATAAAATGCTTAAATGTGAAGAGCAACATGATATCCCCAATCCAACTAAATACTAATCCTAAAGTGACGAAACTGACCCACTTTTCATTTTTACGAGTATCGGATTTATCCCAGAAGTAGACCAATAACGATATCATCAAAAGCGGTTTAGCTATTTGGTGCAGAATATCAATTTCAAATGTCAATGCAATAATTTCTGCTACTGCAACGACCCAATAAAAATAGGATTTGGCATTCATTTCATTCTCTTTATCGAAAAGTAGGTATTAATGACCGATAAAAAAAGAGAAAATTATGAAAGTAGTTTGGACTGCGAGAGCGAATATAGAATAGGAAACTTACTTCTTTAAAAATTTCTTGAGGGATTTTTCAGTATCTATTGTTAGCATCACATAATAATGACCTACTGGAATGTTTGACAAATCAATTTTATATAATCCTGATTCTACTTGTTCATGGCTAATTTTCATTTTATTGCCAATGATACTCATCACCTCAATTTCTATATCTGAATTATCATCAAGTTCTTCAATTTTTAAAAAAATATAATCTTCAGCAGGATTAGGATATACATCTGCTTTCTTCAAGATTTCAGTAGTCTTGATTTTGTTAAATCCCTTCACATTTTCAGCTCTTGTAAAACTTCCTACAAACAGCATCAGTAAAGCAATTATAGATATGTAAATTATATTTTTCATTTGTAAGTCTTTACGGTCAAATAATACATATAGTTTTAGTATTCAGTTTCTTTTTCTATTAGTTTGAAAGTTTCCTTTAAATTTGAAATCATAAGTGATGGTGTCATAAAATTATCACCATATTCTTTCCAACTTATATCACCTGATAACCCGTGCAAATACACTGCCAATTTTGCGGTTTCATATGGTGTTTTTATTCTTGGGGCTATCCCGGCTATAATTCCACATAATAAATCTCCGCTCCCTCCTTTTGCCATCCCCTGATTTCCAGTTTTATTAAAACTTATGTATCCTCTTTCATCACAAACAGCTGAAAACTTACCTTTCAAAACTACTACAACCTTATGATGCTTACAGAATGACTTTAGTTGCATCAATGCCTCAAAATTATTTGAATAATTACCAACCAATCGTCTAAATTCACCATGATGAGGAGTTAAGATTGTTCCTTCTGGCAATAGCTCAAGGAGTTCTCTATTTTCAGCTAAAATGGTAATTGCATCTGCATCTAAAATCAGTTGACTTTTATATGTTTTCAATATCTTTTCTAAAAGCTTAGACGTCTTTTGAGCAAAACCGATTGCCGGACCTATTACCAACACATCTTGGTTTTGATATTCTAAGTAAGTGCCTAACACATATTCATTTTCATCCTGAAGAATCAAGGCCTCTGGAATTTGGTTTTGAATGATATCAATACATTTTTGACATACTTGGACTGAAAGCAATCCAATTCCAGAGTGCAAAGCACCCTTTGCAGCTATTATTGCAGCTCCCATTTTTGCATAACCACCTGCAATAACAGTGGCTCGACCTCTTATTCCTTTATGAGCTATACTATCAACTTTTAAAGGAGATACTATTTCATTTGACAAACTGAAAATTGAATAATCGCTTACACAATTTTTAATGAATTCTTTTGACAAACCAATGTCTAAAATTTCAAAATGACCAATAAAAGGTTGGTTTTCAGCCATCATAAAGGCTAATTTTGGGACTTGAAAGCTAAGCGTGTAATCTGCCTTGTAAATGGCGTCCCCTAAACTGGGTTTATCAGCGAAAACTCCAGAAGGAATATCTATAGCTATTTTAATTCCTTGAGAGTTATTGACTTTTCTAATATGGTTAGCGATATCTCCTTCAATTGGGCGGGATAAACCTGAACCAAAAATCGCATCCAGGAAAATAGTTTTATCAGACGACTTATTGAAATCAAAATCCTTTGATATATTCACTTTTTTGATTGATTGCAATCTGCTTAAATTTTCTTCAAAATCATTAGAACCAGACTCCCCCAGCACCAAAAATACAGTTACGGTATAATCTCTCTCTGACAACATTCTTGCAATAGCCAAACCATCTCCTCCATTATTCCCAGAACCTGCCAAAACAAGGATTTCATATTTATTCGAAAACTTATTAACTAACCAGTCCACAACTTTTAGACTAGCCCTTTCCATCAAATCAATACTGGTAATTGGCTCATTTTTAATAGTATATTGGTCAGCTTCTCGAATTTGTTGGACATTTAAAATTTTCATAAGAGTTAAGATACTAAAAATGAAATTGATTGAAGGAAAATGTAATATCAGATTTTATAATTTTTACTTTCTTTTTTACATTTTTGACTACAATATTTAACATTTTCCCAATCCTTCTCCCATTTTTTTCTCCAAGAGAAGGGTCTATTGCACACAGGGCAAACTTTAGAAGGGAACTCACTTTTTTTAAGCATTTTAGGCATACTGGAAATTCGATTTTCTTTTAAGTAAATCAATTGAAATATTGTTTGTTTGATTTATTATTATGGAA
Source organism: Marivirga sp. (assembly GCF_035704835.1). GTDB lineage: Bacteria > Bacteroidota > Bacteroidia > Cytophagales > Cyclobacteriaceae > Marivirga. The sequence continues at coordinate 10,015 of NZ_DASSWQ010000046.1, read as the reverse complement.
GTTATTCAGAAACAAGCACGAAATTACTTTGTGAATGAAGGCTTTTCTTCTATTTTTGCAAAAACTTTAAACAGAGCATAATGAGCGTTTTAGTAAATAAAGATTCTAAAGTAATTGTACAAGGTTTCACAGGTTCAGAAGGAACATTCCACGCTGAGCAAATGATAGAGTATGGCACCAACGTTGTAGGTGGCGTAACACCTGGAAAAGGAGGTCAAAAACATTTAGATAGACCAGTATTCGACACTGTCGAAGATGCTGTTAAAGAAGCTGGCGCAAATGTATCAATCATTTTCGTTCCACCTGCTTTTGCGGCAGACGCTATTATGGAAGCTGCTGATGCAGGCATTAAAGTTATCATCACTATTACAGAAGGAATTCCTGTAAAAGATATGATGAGAGCTAAAACTTATATTCAGGACAAAGATTTAGTATTAGTAGGTCCTAACTGCCCGGGTGTAATCACTCCTGGAGAAGCCAAAGTAGGTATTATGCCTGGTTTTGTTTTCAAAAAAGGTAAAATAGGCATTGTATCCAAATCAGGAACTTTAACATATGAAGCAGCTGACCAAATTGTAAAAGCTGGTTTAGGTATTTCTACTGCAATTGGAATTGGTGGTGACCCAATCATTGGCACTCCAACTAAAGAAGCGGTTAAAATGCTAATGGAAGATGATGACACTGACGCTATCGTAATGATAGGTGAAATTGGCGGTAATTATGAAGCTGAAGCTGCTCGTTGGATAAAAGAAAATGGTAATAAGAAACCTGTCGTAGGATTTATCGCTGGAAAAACTGCTCCAGCTGGAAGAAGAATGGGTCACGCAGGTGCTATCATCGGTGGAAAAGATGATACTGCAGAAGCAAAAATGAAAATTATGGCTGAGTGTGGTATTCATGTAGTTCAGTCACCAGCTGACATAGGAGCTACCATGAAAAAAGCATTAGCGTAAAACTAGATAATAGAGTCTAGAATCAAGAATCTAGGCAAAATATTATATTTAGAGACTGTTTCAGAATTAGGGATATGCTTTTTAAAAGAGTTAATATCGATTTTGAAACGGTCTTTTTTATTTTGGGATAGAAAAACAGACTAAAGATGACCAATAACGATATTTTTAAAAGAATCCGCTACATATTTGATTATAGTGATGATCAAATGATTGCTATATTTGCGGCAGCTGATTACAAGGTTACTCGTTCATTGGTTACTGACTGGCTAAAAAATGAGGATCATCAGGAATTTAAAGAGATTTATGATAATCAATTAGCTACTTTTCTCAATGGTCTGATTAATGAAAAAAGAGGGAAAAAAGAAGGACCTCAACCTGAACCTGAAAAAATATTAGAGAATAACGTCATTCTCAAAAAACTGAAAATAGCACTTAACTTAAAAACTGAAGACATCACAGAAGCCTTTAAGTTAGCAGATAAGCCCGTTAGCCCTCATGAAATAACGGCTTTTTTAAGAAATCCTAAACAATCGCAATACAGACCATTCCTAGATCAATATTTGCGAAATTTTTTAAATGGTCTACAGATAAAATATAGAGGAAATAAGTAAGCTTTTATACTAGTATAAGAGAGCAAAATGGTCTCCAACCTTCATTTGACCATCACATTAAGAGTTCTTTATAAATCATAGCTGATCCCATAATTAAGACAAACCATCCAAAGCCTTTTTTAAGTTTTTGACCATCAATCTTATTTGAAAAATAGGTGCCTATGAAGATGCCTACTCCTGCTATTAGGGTAAAGATTGATAGAAATGTCCAATCTATATCACCACCGGATTGTATATCTCCAATAAACCCAATCAAGGATTTAGCAGCAATGATTAAAAGCGAGGTACCTACTGCCTCTTTCATCGGTAATTTAGCCAAAATCACTAAAGCAGGAATTATCAAAAACCCTCCACCAGCACCCACTAAACCTGTTAAAGCCCCTACCACTATTCCTTCTATGATAATTAAAGTATAATTGAACTTTTGAACTGTATCGGCATCTTTTGCTGATTTCTTTAATTTCTTTTTATTCTTAATCATCGAATAAGAACCTGCAATCATTAAAAAGGCAAACAATACCATGATTCCGACAGATTTAGTAATTGCCAAACCGCCTATATTAAACCATATTTCTGGCAGAGCTGGTACTAAAAGCAATCTGGTGAGATAAACCGAAATGAAGGCTGGGATTGTAAAAACGATACCCGTTTTATAATTTACTAATCCTTTTTTGGCATAGCTCAAGCCACCAATTAAGGAACTAAAGCCTACAATAAATAAAGAATAGGCAGTGGCGGTGACAGGATTAATCCCTAATAAATAAACTAAAACTGGCACCGTCAAAATAGAACCACCACCTCCTATTAATCCTAAAGAAATGCCAATGATGGCTGCAAATAAAAATCCTATTATCTCTATCAAAGTCATATACAATCCTAATTTCTGGCAAAAGTAGAGGGCTAAACCTGCTTAAGGCGTAACAAATGTTACTGCTAAAACGATAGAATGTGATTATGACTAATTTTTATTAAAAAAAGGAATCAAAGCCATCACCATGGCATGCTCATAATAAGATTTTCTGTCGATTTCTCCATTTGTTAAAATTCCAACAGCACCATCTTTTTGCTTAGAACTAGAACGACCAAAGTATCTGTCATCGGCTTCTCCTAATTCAATTCCTTCTCTTACCATTTGGGCAATGGGTTCTGGTAAATAAAAAACGGCCGTTTGCGCGTGGCTTAACTTTTCGCTTGTTTGTACAACTATCCACGCAAAGGCTTGCATCCCAAAGTCATCTTCATGAACCCCTCCTTCTATGCCTACCCAATAATTTGCATCTGGAAATTTTAATTTAGCTTTATCAGATCTATTTTTAGCACCTTTCAAAGTTTCTTGATGAGTCATGGGTTGATCACTAACACCTGATAAAACAGATACTCCTTCAAAAAGGAATGATTGTTTTGAAAACATTCTTTCAAACCCTGCTTTGGTTGCTTCAATTTTAACTGGGTTTTTAGAGGCAATAATTACTTTTAGGGGCATTTTCTTACTATGATTTTTTGTAAAAATAAGTGAATAATGTAAATAGCTACATCAGAAAAATCTATTGAGAATTTTTAAGTATACAATATTTTCATTCTGTAATCAATTCTTCTAATTCTTGGCCGACTTGCGTTCCAATAGCGATACCCATTCCACCTAGCCTTACACCCATTGCAATTTTATCCGAAACTTTCTTGATAATAGGCGATTTGGTTTTGCCAAATGCCATAATCCCTGACCATTCCATATCAATAGAAAAATCTTGATTGGGTAATATTAATTTCCTTAAATCATTCAAAATAGCAGACCTGATTTTAGGGTTAATTCCAAAGTGTGTGGTATCTTCAATTGCTTTATCCAGATTTCTTCCGCCTCCTATCAAAACTCGATTCCCTACATTTCTGAAGTAGAAGTAGCCTTCTTCATAATGAAAAACGCCTTTAAATTTTAAATTATCTACGGGTTGAGTTATTAAAACTAATCCTCTTCCTGGGTTAATATCTTCTTCTTGAAACCATTTATGGGCAAATGCATTAGTGCAAATTGCTAAATTTTTAGCTTGGATTTTGATATCTTGATTAGTTGTATGACAATGCAAGTCCACAAATTCATCTTTTTCTTCAAACTCCATTAATTCGCACGATGTCATGATTTTAATTCCCATTTCACTGCATATGTTCCACCAGCTTTTAATCATTTTACCCGTATCAATCTGTCCTTCAAAAGGATTAGAAATGATGGTTTCAATCTCATCAGTATTAAAGCCAAACTCAGTTGAAAGATTTGGATTCAGAGAAAATACATCTTTTTTAAAAATGCTTTTTAGCAATTGATTATAATTATCTAAATATTCTAAGGCGGGTAGTTCTGCTTTTCTAATTACTTCAAAACCTCCGTTAGCTTCAAAACCGATATTTTGATCTCCTAATATTTTACGCATCGCCAACAACCCCTTCCAGCGCTTCTCTACTAACGCTAATTGTTCAGACTCACTCAATGCTTTACTATCGTCAACCAATTCCGTGAGGCTACCGAAACATGCAAACCCAGCATTTTTCGAACTAGCCCCGCTAGGAAACGCACCCCTTTCCATTATGGCAATCTCTGCTTTCGGATTTTTCTTCTTTAGATGATAGGCTGTTGAACATCCTACAATGCCACCACCTATGATAACATAATCATATTTCGATAAACTTTCTCTCTCCCAAAAACTCAGCATGCATAATAAATTTATATCAATAGTTGAAAAATAGCTCTATTTCCACGAGATTGCCTTATAAAATATAAGTATTTCCTAAATTTCTCTATCAAATTCAATTCAATCTGATAAACAATCAATTTTATGAACTTAACTTCCATTATTGATAAAGCGCAAAACTCCTCATTTTATTTATGGCTACTTAATCAGGGATTGAACAGAATGATTCCCTTTAACAAACCCCATGGCTTTAAAATTACAGCTATCGAGCCCAATAAAATTCACACTAAACTTCCTTACAAAAAAAGAAATTTAAATCATATAAAAGGCATTCACGCCTGCGCGATGGCGACTATTTCGGAGTATACCACTGGTCTGATGATCTTATATAAACTGGACGTTAAGAAATATCGCATTATCATGCAAAAACTTGAAATGGAGTATCATTTTCAAGCTAAAATGGATGCATTTGCTGAATTTTCGATTGATGAAAAATGGGTTCAAAATGAAGTAGAAAAACCATTAGAATCTGAGGATTCAGTTGTAATTCCTTGTGAGATAAAACTGTATGATAAGAATAAGAATCATCTGAGCACCGGGAAAATATTCTGGCAAATTAAATTATGGTCAAAAGTAAAAACTAAGCTTTAAATCATCCTTCTTTAAAATTTTATTTTTAGATGAATAAGCTGCAACTGATTTTATCAATTGCGATTTTTCTTTTCGTTCTCCAATAGAGGTTTAATCCTATTTACTTTCGGTTGAATTAAACCTCTTTTTCTTAAAATATGATTGTATTCAATTTAAAGACAAAAAAAAACCAACCTCAGTAGAGATTGGTATTTGATTGAATATATCATACATTTTTTATCGTTTTCCTCTTATGATTTCTACCCATCCTTTTTGAGTTACTCCACCTACAGTCAGTTGGTAGAAATAAATTCCGTCAGGATTATCACCACCATCCCAGAAGTTGCTAGAACGATAATTACTGTTTCTGTAAACAATTGTACCATTTCTATTAGTTACTACTAATTCCGCTCCGTTATCAGGTAGATTTAGAATCTCAAATACATCATTAATATTATCATTGTTTGGCGTAAATACATTCGGAATGAATGGTCTTCGATCATAATCAACCGTAATTTCCAATCCTCCTTCAGCATTTTGAATAAGATTTATTGCATTTCTACACTTACCAAAAGAATCATAATATTCTATTTCATAAACTCCTGGTAATAAATTATCAAAGGTTAATACACCGTTTCCAGGAATTTCTACTGGTCCTTCAGGTAAATTATAATCGGCTTGTGTATTCACTCCAATACGCTGCAATAATCTTATTTCTGCAAAGTATGCCTCTGCCCCTGTTGTTTCCTCCAATCTAATCGTAATAGACCCATCCGCTCTAGTTTCACGTGTACTTGGAACTGGATTCATCTCAGAACGACTTCTTTCAGTATTTGGAGGTAGAACAGGCTCTGGAACAAGTATTGCTCTTAAATTACCATTCGGCTCGTCAATAAAGCTCGTTTGGAATTCAGAATAGATATTTTCTGAACAGCCATTACCTGGTTGCTGATATAGTCTTATTCTGTATTCCCCACTCGTTATTCTCTGTCCATAATTCTCTCTATCAATAACTATCATACCACTAGGAGGTACATTATCAAAATCATCGATAAGTGCACTTGGTTCAGATTCATTATCCTTAAATACCTCAATAAAGATTGGTAATTCAGGGTCAACTATGATATTTTCTAAAATCAATTCACCAGACTCATTTGCACAAGAAGCAACATCTAATGCACTCATTTCAAATTCAGGGATAATTGCCCCACCATTGATAAATCTTGTAATATTTCTAGAGCAAGCTTCTTCATTATTTAATGAAATCAAGGTGTAATTATAGCGTACTCCTTTTTCAAAATCATACTGATATGTTTTCCCATCACCTATTTCAAAAGTATTATCTTGGACATCAATAGGATTGATTTCAAATTCAGTATTAGTCGACTCTCCTTCTTGATTGATTATAAACACAAACGGAGAAGCTACATTCTGTATTGTACTTGGGTCAATGAATAGCTCTACACCTTCTGGTTCTTCAAAACAGTTATTATCAGGACTTAGCTCGCTTACATCGAAAATGATTTCGTTTGGAGAAACTATTATTCTGATAGGTTGCACTATCGTACATCCTACTGAATCTTCTATAATTAATTCATTAGCATCTCTTGATAAGCCACTGATTATTCTCTCCTCATCTAATTCAACCTCAAGGCCATCGATAAAGTAAGTGTATGGCTCAACACCCCCACTCACTGCAGGAATTCTGATTTGTCCTTGCGTTTCAGTAGTAGTACAGCTAGCAGGTGTTACCAAAACGGGCTCATTACTTAATACAAATGGCGCGTTTAAATATTCAATTCCAACCGCAACACTTAATTCGCACTCGCCACCACCATCAGCATCACTCACTAATAAATTGTTCACTTCTGGTAGTCCAGTAATTCTATTTCCAGATGTGAATTGCGTCCAATTTTCACCATTATCAAAAGAATAGAATGCTGTTGATCGTCCTTCTAAGGTGATAATCGCTGTTCCCGTGGAAGCACCATTACAGATTATATCTTCAACATCACTCGCTACCGCGGTGAACGAACCATTATTTTCTATAACAATTCCACCTTTGTCAGCAATAGGGCAAGCACCTGGTTCCACTATGTTTTCAAATTGAATCACATAAGTTCCTTCTGGCACCTCATTAAAAATACCGGTGGTGTTTCGACCTAATTCTTCACCTGCTCCATTTACCAAGATAAATTCATAGTTACTTGGTAGATTATTTAAACTTGCAGAAATGGTTCCAAAAATTTCCCCACATTCAGGATTAGTTGTATCGATATCAACAGCGCTTTGATCCACAACTGCTGTATTTTCTATAGTGAAAGTTTGATTTTCTAAACCACAAGCATTGTTATTTTGATTGTCAAATTCCAATTCATAGTCACCTTCTTCCAAATCTGCGAATACACCAGAAGTATTTGTAGTTAATGAATCTCCTTCGAAATATAATATATAATCAAATACATCAGTGGTTCCAGAAACATTTGCAGAAATAGAACCAGTAGAAACTGTACAAGTAGGTTGCTCTATATCTATGGTCGCTGTCAATGTTGTTTTAGTTCCAATATTGATATTGAAAGTATCAGACACACAATCTAAATTAGGATCAGATGCCACAACAGTATAAGTGCCTGTAGCAAATGAAGAATCAATTTCAATAATCAATCCTCTTCCTATATTATCAACAGTAAATCTGTTGTATGTAGCATCATCAGCTCCTGCCTGTTTGATATCAAAATTCAATTCAGGTGAACTAGCATTTACATTTCTTAATAAGAAGAACAATTTACCATCATCAACACCAAGGCAAGTAGCTGCTTCGGTCAAAGGCGTAACTCTGAAATCTTCACAGTCATAGTCACACTCTGCTGGTTGGGTGATTTCTATATTTGTTCGAGAAATCGTACAAGTTCCATCTGTAATCGTAACATCAAATATCCCAGGTTCAGTGATATTCAGGAATGATTCCTCACCTCCTATATTAACTGTGTCTCCAGCGTTATTAACCCAAGTGTAGGTCAAATCTGCGTTGTTCGGATTATTAATTGTTAAGTTTATAGAACCATTTGGATTGTCACAATCACTTATATTCGTAATTGTAGGATCCTCTATACTGAAATCTGCAGCTTCATTAACCACTACTTCTTCTCTAAATTCACAAGTAGTAGCTTGTCTAACCACGACTGTATATGTTCCTCGAGCCAGACTATCAAAAATGAAAGGCTGGTCAGTAGAATTTCTATTTAATAAAGTATCGATAGCTTCCTCATTAATATCCTCAAATAAAAGGACATCAAAATCAAGCCCTGATGGATTCATTACATCTACTGAAATTTCACCATCTGCATTTCCACAATTGGCTGGTGTAGAATTAGTAACCGTAGCTGTTATTTCTTCAAAAGGTTGAATGGTGAAGGAAACATTACTAATACAAGTGCCTTCTTCTACGAATAACTGGTAATCTCCTGGAGCTAAAGCATCAAAAGAATAAGTAGAATCAGCTACGCCATCTTCCCTATCTATTTCGTCTCCATTTTCGTCTTCTATATAATAATTAAAAGGACCATTTCCATCATTCACTTCAATAGATACAGTACCGTCTTCAACACCACAAGATGTTTGGTTTGTAACTTGTAAACCATCAATTGTAAAAGGTACTGGGTCTACTATTTCATAGGAAGCATTTACAATACATCCCGTTGCATCATCTGTCACTTGAACATTGTAAATTCCAGCTTCGAGATTTGATATATCTTCATTAGATGACATAAAATCATTTGGCCCCATCCAAATAACTGAAATTGGACCTGCACCATTAGAAGTTATATCAAGCGCAATAGCCCCATCTGCAGCTCCACAACCTGAGGTATTTTCCAGATTAGCTAACTGAACATCTATTGTATTGATATTCAAAGTAAATGTAAAAGTCGAATCACTGCAGGTTCCTAATCCAAAAGCAGTCAAACTGATATCAACGCTTCCACTTATTGAATCATTTTCACCTGGTGTATAAATTGAATTAAGAATCGTTTCATCATCAAAAGCACCATCTCCCGCAGTAGACCATTCTATACTTCCTTCATTTTCGACTAAAGCATCAAATTGAATAGTCTCACCAGCACAAATTGTGGTATCTGCAATTGGTGCAATTGTTGGTTCCTGACCAATTGAAATGACTAATTCATCAGTTGCATTATCACAAGCACCATTTCCAGAAACTGTTAATGTTAAGGTTACAGAGCCGTTAGAAATATCATCATTTCCAAAAATATAAGTTGGCGTCACCAAAGTTGCATCATCAAAACTACCTTCAGTAGAAGAAGTAGTCCATAATATTGTTCCACTAGTAACACTTGGTGAATTAGTCAGAGTAGATAAATCAATCTCCGTAATTGCGCAAAATGCTTCATCATCTCCAGCGAAAGCTGTTGGTGCTTCTTCTACTGTTATCGTTACACTTGAAATGTCACCTGGACAAGTTGCTGTGGCAGCTATCTCATATTCATACACATAGGTTCCCGCTGTAGCGGCTGTGTAATCTACTATACCTGTTGTGCCATCTAATACATCTCCTGTACCAGTCCCTGCACCTGTATTCGTCCAGCTTCCGCCTGTATCTTCATCTGCTAATTGACCAAATAAATCGTAGGCATTCTCTGTGCTACATACCGTAGCATCTGTTGGCGTGCCTGCACTTGGAGCTTCTTCTATCGTGATTTGTACCGTCTCGCTGTCTGCTGGGCAGATTGCTGTAGCCGCTACCGTATAAGTATAATTATAAGTTCCGGCTGTGGCTGCTGTAAAGTCTATTATGCCATCTGTAGTCGCACCTACAAATACAGCACCTGTACCTGTACCTGTTGTTTCTAAAACCCAGTCTCCCCCTGTATCTTCATCCGCTAACTGAACAAATAAGTCAAAGGCTGATTCGGTATTACATAAAGTGATATCTGTTGCTGTTCCTGCACTTGGCGCTTCTTCTACTGTTATCGTCACCGTTGAAGTGGCGCCTGGGCAAGTAGCCGTAGCGGCTATCTCATATTCATACACATAGGTTCCCGCTGTAGCGGCTGTGTAATCTACTATACCTGTTGGGCCATCTAATACATCGCCTGAACCCGTGCCTGCGCCTGTATTCGTC
>NZ_DASSWQ010000038.1:0-2401 GCF_035704835.1 Marivirga sp. | reverse complement strand
AAAACAAGTAGCCCCAGCGGATACTGAGGCTACACAAGATGAACTTCCATGCAAAGAATCGCCTGAAGTCCTCTTTTCGCTAGAACAAAGTTAGAAAAATTATATTTATTTACTTGCTTTTAAAGACAGTACCTCGATTGTAATTCGTGTCTATTCGGTATCCTTCCTGAGCCTTTTAGGATTCATCCTGTTATCAAAAAAGGTGACAATTTTTATAGATTTGCTATCATACTTATAGTATATAGTAGTCTGTTTCGATATAACAAATCTATGAAGTCCTTTTACTAAATCTGATTTAGGTGCACTTTCTGGGTATTTTGAAATTTGCACAAATGCTTTGTCAAGCTTACCGATAAAAGTTTTTTTGACCTTCAGAGACCATTCCAATTCAAGATATTCAAGTAGCTTTTCTAACTTATTAGATGCTCGTTTCGAGAATAATATTTCTCTCATTACCGGTGTTTTGCTATAAAGTCTTTGTAGTTAACTACTTCTCCCTTTTCAAGCTCTTCTATTCCTTTTAGAATATCCTCTTTCTCATTCTCCGAGAGAGTTGTCCAAAAGTCCGCATCTGGTTGTTTTACAAATAGATTCTTAATTGATTCAAGTATCGTTGGATTATCAGTTTCGAGAATCATTTTCATTATTCTGAGTTTTTCGGCTTGAATATTCATGCTGTTTCTATTTACACAAAGATAATAAAATAAACGCACTAGTAAATGAACAGTTTTAGTGCATTAATATTAAAAGTACTAATTGGCAATATAGAATTGTATGATTTACAACGCCACTGTATAAATTCGTGGCTGATTAAAAGTATAAAAATTTCAGTTAACTACCGAGGCAATCCGCAGGATTGGCTTATTAAATTAATTTTCATCAATAAGTCAATCCTTATCTTATGGATAAAGCAAGAGAGTTCAGGTAGTTTTTGTCATATTTTTGATTGTTACGAATAACCGCAAATAATCTATGAATGAGTTTAGACCGAACCGCATTTAAAACTAGCATTTTGTTTTTTCCCTCTTCCACTTTTCTAGTGTAGTAATCTCTTAATTCCCCATCAACCTGGATGGCTGAAAGGGCTGCCATATGAAAGACTTGCTTTAATTTTTTATTAGCACGTTTAGAAACTCTTGCTTTGGTTTTTAAACTGCTACCAGACATAAATTGAAAAGGAGCTACACCAGCGTGACAAGCGAACTTTCTTGGGTCTGAAAAGTCTTTAAATCCTCTGGTAGCCACAATAGTTTGTATTGCTGCTTGTGTTCCTATTCCAGTTATTGAGGTAGATAGATTAAACTGATGCTTTAGATTATCATCGCCAGTTATGAGGTGATCAATCTGATCCTGTATTGATTTAAGCTGCAAGACCAGCGTTTTAATTATAGCCTTATATCGTTTGACTTTGTTTTTGTAGAAAGAGTCAGGAACATGTCCTTTTTGATCTTTGATTTGAGCAGTGTATTTAGTTTTGTCTGTTAAGATTAAATCTCTTTCATTTAATAAAAATTTGAGTTCTTCAATAACTTCATCATCTCTATTATATAATTTAACTAAGTCTTTAAATCGGAAAGCATAAATGGCTATTTTTTCAGAATCAATTTTATCATTTTTAGATCTAGAGATACCCGAACGGTGTTTGATCTGAGCAGCATTCTCAATCCACAGATCAATAGCCATAGCTTTACAAGCTTCAACTAAGGAGAAAATATAAAGTCCGGTAAACTCTGCACCAACCAAGCTGTTTTCAATATCAAAGCCATTTCTTTTAAGTGACTTTAAATGTACAATAATACTTTTAGAGTTGTTTTTACAAACTGAGTGATTGAGTTCACCATCTGTGTTTAAAGTAGTGATGTCAATTTTAGCTTTGCTAATATCAATACCAATAAAATTAGAATAATTCATAGATTTACTTTTAAGGATGAAACATAAAGGGATTAAGTACACTCCTAATGACCTTAATAGTCGAGACTAATATCTTATTGAGGTTTTGAGTACTTAAAAAATAGAATAGTACCTATAAGGATTCTAGATTTTATCTAGCGGATTGACTGGTTTACTATTCTACCTCCTTTCTTATTAAAATACAATATCGTAAATCTAAGGTGCGGATTGACGGACTATCTACAGAGAGCTGAAGGAACAATAACCTACTAACAGCCATGATTTATACAGAATGTTGAACTCAACCTCCGGTAGCTGAAGTATTTCAACTTACCGGAGCGTTAAGCTCATGATATAAAATATAAATATTATGAGCAATTTAAGTAAAAATTACGGATGGTTAAACACCAAGGCTAATTCAGCCAAAACATTAATTGAAAGAGCCAAGAGAGAAGTGCCTCATTTTTCGGATCATATCAAGAAATTTGAAGAGCAGATCACATTAAAAAGC
>NZ_DASSWQ010000024.1:0-95053 GCF_035704835.1 Marivirga sp. | reverse complement strand
CTTTTTAACTGAAGTAACCCGGAAATATTCGAGAATCCCTTCTGGCAAAAACAACTCAATTAAACTCTGATCCACTTTGTCTTTTTTTGACAAAGTTAATTCTTCAATCCTAAATCCCCAGAATTATTGCTTGATCCATTTCAATCAACTTTGGCTAATGCTTGAATTAAGAGGTTATTTTTCAGATGAGCCTTCCACCATTTATTTGTTGATTTATGGTGGGAAGTCTCTAGCAATGGGAGATTTTTTTGTAAATGGTCAAGGAGCCGGAATTGGAATAGGATTTAGGTTCCAATTGATGGAAAGACTATTTATTATAGATCTGCGCTCTTTTAACCGTTCTGTTCAATTTGACAATTTGCGATATAGAGATTCTAATTCCAGAGGTTTTCTAACAGGTGCTTATTTTGGTTTAGGCTATCGATTTTGATTCTATAATTTCCAAAGTATAAAGCTTACAACTCCATTTTTTAAAATGTTCCAGAGGAACGGGAAAAAGCCACTTGCGGAACTTGAGCGACAGTTCAGTGGAATATAACCAAAAAAGCCTTTCTGCATCACTGCAAAAAGGCTTTTCTTATATTTGGTTCAAAATCTTAAGTCAAACTTCTAACTTTTGACTTCTATCTTATAACTTCAGACTTCTAACTCTAGAATTATTTTCTTCTTCCGCCAGAACCAGCTTTTACTCTTGCTCTTCCACCAGCTTTTCTATCTCCACCAGCACTAGGACGCTTTTTGAATCCACTTCCTCTTTTCTTATCGGATCTATCTGATCTGTCAGATGACCTTTCAGATCTGTCTGAACTTCTTGGTCCACCACCAGTTTTTGGTTCGGCTACCACTTTTCGTCCGTCAAATTCGCTTACATTTAATGCACCTAAAATCGTTTGCTCATGCTGACTTTCCACCTCCATGAAAGTAAAGCTTCTCTGAACATCAATTTTACCAAATTCAATTCCATTAGGAACGCTTTGTAAACCATTGATCCAACCTAGTAGAGTTCCAGCATTCAAATTATCTTTTTCACCTATGTTCAAGAATAATTTAGTGAAATCACCACCTTTTCTTCTTCTGTCAGTTCTATCGCCACCTCTGTCTGAATCTCTATCTCTTCCTGCTCTAGCATTTTGGTTTAAGTCAGCAGAGTTTTTATAGTAATCCAAGAACTTGTTGAATTCCAACGAAACGAATTTCTTGATTAAGTCCTCACGGCTCAAATCTTCAAATTCAGCTGCTATATTTTGAACAAATGGCTCTATTTGCTTTTCATCAACTTCAGATGCTTTCACTTTTTCAATAAAAGCCATCAATTGCTTTTCAATTACTGCATCTCCGGCAGGAACTTCCGCTTTCGTGAAGGTTTTGCCTAAAATACGCTCTAATTGCTTGATTTTATTGATGTCCTTTGGACCAATAATCGCCATTGAAATACCAGCTTTTCCGGCACGACCTGTACGACCACTACGGTGCGTATAAGTTTCCAAATCATCAGGAATGTTGTAGTTGATTACGTGAGTAATTTCGTTTACATCCAATCCTCTTGCTGCCACATCAGTAGCCACCAGCATTTGTAAATTCTTTTTTCTGTATCTACCCATTACCGCATCTCTTTGCGCTTGTGATAAATCACCGTGCAAACAGTCAGCATTGTAGCCATCCGCCATTAATTGGTCAGAAATTTCCTGAGTTTCTCTTTTTGTTCTACAGAATATGATGGCATAAATATCAGGGTTGATATCAGCAATTCTTTTCAAGGCTAAGTATTTATCCCTTCCGTTAACTACGAAATAGAAATGCTCTACTTTTTCAGCACCTTGATTTCTTTTTCCGGAAGATATTTCTTCAGGATTATTCATGTATGCATTAGAAATCCTTAAAACCTCTTTTGACATAGTCGCAGAGAATAATAAAGTTTGTCTTTGGTCAGGCGTATGTGATAAGATGAAATCTAAATCATCTTTAAAGCCCATATTCAACATTTCATCGGCTTCATCTAAAACCACCCACTCAATGTCTTCTAATTTTAATTTCTTTCTTTTAATCAAATCCACTACACGACCTGGAGTTCCTACCACAATTTGAGCTCCTTTATTCAAGGCTTTGATTTGTGTTTCTATGCTGGCACCACCATAAACTGGTACTACATCCAATTTCTTAGTGTATTTAGTGTAAGAGTTGAAATCGTTGGCAATTTGAATAGCCAATTCCCTAGTAGGGCACAATACTAATGATTGCGTCTTTTTAGAATCGCCATCAATTTGATTTAAAACAGGTAATCCAAAAGCAGCTGTTTTACCAGAACCCGTTTGAGCTAGGGCAATTAAATCTTGCTTAGTGTTTAATAAATGTGGAATAGTTTTCTGCTGAATAGCAGTAGGTTCCAAAAATCCAATTTCTAAAATTGCTTTAAGGATGTCAGGCTTAAGGCCTAATTCTTCAAATGTTAACATGTGATTTTTTAAAAATTTAATACAATATCAGGGATATGTTGTGACATGACTGCTAAGCAGCCTATTGCATTAAGCGACTCTCGATTATTCCCTGGCTTTAACCCAAGCCATTTTCGAACCTTTCGAGTAGCCTAGGATTGTAATTGTTGCACAAAGGTAAAAATACTTTTTGGATTACCTACTATTTATGGAAAAATAACCAAATAATATTTTGTAATCTATTCTATTTTATTTTAAAAATATAAAATTATTTCTCTGAGTTGATTTCAGCAGACTTTTGAATTCACCAATCCTGTAAAACTGAATATGTCCTAATCAAAAGCTTTCGAAATTGATTATATTGCTATTTGAAATACTATACATCAAATACTATAAATATGAAAAGAATATTTTACTTACTTATTTTAGGCCTTTGGGCTTGCGATGAAAAACCTAAAACAACCATTGATACATGGGTTCCTTATGATGAATCGGCAATAATTGCTGAAAATGCTGATCATGAGTCTCGACTCATGCGCTACAAATTAATTCAATCTAGGGTAACCGTTAGAAATGATTTGTGGAAACAGATAGGACCTCAAATCAGTGATTTCACTGCCGAAGATTATGAACGCTTAAAGCCACTTATTCTCGAGCAGGATATGATGAGTATGCAAAATGCTATTTCGGAAGATAAATTGAGTTATAAAGAATTAACGCAATGGTATTTATACCGAATTGTCCTATTTGAAAATGATAGCTTAAATACTCTAAACAATATCATTTCAATAAATCCTAAAGCAGTGGAAGAAGCTATTGCAAGAGATGAAAATAAGTCAGACGATACTCATCCGATTTATGGAATGCCAATTTTATTAAAAGATAATATCAATTTCGAAGGAATTCCTACTACTGCAGGAGCGGTTGCACTACAAAATAACATGACGAATGATGCACATATCGTAAGCCGTCTGGAAAATAGCGGAGCCATTATTTTAGGTAAATCCAGCTTAAGTGAATGGGCGAACTTTCTATGTGACGGTTGTCCGAATGGATATAATGCAATTGGAGGTCAAACTTTGAATCCTTACGGCAGAGGTGAATTCGATACTGGTGGCTCAAGTGCAGGAAGTGGATCAGCAGTTGCTGCTAACTTTTCAGCAGGAGCTATTGGAACTGAAACTTCTGGCTCTATTTTATCACCATCCAGTTCTAATTCAATTGTAGGATTGAAGCCAACAGTTGGTTTATTGAGCAGGGGAGGAATAGTTCCTATTTCCAGTACTTTAGATACGCCTGGTCCAATGACCAGAAATGTAATGGATAATGCCATTTTGCTATCAGCCTTGACCGGTGAAGATACGGAAGATGAGGTAACTGTCGGAAATTCTCCTGATAAGGCTTACTGGAAATCATTAGATGATTCTAACTTGACAGGCATGCGATTAGGGGTAATGAAAGGGTTTATGCAAGATTCGCTTTATCAGGTTAATATTAAAGAATTAGAAAAGTTAGGTGCAGAATTAGTTGAAGTTGAAGCTCCAGAAGTTGATTTATCTGGATTCCTTACTTTGTTGAATATGGATATGAAAGCAGATTTACCGCATTATTTTGAGAATTATGCAGGCTCAGCGGTAAAATTAAAATCAGTTCAGGATGTAATTGATTTTAATATGCAGGATTCCGCTAAAAGAATCCCGTATGGACACGCAAGATTTTTAGGGATAGTAAATGATTCTACTTCTGCAGAAGCTTTTGATAGCTTGAAAACTCGCTTAATGAGTGAGGGAAGAAGATATTTTGAAACCATGATGAACGAAAATGATTTGGATGCTGTGTTATCTATTAATAACTGGAGTGCAGGTTTTGCAGCTGTAGCACATCACCCAGCTTTGACAGTTCCGATGGGTTACGAAAAAAGCGGACAGCCGAAAGGCATTACTTTCATTGCAGAGCCCTATTCAGAAGAAAAATTATTGAAGATTGCTTATGCTTTTGAAAAAGAAACTAATGCGAGAAAAATTCCTGCTGATTATCGGTAATTTTTGAGTTGGTAATGTTTTACAGATTAGAATGGTCGGTTATTAGCCGACCTTTTTTTGTTTTATTTGAGAGAAATTCAGTGATATTATGTAGGGACTTTGACTTTTTGATGAAGCCTGAAAAAGTCGTCATCCCTGCGCAGGCAGTGATCTATCCTATTGAAGCGAAGTTTCAATAATCCTGTCTGCCAAACCTACTTCATTTACCATGCCAGGTAGCAAACCTTCCATCAACTAAGCTTTCAAAATTGATATTTTAACCTTTGGTTAAAATCAATAGATTCCCGCCTACTCGAGAATGACGCTTCGAGCTAGGATTGTGCTAGGATTGATGATTCTAATATCATATGTTTTAGAGTCCATAAAACTTTCATGAATTAAGGGAATTCACCAACAGGCATGAAAGTCGTCAATAATAGTGAATCAAACATATATACGCCATGTCTGTAATAGAATTCCCTCAAATAATTGAACGAGGCTGCGGCCTTGATGTTCATCAGCAAACAGTGGTTGCTACTATTCGTGGCACCGACATTGATACTGAAACGCAAACATACGGAACTTTTACTTCCGATCTAGAAAAGCTAACCTGCTGGCTTCAAAATAACGGTGTTACTCATATTGCAATGGAGAGCACTGGTGTTTACTGGAAGCCAGTTTATGCTGTTTTGGAGCCATTTTTTGAAATTTTAGTGGTCAATGCTCGTCATATCAAAAATGTACCAGGTCATAAAACTGATAAAAAAGATTCAGAATGGATTGCCAAACTGTTATTGAGCGGTTTGCTAAAAGGTAGTTTTGTTCCTGATCAAGCAACCCGTGAACTGCGGGTTCTTTACCGCCATAAAAAAAAGCTAATCCAAAGTAGAACTGCGGAAAAGAACCGGCTTCAAAACATCCTAGAAGATGCGAACATTAAACTTGGGAGTGTGCTGTGTGATGTTTTTGGAAAGAAGGGAATGGCGATTATTCAGCAACTAGCTGAAGGAGAAAACGATCCCATTATTTTATCTAATTTGGCAAAAGGATCGCTAACAAGAAAAAAAGACCAGCTTCAGCTTGCCTTATACGGCAAGTTCACTTCACATCACCGATTCATGCTTCAATTAATCTTACAAACCATCAATTATATTAATGAAGTAATTGACAAAGTGGAAAAACAAATTGACATGTACCTGATGCAGGTCAACAAGGAAGTTACGTTACTACAAACCATACCCGGAGTGTCCAAAAACATAGCTAGTGGAATACTCTCAGAGATTGGTACCGATATGGGAAAATTTACTTCTCATAAGCACCTTGCCTCATGGACAGGAATATGCCCGGGAAATAACGAAAGTGCAGGAAAAATGAAATCCTCTAGAATAACGCATGCTAACAAATATCTGAAAACCACACTTACAGAAGGGGCTTGGGCAGTTAGTAGAACCAAGGATAATCATTTATCCTATCAATATCATGCATTGGCTACGCGTAGAGGTGCGAAAAAAGCAGCAATAGCTATAGGACACAAATTACTTACAGCGGCCTATCACGTTTTAAGAGATAAAACCGACTATCAAGAACCAATGGTTAGTGAAGATATAATGCTAAAACGTAAAGAAATAACTGTCGAACGTCTACAAAAACGTCTCGATAAATTAAAGACATCAGCGTCCAATTGTTAAAAGGTCAACTTTTTTTTGGTGGACCCTCAGGGGTACCACGTGCATAAAACTGATAACAGACGCAAAGAACCAACAGTTGTTGCCATAGAGCACGTAGAAAAAATTTTTCTCTAAGAAATACGATAGCCTTTGCAGAAACAGTTACGACTTAAAAAGATGGAAGCTTAAATGAACTACTGGTAAGGATTCATAATGTGAAACCTGCATTCCACGACAGCTCCTTGCAACACTGTTTGAGAGGAGATTGATATTTTATTGCATTGAGCAAAACAGACTTTCAGAAAAAAAAAGGTTTCCCAAACTTGAGAAACCTCCATTCAATTAAATGATCTTAAAATGTATATTAATCAATTAAGCTAATTTCACATTCACTGCATTTAAACCTTTTTTTCCGTCTTGAAGTTCATAAACAACTTCGTCATTTTCTCTGATGTCATCAATTAAACCCGATACATGTACGAAATAATCTTGTTGTGTGCTTTCGTCAATAATAAATCCAAAACCTTTTGAATCATTAAAGAATTTTACTGTTCCTTTATTCATTATAATAATTTTAATTTTTACAAAGTTACTTCTTTTATTTTCAATAACTAAGGCTTTATAAATATAATTTTGATTGTATTCTGTAAATATTAAAGCAGAGGATTAAAAAGTGTCTTTATTAATCTTAAAAGCATTTATTTTCTCTTATTTTTGCAGGAAATATTTTTGAGTAAGCGGAATTTTATGTTCAAATCTTTCATTTCCTTTACATTTCCCATCTTTTTACTGTTTGCTTGCAATCATACCGAAAAGGCTAATTCTGAAGCAATTTTTTCAATCAAGTTTGTGGATAAAATTGTAATCGATAATAATGAGTTAGTTGATAGTACACGTATTGGTGGATTATCTTCCATAGATTATTTAGGAGATAATAAATACATTGCTATTTCAGATGATAGGTCAGAATTTTCACCTGCCAGAATTTATGAAATGGAAATTGATATAGATAGTTCATCTATTCTAGGATATAGTTTTAATAAAACTATTTTCTTAAAGAACCGAGATAATATTTTTTTTAAGGAAAATGAATTAGACCCTGAATCAATTCGCTATAGAGCTTCTACAAATACTTATTTTTATACAAGTGAGGGAGGAAGGACAGATGATTGGGTGAATCCTTTTATATGGGAGATAAATGAAGAGGGAGAACTTATATCTGAAGTCACAGTACCTGAAATTTTCAATTTTAATGAGCAGAAGGGATTAAGAGAAAATGGAGGCTTTGAAAGTTTAACTTTTGAAAACGATTCCATTATTTGGTATGCGAATGAACTGCCGCTTAAAGAAGACAGTGAAGTTCCGGGTTTTGAAGATGATAATTACCTGATAAGACTTGTCCGTCATGATATTAAAAATGATAATGTGCTCAATCATTTCGTTTATAATATTAGTTCTCTCAACGAAAAACCAATTCCAGATGATGGGTTTTATATTAATTCTGTACCTGAGATTTTATATATTGATAAAAGTAAGTTATGGGTATTGGAGAGGTCTTACACAACGGGTGTAGGGAATTTTATAAAGGTATTTGAAATTGATACAAGAAACGCTTCTGATGTAAAAGGGATAAATGCATTATTAGGTAGAGACATTTCAACGGTAGCTAAAAAATTGATACTTAATTTTTCTGATTTCAATATCAAGCTTGATAATATTGAAGGGATGACTATTGGCCCGAATCTGCCAGATGGTAGTAAAAGTTTGCTTTTTATTTCTGATGATAATTTTAGCAAAACCCAAGAAACACAACTTTGGCTTTTTTCAGTGAACGCATTATGAGTTTCTTTCTGTAAGACTTTCAATTTGTATTGAATATATACCCTTTTCTATTTTTCCCGTAATAATTAAAGAAGTAATTTTAAAATAATATTATGGGACTTTTTTCAGTTTTTACTACTAATTCAGGAGTAATTGATTCTACTCAATTAGCAGAAGATTTCGAAAGAATAATTACCAACTCAGAAAAAATAGAGGTAGGTTTTAAGTTAAATGAAAACACCTTCATTTTTACTGATAAACGCTTGATTTTAATTGAAGTAAGAAAAGATGGGGATAAAGCTTATGAATATATTTCTCTTCCGTATTCTAAAATTTCAACTTTTAGTGTAGAGTCAAAAAAGTCATTTGGTTATAAATCCCGATTAAAGATTTGGCTGAATGGTCAAGAATTACCTCAATTGGATAAGGAGTTTAATAAATCAATTGATGTATATGAAGTTCAGAAAATTTTAGCAAATCATGTATTAAACTAAAAAAAGGTGGCAATTGCCACCTTTCTAATTATTTTTGTTCTCTCATCTCTCTTTCAAGGTGCTTTACTAGTTTTTCGCAGAGTTGATTCATTTCTTCAGCCATAAACTCATCTCCTGTTGAGTTTAAGACACTTTGAGCCATTCCTCCAAGGCAATCTAAGTAAAATCTTTTCATCTCATCTACAGGCATCTCTTTAGTCCACAGGTCAATTCGCATGGAATTCTTTTGAACGTGGTCCCATAGTGAAATACTGATGCTTTTGGTTTCGGTTAGTTCCTCGCCCGCATCGGTTGCACTCCAAATGATTTTTTCAGGTACATTCTCATTATCTAAATCTATCTCGAAATTGATGTTCGATTTTTTCATTATTTCTTATTCAATCTATTTTAAAAATCTTAATTATTAGGAAGCATATTTTTGAAATCCTGATATGAAGCAGGTGCTAGTGGTGTGGTGTCACATCCTATTTCAGTTGCTTTTGTATTAATATCTTCCACTCTATCTTCTGGATTAGGGTGAGTACTTAAAAACTCAGGAGTTCCCCCAGTTTGACCACTATCTAATAATTTCTGAAAAAATGAATATGCACCATTACATGCATAAGGAGTTTTAGCTAAATATTCCACTGACCTTTCATCAGCTTCTTCTTCAAATTCTCTAGAAAAACTTAAACCAGCTGCTGTACCTGCAATTTGACCTGCAATTTGTTCAAGTTGACTTGGGTTTTCACCTGTTATCAATTGTAAGAGAATGCTAATTCCGTATTGCCTTTGAATATTTCTGGTAGTATGTCTTAAATCTGAATGTGCTACCTCATGACCTAACACTCCCATTAAATCATCTTCCTGGTCTAAATACTTAATCAGACCCGTGTAGACATATAGGTAACCTCCAGGTGTTGCGAATGCATTTAAAACGGAATCATTTTCTATGATATGTATATCCCATACAAATTCATCTCGGTATTGCACTTCACCAGAATTTAAAATAAAGTCAAGGAGATTATTCAAATAGGTATATGCTTCAGAATATTCAGTTTCATCCAGTATAGGGAATTGTGCCGGATCGTTTTCAATCTCTGCTGCAACTTGAGCGCCTAATTCAACATCTTCTTCAATGGAAGGAAAGACAAAATTATCGTTTTTATCTTTACAGGAATTAAATATTAATACTAATCCTACAATTACACAATTTAATATTTTTATATTTTTCATCATCAGTCTATTTTCATTTCCGGGATTTCTCCATCTATTATTAATTTGCCAGCAGTAGCTTCTTTGATTTCTTCTACTGTTACTCCAGGCGCTCTTTCAATCAATTTAAATCCACCACCTTCTTGAACTTCTAAAACGGCTAAGTTTGTAACGATTTTTTTTACACACTGTAAGCCAGTAATTGGCAAGCTACATTCTTTGAGAAGTTTAGATTCACCATCTCTGCTGGTGTGTTGCATGGCCACAATAATATTTTTTGCAGAGGCCACTAAATCCATAGCACCACCCATTCCTTTAACCATTTTCCCAGGGATTTTCCAGTTAGAAATGTCTCCGTTTTCTGAAACTTCCATTGCCCCTAAAATAGTCAAATCCACATGTCCGCCTCTAATCATGGCAAAGCTTTCCGCTGAGTCAAACAATACGGAGCCATCACGCATCGTAATGGTTTGTTTGCCTGCATTGATTAGGTCAGCATCTACTTCATCCTCCGTAGGAAATTGACCAATGCCCAAAAGACCATTTTCCGATTGCAAAACAACATCTAAAGCATCTGGAATGTAGTTGGCAACCAGAGTAGGGATTCCAATACCTAGGTTGATGTACATTCCATCTTGAACTTCCTGTGCTATTCTTTTTGCTATTCCAATTTTATCAAGTGCCATATCTTAAGACTTTACAGTTCTTTGTTCAATTCTTTTTTCATACTTTTTACCTTCGAAAATACGCTGAACGTAAATTCCAGGAGTATGGATGTCATTCGGGTTTAATTCTCCTGCCGGAACTAATTCTTCTACTTCTGCAATTGTAATTTTACCTGCAGCTGCCATCATTGGATTGAAATTCCTTGCAGTTCCTTTGAAAACTAAATTCCCTGCGGTATCACCTTTCCAAGCTTTTACTAATGCAAAATCTGCCACTAATCCCTTTTCCAGAAGGTACATTTTTCCATCGAATTCACGTGTTTCTTTTCCTTCTGCCACTTCAGTTCCAAAACCAGCAGGAGTGTAAAATGCAGGAATACCTGCACCGCCAGCTCTTACTCTTTCTGCCAAAGTTCCTTGGGGTATCAATTCTACATCTAATTCTCCAGATAGTAACTGTCTTTCAAATTCAGCATTTTCGCCCACATAAGAAGAAATCATTTTTTTTACTTGATGCGTTTTAAGCAATAAGCCGATACCGAAATCATCCACCCCAGCATTATTCGAAATGCAAGTAAGTCCTTTTACCTTCGTTTCCAATAGTGCCTGAATACTGTTCTCAGGAATTCCACATAATCCAAAACCACCAAACATTAGAACTGCATTATCTGGTATGTCTTTTACTGCTTCGGAAGCATTTTTTACTACTTTATTAATCATATTTTTATGTTTAATAGTATGCTGTAATATTGTGTAATCTCTACGCTAAATACTTTATTGTTTTTGCCTATGCAGATTTAATATTTGCAAGGCTCTTTCTTTATCTTTTTGAAGCTGATTACTTAAATCTACTTTAGAGTCAAATTTAACTTCATCTCTCAATCGCTTGATAAAACTTATCTTTATTTTTTCACCGTAGATATCCTCATTGAAATCAAAAATATTAGCTTCTATTTTCTTAGTCTTACCATCAATAGTAGGTCTAAATCCAATATTTAGCATCCCCTTGTATTGCTGGTTATTAACCTCTGCTATAACTGCATATGCCCCATCAGCAGGAATTAATTTGTAGGTTTCTTCTATTTGAATATTAGCAGTTGCGAAGCCCAAAGTTTTCCCAATTTTATCACCACCTACAACTTTACCGTTAATTTCATAGAATCTTCCCAAAAAATCATGCGCTAATTCCACCTTGCCAGCTTCTACTGCATTTCTTATTTTGGTGGAACTTATCCCTACATCATCAATGGTTTGCTTTGATATTTCTTCAACTTCAAAGCCATATCTTCCTGAATGTTGTTTTAAATGTTCAAAACCACCTTCTCTGTCTTTTCCAAATCGATGATCATAGCCTATTACTAATCTTTTGGTGTGTAAGGCTGAAATAATAATACGTTGAATAAACTGTTCGGATGTCCACTGGGAAAATTCTTTAGTGAAATTTACTCTTACAATATGATCTAAACCAAGTTGTGATAAAATTTCTGCTTTCTCATCGAAAGTAGTGAGCAATTTCATTTCGTCACTATTTTGGCTCAATACATATCTTGGATGTGGCCAGAATGTAACCAGGGCTGTTTCACCATTAATTGATTTAGCGAGTTCTATTATTCTGCTAATAATTTCCTGATGACCCAAGTGTATACCATCGAAAGTTCCGATGGTGACCACAGCATTTTTGATGCCTTCTAAATTTTCAAATCCGTTATGGACGATCATTTGTGTTTACTTTATTGTTATTCACAAATTCATTTAAATCTTCAGCATCATTAACGGAGAAATCACCAATTTTTGTTCTTCTTAATGCTGATAAATAGGCTCCAACTCCTAATTTTTCTCCAAAATCGTATGCTAGGCTTCTAATGTATGTTCCTTTTGAACAGCGAACTTTGAAAGTAACCTTATTTTCTTCAAAAGATGTGATTCCAAATTCACTAATGGTAACGATTCTAGATTTTAACTTTACCTCTTTTCCTTCCCGCGCTAAAGAATAGGCCCTTTTACCACCCGTTTTAACGGCCGAAAAGATAGGAGGTGTTTGCTCAACTTCACCTATAAAAGTTTTAGTTGCATCCTGTATTTCTTTAATTGAAAGATGATCAGTTTTACTTTGAAATTCTGGTTCAGTTTCTAAATCGTAGGAGGGAGTGGTGTAGCCTAAAGTAAACTCTCCTGTATATTCTTTCTCTTGAGCCTGATATTTTTCGATAGATTTGGTCATCTTCCCTGTACACAAAATTAATAAACCAGTTGCAAGTGGATCAAGAGTGCCTGCATGACCAATTTTCTTTACTTTTAGAGCGAATTTTAGCTTTTTCACCACATCAAATGATGTCCATGTTAGGGGTTTATCGATTAATAAAACCTTTCCTTCATTGTAGCTGTTTGCTTCCTCAATCATATTAACTGGCTAATAATTGCAATACTTCCAACAATAGCACAGTAGATGGAGAAATAAATCAGTTTTCCTTCTTTAACGATTTTAATCATTGCCTTGCAAGCAAATAATCCAGCTACAAAAGCCATGATGAATCCCATGAAAAGTACAAATCCACTAGTTTGATTTGCGGCTGCAGGGGCTTCAATGTAATCTAATACTTTCAAGAGAGATGCACCTAATATTGGTATCAGAACCATAAGAAAGGAGAATCTGGCTGCTTTTTCTTTGTTTACACCTAATAATAAAGCTGTAGCAATAGTAGAACCCGCTCTTGAAATCCCTGGCAATATGGCTATTGCTTGGGCAATACCGATAATAATTGCTTGCCAATAACTAACTGGACCTCCTTGTTGATTTTTTACAGTTTGAGTAAATGCTAGTAAAACAGAGGTCACTAAAAGCATGCTTCCAACCAGTAAGAGATTGCCAGTAAAAAAACTAGCTACTTGTTTTTCAAAAAATACGCCTACAATTCCAATTGGTATCATAGAGATAATAATTTTCGCTGCAAAATCGTACGAATCATTCCATTTAAAGGTAAAAATACCTTTAAAAATACTGGCGATATCTTTCCTGAATACAATTATGGTAGATAAGGCAGTAGCAGCGTGCACCAAAACTGAAAACAGTAAACTTTCTGAAGTATGGGCATTTAATAAAACTGCACCTATCTCAAGATGTCCACTACTACTAACAGGTAAAAACTCTGTTAATCCCTGGATTATTCCAAGGATGATAGCTTCTAATAATCCCATTTTTAATGTTTAGGCTTTTTAAGGATAGCAAATATTTCAATAATAAATCCAATAAATACGATAATCGGTCCAAGAGTTAATCCTAAAAATCCGAAACCATATTGAGTGGAATCTAAAGTCATCACAATAAATCCAAGAATTAAGGTTAAAATACCAGCAATCATTATAATATAATTGCTTTTACCGAATGCTAATTTGTTTTTTTCTGACATAGAAAGTATTGTTTGATATCTGATCTTTAATTACACAAAAAATTATTATTTGATTTTAAAAATTGGAGAATTTCTACAAATTCTCGTGTAATTATTTAATTGTACTTATTAATATAATTCATCTAACGATAGTGCCATATACTTCTGCATGGCTCTGTATGTACTAAAACTTGCAATAAAAACACCAGTAATTAATAGTCCACCTAAAATAATTAAGAGCATTTCTTGATTTTGTAATTCAGCTAATCCTTCTAATTGTTGACTCCCGTAAGTAAGCAATCCAAAAAGTAATCCACCAGCTATGATAGCCGATATCATACCGTGCAAGATTGAACGATAGATAAATGGTTTTCTGATAAATCCTTTAGTGGCACCTACCAGTTGCATACTCCTAATCAAGAATCGTTGGGAAAATAATGCCAATTTTATAGTATTATTAATAAGAATCCCGATTACAATAAACAATAAAATAGAAATACTCAAGAGAACGATACTAATTTTAGTAATATTCTCATTTATGCTTTGTACCATATTATTGGTATAAATTACTTCAAAAACACCACTAATGTTTTCTATGTCTTTTTGAATTTCTTTCATTTTTTGAGAGGAATGAAAATCAGAAGATATCTTAACTATGTAGGCGTCTTTCAAAGGATTATCACCAAGAAATTGCATGAAATCTTCCCCAGTTTCTTCAATAAATTTTTCTGCAGCTTCTTTTTTAGAAATAAAGCGGATGCTCTCAATATTTTCTTCTTTAAGAATGTACTCTCGAGAAGCAAGTGATTTACTTATTCTTAGTTGCTGTGGTTCCGATAGATTAGGGTTTAAATAAACCTGCATTTCCACATTTTGCTGAATGACTTTTGTAAGTGATGTCGTGGTGGTAATCAGAAGTGCAAATAATCCTAATATAAAAAGTGCCAATGTCATACTTAAAATAACACTGATAAAAGGATAATGCCCTAATTTCTTTTTCTTTCTATATTTTTTCTCTTTGCTCATATTTGAAAGTTCAAAAATAAGAATTTATTTATGCTTAGCTTATTAAATTAGTAAAAAACGAAAAAAAGCTTTCCATTTTCATGAAAAGCTTTTTGATTATGTTTTTAAAAGCTTTATTTTATTCTTCAACAATTAGCTGAATTTCCATTTTCAGCATATCATCTTGTATTTTTCGTAATTCAGTTATTTCAGTCGTATTGTCATGAATGATATAAATTTCTTTATTATGGCTAAGAAATAACTGTTTTTTGCCTTTATCATTTAATTCAATTATCTGATAAGGCATTTCTTTAAAATCACCATATAAATATAATTTTGAATTAAAATATCTATAATTGAAGTTTTCTGAATTGTTAATAGGATCTAAAAACTCTATTTCTGTTTTGTCAGCTCTATTATGAGCTATATCACGACTATCAATGCTTTTTAATTCGTCATCGTCTCTTTGGTCAGTAAATATTATATCGTCTTCAAAAGACATCAAGGATTGAGGTTGTACTTTCGCAGTGATTACCTTTTCTGAAGATTCCACTGCTATTTTTTCACCTTCTTTATCACTTTTATCTTGAGAATTACTTAAAATATTATCTTTTAATTCTTTATTTTTTTTCTCCATTAGAATTGGAAATCCTACAGTAGTTTCGTTTCTAAAAACGATTTTTTGATCCATTTTTAAATCAATGGGCTTAATATTATTGTCTAATGAAATTAAAGACCAATACAAAATAGTTCCGAATAAAGTAACTCCAGCAACGGTTCCTGCAAGCCATTTAACACTACTGCCACTCAATATCCCTGTGGTTGTAGGTAATTCAATTGATGCAAGTCTAGATTTAAGAGCTAATTTTCTACTGTTGGATATTCCATTAATAATATTTTGTTGTAAATTAAATTCAGCTTTTACTAATGGATCAGAATTGATTTTAGCATCAAGCAGAACTTTTTCAGCAGGGGAGATGCTCCCCTCGAAGTATGCTTCTATTAAGCGAAAATAATTGGTTTCACTCATAATTTTTAGTCTAAAAAGTCGCTGGCTTTGTATCTTGTACGAATTAAATCATCCAGCCTTTTTTTACATTTATATCTTTTTGTTTTAGCAGTATCGCTATTTGCTAGCCCCATTTTTTTTGCGATTTGATCCATCGACAATCCATCAAAATAATGGTAACTCAAAATTTGTTTACACGAATCTCCAAGCTCATTTATACACTCATGAATGATTTTCACCATTTCTTGACTTTCTAATTGGTTGTATTCGCTTTCTTCTTTATCACTTTCTTCAAATTTCTTTTTACGTTCTAGCTCTTTTCGCCAGAGGTTTTTACAAACACTATAAAGATAAGTACTGATTTTCGAAGATAATTCGAAATTTATATCCATGGCCTTTTGCCAAAAAACAATCAAAGCATCTTGAAAAATGTCCAAAGCCTCTTGCTCTGTTCCATTATTTCTAATAATCATACGTAACATCATTTTGTAATGCTGCTTATAGAGATAATCTAAAGCAGATTCATCACCTAATTTGATGTTTTCTATGATTTGCTTATCAGTTAATTTCATTTGTTTATACTTCTCGAAGGGGTTTGGTAACCCCTTCCTTGAAAATAATTATAATAATACGTAATTTTTTATAAATATTCGAATGTAAAAGGCTTTGATTTCTTACAATCAGATGTGTCTAGATGAATTTTAATTTTCTTTACTAAACTATTTTCTTTATCGAATCATTCAAAACGGCAAAGACACTGCTTCCTTTTTTTGGTTTTATTTTAGCTAATCCTGTAAATCTGCCGAATGCAGGTAAAATTAATTGCTTTTCATCCTGATAAAAGCAGGGCAGACTTAAATAGGATCTACCTTTTCCTTTTATGCTAATTCCTGGGTGTAAATGTCCACATAAATTAATTATTTCTTTCTCTGCTGTATCGATTTTAAGAGGATGATGACTCAAAATAAACGGATTCAGTTGATAGGGTTCTTTTTCTATTTTAAGATGGCTCAGTTTATAAACGCTCTCATTTAATATATCATGATTGCCTTTAATCAAAATAAATTCGATTTTTGTGTGTTGTTCTAGAAACTGATTGAAAATATTCCATTCATGATTTAAATCGCTATGAAATAAATCGCCCAAAAAGAATATTCTTTTCGGGCGAAATTTTGATATGATATTTTCAATTCGGTCAATTTCAGCTTTTATTATCGCTGGAGGAACAGCTATTCCTGACTTTCTGAAGTGCGTGGTTTTACCTAAATGCAAATCAGCAATAAAGGCAGTTTGCTGAACTGACCAATAAATAATCTTTTCTTCTGACAGGAGTAATTTTTCTCCTGCTAATTTGAGTTCCAATTGATTAGTCTACTTTTTTCCAAGTTTGCGTTCTATAGAAAAAGGCAACATAACCTCTAACTTTTAATTCATCTCCCTCTTTCCAGATCACGCAATCGTAGGTTTCGCCATCTTTTGGATCCATGATTTCGCCATCTTCATATCTTTCATCATCACTATCCCATTCCATTCCGCGGATGATTTCCATCCCTATGATTTTTTTGTTTTTTCTATCTCCAGGACAAACCTCACAAATTGGGTCTTGCTCTTCGTCTGGGCCCCTGAAAAGTTTGGTAATTTTACCATAAATTTTACCATCTTTT
Organism: Marivirga sp.; assembly: GCF_035704835.1. Lineage (GTDB taxonomy): Bacteria > Bacteroidota > Bacteroidia > Cytophagales > Cyclobacteriaceae > Marivirga. Next base: position 77,695 of record NZ_DASSWQ010000024.1, on the reverse strand, counting down.
TCGTAAATATCTACGATACTCTTCACTTCTCCTGTTTCGTCATCAATGGTTTTCCATTTCCCAGTAATGTCTGTCTGTGCCAAAGCACTTAAGCTAATTCCGATTAATACTGCTAATAAGCTTATTTTTTTCATCTCTCTTTAAATATTTTGCTTTCAAATGTAAAATTAAAATCATAAACTTTCTAATTGTAGTTGCATTTTTGCTACTCTTTCTTCTATAGTTTCTGTTGAAAATTTTTCTCTCAACCTATCCACCATGATGGGGAAAGCAAAAGGAGTGGGTTTAGAGGTTTTATTATAAATGATTTTTTGACTGTTGATTTTCTTAAGGGATTTCAATAATCGATCTTCTTCCAATTGTTGTTGAATTACTTCTCTGTGGGCTTGTTGAAGCAATAAATTCTCAGGCTCATATTCTGAAAACACATCAAATAAAATGGAAGAAGAAGCTTGAATATGCTTTTCTTTTATGTTTTTCCCAGGAAATCCTCTGAAAATTAGGCCAGAGATGGATGCTATATCTCTAAATTTTCTCTTTGCCATTTCAGTTTCATTTATGCCCAGTAAAATATCTTCTTTTACATTTTCTAAGGAGAATAAATCCAAGGATAGCATTTCTTCAAAATCGAACACTTCATCAGTTAATAACTCGAATCCATAATCATTCATGGCTATAGAGAATGTAATGGGCTGCGAAATGCTGATTCTGTAGGCAATTAAACCAGCCAACACTTCATGTATGAATCGACCTTCAAAAGGAAATATGAAAATATGAAAGCCTTCTTTTGAAATGACAGATTCTATCAACAATTCATTTGCATTGGGTACTATGGAAAGTTCTTTCTGTCTTTCGATTAAAGGCTGAATTTTTATAAGCTCAATTTCATCAAGTTCATTCTTTCTTAGCTTTTCTAATTTCTGTCTGATATGAAAAGATAACTGAGAGGAAAGCGGCATTCTTCCACCCATCCACTGAGGAATTTGTCCTGTTTTTCTTTTGCTTTTCTTGACCTGAACGGTCATATCTTTCAATCGAATATATTCTAATGCTTTTCCAGAAAACCAAAACACATCACCAGGTTTCAATTTACTGATAAAATATTCCTCTATGGTCCCTAGATGTCCACCTTTTACATATTTCACATTCAGCACCTGATCGCCCACGATTGTACCAATAGATAAACGATGACGCATGGCCATTCGTTTATTGATGACTTTTATCTTGCCTTCCTCGGTGATAGTTTTATGATATTCATCGTAAGCCGATAAACTTTCCCCTCCAGTTTTCAAAAAGCTCAAAAGCCATTGCCAGACTTTTTTGGTTATTTTTTGATAGCAAAATGTGTTTTTGATTTGCTTGTAGAGTTTATCCGGCTCAAATCCATCACCTACTGCTAGTGTCACCATAAATTGAAGAAGTACATCCAAAGCCATTTGAATGGGGATTCTGGCTTCAAAATCTTTTTCTTCAATAGCAGTTCGTAAGGCCGCACCTTCAATTAATTCAAGGGAATGAGTAGGTAGAAAATAAATCTTGCTGATTTCTCCTGGTCGGTGGCCACTTCTTCCTGCTCTTTGCGCAAATCGCGCCACACCCTTTGGCCCACCTACTTGAATGATGGTGTCCACAGGACGAAAATCAACTCCTAAATCCAAACTGGAAGTACATACCACCACCTTAATTTGTCCGCTATGAAGCGCTTCTTCCACCCATGTTCTGATGTGATTATTAAGCGAACCATGATGCATTGCGATAGCTCCAGCTAATTCAGGGTCTTTATTCAGCAATTGCTGATACCAAATCTCTGTTTGTGAACGGGTATTTGTGAAAATTAAAGTGGTTTTATTAGCATGAATGATGGGTAAAACTTTGTCAATCAATTTTATTCCTAAATGCCCAGCCCATGGATATTTTTCAACCTCATCTGGTAAAATGGATTCGATTTTGATTTCTTTATCCAAATTGGCGCTAATGAATTTTCCTGCTTTTTCATTTGCACCCAGTAGTACTTTTTGAGCTTCAGGTAGATTTCCAATAGTGGCTGAAATACCCCAAATTTTCAATTGATTTTCACTGAATTCTTTAAAAGAGGAGAGAGCTAATTCGACTTGAATCCCTCTTTTACTTCCTAAGAGTTCATGCCACTCATCTACAACTACAGCTTCGAGATTTTTGAAATATTCAGTTGAATTTTTCTGGCTTAGCAACAGATGCAAGCTTTCAGGAGTCGTGATTAAACAATCAGGGGGTGTATTCTTTTGTCTTTGCCGGTCTTTGGTAGAAGTGTCTCCCGTTCGGATTTCAATTTTCCAGTCAAATTCAAAATCTTGAGTTGCCTCTTGCATGGCCGATTGAATATCTTTAGACAAAGCTCTCAAAGGTAGGACCCATAAAAATTTCAATCCTTTTTTCGGTTTTTCATGAAGTTTGGAAATCAGATAGCCAATCCAAAGTGCATAAGTTTTACCGCTACCGGTTGGAGCATTGAGCAGACCAGAATGTCCAGCAAGGAACTTCTCCCAGGTTTCAATTTGAAATGGGAAGGGTTTCCAGCCTTTCCTTTCAAACCAATTGATGCCTGCTTTGATGCGCTTATCCATATTTTTCTAGTAATTCTTGCAGGTCGGTTAATTTATTAGCTTCGGAAATAGGCTTGTCTTGTCTCCAACGTTTTATACGGGGAAATCGAAGTGCAATGCCAGATTTGTGTCTGTTTGAAGCTTGAATACCTTCAAAGGCAATTTCAAAAACCAGTTCAGGCTTTACGGTTCTAACAGGACCAAATTTCTCTTTGGTATTTTTCTTCACAAAGGCATCTACTTTTTTCATTTCGGCATCGCTTAAACCTGAATATGCTTTCGCAAAAGGAATCAGTTCATCCTCATTCCAAACGGCTAGTGTATAATCAGAATACAAATCAGCCCTTCTTCCGTGGCCTTTTTGGGCATAAATCATAACTCCATCAATGGTGAGGGGGGCAATTTTCCATTTCCACCAGCTGCCTCTTTTTCTGCCCGCTTCATAAATGGAATCTTTCCTTTTGAGCATTAAACCTTCTGTTTTCAAGCTTCTTGATTTTTTGCGAATCTCTATTAATTCATTCCAACTAGTGAAATCAATGCTTTCAGAAGCAAGCAGAAGAGAATTATTAATTTCTGATATAAGCTTCTGTAGATGTTGTATCCTATTTCGCAAAGACTCATAGCGGATATCTTTACCTTGAAATTCAATTAAATCATAACAGATAAAAACCACTGGAGCTTTCTTTAATAGGTTTTTTGTTATGTTTTTTCTGCCTATCCTGGTTTGTAGAACTCCAAATGAAAGTGGTTCACCATGTTCGAAAGCTGTAATTTCTCCATCTAATACAGTACCATTTGGAAGGTTTTTAGCCATTTCCGCAAGCTCTGGAAATTTTTCAGTGACCAATTCTTCACCTCGGCTCCAAATAAAAACTTCATCATTTCTTTTAATAATTTGTCCTCGAATGCCATCCCATTTCCATTCCGCTTGCCAATCTTCAGGATTTAAATCTTTTTGAATTTCTTCTGTTTCAATTGGATGAGCTAAATAAAAAGGATAGGGGCGAGAGGCTAAATCGTTTTGACTTTCTTCTAAGATTAGTTCTTGAAATGTATTGTGTTGAGGAGTCCAGTTACCCATCAATCGATGTGCTATAATAGATTTATCAATTTCAAAAGCTTCACTTATTGCTTTGGTAATCAGGTTTTGGGAAACACCAACTCTCCAGCCACCAGTCATGATTTTGGTAAAAACGAATCTTTCCTGTTGGTCTAATTCATCATAAATTAACTGAAGCTCTGCTTTTTTTTCATCTTGAGTTTTATCTCTAAGGTTGATTAAAGTTTCAATGTAATAGGAAAGGGGATTATCAATTTCTTTATTATCCGCTTCGTCTGAAGCCAATAAGAGTGCAATAGTTTCTGCTAAATCACCTACCACATGGTAAGATTCCTGAAAAAGCCATTCCGGTATACCTGTCCATTCAATTATCCATTCTTTAAGCAAGCTTGTATTGACTGTTCTTTTGGGCTTTCTATGCGTGAAAAGTGCCAATGTCCAGATTTTATCTTTATCATTGGCAACTTGAAAATAGCTTTTTAAAGCATTGACCTTATCATTGGTTTTATTGCTTTGGTCGAGTGATGTTATGAGTTTTGCAAATTCTTTCAAGTCGGAGCCTTTAAGAATTCTATAACAGCTCTTAAATTATTATGTTCTTAAAACTTTTCTTTCTTAATAAATATGCAAGCAATTTTTACTGGATTTCCATTTTCGTCAGAAACAGGCATGCAATGTGCCACGACTGGCATTTCTTGACCGTGTTTGTTCAGCAATTTAGCAGACTTACTCATCGACATGTTTTCTGTAATGTCAATCCAAGTTTGGTTCCAGTCTACATCTTCCTCGTCTTGGAGCAATTTTTTTCTGTCAAATCCGATTAAATCTTCACTATCCCAGCCTGTTTGCAATTCTACTTGGCTATTGATTTCAAGGATTTTTCCGTTTTTGTCAAATTCAGCCACCATAGTAGAAATACTAACCGCTTGATTAAAAGCACCCATTTCACGGCTTTGCCTTTCCATTTCTTCTTGTGTAGCTTCGAGTTCCTCAGCATTTTGGCGCATTTCTTCTTCCTGAGCCTGTAATTGTTCGGCTTTCATTTGAGATTCCTCCAAAAGTTTTTTGGTTTCCAATGAAACTTGAAGTCCTTGGAAAGTAGAGGCAATGCTTTCACCAACTTTCTCTATAAATTCATTATGGTAATCTTCATACGGATGGAAAGAAGCCAATTCAATGATACCGAACACTTCTTCATTCAATTTCATTGGGCTTATCAAAATGTGAGTAGGGTTTGCTTCGCCTAATCCAGAACGAATGGAAACATAGTTCTCTGGAATTTCAGATAAATAAATGTATTCTTTTTCTAAATAACATTGACCTACTAATCCCTGTCCTGGGTTTATTTCTTTTTCTAGGAATTTTTGACGGTGGTAAGCATAGGCTCCTTTTAGAACAATCTTAATATTTTGTTCATCCTCTTTATTAACAATAAAAAGAGATCCTTGAATGGAGTCTGTATATTCTACTAATTCGGAAATCAGCTTTGCTGATAAATTTTCAATATTATCATCGTTTTTACGGAGTATATCTCCAAATTTGGCAATCCCTTCATTAAACCAAACCCTTCTTTTGTCTTGCTCCGCTACATTTTGCAGTTCATTGCGCATTTCTGCCAAGGATTGTCCTAAGTGACCTTGATTTTCAAATACAGTGATATCTGTTCTGAAATCTCCTATTCCAACTTCATCTGCAAATTTTGTGATCCCTTTAAGATTTACCGTTAGTTCATTAAGGGCTTTAATGATGGAGTTCAATTCATCATCAGATTCCTTCATTTCCTCAGGCAGATTTCCATGTGCCAATTCTCGAATATTTACTTTTAAATATTTGATCCTAAATAAGACAGAACGAATTATATATAAAGCAATTATTACACTAATTATAAAGGCAATAATAAATTCAATGGTAAGCATTAAAGGAATATTCTGTTCTGCTTGTTGTATTTCCTGTAATGTTTGCTGTTCAGCTTTTGCTAATTCTTCTTTTATCTTATTGATTAGGAATGTCAAATGAATTATATCATCAATGACTTCCTCTTTATTTAACTCCTCGTAACTTAATTCTGAAATTGCTTCTTTTTGTTTGCTTTTGATATTTGGTAAATGAGCATTCAATTCTTCTGTGAAAGTGATTACTTTTTCATTGCCAAATTCCCTAACCAAACTGTCTAATTCATCTACTTTAGGATAAATGTCATTGAACCAGCGGTTTTCTATATCATTTTTGAAGAATTCATCTTCAGTGCTGATGTATCTAAAAGATAAAATAGTGGTTAAATCCACCAATTGTTGAATTTCAGAAGCTAGCGTACTACTATTTTTATTTAGAGTAATTAATTCCTTTGCCTTATTAACTTGTTTTTGCCACGAATAATTACTGCTAATCAATATGATTACGGCGAAGGCTCCCATTAGAAGAAAACCAATGGTAATTCTACCTTGAAGGGTCTTAAAATCTATACGGATATATTTTTTAAGTGAAAACTTCTTCTTTTGTCCGTTTTCTTGAGAATTTCTTTCTGCCATTAGGTTTAGATTTGTAACGCTTTAAAAAGTATCAGCAAAATATAAATGATTTGCTGCAATTACAATAAAAGCATTAGGAATTGGTATGAGAATATTCTATATGCTCAAATCAAGAACATTCATTTCGTTATAAATCATAAAAAAACCTTCCAGTATTTTTGAATGCTGGAAGGTTTAGTTTAAAATCATTTTAGCGTTAGAATGAGATTTTATTCTACACTTAAATTATCTTCAGAAATTTTAAATCTAAAAGTGTAATCATATGTTCCATCAGTAGTCATTTGCCAAATCTCTTCATTTTCAGTTTGATATATAGGATCACCCGGATAAAAAGTAGCTAAGTTTACATTATTAGAAAATACTAAAATTGAATCTTCATTTTGAAGATCTAATATATCAGGTCCGCCAGAATTTCCACATGCATTTTCTAATACATATACTTCTTGTTTTGAAGGTATTTCAAAATTTGATTCTGTTCCATCAGAATAGAATTTCACTTCTATATCTTCATTATATTGATTTTCAATGATGTAATTAGCACAGTATTCTGGATCACAGCTAACCAGAAGAATCAGTCCAAATAATAATATTAAGTTTTTCATTTTTTTTTATTTAATCCCAAAAGTAAGCTTCGAATAGATCAAGGACGAAAGCTCTTTGTCTATTATTATTTTCAGATAACAATCTAGGGTTTATATCTAATAAGGTATTCCAAACCTTAAAACCACTTTGATTTTCAAATGATACGCTGTAGTGTACATCGTAACGGTAAGATTTGTTCACAGTATAATTACCTGCACCGTTTGTCCACCCATGTCCTAACTTTGCCAATCTTCTTGTTTTTACTTTAACGCCCACTACAGGTATTAAAGTATTTGCTTCGGTATTTCTTACTTGTAATCTGCCTGTAGGAGTTCTTGAAGGCGGCATTCTTTGACTTTCACCATCGTTATCATTAGGCAATAATCCAGTAAGCCTTAAAGATTCGTCTTCTAATTGATAATAAAAGCCAGTAAGTGCTTGTGATACTCTACCACTTTCATCTCCTAATCCATCTTCCATAAATAAGTCTTCCAGTATTTCGTACTCTAAGTTATGAAATTCATAATCTTTTGATACAACAGTATAATACCACTTACCTTCCTGACTGTCCTCTTCGTCCATAAAATAATCACCGTAAGATTCAATTTCATAATCCAAGGGATATTCAAATAAATCCAATGAATCAGATTGGAGTTCATCATAATGCTCTGCTGAACTTACAAAGAATTTAAGATAATAATGTGTTGTTTGAATGATATCGCTGCTAAAATTCAAACGGTTGTTTTATTTTGCCAAGCTTTCATAAGCCACACTCATATTGCTCACGCTATATGGGTTTTCAAGTTTCTCACCTAACTTTGTTTCGGTTAATCCATTTTCTTGATATTATTCTTCAATACTTAGATTGGGGTTCTCATTTTCCAACACCTTGTCTTCCTGACAGGCTTGAAACATCATTGCAATGCTCAACATTGCTAGTAATTTTCTTTTCATTTTATAAGATTATATATTTTTTTGCAAAGATGAGACTAAACATATAATATATCCTAGAACTATTTTATTTTTTGTACAAATGTTGTGAATTTCTTCAAGGTATCCTTTGAATAGTGTCTATTAGGTAATTATAAGGGTAACTTTTGTATCTTTCTGATATTCAGTACCAAAAATAGGGTGGCGGAAATTAAATATTAGATTCCATATAGTTGAGATGAGTTCCTGACTCGAAGAAGATTGAATCAGTTACGTATTGAAGGGAATTAAATATACCTAGGGAAGTTTAAGCAGTATATTTTATTGCATTCGTCATGAAAGCAAAAAAAGGTTAGCCAGAAAACTGACTAACCTTTTCAAATTCATTGATTTTAAAAATTATTTTTCAGCTTTGATTATTTCGCTTTTTTCAACTACTACTTCTTTCACTTCCTTTTTTATTGCCGCAGTGCTGTGATCTTTAACAGAAATATGAGGAGCAATTACTAATGCTACAATTGACATTAATTTAATCAAAATATTCATTGAAGGACCTGAAGTATCTTTGAATGGATCACCTACAGTATCACCAGTAACTGAAGCTTTATGTGCTTCAGAACCTTTATACTGCATTTTACCATTGATTTCTACACCTTTCTCAAATGATTTCTTAGCATTATCCCAAGCACCACCAGCATTGTTTTGGAAAATACCCATCAATACACCTGAAACGGTAACACCCGCTAATAAACCACCTAAGATTTCAGCTGATGAAGTATCTGCAAATACGCCTTTCAGTCCGAATCCTACCAATAAAGGAGTGATTAATGCAATTGCACCTGGTAAAATCATTTCACGAATAGAAGCTTTTGTAGAAATATCCACACATTTTTCATATTCAGGCTTAGTAGTGCCTTCCATAATGCCTGGCATTTCTTTGAATTGTCTTCTTACTTCCTGAACCATGTCCATAGCAGCTCTACCAACTGCTGCAATTGCTAATGAAGAGAAGATAAATGGAATCATTCCACCTACAAATAAAGCAGCTAAAACTGGTGCTTTATAAATATCAATTGAGTCAATTCCTGAAATACCAACGAAAGCAGCAAAAAGCGCTAATGCAGTTAAGGCTGCTGAAGCAATGGCAAAACCTTTACCCGTTGCAGCAGTTGTATTTCCTACAGCATCCAAATTATCCGTTCTGTCTCTTACTTCTTCAGGTAAGCCACTCATTTCAGCTATACCACCTGCGTTATCTGCAATTGGTCCAAAAGCATCAATGGCTAATTGCATAGCAGTTGTAGCCATCATACCTGCAGCAGCAATTGCTACACCATAAAGACCTGCAAAAGAATAGGAAACTACTATACCGGTTGCTAAAACTAAAATTGGTAAAACAGTTGATTGCATACCTACAGCTAATCCACCAATGATATTTGTTGCAGCACCAGTGCTAGATTGTTTAACAATGGATAAAACAGGTTTTCTGCCCATGGCAGTATAATATTCTGTAATTATGCTCATCAAAGCGCCAACTATCAAACCTGTGAAGATTGCCCAGAAAACATCCATATTGGTGAATGCATAATCTCTAATAATCATGGTTTCAGGAAGCATCCAGGTTACTAGGAAAAAAGAAGCTATAACGGTCAATATGATAGATGACCAGTTACCCCAGTTAAGTGCCTTTTGAACGCTATCAGTTTCTTTGGATATTCTTACGAATAATGTACCAACAATTGAGAATACTAATCCCATACCAGCAATAATCATTGGAAGCAAGATAGGGGCAATACCGCCAAATTGGTCATCAGAAATAATTTCTCTACCTAAAACCATAGAGGCTAAAATTGTAGCCACATATGAACCAAATAAATCGGCACCCATACCCGCAACATCACCTACGTTATCCCCAACATTATCTGCAATGGTAGCAGGGTTTCTTGGATCATCCTCAGGAATACCAGCTTCTACTTTACCCACTAAATCAGCTCCAACGTCAGCAGCCTTTGTATAAATACCACCACCAACACGAGCAAATAAGGCAATAGACTCAGCTCCTAAAGAGAAACCAGCTAATACTTCCAATGCTTTTTCCATTTCCAAACCGTTAACATCTCCACCGGTTTGGATTACATACATATTATATAAGAAAATAAACAATATACCCATTCCGAAAACGGCAAGACCTGCAACTCCTAATCCCATTACAGTACCGCCAGAAAAAGATACTTTTAAGGCTTTTGCTAAACTAGTTTTTGCAGCTTGTGTGGTTCTAACATTCGCTTTTGTTGCGATGTTCATCCCAACATATCCTGCAAAGGCTGAAAATACTGCACCTATCACAAATGAAATAGAAATCACCCAAGAGGAAGTTTCTACTAATGTTCCTGAATAAGCTAGCAAAATACCAGCAATTATTACAAAATAGAACATCACTTTCCATTCAGCTCTTAAAAAAGCCATAGCGCCTTTGGCTATGTAGCCGGCTAATTCAGTCATCCTTTCGTCTCCGGCATCTTGTTTCGATACCCAAGCGGATTTTATAGCCATAACAATCAGTCCCACAATCCCGAGAATCGGGACAATCCAGATAATATTGCTCATAAGTTTTCTTTAGTTTTTTTAAAACCCTGCAAATATAGAGGGATGATTGGGAAATGGAAATAATTAATAAAAGAAAATGAAGATTTGTATAATTGACTGTTTGCGATACTTCATATGGCAAATTGGATGATTTTATTGGGGAAGAATTTTACTTTTCAGCACTATACAAATTATGAAATGTATAAGGTGGAAGGGAAATTCATTGGCATTCTAATGTTGTTTTCTAATCATTATGCAGCATATTCAATAATTCGCTGGAAATAAAAAAATCCTTTTCTGGCATAGAAAAGGATTTCAATTTATGATGTTTTATAATTATTTATTCCGCTCTCCAGACCACTTCTTTGTGGTCGTTTCCAGCTTGTAGTACAATTCTTGTAGGTTGAGGAGCTAAAGCCAAAGTTACTTTTGCACTTGCAAAATCATCTGCTTCTACTAAAACGCCTTGCCCTGGAGCTACATCTATAGTGTCTTCTTTAACTATATACTCATCAGCTAAATAGGCGATTGGAAGCAATACATCATTGTCCGGGCAAAATTCATCATGAACCTCTGCTAATGCTTCTTCCAAATACTCTCCATAATTTTCTATGAAATCGTCTTCCATATCATGAAGCTCTTCTTCAATCTTGTCATAGTCTTGGTCAGCATAAGTCAATTTACTTAAAGCAATTTTTGCTTTTACCAATGCTGTTAAATCCTTGTCTAAACTTTTAATATCTATCATGCTTAAGTGCTGTTATTTTCTGAACGTAAAATTCTTTAGATTGCTTATAACTTCCAAGTAAACGGAAGACTATTTAGGAATAGTTTGAGAATTATTTCAATTACCGCCTAAAAAACATAATTTTGAGTTATAAATAATAATGCAATCGATTTAAACTACTATGGAACAGGACTTTTTGCCAATTAATGGCACCGATTATATCGAATTTTATGTAGGTAATGCAAAGCAATCTGCAATGTATTATCAGACAGCTTTTGGATTTGAGTTGAAAGCCTATGCAGGACCGGAAACGGGAATTAAAGATAGGTGTTCGTATATGTTACAACAGGGTAAAATCCGTTTGGTTCTAACATCTTCCTTAGCTCCTGATACTGAAGTGTCTCAACATGTGAATTTACATGGAGATGGAGTAAAAGTTTTAGCACTTTGGGTGGATGATGCAGAATTATCATACAACGAAACAACCAAAAGAGGTGCAAAATCTCATACTCCTCCAAAAACTATCAAAGACGAACATGGTGAAGTAACAGTGGCTTCCATTCATACTTATGGAGATACGATCCATACCTTTGTGAATAGACAGAATTATAATGGTGTATTCTTGCCTGGCTTTATCGAAAAAACAAGTGAATTGCCTGCTAGCCCTATTGGTTTGAAATATGTAGACCATTGTGTAGGAAATGTTGGTTGGGGCGAAATGAATAAATGGGTTGATTTTTATAGGGATGTAATGGGCTTTAACCTTTTAATCACTTTTGATGATAAAGATATTTCCACAGATTTTACTGCTTTAATGTCAAAAGTGGTTTCAAATGGAAATGGTTTTATAAAATTCCCGATTAATGAACCGGCAGAAGGAAAAAAGAAATCTCAAATTGAAGAATATATAGATTTTTATAAGGGAGCAGGTGTTCAGCATATCGCAATTGCTACGGATGATATAGTGGAGACTGTATCCGAAATGCGTAAAAGAGGAGTTGAATTCTTACGTGTTCCAGAAGTTTATTATGATGATTTGTTTGAAAGAGTAGGTGAAATCGATGAGGATATTGAGCCAATAAAAGATAACAATATATTGGTAGATAGAGATGATGAAGGCTATTTACTTCAGATTTTCACTAAGCCTGTTCAGGATAGACCAACTGTTTTCTTTGAAATTATTCAGAGAAAAGGAGCAAAATCTTTCGGTAAAGGAAATTTCAAAGCTTTATTTGAGGCAATTGAAAGAGAACAGGAGCTGAGAGGGAATTTGTAATTAGGAAATAGGATTGGCACACGCGACACGTGTACGCTAATATTTACTTATAATTTCAAATAAAGAATAAGCTGATGCTTGCGCTAAGGATGAATAAATTTTTTAAAAACCATAGAAATGAATTCTATGGTTTTTTCATTTTAGACACTTTTTAAACAGTATTTATTTTTTGCTAATCGATTATTCTGTAATTTAAACTTCATAAATCATGCGTAAATCATGAAAAATACTAACGTATATATTGAATAGATAAAACATTAAAAATATAAGAACCATCATGACAAGTCAGGAAAAAGCCAAACAATGGTTAGATAGTAAAGTAGTAGATGAAGCAGCCAAAAAACAAATCAGAGACCTTCAGGAAAATAATAAGGAAGAATTTGAAGAATCATTTTATAGAGATTTAGAATTCGGGACTGGTGGCTTAAGAGGGATTATGGGCGTGGGGAGTAACCGGATGAATAAATATACTTTGGGTATGGCAACTCAGGGTTTAAGCAATTATCTTAATAAAACCTTCACGGAACAGGGTGTTTCGGTTGCTATTGCACATGATTGCCGAAATAATGCTGAGGAATTTGCAAAAGTGGTGGCAAATGTATTTACAGCTAATAATATTAAAGTTTTTTTCTTTGAGAGTTTAAGACCAACACCTGAATTGTCATTTGCTATTCGTCATTTAGGGTGCAAAAGTGGAGTGGTTTTAACAGCTTCACATAATCCTAAAGAATATAATGGATACAAAGCTTATTGGACAGATGGTGCCCAAATGGTTGATCCTCATGATTTGAATGTGATGATTGAAGTGCAATCCATTTCTTCTATTGATGATGTTCAATTTGATGGTAAAGATGCATTAATTGAAACTATTGGGGAGGATATAGATGAAGCTTATTTAGAAGAAGTTAAGAAAATATCCCTTTTTCCTGATGCTACTGAAGAAGATAAATCTATCAATATCGTGTATTCTTCAATTCATGGAACCGGTATCACCTTAGTGCCTAAAGCCTTGGAAATGTATGGATTCAAAAATGTGCATTTGGTAGAAGAGCAATCTGAACCTGATGGTAATTTCCCAACTGTAGTTTATCCAAATCCTGAAGAAAAAGAAGCTATGTCAATGGCTTTGGCTAAAGGAAAGAAAGTTGATGCCGATATCGTGATGGCAACAGACCCAGATGCTGATCGTGTTGGGATTGCTATCAAAAATGGTAAGAATGAATTTGAACTTTTAAACGGAAATCAGACCGGTTCATTGTTGATTTATTATTTATTAAGCAGGTGGAGTGATTTGGAAAAATTAGATGGAAATCAGTTTATTGTTAAAACAATAGTAACCACAGAGCTCTTTAAAAATATTGCAGATGCATATGAGGTAGAATGCTTTGATACGTTAACTGGTTTTAAAAATATCGCAGCTGTTATCCGTGATTTGGAAGGGAAAAAGAAATTTATAGGTGGGGGAGAAGAAAGCTACGGCTATATGATTAGCGATTATGTGCGTGATAAAGATGCTGTTGCTGCTACTGTTATGATTGCTGAAATGACTGCTTATGTGAAGTCCCAAGGAATGACTCTTTATGAATACTTGATCGAGATGTATTTGAAATTTGGTTTCTATCGTGAAGATTTGATTTCGATTACTAAAAAAGGAAAATCAGGTAGTGAGGAAATAAAAGCAATGATGACACGCTTTAGAGAGGAACCACCAAAGAGTTTAGCAGGAACTAAAGTGTTAGAGGTTCGCGATTATCAGAATTCTACTATTTTGAATTTGGGAAGCGGGAATAAAAGTAAATTGAATTTCCCTTCTTCAAATGTATTGCAATTTTTCTTAGAGGATGGAAGTAAGATTTCCGCGAGACCATCTGGAACTGAGCCTAAAATTAAGTTCTATGTAAGCGTAAAAGGAAAACTAAATAGTAAAGAAAGTTATGAAGAAGATTTTGCGGAATTAGGCAATATTATAAAATCATATTTAGATGATTTGGATTTATAGGGATTATTGAAACTTCGGTTCAATAAGACAAGATTCCTGCCTTCGCAGGAATGACGCACAGAATTTAGTGATTAAGTTAATTCAAATATTGTGTTGCAAAATTTATAGAGATTAACTTTTTGTTAAAGGAGAAAATTAGATTAGAACGTCATTCCTGCGAAGGCAGGAATCTTTTGATTTTAACCTAAGGTTAAAATACCTGTCTATTCCAGAATTTGTTACCAAATAACAACCTCCAAAACATGAAAATAGGTTTAATTTCCGATACCCACGGTTTTTGGGATGAAACTATCCCCAATTATTTCAAAGATTGTGACGAAATCTGGCATGCCGGTGATGTAGGGGAAACAGGTCAAATAATAGAAAATCTTAACAAAATTGCCCCAACTTTAGTGGTTTATGGCAACATAGATACACCAGAATTTCAAAGGGCTTATCCAGAGAATTTATTCATTGAGAGAGAAGGTGTAAAAATATTCATGACGCATATAGGAGGGAAGCCACCTTCTTACAATCCAAGAGTTAGGAAATTAATTGAATCTGAAAAGCCAGATGTTTTTATCTGTGGTCATTCTCATATCCTTAGAGCAATGCCTGATCCTAAGCATGGAAATTTGCTTTACCTAAATCCTGGGGCAGCAGGTAATCAAGGCTTTCATAAAATCAGAACCATGATGCGCTTTGAGATTAATAATGGGAAATTGGAAAAGTTGGAGGTGATTGAGTTGGGGAAAAGAGGTTAAAATGATGAAGTATTTAGTTTGACTCGTCCTAAAAGATTACAGATAAAAATATATAGTGAAATTGAATGCCTGATCTAGTCATAGAATTATATCAAAAAGGATGCAAACAAAAAAGGAAATCCAAATAATTTCCTTTTTTTTGCTTTTACATAACAGATTAAAATGAGTATGAAATGTTTAATCCTAAACTATGGTAGGTAACAGAACTTGTATATGGTTCATTCCCATCCGAATCTATTATTAGTATTCTGCGTAAGTATGATATTCCTCTATCATAATTAATACCTATCGAAATATGCTCATTTAAAATATAATTTAGTCCTACATTTCCCAATAAGATGTAATCTACTCCCTCCTCCCTATAGGTGTTTCCAAAATATGACCTCTCTTCAAAAAAAGGTTTAAAGAAATATCGTATTTCAGTTCCAAGTTTAAGCTTCCATTTATAAGCAATATTAAAGCCAATTTGAGGGTGCAGCCCAATATAAAATCTGGTTTTAGCCAAGGTTTGATCTAGGTAATTGATCTCCGGGTAATATTCAATAAAGTTGTTAATAGCGGAAGCATTACTGCTATTGATATATGCCGGTAGACGATCCTCATATGGAATCCCTAAAATCACACCTCCATTGATACCGAAAGAGACACCAATCAGTTTGTTTATGCTGTAGATCATCCCATTTTCTATTTTAAATTCAGTGGTTTTAAAATCATTAACATACAGGCTATTTTCAAAATCAACTAATTTCATATTAAAATCAATGTAATTTTGAAAATTAGAGTAGTTGTCTTTATTTTCACTTTGGTTTTGAGAAAATAAATATTGGTAGTTGAAGCCTACCGCTAGAAGTACTGTTATTGTAATAATTTTCATGTTAGAGTGATATTTCGACAAAGTTATTTCCTATTCCAGTACTAGATGCTTTAAATTGTACTTTTTCAAAACCAGTATAGTTTTGTGTAAAATTGGATCCTACCGAAGGTTCATTAACAATTGCATCTCTTAAATTCATTTCGCCTCTTAATAATACAGCATCGTTATAATTACCTGTAGGCCCATATACATCCGTAAGAGCAAATGTTGAAGGGCCAGTGCTATAATTTAAACCTATGTCTGGCTGCTTTACCCTAGATAAAGCTACTCCGAATTTCATATTCTCATTATTATTAAAAGTATAAACTGTATATTCATGGTCAATAATCTGAATGTCTGTTTCATAAAATCTATCAACTGTTGACCATGTACAAAACCTTTTTCTTTCCGCCTTAACACTGTGCAATAACTGTGGAGCATCAATGTTATAAATAACATCATAAGAGTATCCACTAGCACACGTTTTACGAACAGCCCAGCTTGCGTTTTGGTAAAAATATTGTACTTTTGCAATTAACCGTCTATCACTTTTACAACCTGGATTATCATTTGTATACGTGTCCGTTAAAAAAGTTGGTCTTGAATTTCTATTTGAAATATTTGGTTTGATTTCATTAGATTTAACTGGAAGTAATTCTTCGAAATTGGAATTCTTTTTATAATGTTCAATTGAATATATGTTGTGCAAGTTATGTTCGACTTTGTTAATGAGAGTTGAATTCTGAAATATACCTGATCTATTACTTATTAACTGGTACGTTTCATTCTCTATTTTTTCCACTATCGCATCATTTTTTATTTCAATCACATCACTATTATTTTCGATGATATTGTAAAATTCAATCTCATCCTGCAAAGAATTTTCATTAAGTTTTGCAATTTTTGAAAAGATATCTTCTAGCACTGTCTTATAGGAAGTAAAATTATTTTTTTTCTCCCATTTCCGTCTTTCTTCACTATTCATGTTTTTAAGATTAGCAATAGTGGTTTGCATTTACTCTGGAGAACTAAAGTACAATGTGTTATTCAAGTGAGTATCAGTAGTTGCAATCTCTGTCTTTAAATTTGAAGATTGTGTTTGACATGGATCAGGTTCTTCTTCACATGAAGAAAATATTACAACAAAAAAAAAGAAAGAAGGATAGGTAATGTCTTGTCATAGCTTTAAGGTTTAGTTTTAATTTTATAACTAATTTAAGAGTATATTTTTATTTTCAAAATTTATTTAAGTAAAAAGTTGATTTCTATATCGTTTTATTCATAACCTTACTTAAGTTCAAAAAACCTAAAATAAAAAAAGGGAAGCCTTTCGGATTCCCTTCTAATATAATATCTATTATTAAAGATTATTCTTCCGAATTATCTTCTTCTGATTCTTGAAGTCCTTCAATCAATTCCTGATTTCCACCTTCTTGACCTTCAGTACTTCCTTCACCTTCTACTGGAGGCAACAAACCTTCTTCACTACCACCATCCATACCTGGAAGTAAAATTTCGTCTTGTGCTTTTTTAATGTTCGGGCTGGTAAAGCCAGTGTCAACAGTAGTTGTTTTAATCACAAAAGAAGAAGCTAAGCTCAATACGACTAAACTAATAGCTAAAACCCAAGTAATTTTTTCTAGAATATCTCCAGTTCTTTTCACACCTACTACTTGACTAGCACCTGAACCTCCAAATTGGCTGGATAAACCACCGCCTTTAGAGTTTTGAGCTAATACTACCAATACCAACAAAATGGCAACTAAAATGATTAAAGTAATAATTAATGTTAACATGTATTTATGATTCTTTTTTTAACTCTTCTATAATTTCGACAAAGTACGTCTTTTTTTGTGGAAATTTCCAAATTAATTTCTTGTAAATATCAATGGCTTTTTGTTTTCTGCCTTGTTTTATCATCAATTTTGCCAAAGTTTCGGAAACTACATCGTCTGAAAGATTGGTGCTGCTTGCCGAAAGATCTTCTGCTTCTTGCTTATTTGCTTGATTATCAGTGTTTATTCTTTTAGTAAGAATGGGCTCTTTCTCGATAAAGTTATTAATAATGTTGAGTTGTTCTTTTTTATGAGCGTCACTAATTTTTAATTCTTTTCTTGAAGCTAATTCTTCAATGATATCATGATCTTCCGTTTTTAATATTTTTTCAGAAGATTTCTTCTTTTTTTCTACCTTTTTAGAAACTGATTTTTTTGTATTTACTTTTGTTATATCCGAGGAAGATTTATTTGACTCCGATTTTCTGGAAGTTTTCGTTTTTTTCGAACTTGAAGATTTAGGTTTTGAGCTGGTTTTTTTGCCGTTTTCGAATTGGGTGGAAATGCTGATGATTTCCTTTGTGATTGTGGAATTGTTTGCTTCGAATCTATCTAACGTTCTTCGATAATTTTCCTTTTCTACCTTCAGAGCTTCCATTTCTTTAAATAATTCTTCAAAAAAGGAATCAGGAAGATTCGATGAAGAAGCAGTCGGAGTAATATCAATTTTTGAATTTGATTGAATTTTATTTTTCAGTGGAAGTTTTTCAACTATTGAACTACCTACAACTTTATTATTTTCATTATTAATTACTTTGTTTTTTTGTGGCTCTTCATTGAATTTTTCAGAACTATTGGAGTTGTAGTCTTTAGTTAAAATTTCTTTGAGGTGCTTTCTATCTAGTGCATAAATAGCTGCGGATTGTAAGTTTTTCTTCTCGCTATTAGGAGCGTATTTTTTTGAACCAATAGTAATTAATGGCGATATAGCTTGAAAATAAGGGTATTCTTGCCTCAGATTAGTTAGATATCTGAAGTCTTTTTCTTCGAGTTTTTCTGGTTGATTAATAAGGGTTGTAAGCCTTTGTTTGTCCACTTGGTTCTTTGTTAAGGAATTAAAGTTACAAAATTTTACCAATTTGCTACAGAAGCATTAAAAATATCTAAAACAATCTGGTCAGTTATTGTTTCAATTAATTGATTTTCGACAGCGGTTAGGGTATTGGAAGTAGCATCAAAATCAGCATAAAAAGAGAAAGCTTTATTGTTGAAATTGAAAACTTCATCTTTAGTATTTACATAACTTACTTTGACAGTAATTTCCAACCTTTGTGCTCCTGCAGCATCGGCAAGATTTGGGTTTCCGGAGGCTGTTACTGCTATTGGTCGAACAGTATAGCCTGTTATGGAACCCTCTAATTGCAAATCACCATTTGACTCTACGAATTCCAAGCTAGTATTTTGAGAATAATAATCTCTTATTTCCTCCGTGAAAGTTTGTTGTAAATTAGGAGGACCATTTCCTGAATCATTATAAAAATACTGTATGGAGATGGTTTTTACATCAGGAGAAATCGAGGCGCCTGTAAAACTATACACTCCACAACTACTGGTGAATAATGCTAAAAATAGAATTGTTAAAATGCTTTTAAAGGTCATACTGCTTTATTTTTCTATATAATGTACGCTCGGAAATACCCAAATCCCGTGCCGCATATTTTCTTTTATTTTGATTTTTAGACAGTGCCCGCTCTATCATCTCTTTTTCTTTCTTTTCTAATGATAAAGATTCTTCCTCTATTTCATGGTCAGCGTCCTGATAATCTTCAATATTAAAACTATCACTTGCACTATCTTCTTCTTTTCTACTATCTAATAAATAAGGTGTTCTTATTCCATCAGCATTTTCCTTAAACTCATTTTGCTTTACTTCAAATAAGTCCTCATTATCTTTTAATATCTCTTCTCCATAATTTTCATTTTTTAATACGTTATGGACCAATTTTTTAAGTTCTTCCACGTCATTACGCATATCAAAAAGAATTTTATACAGAATGTCCCTCTCAGAAAAATTACTTTTATCACCACCAGCGGAGCCTTCATTACTCTTATAAAGTGCAGGCATCATATTTCCCTCTTGAGGTAAATATTTTAATAAAATATCTTTATCCACTTCGCGTTCCATTT
The DNA here is from genome assembly GCF_035704835.1 of Marivirga sp. Lineage (GTDB taxonomy): Bacteria > Bacteroidota > Bacteroidia > Cytophagales > Cyclobacteriaceae > Marivirga. Next base: position 57,864 of record NZ_DASSWQ010000024.1, on the reverse strand, counting down.
CCAAAAGAGAAATTTGCTCCGCTAAATTTTTCAACTGTCGAATATTGCCAGGATAACGATAGGCCATTAAAGCTGTCTTAGCTCCTTCAGTTAGCTTAATAGGGTTTACGTGATGCTTTTCCGCAAAGTCAGAAGTAAATTTTCTAAACAACAATTCTATGTCTTCACCTCTGTCACGCAAAGGCGGAACAAAAATGGGCACAGTATTCAATCTATAGTACAAATCTTCCCTGAACTTTCCTTTTTCGACTGCTTGAATTAGGTTTACATTTGTAGCAGCTACTACCCGAACATCGGTTTTCACCACTTTTGAAGAGCCTACTCTTATAAATTCCCCATTTTCCAACACCCTTAACAAACGCGATTGTGTTTGGAGCGGCATTTCACCTATTTCATCTAAAAAGATTGTTCCACCATCCGTAACTTCAAAATATCCCTTTCTTGCATCATAGGCGCCCGTAAAAGAGCCTTTTTCATGCCCGAAAAGTTCGGAATCAATGGTTCCTTCAGGAATTGCTCCACAGTTCACAGCAATAAATTGTCCGTGTTTTCTGGCACTTAATTGATGAATAATTTTAGAAAATGATTCTTTACCCACACCGCTTTCTCCCGTTATGAGCACCGTCATATCGGTAGGAGCAACCTGCATGGCTACTTTTATGGCAAAGTTCAAATGATCGGAATTTCCGATTATGCCAAATCTATTTTTGATAGTTTGTATATCCAATGCAAATAGTATTTAAACTGCCTTACCAATTAATGTCGCACCTGTACATTCGTCCACATACACCTCTACATAATCTCCTTTTTTATAATTTTCTCTTGGGAAGATAACCACTTTATTGGCTGAATTTCTTCCTTGTAATTGTTCTTCAGATCTCTTTGAAGTACCTTCTACTAAAACTTTATGGACTTTGTTTATTAATAAGTGATTTCTTTCTGAAGAGTGCGCTCTTTGTTTATCTATGATTTCCTGCAATCTTCTTTTTTTAGTTTCCAAAGGCACATCATCCTCATATTTCTTTTCAGCTAAAGTGCCTGGTCTTTCAGAATAATAAAACATATAAGAGAAATCGTATTTCACATAGTCCATCAAGGTTAAAGTGTCTTGATGTTCTTCTTCTGTCTCCGTGCAGAAACCTGAAATCATATCAGAAGAAATCCCACATTCTGGTCCTAAAATAGCACGGATGGCATCAACCCGGTTGATGTACCACTCTCTATCATAAGTACGGTTCATCATTTTTAAAATGCGTGAATTTCCGCTTTGAGCAGGTAAGTGAATGTATTTACATATGTTTTCATACTTTTTCATGGTATGTAACACTTCATCCGTAATGTCTTTTGGATGAGAAGTAGAGAATCTAACTCTCAAATCAGGAGAAACATTGGCTACCATTTCAATCAAATTGGCGAAATTGATAACTTCAACTTCCTCTTTTTCCTCAATTTTTTCTAATCGTGCTTTATTGTTAATTTCTTCAGACCATTTATAGGAATCCACATTCTGACCTAACAGTGTCACTTCTCTAAAACCTCTGTCAAATAAATCTTGTGCTTCTTTCACAATTGAAAAGGGGTCACGGCTTCGTTCTCTACCTCTGGTGAATGGCACCACACAGAAAGAACACATATTATCACAACCGCGCATGATCGATATAAATGCAGTTACACCATTTGAATTTAGTCTAACAGGACTGATATCCGCATAAGTTTCTTCTCTGCTCAAGAAGGTATTAACTGCTTTTTCACCCTCATCAACCGTTTTTACCAAATTAGGTAAATCGCGGTAGGAATCAGGTCCAGCTACGATATCAACCATTTTCTCTTCTTCTAAAAGTTTGGTTTTCAAACGTTCGGCCATACATCCCAAAATTCCGATTTGCATTTCAGGCTTGCTCTTTTTTACTTTATTAAAGTCTGTTAGCCTTTTTCTAACAGTTAACTCAGCTTTTTCTCTGATGGAACAAGTGTTGAGAAAAATTACATCGGCATTATTGAAATCATTGGTCGTGTCAAAACCATTTTCTTTCATAATGGAGGTGACAATTTCGCTATCAGAGAAATTCATCTGACAGCCGTAGCTTTCAATATATAATTTTCGGCTTTTGCCTGTATTTTCTTCTTTAGATACCTGAACAGCACAAGATTCATCCGTTTTGGTCTCTTCTGCAATGATGTCCAAATCTTTAATCAATTCACTCATATTATGTAATTATAAAGTGCTTTGTATATTGTTAATTTATAACTGGCAAAGGTAGCCAATAATTCTTGAAAATGACATTATGGCAGTAGTTTTTCCTACGGAAATTTAATGTTCTAGAGAATACCGAGTGTTTTTTCTATTGCTTTGGCTTTCAAAAGACATTCTTCATATTCAGCTTTTGCATCGGAATCGTAAGTTATAGCACTTCCGACTTGATAATTTACCGCTTCGGTTTCTTCATCATAATAAATACTTCGAATCAAAACGTTGAAGTCGAATTCATTTTCTCCATTAAAATAACCTATACTTCCTGAAAATACATTTCTTTTGCTGTTTTCATAGTCTTCAATCAATTGCATAGCCCTGATTTTGGGTGCACCCGTCATGCTTCCCATCGGAAATGCATTTCTAATAACATCCACAGGATGAATTTCACTTCTCTTTTTGGCTGAAATAGTGCTTATCATTTGATGCACTTGCTGAAAACTGTATATACCAAAAATCTCTTCTACTTTAACACTTCCGCTTTCTGATGACTTGGCTAAATCATTTCTCACCAAATCCACTATCATCATATTTTCGGCTCGTTCTTTTTCACTTTCTGATAATTGCTTTTTCTTATCCTTATCCTCTAGCTCTGTTTTTCCTCTGCTTGCAGTTCCTTTTATGGGTTGGCTAATGATTTTATTATCTTGTAATTTGATAAATCGTTCTGGAGAAGCTGAGATAATATATTTTTTGTCCATTTTTAGAAAGGAAGCAAATGGAGCAGGGGAGTTCTTGCATAGCTGTTGGAATGCTTGAATAGGATTTAAGTTTTGGCCAGTTGCAGAATAATTCATGCAGTAATTGATTTCGTATATATCACCTTCTTCAATGTGGTTTCTCAATTGATTTACTCTATCAATATATTCCGCTTTACTTGTCCAAGTTTTTAAATTACTAATCGAGGTTTTTATATCATTTTGAATAGTGTTATTATAAAGTACGTGTTCAATTTCCTGTTGAAAATATTCAGTTTTTTGACTTTGAATAATTAGGTGACTTCCATCAAATGAAATCAAGCACTCAGGAGTGAAGAAATTCATGAGTTCCCAATTGATAAAAGAAGCGTTGTCACTGGATAGATTTTCTATTTCATTCTTTAAATCGTATCCCAAATAGCCAAATAGCTTTCTCTCAGGATTTCTTTTTAAATAAGCTTTTAGAGATTGGAAATATGGGGAAATCAGCTTTAATTTCTTATTACTAACTGCTATGCTTTTAGGAAATGCACCAAAAGGATATTGCTCAACTTGTTGTGGATTGAAAATAGCAACATATTGAAATTGCATAGTCCATTTCAAAAGAGAATTCCAGTAATCAGGAAATGACGAGATGTCGATTTTTATGGATTTCAATGTGGGTTATTTTGCTCTTAAAATTGTAAAAAAAAAGGTTGCTAAAAAAAATAGCAACCTTCAATTTTATCTTAAAAGGATATTAATTACATATTTTCAGCTTTTGCATCAATTTTAAATCCAATACCCACAGTATTGTAGATGAACTGGTCTTTAGCTTTGTCTACAGCTTTAGATTCATCACCATACATTAAGCCCCATTTGGTTCTGTCAATGCTAAAATTAGAGAATGCTGTAACTCCATTTTCTGTAACGTCAACTTTTGCAGGAACAGTGATGGCTAAAGTTTTGCCTCTCATTGTTAAGTTTCCAGTTATTTCATGAGTAGCACCTTCTAATTCATAGTCAGGTAATTCCATGATTTTTTCGTTCTCAGCTGGCTGCTCCATATTATCTTGATAAGAATCATAACCAGCAGCTGTTTTTTCTGGATTTAACGACTTAACAGAAACTAATTCGAAAGTAACTTGCGGATGATTTGCAGCATCAAAGAAATCGTCTGATTGTAAATGACCAACTAATTTGTCATGATTTTCTTGGTCATCTTTCAAATCGGTAATGGTGATTTGATTTAAATCAAAAACAAATTTTCCACCAGTAACTTCACCGTCTTTAACTGTGATAGAACCATCAGAAAGAGCAATATTTCCATAATGCCTTCCAGTAGGTTTTGTTCCTACAAATTCCATTTCAGCTTCGTCTGCCGAAACTGCTATTTCCATACCTTCAGCTTCGGTTACTTCCTCTGCTTCACTTACTTTTGCTTCATCTCCTTTTGGATTTGAAGTACATGCTACTGCCATTATAACGGCTAGAGCTAATGCGCTTGTTGTTTTTAAAATTTTCATAGATTAGTGGTTTTTAATGATTCACACGAATAACGCTTGAACTTTTATAAAGTTTATAAAATTATGAAAAAAATACACTAATATGAAATGTAGATACATATATAACTTTAAAACAATTAAAAATGGGAATAATAAAAAAATGCGATGGTAAAACTCCTTCGATTGGAGAAAATACTTACATAGCAGATAATGCTGTTGTAGTAGGTGATGTAATTATAGGTAAAGAATGTAGTATATGGTGGAGTGCTGTAGTGAGAGGTGATGTAAATAATATTAAAATTGGAGATAAAACCAATATTCAGGATGGTGCTGTTATTCATTGCACCTTCAAAAAAGCCTCCACCACAATTGGTAATAAGGTTTCCATTGGACACAAAGCAATTGTCCATGGTTGCACTATTGAAGATTCTGCCTTAATTGGAATGGGAGCAATAGTGATGGACAATGCGATTGTTCAAACAGGTGCAATAGTGGCAGCTGGTGCTGTTGTGTTAGAAAACACAATTGTAGAGTCTGGATATATCTATGCTGGTGTACCTGCCAAAAAGGTTAAAAAGATAGAAGGTGAAATGCAAGAGATTTTCGAAAGAACAGCCAAAAATTATACGCTTTATAAAACTTGGTTTGAAGAGTCGTAAATCCAATGAAGTAAATTTTAGAAATACGCTGCATGACTACTACTTTTGATAAGGATTTAATATTGCTCTATATTGGGGCGCATTTTGAAAAATATCTTTATTTCAATTGCATGAGGAAACGATAAAGAAGTAAAATTAATATGAAGAATTCAAAAATAGTGGGTTTAGGTCATGCTGTTCCCAAAACAGTTGTAACCAATGAAGATATAGCGAAGTGGATTGATACAACGGATGAATGGATTACAGAACGGACAGGAATAAAGGAAAGACGTTTTTTTGATCCTGAAATAGAAGGCTCTTTAGCTAAAATGGCCAAAACAGCAGCTGATATGGCCTTGAAGAATGCTAAATTGAAAAATGAAGATATTGATTTCATCATTTTTGGCAGTATTACGCCTGATTATTTCTTTCCGGGCTCAAGTGTTTTGCTACAACGTGAAATGGGAATGGGAACAATTGGTTGCTTGGATATCCGAAATGCATGCTCTGGTTTTGTGTATAGTTTGTCGGTAGCTGACCAATTTATCAAAACCGGAATGTATAAAAACATAATGGTAGTAGGTGGTGAGATTCAGTCAACTGCTATTGATATGTCTGACAGAGGACGTTCTACAGCTGTGATTTTTGGTGATGGGGTAGGTGTTGCCATTATGAGCGCTTCTGAAGAGCAGGGTGTTTTATCTACTCATCTTCATGCGGAAGGAACATATGCCGAAGAATTATATGTGAAAGATCCTGGTAGTAGCCGGCATAGAGAGGAAAGACAACCTGAGCAAATATTAGACACTTCAGGATATAAAGTCTATATGAATGGAAATATGGTTTTTAAGCATGCTGTTGTTCGTTTTCAAGAAGTTATCAATGAAGCATTAGAAGCGAATAATTTGAAAGCTTCGGATATTGATATGCTTGTTCCTCATCAAGCTAACTTGCGAATATCTAAATTCATTCAATCCAAATTGGGATTGTCTGATGATAAGGTTTATAATAATATCCAGAAATATGGAAACACTACTGCTGCATCTATTCCTATTGCATTAAGTGAAGCTTGGCATGAAGGAAAAATAAAAGAGGGGGATTTAGTCTGTTTGGCTGCTTTTGGAAGTGGGTTTACATGGGGCTCAGCCCTTATAAGATGGTAATTATTTGATATCAAATATTATTTTTCTATTTAAATTATTAGATTTAAGAAAACAGAAAGAATCATGATAACACAACAATATAATCCGAGTAAAATTGAAGTTGAATTGGCAAAAGCAATTAAGGAATTGGCTCCTGAAATAGAAGCTAAACTAAGTCAGTTTAAAATCACTGAGATTGAAGATAAAATCAAAGCTGATAATCCTATGGTGAAGATTAAGTTAACGGATAACGATAATGACAAGCATGAAGTAGTCTTAAAAATCATCCAAAAGCCTGATCAGGTTTAATTATCGAAATTAAAATTTCCTGGGGTGGATTATTTAATTCACCCTTTTTATTTATGTCAAAATTCACCACCCAAGAATTAGATTTGGCCTCGGACCCTACCATTCTCTTGATTAAATACAGAATGATGGAAAAAGTATGGGATTTCCTGGAGGAGATGCAAGAAGAAATTAGAATTCAGTTGCTTCCTTTTCATAATAAACTGCCCAAAGAATTAAATCTAATCCATGGTAAAATATCCAAAGGAGAAAATTATAAGCGTTTACCTTTTATGATGCTTGATTTTCCTGCCTTTTTTACTAAGGAAGATATTCTGGCATTTCGAACCATGTTTTATTGGGGGAATTTCATTTCTTCTACTTTTCACTTGCAAGGAAAATTTATGAAAGATTATGGAAAACCTTTAATTGAAAGGTTTAGAGATGCTGATGGGGTCTATTTTTGTGTGAATAACTCACCGTGGGAATACGATTATAAATCAAATAATTATGTACTCTTAAAGGAATTGAGGCCTGAAGAGATTGAAGATCACCTCCTAAATATGAGTTTTATAAAGCTCAGTATTAAATTTCCCGTAGAGAAAATGCCAGATAGAAAACAAAATATGATAAATTTCCTATTGGACGGATTGAAAGTAATTCAAACAAATTGAAAAAGCTGCTGTTTGCAAACAAAAGAAAAAACTATGTTTGGATTATTTAAAAAGAAGTCAGAAAAAGAAAAGTTAAACGAAGAATATAAAAAACTTTTAGCAGAATATCATAAATTGAGCAGTATTGACAGAAAGAAGGCAGACCAAAAAATGGCAGAGGCTGAAGAGGTAGCGAAAAAAATGGATGCCATCAAAGAATAAAATAATTTAGATATGAATTTAGTACACGCTCCTTTTTATCAGGGTTATGTTGATTTAGTGAAAGGTAATATTGAAACTGAACTCAAACACCAGATAAGCGAAATATCTGTTTTAATCAATAATGTTCCAGATGAGAAATGGAAATACAGATATGAAAAAGGGAAATGGACCGTGGCTCAATTATTACAACATTGTATCGATACAGAGCGAATTATGGTGTTTCGTGCACTTTCTCTTGCTAGAGGGGAAACTGCCTCACTTCCAGGGTTTTCTGAAAACGATTACGCTGCTATCTCCGAATATGCTCGTCAGGATAAATCAAAAATGGCTGAAGAATTTTATCATTTAAGAAAAAGTCACTTATCTTTATTCCAATCAATGCCTGAAAAAATTTTAAAAAAAGAAGGAGAAGCTGATGGTAAACCCATTTCTGTTATGAGTTTGTGGTATATCACGGTAGGGCATTGGAAACATCATCAGAAGGTGATAGCAGAAAGATACTTTTAAATAAACTTTTTCAAATGAACTTTTTAATCAAATTACTTTTATCATCATTAGCAGTAATTGTATCTTCTTACATACTCCCTGGAGCACATGTAGAAGGTTTTTTTGACGCACTTGTAGTCTCCTTATTTTTAGCTCTTTTCAGTGCTACTCTCAAACCTTTATTAATTATCCTTACAATTCCTGTCACTGTATTTACTTTAGGGTTTTTCTTACTGGTAATCAATGCTTTAATGATTATGCTGGCAGATTATGTGGTGGATGGTTTTTATGTAGAGGGCTTTTGGTGGGCATTATTGTTTGGAGTCATATTAGCAATTGTCAATAGCATTTTTGAAGCGGTTAGTAAAAAGAGTGAATAAGTTTTAATTTATTGTGATTTTTGAAAAAATATTGTAATTTATTTCCTCAATACTAACCAGTAAACTATGAGTGCTCAAAATCCAGGCTTTGATGCCGCAGAAATTGATAAATTGAAGCAGAAAATTGCTCAGCAGAAAAATAAATTTGTATTGGTTGATACAGATGACAATAATGATGAGTATAAGCATTTTCGCTTTACAGGAATGTATGAAGGAAAAGAAGTTATTTATGATGCAGTAATTTACACATTGCGCCTTCATCATGCTAGCGAGGTTTATGAATTAGCTGAACACAAAGCCGCTCAGAAATTCCCTAATTTCAAGCCCATTAAATTTCAAGAAGATGAGAATGGCGATCTAAGGACATTAGACAATGTTGAAGAAGAAATTGGTCTTTACATTGCAGAAATGATTGATGATATTGAGGATGAAGAACTGGTAAAAGTTCAAGAACATGTAGATATGGATAATGGTGGGGAATTTGGTATTGGATTGGATATCGGTTTGAATGTTGAAGAGGTTGATGATAAGGTGATGAATAAATTTGTAACCGATTTTAATGAAGATAATCTGAAATTAGATGACACCTTATACTCTTTTGTTTCGGATGAGGAGGAATATGATGTAGAGTAGTTGCATTTCAGTAAAATCTATCTTTTTATAAATTATAAGAGTCTTTAGTACTTAATCAATGATTGTTTTAAGATGAGCAAAAAGAATATTATTTATATAACAATGATCATATTGGGTCTTGCTTTAAATTTTTCTTTAGAAAATGAAGGCGTTGATTTTCTGACAGGTCTTTTGATAGGTGGGGGAGTTTCTTTACTATTTACCTCTAAGTTTAAAACTAAGGTCACAGACTAATTTTCCGATATATTAATATCCTATCTCTTATTTTATTTTTGTTGTAGAATTAAAGGTGTCAAGACATAGCCAAATTGATTTTATTTAGTTTTTATTTCTGATATTTAGTTAGCGTCTAGTATATAACCCTATAGGTCAATTTCGTAATCTTTTATCTTTTATACTCGTACAAAAGAATATAATTCTGATAAACTATCATTTTTTAACCTTAAAACTACACTATGTTACGATGGATTGTAATTTTTCTAATTGTTGCGCTAGTTGCAGCTGTATTAGGATTTGGAGGCATAGCCGCTGGAGCCGCGGGAATAGCAAAAATAATTTTTTATATATTTTTGGTATTACTGGTCATTTCTGTAATTGCTAGATTAGTAAGAGGCAGGTGACAAGGTGTGAAATTATCAAATAAAATAAGATGCTGACTCGAAAGAGTTAGCATTTTTTTATTCTATAGTTTTAATCGATTATTACTTTTATCTAAGAATTTTAAACACACTGAAATTCCTTCAGTTATCTTAGCATATGCTCAAAATCGCTTGGAGAAAAGAATACGCTCATCCACTACCTGAAAATCATCGTTTTCCAATGGAAAAGTATGAATTGCTGCCAGGACAGTTGCTTTACGAGGGTACTGTGTCAGAAAGTAATTTCTTTTCACCTGAATTGCTGTCCGAGGAAGATATTTTGGCCATTCATAAGGAAGAATACTGGCAAAAGCTAAAAAATTTGTCATTAAGCAGAAAAGAAGAGAGAAGGACAGGATTCCCTCTATCCGCTGCCTTGGTGGAAAGAGAGCGAATAATCAATCAAGGAACTATTGATGCAGCTAACTATGCTTTAGAATTTGGAGTTGCTATGAATATTGCAGGAGGGACACACCATGCCTTTACAGACAGGGGCGAAGGTTTTTGCTTATTAAATGATATAGCCATTGCAGCTCATTATTTATTGAAGAATAGCAAAGCTAAAAAGGTTTTAGTTGTTGATTTGGATGTACACCAAGGCAATGGAACCGCTGAAATTTTTCAAGACAATCCAAATGTTTTCACCTTTAGTATGCATGGAAAAGGGAACTATCCAATGCATAAAGAAACCTCAGATTTGGATATTGAATTGGAAGATAAGACGGATGATAAGACCTATCTCAATATATTAAAAGAGACACTTCCCAAATTGATTGATGAACAAGAGCCTGATTTTATCTTTTTTCAATCTGGAGTAGATGTTTTGGCTACAGACAAATTGGGCAGATTAGGAATGAGTATCGCTGGATGTAAGGAAAGAGATAAAGTAGTTTTTGAACTTTGTTATAAAAATGAAATTCCCGTTGTAGCTAGTATGGGAGGAGGTTATTCAGAAAAAATAGCTCATATTATTGAGGCTCACGCCAATACTTATCGGTTAGCTCAAGACATCTACTTTTAATAATCAAGACCTTTATTCAAGAATTTCGTATCTTTAGTGTATGTCAAAAGAAAAATCTCTTTTTCGGCAAAGTGTAGTATTTGGTAGCTACATTATTTTAATCCTATGGCTGGTTAAAGCTGCAGAATGGGGATTTGCTACTAATTTTGCTCATTTTGGCATCATGCCTCGTCATTTATTAGGGACAATAGGGATATTCACATCTCCATTCATTCATGGTGATTTTTTGCATTTGCTCTCCAATAGTTTCTCTCTGATGCTATTGATAATCATATTGTTTTTCTTTTATGATAAAATAGCCCTCAAGGCATTGCTATATATTTATATTGTAACCGGAGTTTTTGTATGGATAATTGCTCGTGAAGCCTATCATATTGGCGCAAGTGGAGTAATTTACGGAATAGCTTCTTTCATCTTATTCAGTGGGCTATTAAGGAAAAATCAATCTTCTTTAGCCCTTTCCTTTGTAGTACTATTATTATATGGTGGAATGTTCTATGGAGTATTACCACAAGACAGTCATATTTCTTGGGAATCGCATCTGATGGGCTTATTAAGTGGTCTTTTAGTTGCACTATGGATGAAAAATGAATTTGCAGGACAGGCAGAATTGAAATTGTATTTTGAAAAAGATTGGGAAGAAGAGGAGTTTGAAGATGACGGTGAGCATTACAATTTTACCAACCCAGACCACCAATTTCTATATGAATATAAGGAGTCGAAAAAAGAGCAAGAGAACAAAGATGAAAAATTAGGATGAATCCAAAATCTATTCGCTTTGCACTTTAATTTGTTTGATTAACTTTGCAAGCGTTTATAAAACCTAATCTAAATTTTAAAATTCGTGAAATGAGCATTAATAATTTAAACTTGGATTTTAATACCAATAAGTTTAAATTTTAATGAGAATTCCATGTGACCTAAAAAAACTCTTAAAAACAGATGAAAAACTTATCATTAGTACTTAATGTCATCTTGATTGCTGCAGTTGCTTATTTGTTTATCGACAAATTCACCGGTAATGGAGAAGTGGAAGATAATACTTCAACAGAACAAAAAGATGATAAAATCTATCAAAATGTAGCCATAGCTTATGTTCATTCTGATTCTTTATTAGCAAAATACGATTTCATGAAAGAAATTGAATCGGAATTAGGCGAACTTTCTCAGAAATATGAGAAAGAATATCAGAATAGAGCTCAAGGTTTACAAAATGAAATCAGTGATTTCCAAAGAACTGCTCAAAACCTGACAGTAGCTCAAGGGAAAGCTTTGGAAGAAAACTTAATGAAGAAACAACAGAATTTAAGGATTTATCAAGAAGATTTATCCATGAAGTTGCGTCAAAAAGAAGCTGAATTAAATAATGAGTTATATAAAACCATCAGTGATTATTTGAAAGAATATGGCGATGCAAATAATCTTCAATTGGTTTTGACTTACTCAAGAGGTAGTGATGTATTATATGCGAACGAAGGATTGGAAATTACAAATGAAGTAATTGAGGGTTTGAATAAAGCTTATAATGAGAAAGCTGATACTGAGGCTTCAAAATAAAAAAATTAAAATTTAATTGCTTTAGCCCGTTCCTTAAATGGTGCGGGCTTTTTAATTTTCCTAAATTTAAAACATTAGGAAAGTTTTCGAGTATTCTTAATACTTTACTTCAATTAATTTGAATTAAGGTTGAATTCCCATTATTTTTGACAAGTTTAATAGAAATCGACATATATGGCTGAAGTAATAAAAATGCCCAAAATGAGTGACACCATGGAGGAGGGAGTGATTGCCTCATGGTTGGTTAAAGAGGGCGATGAGGTATCATCAGGAGATATATTGGCTGAGGTAGAGACCGATAAAGCCACAATGGAATTAGAATCTTACGAAGACGGAGTCATTTTATACATCGGCATAAAGGAAGGTGATGCTGTTCCCGTTGATGGTGTAATCGCTATCATAGGTGAAAAAGGTGAAGACATTAAAGATTTATTGAAAGAAATCGAAAATGGAGGGAGCTCTGATAAATCTGAAAAGTCAAAGGAAAGTAAATCTGAAGACAAAGATAAATCGGATGATAAGAAATCAGAAAAAGACAGTGAAGAAAAAATTGATGCTTCAGATGTAAATGCTACCCTTATCACCATGCCTAAAATGAGTGATACCATGGAAGAAGGCGTAATTGCTTCATGGTTGAAAAAAGAAGGCGATACGGTAGAAGCTGGAGATATCTTAGCTGAGGTAGAGACTGATAAAGCCACTATGGAATTAGAGGCTTATGAAGATGGAACATTATTATATATCGGAATAAAAGAAGGTGATGCTGCCCCAATTGATGGCGTTATTGCTGTGATTGGTGAGGAAGGTGCTGATTATGAAAAATTAATAAAAGCCCATGAGCAGAAATCTTCAGGCGGAGGAGAAAGCAAGAAAGAAGATAAAGAAGAAAGGTCTGAAGATATAAAATCATCTGAAAGCAAATCTGATTCAGGAAGTCCAAAGCCGACCCCTCCATCAGAAGCTGTTAATAAAGAGAAAAGCGGAAAAGGAAAAGATAACGGGAGAATTTTTGCGAGTCCATTAGCTAAGAAAATTGCCAAAGATAAGGGAATTGATTTATCTGAAGTTGATGGTTCAGGAGGGAATGGAAGAATCATCAAATCAGATGTTGAAAACTTTACTCCTAAGCAAAAATCTAAAGAATCTCCAAAGAAAGAATCATCATCTGAAAAGTCAATGAGTATTCCTCAAGTAGTGGGTGAAGAAAGCTATGAAGAGGTGAAAGTGTCTCAAATGAGAAAAACGGTAGCTAAGAGACTTTCCGAGAGTAAGTTTACGGCTCCGCACTTCTATGTGACCATGGAAATAAATATGGATAAAGCCATGGAAGCTCGTAAGAGCATCAATGAAGTGAGTCCAGTGAAAATATCTTTTAATGACATGGTGATTAAAGCTGTAGCTTCATCCTTACGTCAACATCCTAAAGTGAACAGCTCATGGATGGGAGATAAAATCAGAAGGAATAATCATATTCATGTGGGAATGGCAGTAGCTGTAGAGGAAGGTTTATTAGTACCAGTAATTCGTTTTGCCGATAATAAATCATTATCTCACATTGCAACAGAGGCTAAAGATTTTGCTCAAAAAGCAAAAAACAAAGAATTAGAACCAAAAGATTGGGAAGGTAATACTTTTACAGTTTCTAACTTAGGAATGTTTGGTGTGGAGGAATTTACAGCAATCATCAACCCACCTGATGCTTGTATTTTGGCAGTTGGTGGAATAAAACAAACTGCGGTTGTGAAAGATGGTCAATTAGTTCCTGGAAACGTGATGAAAGTAACGCTTTCTTGCGACCACAGAGTGGTTGACGGAGCAGTTGGTTCCGCATTCTTGCAAACGTTAAAAGGATTGTTGGAAGATCCAGTAAGAATATTGATTTAAAAATTATATTAACTTGTATTATGAAGTCTCGTTGTTTTATAGCGAGACTTTTTTATTAATAATATTTAAGCCAAAAATTTAAGATGTCAAAAATAAGATCAACAACCGTATGTGCGGTAGTCCATAAAGGCCAGGTAGCCATTGGAGCAGATGGACAAGCAACAATGGGTAATACTGTTGCGAAAAGTAATGTAAAAAAAATCAGAAAGCTGCAGAACGGTAAAATCATTACAGGTTTCGCTGGCTCCACAGCTGATGCTTTCAATTTATTAGAAAAATTCGATGAAAAACTCAATGCATTTGGAGGCAATATGAAACGTTCTGCCATCGAATTAGCCAAAGACTGGAGAACAGACCGTTATCTTAGAAAGCTGGAAGCCATGATGATTGTAGCTGATAAAGATGAGGTTTTAATTATTTCCGGGACAGGTGATGTATTGGAACCTGATAATCAAATTGCGACTATAGGTTCTGGAAGTATGTTCGCACAATCTGCTGCAATTGCTTTGAAGAAGCATGCAGGGGATAAATTATCTGCTGAAGAAATTGTACGGGAAAGCTTGAATATAGCAGCTGATATCTGTATTTATACTAACCATAATTTGGTAGTGGAAACGATAGGTTAATTTTTTAAGAGTTAACCCTTTACACAGTTTTAAAAGTAAATTTTATAAATTAATGTACTATGAAGTTTTATCATAATCCTAAGTGCGGAAAAAGCAGGGAAGCTTTGAAACTATTGCAAGAAAAAGGAATAGAACCTCAGATTATTGAATATCTAAAAGAAATTCCAAGTCATGCTGAACTAGATGATGTCATTAGGAAACTTAATATCTCTGCGGAAGAACTATTAAGAAAAAATGAATCAATTTTTAAAGAAATGTACAAGGGAAAGAAATTATCCCAATCTCAGTGGATAGAGGCCATGATTGCTGAACCCAAATTAATTGAAAGACCTATTTTTATTAATGGCAATAAAGCTGTGGTGGGAAGACCCCCAGAAAAAGTATTGGAAATAATTTAGTAGTATAAATTTTTGAATTGAAAAGGGTGATAGACTAAAAGGTTTATCACCCTTTTTTTATCATTAATTTAATTTCAACTTAATCTGTTAACTTTTCAATTAAACAGTAATGTAACTGGTAGATTCATTAAAAAGATTAACCGCCTCTGTAATTTATATTACTTTTTATAGCTATAATTTCTAAATTAAAAAATATACAGACTATCTATTATAGATTTAATCTATAGTATAATAAATATTATAGATAAAAATAATCAATTATTTAATCGTAAATTACAATTAATAACTAAAAACAAATTTTTATTATGGAACATATGAACAATCTCGGAGATGTAGGAAAGTGCCCCGTAATGCATGGTGGAAATACCAAAATCGGTGGTAATGGAACTGTCAATAAAGATTGGTGGCCAAACCAATTAAATTTGGGAATTCTACATCAACATTCTTCAAAGTCAAATCCATTAGGAGAAGATTTTGATTATGCTGAGGCATTTAAAAAAGTAAATCTACCAGAATTAAAGAAAGATATCGAGAAGGTTTTGACTACTTCTCAAGATTGGTGGCCAGCAGATTACGGTCATTATGGTCCGTTTATGATTAGAATGGCATGGCATAGTGCTGGTACTTACAGAACAGGTGACGGCCGTGGTGGTGCAGGAACGGGAAACCAAAGATTCGCACCCCTCAACAGCTGGCCTGACAATGGTAATTTAGATAAAGCAAGAAGATTACTTTGGCCAATTAAGCAAAAATATGGTAATAGCGTTTCTTGGGCAGATTTATTTATCTTGACTGGTAATGTTGCCTTAGAGTCCATGGGATTCAAAACATTTGGTTTTGGCGGTGGACGTGAGGACATATTCCAGCCAGAGGAAGATATTTACTGGGGAGCTGAGGAAACCTGGTTAGGAAATAACAGATATACTGGAGAAAGAAAGTTAGAAAATCCGTTAGCCGCAGTGCAAATGGGATTGATTTATGTGAACCCTGAAGGGCCAGACGGAAATCCTGACCCACAAAAATCTGCTAATGATATCCGTGAGACTTTCAAGAGAATGGCCATGAATGATTATGAAACAGCAGCATTAACAGCTGGTGGTCATACATTTGGTAAAACGCACGGTGCTGGAGATGCAGCTTTAGTCGGTCCTGAGCCAGAAGCAGCTCCAATGGAGCTAATGGGTTTAGGTTGGATGAGTAGCTATAAAAGTGGAAAAGGTAGAGATACCATAACTAGTGGATTGGAAGGATCATGGACACCAACTCCAACTCAGTGGGACATGAGCTATTTTGATGTTCTATTCGGTTACGATTGGGAATTATCTAAGAGTCCAGCAGGAGCACATCAATGGGTGCCAAAAAATCTTGCAGATAAAGATAAAGCTCCTGATGCAGAAGATGCTTCAATGAAAGTTGGTATTATGATGTCTACTGCTGATATGGCCATGAAAGTTGATCCTGATTACCGCAAAATTTGTGAGCACTTTCACAAAAACCCTGAAGAATTTGCAGATGCTTTTGCCCGAGCCTGGTTTAAATTAACGCATAGAGATATGGGTCCGAAAGTGAGATATTTAGGACCAGAGGTTCCAGCGGAAGATTTAGATTGGCAAGATCCAATTCCAGCTGTTGATTATGAAATAATTGACAGTAAAGATGTTAAAGAACTTAAAGCTCAGATTTTAGAAACTGGTCTTTCTGTTTCCGAGTTGGTTTATACTGCATGGTCATCGGCTTCAACTTTCAGAGGGTCTGATAAAAAAGGTGGTGCAAATGGAGCTAGAATCGCATTAACTCCTCAGAAAGATTGGGAAGTTAATCAACCGGCTCAATTATCTAAGGTGTTAAATGCACTTACTGATATTCAGAATAAATTCAATGAAGCGCAGCCTGGAAACAAAAAAGTTTCTTTAGCAGATTTAATTGTACTAGCTGGTTGTGCAGCAGTTGAAAAAGCAGCTAAAGATGCTGGTCATAACATCGAAGTTCCATTTACTGCAGGTCGTGCCGATACTACTCAGGAATTAACGGATGCAGAATCTTTCGAATGGTTAAAGCCTGAAGCCGATGGATTCAGAAATTACAGAAGAGCAGCTTTTGTAGTTCCAGACGAAGAAATGTTAATCGATAAGGCTCAGCTTTTAGAGTTAAGTGCTCCAGAAATGACTGTTTTGGTTGGTGGAATGAGAGCACTTGGTGCTAATTACAATAATACAAAACATGGTGTTCTGACTAATAGTCCTGGAAAATTGACAAATGATTTCTTTGTAAATATTACAGATATTAATACCATTTGGTCTCCTGCAAAAGAAGAAGATACTTTTGAAGGTAAAGACAGAAATAGTGGGAATGTGAAATGGACTGGGACTAGAGTAGACTTAGTATTTGGTTCTAACTCTCAATTAAGAGCGATATCTGAAGTGTATGCACAAAATGATGCAAAAGAAAAATTCGTTAAGGATTTTGTGAAAGCATGGGATAAAGTAATGAATCTTGATAGATTTGAAATAAAATAAATTTATTTCAATTACAAATAATAAAGGCAACTCATTAGAGTTGCCTTTTTTGTTGATGTGTTTTCAAAAATTTTAATCTATTATTTATAAAACTAAAGATTTTATTTTTTTAATAAATCCTCGAACGTTCTGGCTACTTTTTCGATTTTAGGTTTGGAAACATTGACTATGTAACGGTCATTTGGATTTTTCTTTTCGTAATCTTGATGATAATCTTCCGCTTCCCAAAATTTAGTGAACGAAGTGAGCTCAGTCACGATTTCATCATCAAATTTGGGAGCTAGATCATTCATTTTTTTAAGCGCTAAATTCTTTTCTGTTGAATTGCGATAAAAAATTGCTGAACGATATTGCTTTCCCACATCAGGTCCTTGTCTGTTAAGTTGAGTAGGGTCGTGAGCTACAAAGAAAATATCCAAAAGTGTTTCATAATTTATGACTGATGAATCATATAAAACCATTACCGCCTCAGCATGATTGGTTCTGCCGTAACTTACTTCCTTATAAGATGGATTTTCTTCTTCACCACCAGAATATCCCGATACGGCTTCTTTAACTCCTTTGATTTGTTCAAAAGCAGCTTCAACACACCAAAAACATCCACCTGCAAAATATGCAGTATCAATCGCTTCAGGATTTTGAATGGTTAAGGCTTCAGATGCTGTAGTTTCTGATTTTTTAGTTTCTGCTGCACAAGCAAAAAAAAGAATACTTAATATTACTATAGCTGTATTTCTAATCATTATTATAATTTTAATTTGCTCAGAGAACGGCTGGAGGTGCCATTTAGTTTGAATAAAAGTTAAATTTTAGTCTTATGTCTATTTAATTTCAATCGTTCCTGCTTTCTCGTATTCCGTAATTTCTTTTCTTAGCCAGTCAGGAATTTCAATTGTCTTGTTGGTTTTTGTATCAAACATTACTTGAACTGATGTTCCAACCGTATGCACAGTTTTATCATCAGTGGTAATCATATATTCCAATACGAAACTCTTTTTGCCCATTTCTTTAGTTCGAACCCAACATTTGGTTTTAGGCATTCCGATTTTTAATTCTTGTAAATAATCGCAATTAATATTGGCTAGCAAGAACATATTTTGATGCCAATCCCATTTGGGCGAAGCTTCTAACATATATCTGCCTCGGGCAATTTCAAAGTATTGAATGTAAATAGAGTTATTGACATGGGCTAGTGGGTCTAAGTCAGTCCATCGAACTTGAATATCTTCTGAAAATTTAAAATGATTAGGGTCTACTGTTGGTTTCATTATTTTTTAATTAGAAAGTGAAATTAGTACTTTAATTCTATGGGCATATAGAAAATGGTAGAACTATAGATTTTAAAAGCCTTATACAACCTGAAATGGAGTGGTTTTCTCATTTATAGTTTTTTGTTTCGATTATAGTTTAATCCATTTTTTTTCATTGGAAGACTGAATAGCTTTCTCAATAAAAAGCATATCTCTTACACCATCTTTTATATTAGCTTTCACGAAATCTGTTTTATTGTTTGTGTTTTGAATAGTATCAAAAAAACCTTCGTAAATTCTTTGAAATGCTTCTGTGAAATAGGAGGAATGGCCAGGTAAGTTAACTTCATTTTCTTCTATCAATTCCTTATCTAAACCTTTGATAGATTCTTCTTTAAAGTCGGGATATTTAATGGTAATTAGATTAGGTTGATTGTGATTCCAAATTAAACTAGCCTTGCTTCCATAAATTTTCACGCTCAAATCTTGATCTTCACCTGTACAGATCTGACTTGAAGATAAATATCCTTTAGCACCATTGTCCATTTCTAGAAGTACATTAGTATCATCATCAATTTTGCGACCTGGAACTAATATGGAAACATCAGCCATAAGAGATTTTACTTTTAAACCACTTACAGATTCTAATAGATTAAAGGCATGTGTGCCTATATCGGCAATAGTTCCGCCTTTTCCCGATTTTTCAGGGTTAGTGCGCCAGCTTGCTTGCTTATGACCTTCTGCTTCAATAAGTTGAGATAACCATCCTTGGGAATAATCTACTTTCACTTTTCTAAGGTCACCTAAATGTCCAGAATCAATTATTTCTTTGGCCTTTTCTAAAAGTGGGTAGCCTTTATAGGTGTAAGTCATAGCGAAATGACCTTTTGCTTTTTCTACAACTTTTTCAAATTGCAAAGCCTCATTGTAATCAAAAGCAAGGGGCTTATCACAAATGACATGAAAACCAGCTTCAAGGGCTAATTTTGCAGGTTCAAAGTGAAGAAAATTGGGCGTTACAATCGTTACAAAATCTATTCTTTTATCCTCATCTAATAAAGCTTCTTTTTTGATCATTTCAGAATAGCTTTCGTAGATTCTATTTTCATCCAGACCCAACTCTTTTCCTTTTTCAATTGATTTTTCCTTAGTAGAACTGAAGGCACCGCAAACTAATTTTGCTTTTCCCGAAGCAGTGGCTGTTATTCTGTGAATGTCGCCAATCATGGATCCTGGCCCGCCACCAATCATACCCATTTTTAATATTTTTGTCATTTTTGTATCTTTTAGGAGAATGTAAACTTTGGTGTTGATTGAAATTCTATTTTACTGAGAAAGTAAATCAGTATCAATTCATTTTATTCTATGTTAAAAATCTCTTTTTAATTTCTGATTGCTTGAAACTAAACAATAACTTACTTAATATTAAATTTGATTCTGAAAAATTAAGTAATGAAGAGAAGAGAAGCCATTAAGAAAACAGCATTAGCTTTAGGGTTTGCAGCAACTTCACCTCTGTTAATACATTTACTTCAATCATGTGATAACAAAAAGCCTCTGACCTGGAAGCCAAGGTTTCTTGATGAAAAGCAAGCATTGTTGGTAGCGGCATTAGTTAACCAGATTTTACCCAAAACGGATACTCCTGGAGCTTTAGATGTGGGAGTTGATAAATTTGTGGATAAAATGGTTGCTGAAGTTTATCATGAAAAACAGCAAAAGCAATTTGTTAAAGGGCTAGAAGATATTATGAAGATCAGTGAATCAAAAAATGGTAAAATTTTTACAGATCTAGATGATAAATCGCAGTATGATTTTTTATATGATTTAGAAAATGAAATTCATCATTTATCTCCTGATTCTTCACCTCAAGAAAAGCCATTCTTTTTAATGTTAAAAGAACTGGTACTTTTAGGATACTTCACATCAGAAGAAATTATGACTAAACATTTAGATTATCAACCCATCCCTGCGCAATTAATTGGTTGTGCACCAATGAACTCAAATCAAAAATTAAGAGTAGGAAATTATTTCTAAGCATGAGGAAGGAAAAGAATCAGTATGATGCCATTGTGGTAGGCTCAGGTATATCGGGTGGTTGGGCAGCAAAAGAATTATGCGAAAAAGGCTTAAAAACTTTAGTTCTTGAGAGAGGTAGAAATGTTGAACATATACAAGATTACCCCACCATGAATAAAGCTCCCTGGGAATTCGACCATAGAGGAAAAGAATCTCAGGAGGTGCAAGAAGATTATTATGTTCAGAGCAAAACCTATGCTTTTGATGAAGGCACTAAACATTTCTGGGTAAATGATAAAGAAAATCCCTACACTCATCCTGAAAATAAGGAATTTCGCTGGATTAGGGGGAATCATGTTGGGGGACGATCTCTAACATGGGGGCGACAAAGCTACAGATTATCTCCTATGGATTTTGAAGCAAATGCCATAGATGGAGTAGGAGTGGATTGGCCAATACGATATGAAGATTTAGCACCATGGTACGATAAAGTAGAAGAGTTTATAGGTGTTTCAGGTAGAAATGAAGGGTATTCACAATTGCCTGATGGTAAATTTCAACCTCCAATGGATATGTATTGTGTAGAGGAAAAGGTGAAAGGAGCTATTGAGAGAAATTGGGATGATCGATTTATGACCATTGGTAGAACGGCCAATCTCACGCAAAATAAACACAATCGTTCTAAATGTCAATATCGAAATTTATGCAGCAGAGGTTGTCCTTATGGGGCTTATTTCAGTAGTCAATCCTCTACACTTCCTGCAGCGGTGACTACAGGCAATATGACTTTAAGACCTAATTCTATTGTAGAATCGGTTATTTTGGATGAAAATACCAACAAAGCCAAAGGGGTAAGAATTATAGATGCAGAAACTAACGAGTATCATCAGTATTATGCAAAAGTCATCTTTTTATGTGCTTCTACATTAGGTTCAACCTGGATAATGCTGAACTCTAAAAGTGACCGTTTCCCTGAAGGCTTGGGCAATACGAGTGGTTCATTGGGACAGAATTTGATGGATCATCATTTTGAGGTTTATATAACTGCACAATTTGATGATTTTAACGATAAGTATTATACAGGTTACAGGCCAAACGGAATTTATATTCCTCGTTTTCAAAATATAAAATCAAGGCATCCCGATTTTATTCGAGGCTACGGATTTCAAGGTGGAGCCAATAGAAAAGGTTGGGGTTATGGAAATCGTTTAGCAGGTTTTGGAGCTGAATTTAAAGATGCTCTCATGAAACCAGGACCTTGGGAAATGTTTTTGATGCCATTTGGGGAAACATTACCGTATACAGATAATAAAGCTACCCTTAATGAAAACGTACGAGATAAGTGGGGACTGCCAACGCTGCATATTGATTGCGAGTTTAAGCAAAACGAGTACAGTATGCGAAAAGACATGATGAAGACTGGTCAAGAAATGATGGAAGTAGCAGGTGGTAAGAATATTGAAGCTGTGAATTTACTAGCTATCCCAGGTTTTGGAATCCATGAAATGGGTACTGCCAGGATGGGCCGCGACTCCAAAACCTCTATGTTGAATAAGCATAACCAATTACATGAGGTGCCGAACGTTTTTGTTACAGATGGGGCGGCCATGACATCTTCTGCTTGTCAGAATCCTAGTTTAACTTATATGGCTTTAACTGCCAGAGCGGTAGATTTTGCGGTGTCAGAATTAAAGAAGATGAATTTGTAATTACTTATGGAAATATCTCTTACTACACCAGCTCTACTTTTTCCCACCATTTCATTATTGTTATTGGCTTACACCAATCGTTTTTTAGCTATAGCGAATTTGATTAGAAGTTTGCATGCTCGCTATATGAATGAACAGGATGTTAACATTAAAGCACAGATTTCAAATTTAAAAAAGCGTGTTATTTTGATTCGTAATATGCAATTGCTAGGGATTTTATCTTTGTTTTTTTGTGTGGTCAGTATGTTTACTATTTATCAAGAGTATCAAATGGCAGGAAATATCATTTTTGGATTTTCTTTAGTTTTACTCATGATTTCACTTTTACTCTCCATAGTAGAAATCCAAATAAGTGTAAAGGCCTTAAATATTCAAATGGAAGATATTGAGAAGTAGATAAATATAATTTAGTTGATAAAATTGCTTTTTGTAACCTTAATATCATTCGTACTTTAGCATAACCGCCTTGCATTCGTATAACTTTACACATAGTTATTTTTTAGGTAATTTGGCATATCTACTTTTACAATCCATTTTAAACAGCTACAATTATGGTGATTTCATTGCGGTGTGCTGCAAAAGAATGAGCAGCGTGTATTTGTTCAAGATTTAAATAGGGATAAGTTTCAAGAATTTCTTTTTCGCTCATCCCTGAAGCAAACTATTTTAGAACATCACCTACAGTAATTCTGGTGCCTTTTATACAAGCATTTACAAATCGGATATTAGGGTTGATACTTATATATTCTTGAATATTTTCAATCATGATTCTTTCTAATTTAAAACGATGATTTAAATACTTAGTTAATTACTAAAGTACAATTTTAAATCATCATTGGTTGAAATTAATTTTAATTGATTTATCTGTTATCAAATGAAAAGGATTTATTTTCATTAAATTCAATCAATTTCATTAATTCTATGTTATGTGCATGTGCAATCTCAAGAAATAAAATATCCTAATTCAGCCCTTAATTTAGCCCGAAAAACAGGTGATTCTTTAGCAGATAAAACAGTTAAAGATTTATTTGAAAACGGCTTTAATCCTTTATCTAATGAAAGCTATAATAAGCTGATTTTCAACCATCAGTCCATTCCCGATGAGTTTCCAAAAAGCTTAAAGCACTTTTTTGCGTCATTCAGGGACTATCAAATTGATGAAAAGTTAGCCCAAAGAGGAGCTGATTTTTATGTGGAGCATGCTTCTGCCATTATGCTATGCTTAGGAATGCTTTCTTTGCCTTATTGTTATGCAGCGGCTGAAGGAGCAAAAGTGTTGAGTTTTTCTAAAAGGATATATGAGCAGCCAGAAAAGCGACTTACAGAAACGGCTGAGTTTGTATTTGATGTTTGTAGTCCTGAAGCTTTCACTTCGCAAGGAAAAGGATTTATCAGCATAGCTAAGGTTAGATTAATGCATGCAGCAATTCGATATCATTTATTGAAAAGTGATAAATGGAATGATGAACAAGGAACTCCTGTTAATCAGGAAGATATGGCAGGAACAAATCTTTCTTTTTCTTTAATTGCGATTAGAGGTCTGAGGAAGTTAGGTTATACTGTTTCAGCTGATCAATCCCAAAATTATATTCAGTTTTGGAATTTAATAGGAAAGATGTTAGGTGTCCATAGCGAATGGCTACCAGGTACAAACCATGAAGCTTTTATTCTAGAACAAAAAATAAAGAATCGAAATTTTCGAAAGTCAGTAGAAGGGGAGATGCTGGCCTTGAATTTGCAAAACTACATTAAAAGTCAACCATTACCCTTTAATTTTCCAAGCGAAACGATGATGTCATACCTATTGGGAGAAGACATTTGTAAAATGATAGCCCTGCCTTATGATAATCTACAGGTTGATTTGCTAAGCAACATTAAAAATTTAAACGCCATTAAAAATGTGTTTCCATCTAATCATAAAAAGGAATTCATAAACTTAAAAAAGCAATTTGGTGAACGTAACTTCCAAAATGTCCCTTTTAAGTTTTTGACTCAGCTAGAAGGATAATTCTTTAAAAAGTATGTCGATTTTGTTCTAAATACCTCTTAAAGCAATTTAATCAATACTTCTTTTATCTATTCTTATTTTACTATCTCAGGATGAGCTGGTATATTTTTGTTAAATTCTCACATTTTCTAATTCTCTATAGATTTAGTAGATTTATATCGTTTTATCATTCTATATTTGTGTTGATTTAACTTTGAGTATGGACTTTCAAACTATTGCGACTTTAACGGTCATTATATTAGCGATAATTCTTTTTGTTACAGAAAAGCTTTCAGTTGATTTAATTGGATTAGTGATTATCTGTGCTTTAGTAATTACGGGAGTGATTAGCCCAGTTGAAGGAATTCAAGGCTTTAGCAATACCGCCACTATTACGGTAGCTTTTATGTTTGTGATGAGTGCTGCACTTTTAAAAACTGGAGCTCTCCAGTTTGTAGCTTATAAGCTTTCTGCTATTTTTAAACGTAGCTTTAGATTAGGTTTAGTATTAATGATGCTTTTGATAGCGTTGATCTCTGCTTTCATCAATAATACACCCATAGTGGCAGTTTTTATTCCTGTTGTGATTCAGATTGCTAAAAGCACGGGCAAAAGTCCTTCACAGCTTTTAATTCCACTTTCTTTTGCTTCAATTTTCGGAGGTACTTGTACTTACATTGGAACTTCAACCAATGTATTGGTAAGTGGTATAGCTCAAGATTTTGGTTTTGAAGGGTTTAGCATGTTTCAGTTACTGCCGTTTGGTTTTATATTAGTTGCCGTGGGAACTTTATACATGATGCTAATTGGCTCTAGAATTTTACCCAAAAATCGACAAAATGAAGAAAATTTAGAGGAAAAGTTCGGGATGAGAGAATATCTTACTGAGATTGAACTCCAAGATAATACAGATTCTATTGGTAAGACCATTATGCAAAGTCCATTGGTTACTGATTTGAAAATAGATATTCTTGAAATTAATAGACAAGGTATTCGCTATAATTTACCACAAGGAGATTTTATTTTACACTCGGGTGATATTCTAAAAGTCCGCTGTAATTTGTCCAATATTAAAGAGCTAAAAAGCAGAGCTAAGATACTAGAAGGCTCTTCCGTAAAGATGGCAGGCGATAATTTGCAAGGGACGGGTACTTCTTTAGTAGAAATGGTCATCAGCGCCAACTCCGAATTTGATGGAAAAAACCTACAAGAATTGGATTTTAGAAGACGATTTAGAGCTTCTCCATTAGCAATTCGCCACAGAGAAGAGGTTTTGCATGAGGATTTATATGATATCAAATTAAAAGCAGGTGATGTTTTATTAGCTGAAGTAAAATCTCATTATGTAAAAGAGTTACGTAAAAAAGAAATGAGTCAAAATGCACCATTTGCTTTGCTCTCTTCCGAT
Source organism: Marivirga sp. (assembly GCF_035704835.1). Taxonomy (GTDB): domain Bacteria; phylum Bacteroidota; class Bacteroidia; order Cytophagales; family Cyclobacteriaceae; genus Marivirga. Next base: position 31,979 of record NZ_DASSWQ010000024.1, on the reverse strand, counting down.
ATAGTCATAGATTTTAATAAAAAGCAGTTTTATATAGTAACTACTGTTTTGGCTATTGTGATTGCATTAGCCACTTTTGGTATTTTAGACATTGTAATTTCTGTTATGGCTGGAGTGGTAACATTGGTGTTGCTTAATGTAATGAATATGAGAGAGGTGTATAAAGCCATTAATTGGAAAATCGTATTTTTATTGGCTGGAGTTTTAAGTTTTGGTGTAGCCTTAAGCAATACAGGTTTAGATCAGAAGATTGCAAGTGGACTGTTGAGTCAATTGGGCGATTTTGGACCTGTTATCGTACTCAGCGGTTTATATTTCGTTACTTCCATGTTAACTGAATTGATGTCTAACAATGCTACAGCAGCTTTAATGGCACCCATTGCTATTGCAATCAGTATTCAATTAGGCTTGGTACCTACGCCTTTTTTAATGGCAGTGACCTTTGCTGCCTCGGCAAGTTTTATGACACCAATTGGCTATCAAACCAATACTATGGTGTACACTGCAGGAAGTTATAAATTCACTGATTTCACTAAGGTGGGGGTAATGTTGAATTTGCTTTTCTGGGTGTTGGCAACAGTTTTCTTACCGCTGATATTTCCTTTTCAACCGATTTAAAGGTTTCCTTTTAACCAACAATCTAAACCATCTGTAAACATGTGGAATAGAAGACCAATTGCAACTAAGCGACTTCTTTTAGGAAATAGTAAAAAGAAATAAATCAGAATGGCATAATAAGAATGCAGTGGATGGAAGCCTATGCTACATCTATCGGGGTCAAAAATAGGAGAGGCCAAAAGATGATCTAAATCGACCAGCATTGTACCTATTAAAATTAAGTACGCATTTCTCCAGTTTTTTGCATTATACAATTTTGCTATTCCCAGAGGAGCTATGAAATGTAAAGTATAGTGAATGAAGGTTGCAATCATTTTATAGGAAATGGTTTTGTAAAATTTATAAGCTTACTTTCTAACATTTAGGTCTAAATTATTGAATTCTTTAATAGAAGCTATTTTATGAAACTATTTTCGATTAAAGACTTGTATATAGGATTAGATTGTAAAGTAGAAGGATTTCCGATAATAATCAATTTCCTCTTTGCGCGAGTTAATGCAACATTTAAACGTCTATAATCACGTAAAAAACCAATATTTCCTTCCGAATTGGAACGCACTAAACTAAGAATGATTACTTCCTTTTCTCTTCCCTGAAAACCATCGATAGATTTAATTTCAACATGATAATCTTTAAGAGCAGATTTTAAGCGACTTACTTGTTGATCATAGGGAGAAATAATCCCTATATCTTCCGGAAACAAGCGTGATGATAATAAGACATCTGTAATTTCTTTTGTAATTTCTATTTCTTTCTTATTAAACCAAGAATGACTTTCAGCTAATTGTTCTTCCTGTCCATCAGTGCAAGCAATAAATACGATTGGCTTTGAAGCCTTAACAACATCTTCAATGGAAGGATTTATATAAGGATAAGGCTCAAACCCTGGTAAATCCTTGAGACTGTGCTTGGAAACTGAAGGGTGCGCTTTAAGCTGATTTGCATAGAAGTTTTCATTTGAAAACCTCATAATATCTTGGTGCATTCTGTATTGAATAGTTAAGATATCAATTCGATCCTCTGGCAATTCAGCTTGAAACCTTTCAAATAGACTAATACTTAGTTCATTTGCCTCCTTTGCTTTCACGGTAGGTGGAAGTTGCTTATGGTCTCCCGCTAATATCCATTTTCTTCCCTTCACTAGGGGAATTAAAGCTTCAGGCTCTGTGGATTGAGTTGCTTCATCTATACACACTACATCAAATATAATATCCTTCAATAACTCGCTTCCCGCAGATGAATTAGTCGAACAAATTACGGCACTTTTCTCTAGAATGCTTTCGATTGCTTTTGCTTGTAATGTTTGAGCTTCTTCATAACCCTTATTGATATCTTGCTGAATTTTTATCCACTTCGCCATCTTTCTCAGCTTGGCAGTTTGTATTCCTCGGTAAGGTTTTTTAGAACTAGCTAATTGTATTATTTTTTGATCGCTTAATCCTCTACTGTTTTGTCCAGAGGCTGGTACATAATCCTCTTGTTCTTTTTTTAATAACTGAATTTTATTCCATATACCATTTGCTTGTTGATAATCTGGGTGATCTTGAAGCTGTACATCTAAACTTAAATTGAGTAAATTTTCATTCATTCTAATTGGATTACCAATTCGAGTTGATGGGATTTTTAAGTCTTGTAACTTCTCCAAAATATTATCTACAGCCGTATTGGAAGGAGCGGTAACGAGAATCTTTTTCTCCTTCTCAAATAATGCTTTTATTAAATGAGATAGGGTAGTAGTCTTACCTGTTCCTGGAGGTCCATGAATTAGAAAAATATCATTTGATGCTAAAGCTTTTTCAATAATTTCCTTTTGTTTCTTATTTAAAAATTTACTTGAATAAGGTATAGGTTTTTGGTTTCCTCTTTCTTGAAATAAGTCAATATTAGATTTTATATATTCTTGTTGATTGGGTCGCTGATCAAGCACCGAAAGCGCATCCAACATTCTTTGAAAAGTGATATCATTCGAAAAAAGATCAAGTCGGAGATTTCTTCCAAATACTAAAAAAGGAGGTGCTTTACTATAAGCGATTGTGATACTCCTTTTTGTTTTACTTACCACTGTAGCCTGCTCTTCTTTTCCGGTCGGTTTTTCCTTGGAAATTATTACTACATCTCCGTTGGAAATTTCATTATCTGGTAGACCAGATCCGCGAACAAATTTGACCAAATAAGCGCCTCCAACACCCGTACCAGAATCCTGTCCGGATAGACCAAGTATAGCTCTTCCTTTTGATTCTCTTTGCCTAGCCGATAGCATGAGAATTTCATTAAGGTGAAATTCCATTTCAGCTTTTCTTTCTTCCTGAATTAAGCGTCCAAAATAATTTTTGTATTGTGCTATCTCTGTGAACCTTTTCATTTTTGATATTGATCTACTTGGCTTCACAAACTTAAGTAAAAGAGTATAGTTTTAAGAACTTATTTAATCAAGTAGGAGAGAATGGTAAAGTGCAATTTTATTAATAAGTGTAATTTGTGATACGACCTCCTTTTTGAAAATCCCGCCTCACAGACCTGTCTTTTTACGGTCATTATTCTCTCAGCATAAATTGACTTATTTTGATATTGGAGATATTCTTATCGAAATCTTATTTAAAGTGCCAAATATTGGATTTTTTGGAGTGTTTGTTATCGCAATAGATTATTTGGTTAAAATATTTCACTTCATGTAAAGTTTGGATAGAATTATATAATATGTTATAAATGAGATTTTAATGAATTTTAAATCTAGTAATACTTTAATTAACTACCTGAGTTTATATTTAATTGTAATGTACTCAACGAAATAATATTCTGCTTTTTTAGAAGTCCTAAAATGCAATGGTTTACTGGTTGTTTGTATGGTTTATGATGATTTGCAATAATTTTGTAGGATAGAGTAATTTGTATTAAATCCAGTTTTTGAGGATTGATATTTTTGTAGAGGATTCAGAGTCATGGACTTTATGAAGATATTGATTGTTTTAAGAGTTGGTTATGAAATTGTAGTATTATTGAAATAATATAATTTCAGTTTTCGTAAAATACTTTTGCCTGATTTTAGAGGTTTAACATTTGTAGTTTTTTTGATTACTATTATTTCATGAGAAAAGTAATTCTAATATTAATTACTCTTCTATTCTTTAGTGTTTTCGCTTTCTATTTTTGGGCGAGTTCAAGTTTTAATAATTCCGATGACTATAATCAAATTGTTAGTTATCATCCGGTTTTGGAAAATACCTCAAATACTTTTTCAACTATGACCTACAACATTGGCTACTTATCGGGGATGAAAAACAATCTACCAATTGATAGATCGGAGTCTTTATTTTCTGATAATCTTGCGCAGTCTATAAAGTCGTTAGACGAGCATAATTTTGACTTTATTACTTTACAAGAAATTGATTTGGGAGCCAATCGAAGTTACAATTATAATCAATTTGATAGCTTGGGTTTTTTCTTAAGTTTTGCTCAGGGAGCTTATGCCGTAAACTGGGATAAACAATATGTTTCATTTCCGTAATTCCCTATTCGAAACCATTTTTGTCAAATGCATTCTGGGCAGGGGATACTTTGTAAAATGCAAATTATTTAGAATGAATAAGGTGTTTTAGATCAGCCGGAAAGTGCTCCTTTTTACTATAAAGTATTTTTTGTCTAGACAGACTTTTGCAAATATGTAAAGTACAAATTGGTAAAAGAGAATTACTGATTATGAATGTTCATTTGGAAGCCTTCGATCAAGAGACTAGAGATTTACAAGCACAACAGGTTTAGCAAGTTTATATGGAATGGTCAAAGGCTTTTCCTGTTATTTTAATGGGAAATTTTAATAGTCGTTCTCCCTTTGCAACTGAAAATGAAGAAGAAGAAAAAACAATAGAATTGTTTTTCAATTGTGTAGATATTGAGGAAGCAATTTCAAGAAAACGATATTTAGAAAATGAATCTCATTTTTTTACGTTTGATACAGGTAAACCATACGAAAGATTAGATTATATATTTTATGATAAAACTAAGATTCGCCTGATAGAGTCAGATGTACTGCGCGAGGCTAAATCTATTTCAGATCATCTACCAGTTTGGATGACTTTTGTTTTGATAGAATGACAGTTTTCAATTATTCTTCTTAATTTCAACTTTCCATAATTTAGCAATAAAATGAATATTAAGATTCAAAAACACTGGTCAAGGTTGGAAGATGCAAAAGCTTATTATGATGCTTTACTTCAAGTATTTAACGAAGAGCAATTAAATTTCCATTCCGAGCAAGGTTCTTGGTCAATGTTGGAAGTAATGCAGCATCTTTATACTTCAGAAAATATTAGCTTGCAGTTCATGCAAAATTTTGATTTCAATAGAAAGGATGAAAAAGTAGGATTGAAAGCTGAAATTAAAACTATGCTTTTGGTCAATCGATTGAATTCTAAGAAAAAGTATAAAGCGCCTAAAGTTTTATCCGAAAAGAAAGATAGTTTAAATATCAGTCATGATCCTCGTGAATTTTCTCATCAATGGGATAAGCTCAGAAATGATATGCTGATGTTTTTAAAAGAGTTTCCTGAAAATAAGATTAAGCATTTCGTATTTGCTCACCCTGCAGTTGGGAAGCTAAATGTTTTACAAACGATTCAGTTTTTTGTAGCACATTTAAAGCATCACCAGCATCAGATTGAAACGATTAATCACCATAAGGATTTTCCTAAATAATCTACTTGATAGGAGATAGCTCATGTTTTATCGAAAATATTATTTTTCTTCAGTAATTAGATGCTAAAAATTCCGTCTTTATTTATATTGCTGAAAATTTCACTTAATCATAAACCATGATCCCAGAATTAGAAAAATTAACTGAATCTGAAATTGACATCTTAAAGAAAATACCGGCTATGGTCACTATTTTAATAGCTGGTGCTGATGAAGAAATTAGTAAAAATGAAATAAAGGAGGCTATTAATTTGACTAAGATAAAGCAAAGCAAAGCTAGAAAAGAATTAATAGGTTATTACCAACTGGTAGCTCCTGACTTTGAGAAAAGTTTAAATGAGCTGCTTAAATCCTATCCTAAAGAAACAGAAGTAAGAAGTAAACTAGTAATAGAGGATATAGAGAAATTAAATGGTATTTTAAAGAAGGTAGACAAAAACTGGGCTTTTCAATTTGTGGAATCAATGAAAGATATAGCTAAAAAAGTTGCTGAATCAGCTGGGGGCGTTTTTGGATATTTATCTATTGGATATGAAGAGTCTAAACTTATTGATTTGAAAATGATAAAAGTACCTAATTGAGGTACTTTTTTTTATATACATAATTCAATTTAGACTTATGCTTTATTAGGTTTCTGGATTTTTCTTAGGATATATTTTAACGTTTTTGGGTTTTCTTTAATAACAGAACTAAGAACATTTGAGCCGTGACCATTCTATCAAAGCATTATTTTCACCACTTAACAAATCCTATTTTTTATTTTCAGAAAATCCCTCTAATTTCCGCAAATGGAAAACGATAAAGAGTTGGAAAATAATGATCCTCCCGTTCTAGGGAAGTGGAAGAATTTCTACTGGTTATTGATTATCGTATTAGTCAGTTTGATTGGTATATTTTATGCTATAACCCGATATTTTGAATGAGCGCTTTAGATTGGATTGTCCTTTTCGGAACACTTTTATTGATTGTCGGATATGGTGTTTATAAAACAAAGGGTAGCAAAAACATTGAGTCTTATCTGAAAGGAGACAATAGCATGAAATGGTGGACTATAGGTCTTTCCATTATGGCTACTCAAGCCAGTGCCATCACTTTCTTATCCACTCCTGGGCAGGCCTACGAAAGTGGAATGGGTTTTATTCAGTTTTATTTTGGTTTACCAATAGCCATGATAATCTTGAGCATCTGGGTTTTGCCTATCTATTACAAATTAAAAGTTTACACTGCATATGAATATTTAGAATCCCGCTTTGATTTAAAAACAAGGATTTTAGGAGCATTTTTATTTTTAGTTCAACGAGGCTTAGCTGCAGGAATTACTATTTATGCACCGGCTATAATATTATCCTCTATTTTAGGGTGGCCATTAGTGTACACTACGATTATCATAGGATCTTTAGTAATTATTTACACCGTAAGTGGTGGTACAAAGGCAGTGAGTCAAACCCAAAAGCATCAGATGATTGTCATGATGGGAGGAATGATAGTGGCTGGGCTTTTTGTCGTAAAATTACTTCCTGAAGATATTGGTATAGTGGAGGCAACAAAAATAGCTGGTCATTTGGGGAAACTTGATTTGATTAACACGGAAGTGGATTTAGAAAATCGCTATACTTTATGGACGGGTTTAATAGGAGGCTTGTTTGTAGCCTTATCGTATTTTGGAACCGACCAGTCACAAGTAGCGCGATATTTATCAGGTAAAACATTGACAGAAAGTAGATTAGGATTAATGTTTAATGGTCTACTTAAAATTCCAATGCAATTTATTATTCTCTTTATTGGGGCATTAGTATTTGTATTTTATCAATTTAATCAGGCACCTGTTTTTTTTAATGAGGCAGCAAAAGATGAAGTATATCTAAATGAGGAGCAAAAAAGTAAGTATCAAGCTGTAGAGCATGAGTATGCAAATTTATTTGAAGAGAAAAGAAGGCTAATTCTATTGTTATCAAATGCTGAAGGTGAGCAAATTGATGTTTTAAAAGAAAAAATCACGGTTATCGATAATCAGGAAGACGAATTACGAGATGAAGCTAAGACTATAATCAAAGCTACTAACCAAGATTTAGAAACTACGGATACTGATTATGTTTTCATCACCTTTGTAATGGAAAACTTACCTAAAGGAATAATTGGGCTTCTATTAGCCGTAATATTTTCTGCAGCTATGTCTTCAACGTCCTCCGAATTAAATGCACTAGCATCTACAAGTATTATTGATATCTATAAGCGAAATATTTACAAACATGGTAGTGAAAGGCATTACTTAATTGCCTCTAAGCTATTCACTTTATTTTGGGGAATAGTAGCTGTGTTTTTTGCAACTTTTGCAGGTTTATTAGATAATCTGATTCAAGCTGTAAATATATTAGGCTCCATATTTTATGGAACAATTTTAGGTATTTTTTTAACAGGATTTTTTATAAAGTATATAAAGGGAAATGCTGTGTTTTTTGGTGCAGTAATAGCACAAATTATAGTTTTATATTTTTATTTCTACAGTGAAATGGCCTATCTCTGGTTTAACCTCTTAGGTTGTGGGTTGGTAATTATCAGTGGTTTTTTATACCAGTATATCAAAAACAGAGGATAAAACTGATAGGTAGATTCACCCCTAGATAAGCGGTTGTACAAATTGCGAATATTTATTTTGGAGAATTTGTAGGTTCACAATCATTTATAATATTAGGGCATTTAACTACTCTTAACCTTATTCAATCGAAATTATAATGCTTATAACTTTAACCACCTATAATTTTTATATATTTGGAGGTTACCCTTGGTAATTGTATTTTTCAAATCTATATGAAGTTATACAGTAAAATAATCTTTTCTTTTCTTCTTTTAGTGGTGACTCATAATTTGATAGCTCAAGATCCTGAATTGGCTAAAATTTACCTAGAGCAAGCTGATCAGGTATATGCGGAAGCAAAAGATGCAATTGAGATCGCTAAAGATATTTACATTCAGGCTTCCGAAGCTGATACGATGAATGTAAGAGCCAATTATATGGCGGGTGTTCTCTACTTAGAAACTGTTAATAGAGACTACTCTACTAAATATTTTGAACGGGTAAAAAGACTAGATCCAAGATTTCGATTCAACATTGATTATTTGTTAGGAAGGGGATATCAATATGGTTTAGAATTTGATAAAGCCTTGCAATATTTTAATGCTTACAAAGAACACTTACTTTCCAATAAAAGCTATAGAGGCGCAGATAAAACATCTGTTTATGAGGTGAATGATCGAATTGAAGAGTGCAGAAATGCGCGTGAAATTATTGGTATGCCATCGTCTTACACAATAGAGAATATTGGTGAAAATATTAATTCCACATGGCCAGATTACGCACCTGTTCTGAATGAGGATGAGACCGTATTGATTTTTACTTCAAGACGACAAGAAGCAAATACCAATGAAAACGTGGACAAAGATAACTTCTATTATGAGGATATTTATATATCTAAAAAGAAGCAAGGACAATGGGGTAAGGCTGAAAATATAGGTCAAAACGTTAATACACTCTATCATGATTCTAACCTATTCTTAAGCAGTGACGGAAGGACACTTTATATCTATTCTGATGAAGGAAATGGAGATATTTATTTTAGTCAAGAAAATGAAAATGAGGAGTGGAGTACCCCCAAACCTTTAGGAGGAAGAATTAATTCACAAGGATTTGCTGAGCAGTCAATTTGGGTGTCGGACGATAATGAATTTATGATGTTTGCTTCCAATAGACCAGGAGGTCAAGGTGGATTTGATATTTATGGTTGTTACAAAGAAGACGGGGAATGGAATAGACCTTTCAATATGGGACCTGTAATTAATACGAAAAGTGATGAAGATGGACCATATATGGCCAAAGATGGGGTTACTTTATATTTTAGCAGTAAAGGGCATAAAGGGTTCGGTGGGTTTGATGTGTTCACCACCCAATTTAATGATGAAACCGAAAAATGGAATACTCCAGAGAATCTAGGGTATCCTGTAAATACAGTGGATGATGAAGTATATTTTCATCCTACATCAGATGGAGATAGAGGATACCTTGCTTCTGTAAGAGAAGAAGGTTTAGGATTCACGGATATTTATATGGTAAAACATGTCGGTGATTTGGAAAAAACAGCCAAATCGAGAATTTCTAAATTGAAGCAAAAAGAAAGTGATTTAAATTCTAAAGAGTTAGAAGTTAGGCAACGATCAATTGATTCAGTTTTAAATATTCCAGCTTATCAAATTTATTTTGATTTGAACTCTACTGCTGTAAATGAAGAATTTCAAAAGAGATTAGATGAAATGGCTAATTACTTAAAAACCCATGAAAGCTTAGGGATTCAAATTTCGGCTTTTGCTTCATCAGATGGTAATCCAAAATATAATTATGAATTATCAAATAGAAGAGCTCAATCAGTTTTAAATTATTTCTTGGAAAAAGGGATTGAATCAGATAGACTTGCAGCGAGGGGCTTTGGTGTCTTGACAGGTACTGAAGATAAATCTCGAAAAGCAGAAGTGAAAATTAAGGACTTGTCAGGATTTGAAGAAGAGTGAACTTCTATTTTGGAAGTTCACTCCTCACATAATTTATAATGAGTCAATTAAATCTTGGTTTCTTTTTACATATCCAAAGTCACCTGAACTATTCTTTTTTGCTAACTCTATAGATTTCTCAGCAACTTTTTTAGCTTCTTTTTTATCTCCCATTTTAGCTAAAATTTGCGCTTTTAAATGTAAGTTCCAAAATTGGGCGCTATTGTTACCTGTCGCTAAATAAGCATCAATCCAGCTTAAAGCTTGCTTTAAATCCTTATCGTTAGTATAATAATAATTAGCCGCTGTGATTAAGTTTCTAGGTTCTACTTTTGTGTAGCGCTCTATTTGTGCCATTACCATATCATCATATGATACTTCAAACGGAACTTTCAAACTTACATTTTCCCAACGAAAGTGAATGTTGGCAGAGGTATTGTCTGGGCTAATATCAGAAATTTGATAAGTCAAAGTTTCTACCTTTTCATCCAATTCTTCTACTTCTTGAATGACAGACATAACTTCTTTTGAGTTATCATAATTTCCAACATTTCCTCCGATAGAAAGGTCGCTATACAGTTTAAATTCCCATTCTTCCTCACCAGGTACCATAAAAATGAGGTATTTACCTGCTTCAATTTTGTTTCCTGCCAAAACTACATCAGTGCTGAACTCTAATACGGTACCACTGTTTGCACCAGCTCTCCATAAAGTTCCATAAGGCTGTAAGTAATCTGCTCCATCTCCAAAAATCTCTCTACCTTTTACACTTGGTCTAAAGTAATTAATGGAAACATCAGTTAACCCAACAGTAGTTTCCACTTTAGCAGCAGGTGATGGCTGTGGCATTGTGATTTGAGATTTTGCCTCAAATGCGACTATCATCATAAGTGATAATCCGATTGATAAAATTGTTTTTTTCATAATGATTGTGATTTTATTTAATTTGATTGCTATTTAGGAATCAAAAACTACATTTCTTAATGAAAGTTGCAAAAAAAAGATTGGATTACACATTTTTTGAAAATACTGATGTTGTGGAACTCGCTAAAATGTTGTTAGGAAAGGTGATTTGTACCAATATCAATGGAATTTATTGCGAGGCAATGATTACTGAAACTGAAGCTTATGCAGGTAGAAATGATAAAGCATGTCACGCGCATATGGGTAGATTTACGAACAGAACTTCCATGATGTATGAGCAGGGAGGAAAAGCTTATGTTTACCTATGCTATGGTATTCATCATTTATTTAATATCGTTTCCAACAAAAAGGGTCAGGCCGATGCTGTGCTAATTCGTTCGGTAGAGCCAGTTTCAGGACTTAAATACATGATGGAAAGAAGAAATGTGACAAAAGTTTCGCCTCAAGTTTTTGCAGGACCAGGGAAAATAAGTCAAGCTTTAGGAATTTCGAAGAAATATAATTCTGAGGATCTAGTGGTAAGTGAAGAACTATTCGTAGTAGACCATGAAATTCAAATAAATGATATTGTTTCTACGACAAGGATTGGAATTGACTATGCCGAAGAAGATGCCTTGCTTCCTTGGCGATTTTATATTTCTGGAAATAAATATGTAAGTCATCCCATATAATGCTTATTTTTTTTAAATTGACTTATTAAATCAATAACGCTATGGATAAATTCTTATGCCCTACGGATTTCTCAGAATATTCAAACAATGCACTTGAATATGCAGCAAAATTGCTACAGGTGAGAAAGGGAACGATGACTTTAATTCATATATTTTCTGAAAAAGAATTTACGCATGCCATTGAAGGAGAGAAATCAGAATTTGATGATTTAAAAGAATATGCGAAAAGTAAACTAAGTGGTTTAGCGGCAGAAATCGAAAATGAATATGGGTTTGATTGTGATTTCGTGCTTTCTATTGGAGAGGTAAATAATAGCATTTCAAAATACGCTGAAAAAAATGATTATGATTTAATTGTTATGGGCACACAAGGAAATGGCTATGATAGAAAGACAATAATTGGTAGTAGAACAATGAGGACGGTTGAGAAATCTAAAGTTCCTGTTATGACAATTCCCCTGGAGGCCGAATTTAAAGGGTTAAATTCCGTTGTTTATGCATCAGATTATTCTGAATTCGATAAAATTACAATGCAAAAATTGGTGAGTTTTATTTATAGTTTTAAAAGTAGAATTCGATTTGTACATGTCAGTCATTCTAAAAATGTAATGAGTGAAAAAAGTTATGAAGAATTTAAAACTGAACTTTCAAGTTTCCTAGGCTACGAAAAAATTAGTTACTATTTGAAGGAATATAAAAAGAATATCAGTTCTGGAGTTGAAGAATTTGTGAATGAACAACAAGGAGATTTGTTAGTCTTACTGAAAAGAAAGAGGAATTTTTTTGAAAAAATTATGGGAAATAGTGTTTCAACTGAAATTACCTATTTAAGCACTCATCCTTTATTGATTTATCATGAAAAATCCTGATTCACTTTGGAATGGTATTTTATTGATAATTTAAAAAGATGTATTAATTTTCATTAGTTTAAAGATTTTTATATGCTATTTTTAGAGTTTGATTTAATGAATTACTTCTGAAATCACATTTTTTAATTCTATAAATCATTCAATCAATTGATAAACAGATGATTAGCATTGTGTGTGATCAAATCCGTATTTCTTTTATTATGGAGTGCAGGTTAAGGATCGGATTGATTAAAGTCAATACTTTTGTTATTTTTATAAAATATTTTTAAGAATTGAGGTAAGTTTTTAATAATTTAATTATTGTAAGATAATTTGTATTTTAATGTCTTAACAAGAAAAAACTAATGTGGCAATGAAAGTATTGTGGTTAACACTTATAGCATTTTGTTTATTAGGGAATAATGTTAAATCTCAGGATAAACCTGTGATAATTGATTCCTTAGAAAGTGTGTATGATGATATAGCCCCAGTATTAACTCCTGATGAAAATTTATTGTATTTCACTAAGAAGAATCATCCTGAAAATTATGGTGGCGAAAAAGATCCTGGAGATATTTGGTTAAGCACCAAAAATAATGACGGTACATGGTCTAAACCGGAAAGAGTAAAAGGGCCGCTAAATAATAGTGATTACAATTCCCCAATCGGTATTACACAAGATGGAAACATCATGTATGTTGTAGGGAATTATAAAAGTCCGCGTAAAGGAGGAGTTTCCTACTCTCGTAAAATTGGTGAAAACTGGAGTGAACCACAACCAATAGACATACCATATTTTAAGAATAAATCGGAGCATCTATCTGGTAGCCTAAGTAAGGATGGTAAAATAATGGTACTTAGCTTGGAAAGCTTTGGTTCCAGAGGAAATGAAGATATATATTACACATTTCGAAAATCATTAGATGAATGGACAGAGCTAAGGAATCTTGGAGTAGATATTAATACAGAAGCTCAAGACTTAACACCTTATTTGGCTTCCGATAACAAAACCCTTTTTTTTAGCTCAAATGGCAGAGGTGGAAAAGGAAGTAGAGACGTATTTTATTCCAAAAGAAAAGATGCTACTTGGACAACCTGGTCTGAAGTAAAAAGTGTTGCTGATATAAATACGGAAGGAGCAGATTGGTACTTCAAATTAGTCTCTGATGGAAATTTAGCGCTCTTGGTCAATACGGTAAACAGTGTAGGTTTGGGAAATATTATGCAAACTGAGAGCCCAAATGATATTATTATTGAACCTGAGGTTGAAAAAAGCATGACAGCTTCAACTCAATCCGTAATAGCGATAAATAGTAATGCTCAGCGAAAACCATTAGTTAAGGAAAAAGTACAAGTTCAATTTAAAATTGTGGATGGATTTACAGGAGCTGAACTTAAGCCTCAGCTTTTAATTAAAGGGATAAATGAAAATAGTAAGAGTTCTTATTCAGAGATTATTATGAATAAAAACTCATCTTATAAAACTCATCTTAATAAAGATTCTGTTTATACAATTGATATTTCTGTAGAAGGATATTTAGATGATCTTCGAACTCTCAAAACCGATACAATATCAGATAATTCTATCGTAACACTTGAGCTTTTAAGTTTGGAAAAGGGTACCACAATTCAACTCAAGAATGTTCTTTTTGTAAGAGGCACAGCAGACATTAAGGATGGCTCATTTGAGGAGCTGAATAGAGTTTATATGATGTTAAAGAAAAATCCTAATGTTGAAATTGAGCTTTCAGGTCATACAGATAATACAGGAAGTGCTAAATTAAATATAGAATTGTCACAACAACGTTCTGATAGGATTAAAGAATATTTAGTGGAGAAAGGAATTGATTCCAAAAGATTAGAAAGTAAGGGGTATGGAGGAGCAAGACCGATTGCAAGTAATAAATCTGAAGCAACAAGAAAGTTGAATAGAAGAGTAGAGTTTACAATTATCAAAATTTAATTACTACATGGTGAAGGATGAAGTAAGCTTGAGGGAGAGAAAGGCTGCAAAGCTTAAATTACTCATTTTAAGTCTTGTGAAAAAATTACTTATCAACCGCAGTTTTAATGATATTCATGTCACTGATATTTGCAGAGAAGCCAATATATCCAAAGTTACTTTCTTTCGGTATTTCCCACAAAAGGAAGATATTTTATTATATTTCATGAGAGTATGGGCCTATGAAGTAAATGTTGAATTGCAGAAGAATCAAATCAAAGGATTAGCAGCGGTGAAGTATATTTATGATAGATATGGTGACCTTTGTGAAAATTACAATTCCTTAATTCTTCATTTTATTAAATATCATGCGGCCTCAACCAAAACACTCAAGCCAATTAGTATTAAGAAGGCAGAAAAAATTGTTCTATTTCCCAATTATGAAGATGCTCATAAAATTGAGGTACTAGCATTTGATAAATTACTTGAAAAATATTTATTGGAAGCAATTTTTAGAACTGATATTACAAAGAGTTCAAATGTGAATGATTTAGTGAGTATGTTATTAACTACAACCTATGGTTCAATATTGGTAGCTAAAATGAAGCAGCTACCAGTCAAGGCTTTATTGAAAAAAAATGTTTTTTCTGTACTAGAAACTTTCTGATTAAATCGTAATCCTCCTTTTTCCTTCATCATTTTTCAGTATTTTTACTGACAAAAATTAAATATGGAAATAACCAAGTTTTTAAAACACAATTACAGACACTTCAATGCTGCTGCATTAATTGATGCTGCAGAAGGCTACAAAAGTCATATAGAATCAGGAAAAAAAATGTTAGTTTCTTTAGCTGGAGCAATGTCTACAGCAGAATTAGGAATATCATTTTCAGAAATGATTCGTCAAGATAAAGTTCAAATTATTAGTTGTACGGGTGCCAATTTGGAAGAAGATTTAATGAACCTAGTGGCACACAGCCATTATAAGAGGGTTCCCAATTATAGAGATCTTACTCCTCAACAAGAATGGGATTTATTGGAAAAGGGTCTGAACAGAGTAACAGACACTTGTATACCTGAAGAAGAAGCATTTAGAAGATTACAGCAACATATTTTTAAAATATGGAAGGAAGCTGAAGAAAACGGGGAACGCTATTTTCCACATGAATTTATGTACAAACTGATAAGGTCAGGTGTACTAGAACAATATTATGAGATCGATCCTAAAAACAGTTGGATGATTGCAGCTGCTGAAAAGAATCTACCTATTATAGTTCCAGGATGGGAAGATAGTACCATGGGTAATATTTTTGCTAGTTATTGTGTGAAAGGTGAGTTAAAACCATCTACCATGAAGTCAGGAATTGAGTATATGACGTACTTGGCAGACTGGTATAAAGAAAATGCAGGAACTGAAGGTGTTGGATTCTTTCAAATAGGAGGTGGAATCGCTGGTGATTTTCCTATTTGTGTAGTACCTATGCTTTATCAAGATTTAGAATATACTGATGTTCCATTTTGGAGCTATTTCTGTCAGATATCTGATTCAACAACTAGTTATGGATCTTATTCTGGAGCAGTACCAAACGAGAAAATTACCTGGGGTAAATTAGATATCGATACACCTAAATTCATTGTTGAATCTGATGCTACCATTGTAGCTCCATTAATTTTTGCAATTGTGTTAGGTCAGTAAACTTAAACATACATTTAAGCTTAAAACCTGTATAAAATCATTTGTACAGGTTTTTATTGCTTAATATTTGAGAATAAATTCCTGTAAGTTGTCAGAACGCTCCATTGTTAGTTTCTTTCTTAATCGGTAGCGCGCAATTTCTACTCCTCTAACAGATATGTTTAAAAGATTGGCAATTTCTTTTGTACTGAGGTTCATTCTTAAATAAGCACTTAATTTCATCTCTTGAGGACTTAGGTCAGGGTAATTGCTCTGCCATCTTTTGATGAAATCACCATGAACTTTATCGAAATGAATGGAAAAATGTTCCCAATCATTATCAGCTGCAATATTTTTATCAATATTTTGTACAACTCGACTGATTTCGTGTTTTACTTCTTGATTTTTACTTCTTTTGGCTATATTATTTAAATGATTTTTAACACTATTGATAAAACTGTTTTTATTAATAAGATGCATTGTAGAAGTTGCCAACTCCTTGTTTTTCAACTGAATTTCAGATTTTAATTTTTCGTTTTTCAAATTTTCAAACTTTTGTTCAGAAGTTTTTAATTCACTATCTATTCTGGTAATTTCTTTTTCCTTTTCTTCTGTTATAATTTCAGTTTTCTTTTTAAATCGAAATTCAAAAGCATAATAAATAATTATTGACAAGACTAACCCTATGAATAAATAAAATCCATAGGCCAAATTTGTTTTATACCATGGCGGTAGGATAGTGAATTCAAATGTAGAGACTTCGCTTGTTTGTCCGTATATATTTTTTGCTTTTACATGAAAATTATATTCTCCAGCTGGAAGATTAGTGTATTCCTTTGAGCTTCTAATACTCCAATCGCTATATGATTTCTCACTATTTTCTAACCAATATTGATATTCATTTTGAAACTGCCCATTCATAAAAGGAGCACTATATTCAAAGTGAATAGAATTTTCTCTATAAGGAATTTTAAGAGTATTATCAGATTGTTCAAAACTTACTGTTCCATCCTGAAATTTTCTTCCATAGGTTAGTATTGAGTCTCGGCTGTTTGAAATGCGAATTTTAGTAAAGATTACATTAAATGAAATATCTTGGAGTTTTTGCTGAGTATTATCAAAGTAAATGAATCCTTCTTTAGCTGCGAAAAGCACTTTGTTAGCTTCCAAAGCAATAATATTGTGTAAGTCATCATTCAACACATTTTTCAATTGATTAAAAACTGCAGTGTGCTTTTTATATTTCCCATTGCTTACCTTTTCCAGTACTCCTGTCTCAGTCATACTTACAAAGTATATATTACCTATAGGGTCTTCAGTAAAGCTTACAAATTGTGTGTTTCCTTCAAAATATGGTGCAAGAAAATTGGAGGGGATAAACTGATCCGTTTCTTTATTATATTCATAAAGCCCATTTTCAGTTGAAAATATTAATTGATTATTGAGGTTCCATACGTTAATTAAGACTTTTGACGGCAAGCCACTCTTTTCACTGTAGTAAGTAGTTTCTACACTATTGAGATCTTCCTTTAGTTTAATTTTATAGACACCTTTATAGCCATGTGTCATCCAGATGTTTCCATCTTCATCTTCTTCCATTACTCGAGATGATTCTTCAAATCCATCTAATTTCCGAATAAATTTTAGTCCAGAGGCTGATTTTTCAAAGAGTGCTAAACCTTTGTAGTTCCCTTGTAAAATCAGGTTAGGATATTTTTTTAAATCTAAGAAAGTCCATGTTCCAGGAATATCAGCTATTGATTTGGCTTTACCATGATCAATTTCAAAAGTGCCTGCATGATGCCCCATTATAATGGAATTATTGATATTTTGAATATTATAGACCTGACCAGAAGTGTTTTCTACTTTTGAATATGTGTTGTTTTGACTATAAATATTTTTGAAATACAGTCCATTATTAGTTCCTAGGTAAAGTGTGTCATTTTTTAACAAAGCATCATAGCCAGTCCCTGGAAGTCCCGATTGTTCATTAAGATGTTTAAAAGGAGAGTTCAAGGCAATAGAGGAAATACCATTATTATGTCCCAGCCACAAATTTCCTTGAATATCTTCATAGACTGAAAGAACTGTTCTGTTTTCAATTCCTTTACCTTTTGTTAAATTGATTTTTATATTTCCTTTCGAATCTAAAATGTACAGTCCTTCATTTTGAGTTCCAACAGCAATTTCGCCAGATTTTAATCTTAAAATTTGATTAATATAGGCTGTTTTAAAAGTTTTTTGAATTTTTCCATTCCAAATAGTTATTCTGCCATCATTTTTAATAAATATTCCATTTTTTAAAGTACTAATTAAGATTTGGTTATTATTCAATTCAATCATTCCACTAATGGTCATTTCCTTGAAAAAACCTCCGTTTAAAGTGCTTTGAATCTTTCCATTTTCTATAATAGATAACCCTCTTTTGGAATGGTTAAGATATAATTGATTGTTGACCATGAAGAAATTATCGGGGTCAGTTTCAGGATCTACGATTTTTTGTAATTTTCCTTTCAAATTATAAATAAAGATTTCATCAAATGTGCAAAATAGGAGCTGATCATTCTTTTTAAAAATTCTCCATGCTTCATCAAATCCTCTATAAGATTTAGGGACACTATCGGCTAAGCTGATGAAGGTGAGTTGCCCTTGCTCATTGGGAATGTAATAACCAAAATCGCCCTGAGATGCTATATAAATCTTCCCATTTGTATCTACAAATACATCTCTATTTTTGGTGCCTGATTCTAATGAATATTTATTCCAATTTGTTCCGTCAAATTCTAAGAGACCAAAATTATTAGCTACATATAACAATCCATCTTTACTCTGAGTAATTTTCCAATTTTGAATTCCACCATGATAATCTTGACTGGAATAATATTTATAAAATGGAAATCCCAGCGTTTGTGCATTTACTAAATATTTAGAAAAAATTAAAGGGAATAGAATAAATAATAAGCGGATTATTGCTCTCATTTTCTTTTTGTTAATAAATTACAATTTAGTAAAAAATGATAATATTGTAGTAATATGGGTGAAAATAGTGTAGTAAAAAACAGTTGATTTGTTAAGTGTGAATATTGCCTCTATTTCATTTATAACCTGTTTTAGGCTGTGATTTGATGTGTTTTTGAGATATAGGTTAAATCAATATGATGTAATTATGATGTATTGATAAAATTTGCATAACATATTAATTATTGCTCATTTGATTATGCTTTTGTGAAAAGCTAAAGAAATTACTTAACTCAAAAATTAAACGACTATGAAGCACATTTTAACCTTAGCTGTAATTCTCCTATTCAGCTTTGTAAGTTTTGCACAGGACAGAACGGTTTCCGGAACGGTTACTGATGAAAATAACTCTCCCATGCCAGGGGTGAATATTATTATCAAAGGAACCTCAGATGGAACTACTACCGATATTGACGGTAATTACAAAGTGAATGTTGGACAAGAAAGTGTTTTAAGATTTAGTTTTATTGGATATTCGACCGTTGAATATCCAGTGAATAGCAGGTCTGTATTGGATGTACAATTAGAGCCTAACTTTGAATCATTGAGCGAAGTAGTGGTGGTTGGATATGGAAGCACCACAAAAAAGGAATTAACAGGGGCGGTCGTGAAAGTAGATGGTTCCAAAATTGAAGAAAGAAATGTTCCCAGAATAGACCAAGCTTTGCAAGGTCAATTAGCTGGAGTTAAAATTTCTACTAATTCTGGAGCGCCAGGTGGTTCGTCTAATATTAGCATAAGAGGTGTGTCCACTAATGGCAACAATTCACCTTTGATTGTAGTAGATGGAATTATATATGAAGCAGACGGATTGAATGCATTGAATCCAAATGATGTTGAATCAATCAATGTATTAAAAGATGGAACAGCTGGTATATATGGTGTAAGAGCAGCGAATGGTGTGATTATAATTGAAACTAAGAAAGGGAAAAAGAACACTAAGCCTTCCTTAAATTTTAGTGGCTATTACGGTGTTCAAAGAACTGCTAAGAAATTAGATCTTTTAAATGCTACAGAGTATGCGATTTTAAAAAATGAGGCTTTTGTGGCTGGCAATCAAACTCCCCCTTTCAACAATACTAACTTAGGTGAAGGGACCGATTGGCAAGATTTGGTTTTTAGAGATGCTCCTATTCAAAATTATAATTTAAGTGTAAGTGGTGGTACTGATAAGACTACTTATAACGTAGGTGGCTCGTACTTTGGGCAAGAGGGTATTGTAGGAGGAGAAAAAGCTTTCTTTGAACGTTATAATGCCAGAGTGAATTTCACAACTGAAATTCTGCCAAAATTGAAACTTACAAATGTGTTATTATATACTAATGAATATAGTAAAACCATTCCACAAGGTGGAATAGGATCGGTATTGTACAACGCTACCAATGCCTATCCAACAGAACCATTAAGAACTGATGGAAGATATTCCTACCTAATTAATGTGGCAGATATTATAAATCCAGTTGCTCAATTAGAGAATACATACAATGATACAAGAGTTAATAAACTTGTAGGAAAACAAGAACTTACATATGATATTACTGATAAATTATCAGCCAATGCGAGAATTGGATATACCTATTCGCTTGTTGATTTTAAACAATTCAATCCATTGGTATGGTATGGAAATGGAAAGAATCAAAATAGCGCAATTAATGAAAATTTAGATCCGAGAACAACTTTGATAGGTGAACAAGTTGGTGGTGTTCTTTTGGAGCGTGGTGCAAGTGTAACAGAATCAAGAACAACCTATTTAGATTATCTTTTTGAGGGTTTTGTGAACTATGAAACGCAAATAGGGAGTTTGCATAATATTAAATCTACAGTTGGTTTATCTTTAAATGAGACTTCATTTCAGTCTCTTTCTGGAACAGCATTTAATATTCCCAATAACTCGCTAGATTTAGCTGATATTTCTACCAACCAAGCAGTAAGTGGTTATTTGAACCAAGTAAGTTCAGGACAAAATGTGGATAGATTAAATTCATTATTTTTAAGAGGGGAATATGATTATGGTAAAAAGTATTTATTCTCGGGTATAATAAGAAGAGATGGTTCTACCAGATTCGGTTCAAATAACAGATTTGGTTATTTTGGTTCGTTATCGGGAGCATGGGTGTTGTCAGATGAAAGTTTTTTTAATGTAGATGCAATTGATTTTGCCAAATTAAGAGTAAGTCACGGATGGTCAGGAAATGACCGAATTCAACCTTATGTGTATAGAGCCAATCTTGGTGGGGAAGCACAATATGTTTTTGATAATACGATTGTAAATGGCGTTGCAATAGGAATTGCACCTAACCCAAGTTTACAATGGGAATCAACCCAACAATCTAACATTGGATTAGATTTATCTTTGTTTAATAGCATTGATATCGGAGCTAACTATTTTATTAAAACGACTCAGAATTTATTAATACAAGCTCAGGCATCAGCAATATTAGGAACTTATGGTCCTGGAAGTGCTCCACCATTTGTAAATGCTGGTACTGTTCAAAATAGAGGAGTAGAGTTAGATTTTAATTATGAATTTAGACCTACTGATGATTTCAGCTTGAACGTTAATTATAACTTCACTTATTTACAAAATGAAGTAACAGAACTTCCTGCAGGAACTGATTTCCTTCCAGGAGTAGGGTTTGGTGTAGGTGGAAATACGGCAACTAGATTTGAAGCAGGATTTCCGGTTGGCTATTTCATAGGGTTTGAAACAGATGGGATTTGGCAAACCGCGGAAGAAATAGCTTCTAGTCCTGTTGTTCAACCAGAAGCTCAACCAGGAGATTTGAAATTTGTTGACCAAAATGGTGATGGTGTAATTAGCTTTGGTGATAATTCAGATCGAACCATGCTAGGCTCTCCTAATCCTGATTTCATTATGGGATTAAATTTAAATGCTAGATTCAAAGGTTTTGATTTAACTGCAAATATAACTTCGGTCATTGGAAACGAAATCATCAGAAATTACGAGAGACAACAGCCTTACGCAAATCAATTAGCATATAATATCAATAGATGGACAGGAGAAGGTTCTACCAATGAATATCCGAGATTAACAACAGGTAGAACAAGAAATAATGAGTTCTCAGACTTTTATGTGGAAGATGGTTCCTTTGTGAGAGTTCGAAATATTCAAGTTGGATACAATTTGCCGAGCAACATATGTGAAAGAATGAATATGACAAGCATGCGGATTTACATTGGATCACTTAATCCTTTTACCCTTACAAAGTATATGGGTTATGATCCAGACATTAGTTCGGCTAACCCTTTAGCGAGAGGAGTTGATTATGGTCAATATCCTCAAGCCAAATCATTGATGGGTGGTTTTAATATTAAATTTTAAATAACGATATCATGAGATTATATAATAAAATATTCATTTTTTTTATACTGCTTTCGGGTGGTGTAATCTTCAATGCTTGCGATGATAGGCTTGATTTGGAACCATTGTACGCGCAAGATGCAGACTCATATTTCAATACGCCAGAAGATTATAATCGTGCATTGATAGGTGCTTACGATTTAATGCAGACTTCTTACTTAAATCTATGGATTGGTGAAATTGCGTCAGATAATGCAATTGCAGGTGGGGAAAGTGTTAATGACACGCAAGGATTACATGAAATTGAATCCATGACACATAATGCTGTTAATAATGAATTGAGAAGTGTTTTTCAATTCAATTATGCAGGAGTAACAAGAACCAATTACTTATTCATTAATCAAGATAACATTGATTTTGCTGGTAAAGAAGTATTGTTTGGTGAGGCTCATTTCCTTAGAGCTTATTATTATTTTCAGTTGGTGAAATATTTTGGTGATGTACCATTAATAATTGATAGATTTTTAGGTGCTGATGAAGTGAATACTATTGGTAGAACACCAGCAGCCGAAGTTTATGCTCAAATTGAATCTGATTTATTGCAGGCTTCAGAAAGTTTGGAATGGACGGTTTCAGTTGAAGGTAGAGTTACAAAAGGAGCAGCACTCGCATTATTAGGAAGAGTATATCTTTATCAGGATAAATTTCAAGAAGCTTCAGAAGTATTAGAAAGAGTTATTATGGAGGGTCCATACAGTTTAATTACTACTACCACAAGTGAAGAATATGCAGATCTGTTTAGTGTCAATCAGGAAGGAAATTCAGAATCCGTTTTTGAAATTCAATATTCTGGTCAAGAGGGTGGTTCTTATGATTGTATTGTTTGCTTAGAAGGTTTTGCGGCAGTAGGTTTTCAGGGTATCAGACAATATGACGGACCAGTTTACGGGGATGGTAATAGTTATAATTTACCAACTGCAGATTTATATAATGCATTTGATGCCGCTGATATAAGACAAGATGGAACCGTTCTAAATTTAGATGAGTTCATAAGTGAACAACCTAACCCTGATGAAATTTCTTATGCAATTGGGGGAGGTGGTCATACTGGCTTTTATAACAATAAATACATTAAAAGACTGGATGAATTAGGACTACCTGATACTGACTTGACTAGTCCAGTTAATTACAGACTTATTAGGCTTCCAGATGTTTATTTAATGGCTGCTGAAGCGTTTAATAGAAAGGCTGGACCAGAAGATGCAAAGGCCTTAGGATATTTAAATGACGTAAGAGAGCGAGTAGGAATGCCTACTTTAAATTTAGCAGGAGCGCAATTAACAGAAGCAATTTGGAATGAACGTAGATTAGAACTTTCTGGAGAAGGATTTAGATTCTGGGATTTAGTGAGAACTGGAAGGGCTGCTGAAGAAATTGACGGATTTGTGGCTGGTAGACATGAATTATTCCCTATTCCACAGATAGAAATTGATCTAGCAGGTGGAAACTGGGATCAGAATCCTAATTATTAACCAAGAAATTAATATTACTAATATGAAAAAGTATATAATCAATTTATTCATACTCTCATTACTTATAGGCTTTTCGGCTTGTAATGAGGAGTTTGTACTTGAAGAAGCACCTTCTGCAGCAGAAGCTGAATTTGAGGTGACACAATCTTCAAAAGGTGAGAATTATGTAGTCCTATCCAATTCGTCAACAGGATTTATTAAAAAATGGGATTTCGGTAATGGAGCAAGTGCAGAAGGTAGCGAAGTGGAAGCATATTTTCCATTTGAAGGTGAATATGAAGTAACCTTAACAGTGTATTCCAGCGGAGGCTCTGTTAGCTCTTCCCAAACCTTGGATATAACAAGTACTGATCCATCCATATGTAATGTAGAATTTTTAGAATTACTAACTGGAGGTTGTGACCAACCCGAAGGAAAAACTTGGGTTATTGATGCTGAACGTGCAGGTCATTTTGGTGTAGGCCCGCCAAATGCTGCAGGTCCTGATTATTATGCGGCAGCAGCTAACGAAAAAGTTGGTGGTGGTCTTTATAATGATGAATACACATTTATACTTAATAATTACCAATTTGTTCAAGAGATGAATGGAGACGTTTATCTTAATCCTGCTCAAGGTTCAAACTTTACAGGAGCTGTGGAATCTCCGGTAGGAGATCTTATTGCGCCATATGAAGCACCAGAGAACATTAATTACTCGTTTTCAGAAGATGCAGCAGGTAATCCTGTAATTAGTTTTAATAATAATGGTTTTATTGGATATAACACAGGAGTTAGTACCTACACAATTCTTTCCATATCGGAAAATGAAATGTTTATTCGTTTTAACGATGCTTCTACCCCTGATTTGTCATGGTTTCATCGATTAATAAGGAAAGGGTATGCACCAATTGCAGCGAATTTCACAAGTGCAGTTACAGAATTAACAGTAAACTTCACCAATACTTCTTTAAATGCAGAAACGTATATGTGGGATTTTGGGGATGGAACGACAAGCACAGAAGAAAATCCTACTCACACTTATGCAGCTGATGGTACTTACCCTGTAACTTTAACAGCAACCGGTCCAGGACAATCTGCTACTGTTACCCAAGAGGTAACTGTCTCAGCGGCACCTAAAGAATTCCCTTTTACTTTTGAAGAAAGTAATGTACAATTCGGTGAATTTGGAGGAAGTGTTTTCAGTGTAATAGATAATCCGGATCCTTCAGGGATAAATACTTCCTCTCGAGTAGGTCAATTCCAGAAGGGAACAGAATTTTCATTTGCTGGATTAGCGTTATTATTAGATGAGCCAGTCGATTTTTCTGAAAATACTACTTTATCCATGAAAATTTGGTCTCCGGTTGCTACCAATGCAATATTGAAATTAGAAGTTGCAGGAGATCCCAATACTTTTACGGAACAAAATGTTAGTATTCCTGTGGCAAATGAATGGGTAGAATTAACTTTTGATTTTTCAGGAGCTCAAAATAATCTTCGTAATCTGGTGATTTTTGCAGATACTGAAAATAACAACGGTGGTACTTTCTACATTGATGATATAGGATTTGCGACAGAAACTGCTAATGAAATTACGTTAGACCTTTTGACTGGTGAAAATCAAAAAGCATGGAAATTACAAGCTGGCCCAGGTTCTTTCGGAGTAGGCCCAGCAAGAGGTAGCGATGCTTTTTTCCCTAATGGTGCCGATATTTCTGGTGACAGACCTTGTTTATTTAATGACCAATTCATTTTCAAAACCGGCGGTCAGTATGAATATAATACCTTGGGTGATATTTATGCAGAAGGATATATGGGAATTGCCGAAGGTTGCACAGATGATACGGCATTAGAAGGTACAGATGCAGCAGCGTGGGGTCCTGGAAGACATTCTTTCTCTTTAACCCCAGCTACCGAAACAGAGCCTGCTTACATTACAGTAAGAGGAACTGGAGCTTTTATAGCTTTACCGAAAGCGTTTAATGGCGGAGAATATCAATCAGCTCCACCAAATATGGATGCTGCCGTTACGTATGAAGTAATCGATTATACAAAAGATGCTTCAGGAGAGACTCTGTCATTGGCAATAGATGTTGCAGGTGATGGTTCAGTATGGTGGAACTTTGTATTAGTTCCTGCAAATTAAGTGAGAAATGAAGTGGGGGTATTTCTCTCACTTCATTTTTTAATTATGGTTATTAAGATTACTTATAGTTTAAGATAAAGTAAAATGATATTAAGATTTCAAACTCTATTATTTACATTTTTGCTCATTGCTTGCGAACCTATGGAACCAGAAATGGCTGCTCTAAGTCCAAGTAATCTATCATTTGAAGTTATGATTGATGAAAGTATTTCCAATAGAGTGACCGTTGAGGCAACAGCGGATGATGTAAATTACTATATGTTTTCATTTGGCGATGGTTCTGAAAAACTAAGGGAAAACAGTGGAACTGTAACCTATTCCTATGAAGAAGCTGGAACTTATACTATTGAGGTTTATGCACACACTACTGCCGATGTTTTCATATCAGAAACGAAAAATGTAGAAATTACAGTAGAGCAAACTTCTGATTTTGAAGATGAGGGTTTTGTCTCTCCTACAGAATATGCAGGATATGAATTAGTTTGGCAAGATGAGTTTGAAGCAAATGAATTATCAAATGACTACACCTTTGAAACTGGTACTGGTAGCAATGGTTGGGGAAATAATGAATCCCAATATTATAGAGAACAAAATACTCGATTGGAACAAGGCTATCTGATAATCCAAGCTAAGGAAGAAAATTTCGGAGGAAGTGATTATACTTCTTCAAGAATCATTACGGAAGGTAAGAGAGAATTTAAATATGGTCGATTTGATATTAGAGCTAAAATGCCATATGGTCAAGGTATTTGGCCTGCCATTTGGATGTTAGGTGCAAATTTTAGAGAAGTTGGCTGGCCAAACTGTGGGGAAATTGATATCATGGAAATGATTGGGGGACAGGGCAGAGAAAGCACAGTTCATGGCACTGTTCATTGGCAAAGTAATGAAGGTTATGCCAATTATGGACATAGTAAAACCCTTCAAGGCGAGACTTTAGCAGAACAGTTTCATGTTTTTTCTATCATTTGGGATGATAATTCAATTGAATGGTTAATTGATAATCAATCCTATGGCTCAATAGATACCACTCCGTCTCATTTAGATGAATTTAGAGAAGAATTTTTCTTTATATTTAATGTAGCCGTAGGGGGTAACTGGCCCCAGTATCCTGATGAAACCACTGAATTCCCACAGGAAATGTGGATAGATTATATCCGAGTGTTTCAGCAGCCATAACTTTTATATCCGCCCACAACCATAAAATTTAATGAACATGATACGATTTTTCTGGAATTTTATATGGATTTCTATTGCCTTAACTTTTTTAAATTCGTGCTCAAATCCACAGGGAGAATCCAAGTCGCGAAGTATAATAGAAACTAGGGTTGATTCTGTTCTTTCCTTGATGACGCTGGAAGAAAAAGTTGGTCAGTTAAACCAATATAGTTTAGGAAGTGAATTCACAGGTCCTGGCAATAAAAAAGGACAAGATAGTATTCGTTATCAGCAATTGATTTCTGGTCAAGTTGGTTCTGTTCTTAATTTATTGGGTACAGCTAATACACGAAAAATGCAAGAATTAGTCGTTAAGAATTCACGATTAGGAATTCCTTTGCTATTTGCATATGATGTAATACACGGTTATAAAACCATGTTTCCAATCCCTTTAGCTGAAAGTAGTTCATGGAATTTAGAGTTGATGCAAAAAACTGCACAAGCTGCAGGAGCAGAGGCAGCCGCTTCAGGTTTGCATTGGACTTTTGCGCCTATGATTGATGTAACCGTTGATGCTCGCTGGGGAAGAGTAATGGAAGGAGCAGGAGAAGATCCTTATTTGCAGTCTGAAATAGCAAAAGCCAGAATAAGAGGCTTTCAAGGTAATGATTTAAGCCATAATAAAACGATAGCCGCAACTGCCAAGCATTTTGCAGGATATGGTTTTGCCGAAAGTGGAAAAGACTATAATACAGTCAATATCAATCAATACATTTTGCATAATCATATATTACCGCCTTTCAAAGCAGCAGTAGAAGCTAATGTCGCTAGTTTTATGAATGCTTTTAATGATATCAATGCTGTTCCAGCCACAGCAAATAAATACTTGTTACAAGATATTCTTCGAGAAGAGTGGGGATATGATGGAGTAGTCGTATCTGATTGGAATTCTATTGGGGAGTTGGTAAATCATAGGGTCAGTCCAGATTTAAGAGATGCTGCCAAAAAAGCTATTATAGCGGGAAGTGAAATCGATATGGAAGGAAATGCCTACGTACAAAACCTTTCAGATTTAGTTGAAAATGGGGAAATTGATGAAGCTCTAATTAATGATGCCGTTCGTCATGTTTTAAGATTAAAATTTGAACTTGGTCTTTTTGAAGATCCTTATAAATATTCAGATGAAAAGCGGGAAAAGGAAATTGTAGGAAATCAACAGCATCATGAGTTGTCTGAGCAAATGGCTAAGGAGTCTATTGTTCTGTTAAAAAATGATCGGAATATTTTACCCCTTAAGAATTTTAAGACTATTGCAGTAATAGGACCATTAGCTAAAGATAAAGACACTCCACTAGGAAATTGGAGAGCTCAAGCAGTTGAAAACTCAGCTGTTTCATTATATGAAGGATTAGAAAAAGCTTTGCCTTCCGATACTAAGTTAAATTATGCAGAGGGTGTAAAGTTATCTATTGGTCCTAATAACTTTTTTCAGGAACAAGTTATCAATGAGGAGGATCGTTCTGGATTTCAGGAAGCCAAGCTATTGGCTCAAAATTCTGACTTAGTGATTATGGCGTTAGGTGAAACTGCTTACATGTCAGGAGAGGGTAGAAGTAGAGCAAATATTGGATTACCTGGGTTACAAAAAGAGTTATTAAAAGAAATAGAGGCGATTAATCCAAATATTGTTTTAGTGTTGATGAACGGCCGCCCATTAGAATTGACATGGGAAAATGAGCATATTCCTGTCATATTGGAAGCTTGGCATTTAGGGCAAAGAGCTGGTACCGCCATTGCAGAAACTTTAATTGGAAAGAATAATCCTTCTGGTAAGTTAACTATGAGCTTTCCACGTCATGTAGGACAACTCCCAATTTATTATAACCATAAAACCACTGGTAGGCCATCAACTGCTCCAGGGCAAGTTTTTTATAGTCACCATACTGACGTTGATAATTCACCACTTTATCCATTTGGATACGGACTGAGTTACTCGGAATTCGAATATAGCGAAGTAGAATTATCACAAAAATCAATGACTGAGGAGGATAGTATTACGGTATCATTGTCCGTTACTAATATCAGTGAAATTGACGGTCAAGAGATTGTTCAGCTTTATATTCAGGATTTAGTGGCTGAGGAAACCCCACCAGTAAAATCTTTAAAAGCATTCCAAAAGCTAAAAATTAAGGCAGGAGAATCTGTTAAAATCAATTTTACTATCCAAAAAGACATGCTTTCATATTATAAATCAAATGGAGAGGTCGCATTAGAAAAGGGAAAATTTAAAGTCTATGTAGGGGCTAACTCTACAGTTCAAAACCACAAAGAATTTAGTTTAAAATGAAGTATATATATGCAATAGGACTTTTATTCATTTTTATTCAATGTACACAAAAGGATAAAAATTTAATTTGGTCAGAAGAATTTGAAGGGAATGGATTGCCAAGTGAAAATAGATGGACTATTACGGAAGGTAATGGATGTCCTGAATTGTGTGGTTTTGGAAATAATGAAGCACAATTTTATACCAAAAGCGCAGAAAATCTAATTGTAGAAGATGGTAAACTAATCATTACTGCCTTAAAAGATGAGCAAAAAGGATTCACATCAGCAAAAATAAGTACTAAAAATCATGGCGATTGGCAATACGGTTACTTTGAAATCAGAGCAAAACTACCCAAAGGAAAAGGTTCTTGGCCAGCCATCTGGATGTTACCAACTATAGATGGTAAAATGCAATGGCCAAGAGATGGAGAAATTGATATTATGGAGTATGTGGGCTATAATCCAGGAACTGTTTATGGTACTATCCACACGGAAAGTTATAATCATGTAAAAGGAACTGAAAAATCTGATTCCATAAAATTAGATGATGCAAGCGAAGCCTTTCATATCTATGCTATTCATTGGACGGACCAGAAAATTGAATGGTTGGTAGATGGAAAACCCTATCATGCAGTTTATAAAAATGGAGATGGGAAAGCAGGCTGGCCCTTTGATAATGAGTTTCATTTAATTTTAAATCTGGCAGTAGGTGGAAACTGGGGTGGGAAGTATGGAATTGATGAAGAAAGCTTTCCTCAGAAATTTGTGATTGATTACGTAAGAGTCTATTCACAAAAACCTGATTTATGACATAATTAAAACATAGGTGATTAAAATTTACACTGGCAATAAAATTTACGGTATTTTGATATCTGAACATCAATTATTTTTGGTAATATAGCTTTTCACATAAAACTACTCTTGAAAATGTCAAAAAAGGGACTTTTAATTTTGATAGCAGCCGTAGCCGCCTTAGGTGGTCTATTATTTGGTTATGATACTGGCGTAATCAATGGAGCGCAGTTCTATTTCAGTAAATATTTTGAATTAGATGCCTGGATGAAAGGTTGGGTAGTAGGAAGTGCTTTAATTGGTTGTTTGGTGGGTGCTCTTTCAGCAGGTTATATTACTACCAAGATAGGTCGAAAAGCAGCGCTTATTATATCTGCAGTTCTATTTACGGTTTCTGCGCTAGGATCAGGCCTACCTGCATTTATGCAGCAATCGGTAGATTTATTAGTAGTTTTCAGAATTATCGGAGGATTGGGTATTGGCTTGGCTTCCATGGCAGCACCTACTTACATTGCAGAAATCTCGCCTAAAGATAAAAGAGGTATTTTAGTAACATTTTACCAATTAGCCGTAGTAACTGGTTTTTTTGTAGTCTTTTTAGCTACCTATTATATTGGAGAAGGGAATACCCCACAGGAAAATATTGAAACAGGTTGGAGATGGATGTTTTGGTCAGAATTAATTCCGTGTTCAATTTTCTTAATCCTGACGTTTTTTATACCTCGAAGCCCTAGGTGGCTTGTTTTGGTGGGTAAAGAGGAAGAGGCCCTAAAAGTTTTAAATACACTACATGAAAAAGAGGAAGCCCAGAAGGAAATAGATGAAATTAAATCTTCATTAAATAAAGAACGTAAAACGCAGCTAAAGGGGGCATCGGCATTACAAAAATCAGTAATTCCAATCATTGTTATAGGTTCTGTATTGTCTTTATTACAGCAATTCACAGGAATAAATGCAGTATTATATTATGGAGGCGACATTTTTGAAAAAGCTTTAGGCTTTACCCAAGAAGATGTTTTAGCGCAACAAATTTTACTTGGTGCAGTAAATTTTGTATTTACCTTCCTAGCAATGTTTACGGTCGATAAATTAGGAAGAAAGCCATTAATTTATATCGGAGCGGTTGGCATGATTTTAGGTTTTCTTTTCTTAGGTGGTTCTTTATATTTTGATGCTGTAGGTCTTATATCCCTGATTGGAATATTGTTATTTATAGGAGCTTTTGCCATGAGTATGGGGCCAGTTACCTGGGTTTTGCTTTCAGAAATGTTTCCTAACAAAATAAGAAGTACAGCCATGTCAATAGCAGTCGCAATCCAGTGGGCGGGTAATTTTTTAGTATCCCTCACTTTTCCAATTATTGTTGAAAGTGATGCAAATGCAAGAGGAACAGGTTTTTGGAATGGTGCATTGCCCTACGTGATTTTTATTGCTTTTATTGTTTTTCTAATTTTCTTTACAAAGAAATATATTATCGAAACTAAAGGGAAAAGTTTGGAACAATTGGAAGGTATTTGGGCTGAAAAGTATGGTAAAATCGAATCTTAATTATTCTTTTTTTCTGACTAATTGGAGCTCGAAAATTCTTTTCGAGCTTTTTTTGAAACTTTTTTTTTGAACTATTCAAATAAGCAGTACTAAACAATAAATTTATTATTTAGTCGACCCTTAAAAACTATTTAATACATTGATTATCAATTATTTAATTAATAAAAAGCTTTGATTTTTTTGCAAGTTTTCGTATTTTTCTGACAGAAACCTTGCAAATATTGATGCATGAAACCCATTAAAAAAGCTC
>NZ_DASSWQ010000049.1:0-116843 GCF_035704835.1 Marivirga sp. | reverse complement strand
ATTTTAAATTGTTGATAAATACAAATCATCATAACTTTTGAGAGTAATGATTTATTTCTGTTTTTATTTTTAAACAGTTACTTATAGCTTCATCGGATTGTTTTTTAGTATTTATGTCGTTTTCGTAAAATTACCGCTAACATTTCGATAGTGACATAAAAGTTGTCACTATATCTTTTATAGTTTTATGTGCAATCTAGTGGATTTTTAATTGTTTTAAAAGTGTCAGTTGCAACGTGAGTGTAAATCTCTGTGGTTTTTGTTGAATTATGTCCCAATAGCAGTTGAATGTGGCGTAAGTCAGTGCCAGCCTCAAGTAAATGAGTAGCAAAGGAATGTCGGAGCATATGAGGTCTTACCGTTTTGTTTATATTGGCATTTTTTGCAGCTTTGGCAACTATTTGCCGTATACTGCTCCCACTATACTGCATTCCTTTTTTTCCTTCAAATAAGTAATGAGTTGGCTTATACTGTTTGTAGTATAAACGTAATTTTAAAAGAAGTTTTTCACTTAATATACTGTATCTGTCTTTTTTCCCTTTTCCTTGTTCTACTCTTATCGTCATCCGCTTACCATCTATATCACTCAATTTTAAATTTAATAATTCACCTCTCCTTAGTCCTGAAGAATACAATAAACTAATTATGCATTGGTGTTTAATATTAAAGGTTTTGTTAATCATTGCTATGACTTCCTCTTTGCTCAAAATTTCAGGTAGACGCTCGGTTTTCATTGGGCGCTCAATATCATAAAATCGATTTGGCATTCCTTCCACCACTTCATAATAAAATTTGATGCTGTTTATGGATAGATTGACGAAAGAATCAGAGTATTTTCTTTGCGCTAGTCCTTTTAGGTAATTTTTAATGTCAGTTTCGTCTATACTCATTAATTTTCTTGTTGGAAAGTGCCTTCTAAAGCGGTCAAAGCAAGCTGTATAATTTTCTGCTGTTTTTAGGGCATACCGCTTTAATTCCAGTTTCTGAAAGTAAGCCTCTGGTATTTTAGGGTATTTCTTGCGTAAATCGTCAATTTTTAAATCTTCACCGTATGTGTTTACAGGTTTGTTTCGAGCGAAATACTTCATGTTTACCCATGCAACTCCTTTAAATGTCTTCAATATGGTATAGAAATTCTGTTGATTATTAGGTAGATATACCATTTGAAATTTTTCACTCCATTTAACACCTGAAAGTGATTTAATCAAAGCTTGTATTACTTTGTCAGGATAAAACTGTATACCAATTTTCTTTTGGTTATTGATTAATAAGTGCTTTAATGTAATTTGTTTCTGTAAATCCATGATTTTAGCGTTTTTTCAGTCTCCAAAAAAGATTTTTGATTGTCATCAATCAAATTTACCAGTATATTTATGCGTATATTATTCGTATAATATACTTTTATGACAACAATATTAAAATGTAAATACTGTAATGATCCATTAAGTGGTCGGGTGGATAAAATATTTTGTGATCCTTATTGTAAAAGTGCTTATCAATATCAGGAAAAAAAGAAAACGCCTAAATCATTATTTGAAAAGGTGGACAAACAGTTGAAGCTAAACAGGAAAATTTTAAAGCAATACAATAAAGATGGCGTTACAACTGTAAGGGAAGAAATGCTGTTGAGAGAAGGTTTCAATCCTAAATATTTTACCAACTATTGGAAAAATGAAAAAGACGATGTGTATCTTTTTTGTTATGAATATGGTTTCTTGAGGAAATTTGATAAAAGGAAAAAACTTTACCGTTTTATTTTGGTGCAATGGCAAGCTTACATGGATTGAGTATAAATTTTATAATCCAAGATTGATCCAAGTGGATTTTTGAATGAGGGGTGGCTTAATTAGTTCTAACCGATGCTTGAATCTAATAGATTTGGAAACCTATCGATTCTTAAAAGCTATACTCCCCAGTCCCACATCAAGCAAAAATTCCATGCTTTCATCAGGATTGTTGATGTAGGCTTGATTGCCGAAGGTGTTATGCCCG
Organism: Marivirga sp.; assembly: GCF_035704835.1. GTDB lineage: Bacteria > Bacteroidota > Bacteroidia > Cytophagales > Cyclobacteriaceae > Marivirga. The sequence goes on along the minus strand of NZ_DASSWQ010000049.1, from coordinate 114,851 downwards.
ATTTTTTCAAAATTTTCAGCCATTTTTATATTACAAAGAGGGGAGTTGTTTAATCTGATGATAACAGGTATTTCTTCGGGCGGTAAAATAACATTTAAAGTACCAGCCCCAACTGAGGCTGAAACTCTGCTATTTATTTTCCAATCAGAGCCACAATCTATGGAAATGGTTCCAAAACCTACTTCAGCTATGATTTCTTTTGCTAATGCATAGTTCAAATCTTTTACTTCAATATTACCAAAATTCACTTTTACAAAAAAAGTGTCCATGGCCACACTATTCATGATGGCTTCACTATAAGCTAATTTAACATCGGCACTTGCAGATTTTATTTTTAAACGCTCCACCGCCAGTCTGCTCAAATCTACATTTGCTTCACCCATCAAATAACTCAAATTCAAATCAAAAGCTTGATGTTCAGATAAATTTATTTGCCAGATATCATGAATCTGGTCTGATGATGAAAATATATTATTAGCTACTGATTCAGTAAAATTTAAGCCCATATGGCTTTTACAAGTGAGTTCTGCATTTACTTTTTGTGTGTTTTGTAGCTTTTCAATTTTAAAGGAGCTTGCAGCTACATCATTTTCAGTTGCGCCTAAAATTAATATTGGCTCATCTTCATCTACCGCATTTAAAAATGATTTTCCCGCTTTAGTAGAAACTTTCAATTCTATTTTATCGATTCCGCGAGATTCTTTAACCTCAAAATGCTTGTGCAATTCTTGACCAACTGCAGTTGATGCAAATAGTAATAAATAAGTTAAAATTGAGATGTTCTGAAAAGCCCTAGCCATAATATAGCTATTACGGTGGCATAATCTATTAGGTTGTTGTTAAAAATAAAAAACCACTACTCATTTTAGAATAATGGTATTTAGCTTTCGCAAACGTCTGCTTGCGTATAAAACTCTTTCTACATTTAAAGTAACTTTCTGCTCCACCTAAGGAATATAGGATGAATCTTAATTAAAAAACTCTTTCACTCGATCAAAAAATCCTTTATCTGCTTTTGTAGGATTTGGTTTGAAGTTTTCTGAAGCTCTCATGCTTTCTAACATTTCTTTCTCTTCTTCAGTAACTTTCTTTGGGGTCCAAACATTCACATGAATTAACTGATCTCCTCTACCATATCCATTTACATCTCCAACTCCTTTACCTCTTAATCTTAATATTTTACCAGACTGTGTACCTGGTTCTATTTTGATTTTTACTTTCCCGTCAATAGTCGGTACTTCTACCGTTGTTCCTAAAACGGCATCCACGAAATTCACATAAAGGTCATAAATAATATTATTCCCATCACGCTTTAATACTTCGTGTTCAATTTCTTCGATAAGAATAATCAAATCACCTGCTGCACCTCCCATTGGGGCTTCATTTCCTTTGCTCGCCATGGATAATTGCATGCCATCCGTTACACCTGCTGGGATTTTAACACTGATCACTTCTTCTTTAGACTGAAGTCCAGTATTATCTACATGAGGCGGCTTTTTATCAATAAATTTACCAGAACCATGACAAGTTGGACAAGTACTAGCCGAAACCATTTGTCCAAGCATCGTATTGGTTACTCTTCTAACCTGGCCTGAACCTCCGCAAGTATCACAATTTTTATAGGTTACTCCATCGGCAGAAACCAATCGGTTAACTTTTATTTTCTTTTCAGCACCGTGAGCAATTTCTTTTAAATCTAGTTTAAGCTTAATTCGAAGGTTTGAACCTTTTCTTCCTCTAGTTCTGCGACCTCCTCCAGCCCCTCCAAAGAAACTTTCGAAGCCACCACCTCCGCCACCACCAAAGATGTCGCCAAATTGAGAGAAGATGTCATCCATATTCATACCGCCACCACCGAAGCCTGCTCCGCCTTTCATTCCTTCGTGACCAAATTGGTCATAGCGCTGACGTTTTTGCGGATCGCGCAATACTTCATAAGCCTCAGCTGCCTCTTTAAATTTATCTTCTGCCTCTGGGTTATCAGGATTTTTATCGGGGTGAAACTTGATGGCTACTTTTCGATAAGCCTTCTTAATTTCTGCTTCCGAAGCACCTTTGCTAACACCTAGTATATCGTAATAATCTCTTTTAGCCATCTTATCTGTATTCTAATATTTAAAAAGACAAATGTTTTCTTTGGTATTGACTATCAATCCCAGTAATTATCGGGGCAAAAAAAACACCTATATTGCCTAATACGCTCTATTTATTCTCCTATAACTACTTTCGCGAAACGGATTACCTTATCATTCAATAAGTATCCTTTTTCAACTACATCCACCACTTTGCCTTTCAATTTCTCATCAGGAGCAGGTATTTTGGTAATAGCCTCATGAATTTCAGGATCAAATTCGATTCCTGGCTCATTATCCATCACTTTTAAGCCTTTATTCATTAAGGTTTTCTCGAATTTATTTTTGATTAAGGTAAAGCCTTCTTTCAAAGCTTCATTTTCAGATTGATCTTCAAAAGATTTTTGAGCTCTTTCGAAATCATCCATCACAGGCAAAAGGTCAGCAATTACTTCCTGGGAAGCAGTTTTCACTAATTCTAATCGTTCCTTAGCATTTCTTCTTCTGAAATTTTCAAACTCAGAATATAGCCTTAAGAATTTATCTTTCGACTCTGCCAGTTCGATCTCTAGCCTTTCGAAATCTGACAATTCTTCATCCTTAGCCTGAGCTTCTGCTTCTGCAGCTTTTTCTTCCTCAGAGCGCTCTTCCTGATTTGCTTCCTCTGAATTTTGCTCGTCTTTTATATCTTCAGCAGTTTCTGCTTCTTTTTTCAAATCTTTTTCGTCTAATTCTTCTTTAGCCATAACTGTATGTTGTTATTCTATCTAATTTCCAGCATTTGGTGACAAGGAGTTTGCCAAATGCCATATCACTGACAAGTTGACATTTGAATCTAAATGCTGAGTAATTGTATAATTAATTCTATTTACGCATTTATAGACTTCCAAATCATGTCTTTAAGCTCATCAATATTATCCTGCGTTAAAGATGAAATGAAAACATGTTGTAAGTCTTTAGGTAATTCTTTTTTAAGCTCATTCATCAGTTCTTCATCCATTAAATCCGATTTTGTGATGGCTAATAATCTGTTTTTATCAAGCAACTCCGGGTTGTATTCCTTAAGCTCATTAATCAAGATTTGATACTCTTTTTTGACATCCTTACTATCAGCAGGAATCATAAAAAGCAAAATGGAATTTCTTTCGATGTGTCTTAAAAAGCGAGTTCCTAAACCTTTTCCGGCTGCAGCTCCTTCAATAATCCCTGGAATATCAGCCATCACAAATGATTTATGATCACGATAAGGAATTACTCCAAGATTTGGCGTTAAGGTAGTAAAAGCATAATCAGCTATTTCTGGCTTTGCAGCGGAAACAACTGAAAGCAAAGTACTTTTTCCCGCATTAGGAAAACCTACTAAGCCCACATCCGCTAATAATTTAAGCTCTAGAATAATCCATTCTTCTTTTCCATCCTCTCCTGGCTGAGCGTAACGGGGCGTTTGGTTCGTAGCCGTTTTGAAATTTGCATTTCCTAGTCCTCCTCTACCGCCTTCAGTTAATATTCTTTCTTCTCCTTCCTCGGTTATTTCAAATCTTACCTCACCTGTTTCGGCATCTTTGGCAACAGTGCCCAGTGGAACTTCAAGAATGATATCTTTTCCATCTGCTCCAGAACTCCTAGCTCCTCCACCATTTTCACCGCCATCTGCTATAACGTGTTTTTTATATTTCAAATGCAGGAGTGTCCAAAGTTGGGTACTGCCCTTTAAAATAATATTTCCGCCACGTCCCCCATTTCCTCCGTCAGGCCCACCTTTGGGAACGTGCTTTTCTCTTCGCATAGAAACGGCACCTGCACCTCCTTTTCCGGAACGAGAGCAGAATTTAACATAATCAATAAAATTGGGATTGGCCATGGGACTAAATTTTAAGGCGCAAATTTAGTTTAATTTAGGCAGGAAAATAAAAAAGCCGACCTATTTTGCATAAGTCGGCTGGAGTAGGACATCATTAATCCTATTTTATTTTCTCGATTTCATTACAGATTTTACCAAAAATATCACCTATACTGCCTACACCGTGTATTTTGACAAATTTACCTTTGCCATCGTAATAGTTGGCTACTGGTAAAGTTTCTGCTTGATAAACCTTTATTCTATTTTCAATTTTTGCAAGATCTTGATCATCCGTCCTTCCAGATGTCTTTCCTCTCTCTTTAATTCTCTTTTTCAATTCTTCTTCAGGAACATCTAATGCAATCATTCCGGCAATTTTTTCACCTTTTTCTTCTAATAAAGTATCGAGAGCATTTGCTTGCGGGACTGTTCTAGGGAATCCATCAAAAATGTATCCACTACTACTTGCTTTAGTTTCCTTTATTTTTTCGTCCACCATTCCGATTACTACTTCATCAGGAACCAAATTGCCCTCATCCATATATTTCTGAGCCAATTTACCTAATTCAGTACCTTCTCCTAAATGTTTTCTGAATAAATCCCCAGTTGCAATGTGGGTCAATTTATATTTATCGATAATTTTTTCGCTTTGTGTCCCTTTTCCCGCTCCGGGAGGGCCAAATAATATAATATTCAACATGATTGTAATTTAAATAGAGCCTATTAGGCAATTACACGAGTAAAGTTTATAACTATCTTATTTTCAGTACTAAACAATAAATTTTATGAAATCAATTATTAGATTTAATATAATAGAAAATCAAAGATAAAAGTTTTATGTTTAAAATTGTTACAATTATCTTAATTGATAAATTTCCTTTAATTCTCTTCCCATCCCCTCGTAATCCAAGCCATACCCAACTACAAACTTATCAGGAATTTTAAATCCTATAAAATCCGGCTTTTCGGCTTTTTCCTGAGCATCAGGTTTATGCAGTAAGGTGGCCACTTTTATAGATTTTGTACCTAAATCTTTAAAAGCATCTAGTAAATGTTCTAAAGTTGTACCCGTATCTACTATGTCTTCCAAAATCAAAATATCTCGGTCAAAAACATTCTCTTTCAATCCTAATATCTCTTTTACCTTCCCAGTGGTTTGCAATGCCTCATAAGAAGCCACTCGAATAAATGTCACTTCTATGGGTGTATCAATTGTTCTAATTAAATCGGCTGTAAAAATAAATGAACCATTTAATACACTCACCAAAAGTGGCTTTTTACCTTCATAGGCAGCACTAATTTCAGCGGCCATTTCTTTTACTCTATCCTTAATTTCTTCTTCCGATAGGTAGGGAACAAATTCCTTATCTATAATTTTAATCATACTTATAATTCTTTCATTAAGTATTGATACATCGCCAACATAGCTTCAATATCTCTTTTATGAACTTTTTCATCAGGAGAATGAACATTATCCTCAGGCGCACCAATGAAACACCAGTCAATTGGATAAGGAGATTCATGTAATTCTCGTCCATCGCTGGAGCCGCCCGCTTCTACTTCTAATTGATATGGAATTCCTGAGTGTTCTGCCATATTTTGAATCAACTGTACAAATGATTGTCTGGGAACATTACGATCTCGCATAGAAATAGCTACTCCTTTTCCATGTTCCACTCCCTCAGTTACCCATGTAATATCCGAAATTAAAGCTTGATGAATTCCATATTGCTCCACCATAAATTTGGCTAAAAAAGGAACCGTTCCTCCTCCATGCTCTTCGTAAGCAGAAAAAACGATCATACCATTTTCTAATGTTTCTGCCAATTTAAGACAATTAAAAATGCCTAATCTATTGTCTAGGTAGCAGGATTGTATATAGTCATCTGTCTCCCTGAAATCGCATTCAAACGTAAGGCTTGCACCACGATCAATTCCTCTTCCAAATTTATAGAAGGTTTGATTTTCCTCATTCAATTCCAATTCACAAGCGATTGGTCCTAATGAATCTTCTCCTTTTAATTTGTATCCCTTTTTAGCTTCTGGTCCGCCAATTGGAATCAACTGATTCTCGTAACGCACCGTAAATCCAACCGAATCCATATGAGCGAAAACTGCAGTGGTAGGCTTGCCAAAAACCAAAACAAGACAATCCTGATAATCTTCGCCATGATGTAGCTTTGGCTTTACTTTCCAGTTTGATTGATTTTTTTTGATGTATTGAAGTAGAAAATTTTTCATCATGTATTCTTCTCCTGAAGGAGCATGAATACTGCATAGCTGTTGAAGTACTTTATAATCTATCATTGTGGCAAAGTTAAAATCTTTTGATATGAGAATTGAGGATAATCATCACGATATTTCAATTTTTTAATTTTTTTCTTAGAAAATAAAATTATATTTAAGTTGTTTCATTAAAAATTACCTTCCTACTATTATTAATGTATATTTTAGACAAAGAGAATAGCATTGCGAACCATTTTTTAGCTGAACTACGTGAAGTAGATATTCAAAGAGACCGATATCGTTTTAGAAGAAATCTTGAAAGAATAGGAGAATTACTTTCGTATGAGATTTCCAAAACTTTATATTTTCAGAACAAAGAAATTCAAACACCACTTGAAAAAACACAGGTAGCGCTGATGTATGATTTTCCTGTGATAGTAAGTGTGATGAGAGCTGGTTTACCCTTCCATCAGGGATTTCTTAATACGTTCGACCATGCAGACTCTGGTTTTATCGGTGCTTACAGAAAGCATACTGATGACCATAATTTCACCATTGAAATGGGGTATGAAGCTTTGCCTCCAGTAAAGGACAGAACATTAATAATAGCCGACCCGATGTTAGCCACTGGCCAATCGTTAGTGAAAGCAATCGATCATATCCAACAAATAGGTAAACCTGAAAGGATAATCATTGCTGCAGCCATAGGAACTCCAGAGGGTGTGAATTACATTAATGATTATTTTGATGGAAATTGTGAAATATATTTAGGTTCATTGGATAGGGAATTAAATGAAAAAGCCTACATCTTACCTGGTTTAGGAGATGCTGGAGATTTAAGTTTCGGACAAAAACATACTAATTAATAAATGCCTTTATCTAACACTCTATTACTCATACTTGGTTTAGCCGTCCTAATTTTAGGAGGTGAACTATTAGTTAGAGGCGCTTCACGAATTGCTTTACGATTGAAAATGTCACCATTGGTTGTTGGCTTAACAATTGTAGCTTTTGGTACCTCAGCACCAGAGCTACTAATAAGTATACAGGCTGCTTTAGCTGGAAGCCCTGATATTACCATGGGAAATGTCATTGGATCTAATATTTGTAATCTTGCCTTAGTTTTAGGAATTACAGCACTGATAGCTCCCATTCCTGTAAATTCAGACTCTATTAAGATTGATTGGCCTATGACAATGGGCTGTTCACTACTTTTATACTTTTTAGTGCAAGAAGGCTATGTAAATGATTATGAGGGAATAGGATTTATGTTACTTTTAGCATTGTACATAATTTTTATTATTCGTAGGTCAAGAAAAAACCATATGAGCCCACAAGATCTTGGGATTGAAGTTGAAATTCCAACTTCAAGTTCGAAAAAGAATATGATAAGAGACGTTTCACTTATAGCAATCGGTGGGGCTGGGCTTTATTTTGGTTCCGATTGGTTTGTAAATAGTGCTAAAGATTTAGCAATCTACATGGGTATTAGTGAACGTATAGTTGGTATAACTGTAGTTGCTGTAGGTACAAGTTTACCTGAGTTAGTTACCTCAGTCGTTGCAGCTTTCAAAAAAGAAACTGACATGGCACTGGGTAACCTTATGGGCTCTAATATTTTCAATATTCTTTCTATTCTAGGTATTACCAGCTTGATTGCCGATATAGAAGTAAGCGAAGTTATTATTAATTCAGACATGATATGGATGATAGGAATTACCTTACTAATCCTTCCATTTATGGCTCTCAATAAAACTGTTGATCGCTATGAGGGTTTAATACTAGTAGGTGTATATGTCTACTATACCATCACCGTTATAACTTGAAAGTAAATTAATTATTTTCATCCTCATCAGGTAACATTTCAATATCCTGAATTAAAACTCTTTTAGATATACTTTGCCCAGTTAATGTTGCAGCCAAACCTCCCATTGCGGTTTCTTTATATTTGGTTTCCATACTTTGTCCTACTTCACCGAGTGCATCCACGCATTCATCTACTGGAATGACACCACTTACATTGGACAAAGCAATTTGCGCAGATGAATTCGCAATAGCTGCCGCACTTGCATTTCTCACCACACAAGGAACCTCTACTAGTCCTGCTACAGGATCGCAAACTAATCCTAACATGCATTGAATGGTAATGGCAACGGCATTAAATACTTGGTCGATATCGCCACCTAAACAATAAACAATTGCCCCTGAAGCCATCGCTGCTGCGCTTCCAGTTTCTGCCTGACAGCCCCCAACTGCACCTGCTAAGGAAGCTTTCTGTTCAATAATTAAAGCAATTCCTGCCCCGACTAAAAGACCTTCCAAAATCTTTCTATCCTCTAATCCATGAATTTCTTGAAGTGTCACCATAGTGCCTGGCAAAATCCCACTTGCCCCTGCGGTTGGAGCAGCAACTACTCTACCCATGCAAGAATTCACCTCTTTTGCAGCCAATGCTCTCGCTATCAACTTCTGAAAATTAGGATCCAAAACGGTTAATGGATTTTGATATACTTTTTTAGCTCCATTATTGATCATTCCTGAGCGAGATTGCATATCTTCTTCTAATCCAGTTTTTACTGCATCACGCATTACATCGTAAGCAATTAGTAAATTTTCCCAAACATAATCTGCCTCTTTTCCCTTTTGGTCTTTCTCATATTCCAAAACGGGCTCAAACAGCTTTACGCCTTTCTTTTCACAGTATTCTTTCCATTCCTTAAATTCACTAAAAAGTATTGACATCGCGATATATAGTTTAGCCTAATGCATTAATCGGCAAAGAAACATAAAAGTTTAGCATTATTATAATTCAGAAGCACAAGATGAATGTATATTTGCAGTATGGAATTAAAAAATGATTTGTTGCTGCGGGCAGCAAAAGGCGAAACGGTTGAAAGAACTCCAGTCTGGTTGATGAGACAAGCTGGCAGAATTTTGCCGGAATATAGAAAGGTAAGAGCCAGTGTTAGTGGATTTATTGAATTAGCACAAACTCCTGAATTGGCCGCTGAAGTTACCATTCAACCTGTAGATATTTTAGGGGTGGATGCAGCCATTATCTTTTCAGACATATTGGTTATTCCTGAAGCAATGGGGTTGCCATATGAGATGGTTGAAAAAAGAGGACCACATTTTCCAGAAACCATCAAATCTGAAGCAGATGTTGATAAATTAACGGTCGCTAATGTTGAAGAGAGTCTTTCCTATGTGACTAAAGCCATTGAAATCACTAAAAGTGAATTAAACGGTAGAGTTCCATTAATTGGTTTTGCAGGTGCTCCATGGACTATTTTTGCCTACATGGTAGAAGGTGGCGGAAGCAAGACTTTCTCAAGAGCAAAAGCAATGCTTTACACAGCACCCGAAGTATCACATCAACTTCTAAATAAAATTACTGATAGCACCATCGCTTATTTAAAAGCACAGATTTCAGCAGGAGCTGATTTAGTTCAGGTTTTTGACAGTTGGGCTGGTATTTTATCGCATGAGCAGTATAAGGAATTTGCTATTCCTTATTTGAGAAAAATTGCCGATGCCATTCAGAATGTTCCTAAAACCATTTTCGCAAAAGATGCACATGCCGCATTCGCAGATTTAAGCCAACTTGATTACCAAACTATAGGATTAGATTGGACAATGAATCCACATTCTGTAAGGGAAATAGTAGGTGCTCATAAAACTTTACAAGGTAATCTTGACCCATGCGTTCTTTATGCTGATAAAGAAACCATCAGGAAACACACCAAAAATATGTTAGAAAAATTCGGCTCAGGAAGACATATTGCCAATTTGGGACATGGTGTATATCCAGATATTAATCCTGATCACGTGAAGTATTTCATAGAAGCTGTAAAAGAATACAGCCTCAAATAAAAGAAAGAGAGATGGCAGGTAAATAATTAAGGCAGAGCGCTTTCTCTGCCTTTTCTTTTATCTGATAAATAATAACCAAACCAATACTAGTAGTGGGAGTAGGAATGGGATGGAATATCTAATAATATACCCGAAGAAAGACGGCATTTTTATACCTACTTGTTCAGCAATTGATTTCACCATAAAGTTAGGACCATTTCCGATGTAAGTCATTGCTCCAAAAAATACTGCCGCAATAGATATAGCGGTTAAATCAATTACTGAATCATAATAAACACCGCCATTTGCAAATTGTGTTACCTCAGACAATACCGATATACTTGCTCCTTGAGAAGCCATAGCTGCCGCTAAGAAATTTAAATAGGTAGGTGCATTATCTAAAAATCCAGAAAGTATCCCTGTTCCCCAATAAAGGGTATTATGTGTAATTAAAGCTGCTCCGGTTTCGGATTTCGCAAAATCTCCAACTAAATCCAAAGCTGGCATCATGGTACCAAAAATACCTACAAAAATGAAGGCAACTTCTCTTATCGGTTCAAAACTAAATTCATTTAAATCGTGAACTTTATCTTTGGCAAATTTATAAGATAAGTAAGCAACGCTGAGCATAATTACCTCACGAATGTAAGAAAATTCTTGTCCATCGTAGGATATACCAGGCACCCAAGAAAATACATTTGGATCAATAAACACAGAAATAATGATAACTAATAACCATAGGAAATTTCGCTTACCATTGATGGTTATTTTATTGTCAAATACTTCTTTCTCATCTTCCTCAACTCCTGATTTATTTCGTTTATCCAGAAAATAGAATATTACCGCTAGCACTGAAAGAGCAAAAATCCATGCTGGCCAATTATGCTCTAGTGTCCAGAAAAACGGAACTCCTTTCAAAAACCCTAAGAATAGTGGTGGATCACCAATTGGTGTTAATGAACCTCCAATATTACTTACCATAAAAATGAAGAAAATAATGTGGTACGCTTTTATCCTATTTTTATTAAGTCGAATAAAAGGACGAATTAATAACATAGAAGCCCCTGTTGTCCCAATTAAGTTAGATACTGCCGCTCCTATCAAAAGCATAGCTATATTGACAAATGGCGTAGATTTTTTATTCACATTAATCACTATACCGCCTGATGCTATATAAAGAGAGGCTAGTAAGGAGATAAATTGTATATATTCAAATGCTGCGTGAACTGGGCTATGAGTATTATGAATTACAAACAAATAATAACTCACGACCAAAATAGCTAAGATAACGGCAATTTTAGGATAGTTTTTATGCCAGAAATGTTCATAGAAAAGCGGTCCTGTGGCAATCATCAATAATAACAAAACAAAGGGAATAACAGTCCATGCAGGTGCTGAATGATTTACTTCCTCTTCAGCTTCTGAATTTTCTACAGTTTTAGAGTTATTCCCATCTTGACTATCCTGCTCCACCATTTCAATGGCAGTGTCAGGTTCCGCAGCGTAAGGCTTTGGAACAAAAATGATGGAAAATACTAGGGTCAAAAATATTGCTGAAATAGAAAATAATGATGTTCTCATGCAAATGATTTTTCAAGAATCCTCAATTTAGGAAGTTTCCAATAAACAACCCTAAGAAGAAATGATTAATTATATGTTAAATTAATTGACTCAAGGCAATTTCAAAAGAAGTCTTTGAAATATTAACATCAGAGTTACTAGCCTCAAAAGTTTTACGCAACGCCCTTTCAATTGTTCTGGACGTATCTTCAAAAATAGCTTCATCCGTGATTTCGGCATTAGAGGTCATCAAATAAGCGAAAACTCTAGCCATTCCACAATTTGCAATAAAATCAGGAATAACAGCTACTCTATTATCTGCGAAATCAGCAATAGGACCAAAAAATATCTCTTTATCAGCAAAAGGAACGTTTGCACCAGCAGAAATCACTTCTAATTTAGATGCAATCATTTCTTCTACATGTTCTTTGGAAATAAGCCTGGAAGCTGCTGCTGGAATAAAAATTTCCGCCTCCAATGCCCAAATCTTGGAGTTTATTTCATCAAATGGTATTAAATCATCAGAAATTAATTCGTTTCCTTTTCTATTCAAGAATAATAATCTCAACTCCTCTAGACTGAAGCCTTCAGTATTGATTAAGCCACCGTTTCTATCAATAATCCCCACTATTTTAACACCTGACTGTGCCAAGAAATAAGCAGCTGAAGCACCTACGTTTCCCCATCCTTGAATGATTGCTCTCTTTTTATGAAGTTTACCACCCCAAATACGATAATAATGTTCTACAGACTTGGCTACTCCAAACCCGGTGATCATATCTGCAATAGTATATTTTCTTTTAATATCAGGACTGTAATTAGGAGCTTCAATTACTTTAATGACTCCTTGTCTTAATTGCCCGAGTTTCTTGATTTTTTCAGGCTCTGATGCATTGAAATGACCATTTACTACCCCTTCTTGCGGATGCCATAAACCATATTGCTCCGTAATCGGAATGACTTCATGGATTTCATCTACATTCAAATCTCCTCCTGTCCCGTAATAATTTTTCAGCAATGGGAAGACCGCTTTATACCATCTTTCTAAAACCCCCTTTTTCCTTGGGTCATTAGGGTCAAAATTTATACCTGATTTTGCGCCTCCTATTTCTGGGCCTGAAACCGTGAATTTCACTTCCATGGTTTTAGCCAATGATTCTACCTCGCGTTTATCCAGTCCAGGTCTCATGCGAGTACCACCGCCTGCAGCGCCTCCTCTCAGTGAATTGATGACCACCCATCCTTCGGCTTCTGTTTCAGAATCCTTCCATTCAAATACTACCTCTGGTCGCTTATTCTCAAATTTCTCTAAGAGTTCCTTCATATTTTCAATTTTAATCGTTTTGCAAAAGCTTTAATGATTTTTTCACATTAATTCCAAAACGTCAAAACTACAAAAATTAATTTCAAATATTACCCAGCTTTTGACCAGAGACACTATTTGAATGAGAACCGGTAACCGAAGCTAAGGTATTCCATTCATTCCTTACATTTAAAACTCCTAAAAATGCAAAAATCAGCGCCTCTTTATAATTCACTGTTTTGGGATCTGCAACCACCAGCTCATATTTTTGATTTAGCATAGCCCCTAATCTTTCTACCAAGTAATCATTAAATGCTCCCCCACCTGTCAATAACACCTTACCTTCTTTTGGGGAAGAAATTAATGATTTACTGATTTGCATTGCAGTATGTTCAACGGCTGTGGTGAGCATATCCTCAACTGCAAATTTTTTATCGTCAATTTTGGATAAAATTGCTGGTTCAATTTGCTCTATACCTAAACTTTTCGGAAAATCCTTTTTCAAAAAAGGGAAATCATTCCACTCATCTAAAAGCGAGTCAATTACTTTCCCTGACTTTGCTATTGTACCTTTATCATCATATTCTAACCCTTTCATATTGGCCAATGAGTTTAATAAAATATTACAAGCACATATATCATAGGCCAATCTTTGCTTTTCAGGCGTTTCATAAGATAGATTTGCTATTCCTCCCAGATTGATACAAAAATCAAATTCGCTAAATAATAAGGCATCCCCCACAGGAACCAAAGGAGCTCCTTGTCCTCCTTTTGCCAAATCCAACGTTCTAAAATCTGAAATTACGGGGCAATTAGTGATAACATGAATAAAATTCGGATTTCCAATTTGCAGTGTGAGCTGCTTCTCCGGAACATGAAAAACAGTATGTCCATGAGAAGCTATAAAATCAGCTTCCAATTTATTGTCATTTAAAAATTGTGTTACAGCCTGCCCCATCCACTTTCCTAAGTCAACATCTAAAAAATGTAACTCAAGACCACTAAGGTCTTTAGATTTTGCCAATTTCAATTTCAAATCCTGAGGGTAGGCTTTCGTTTCGGCAGTAACAATTTCCCAGTCCCACTTCTGGTTTGACAATAATTCAAACTTGCAAAATGCAATATCCAGTCCATCGAGAGAGGTGCCGGACATTAAACCAATTACATTGAAGGTGAGCTTTTGCATAAAATTATTTACTTTTAAATTTCAAATCAGGAAATATGAACTTAGTCATAGATGTAGGCAATACTAAAACTAAAATTGGTATTTTTAAGAATGACCGATTAGATTTCACGGAATCTTTTACATCGCTATTTGAACTCAATCAATTTATAGGTTCAAAAGAATTGAATTCTACTATTATTTCAAGTGTTAATCTTCCTTATGAAGATATTTTAAATGAGTTGGTGCTTCTTCAAAATCCTATTTTACTGGATAGTCAAACTCCTCTACCTTTTAAAAATCATTACAAATCGAAAACGATCGGCTTGGATCGGCTAGCGGCAGTAGCAGGCGGACAAGCTTTATATCCTGATTCAAATATACTAATTGCTGATTTGGGAACCTGCATCACTTACGAAGTGCTTTCGGAGGGAAATGACTATCATGGAGGTGCCATTTCACCAGGAATGCACATGAGATTTAAAAGTATGCATAATTTTACAGCTCGTTTACCGTTGGTAGAACCTGATTCAATAACTAACTACATTGCAGACAACACAATCAATGCAATGCAGAGCGGAGTTATTTTAGGGATTCAGGCGGAGATAGAGGCTTATATTCAAGAGGTTGAAAGAAAATATTCACCGCTCAAGACATTAATTACGGGCGGAGATGCAAAATTCTTTGAATCTAAAATAAAAGAGCCCATCTTTGCAATCCCTGAATTAGTTTTAGTGGGTTTAAATGCAATTTTAAGATATAATGCGTCAGTTTAAAACCGGTTTAATAGCCAGTATTATTTCCATCATTTTTATTTCATCATCTTTTTCTCAGCAGATGATTTCTCCTTATTCAGCATATGGATTGGGTTTAATGTCTGAAAAGGGATTTGTTTCGAATAATGGAATGGGAAATGCAGGAATTGCTTATCAAAGTCCTTGGTTTATCCCTGCACTAAACCCTGCCTTATTAGGAAGTCAACGATTCACCTCTTTTGAAGCTGGTTTATCGCTTAATCAAAACAATATTAATGATGATGTTACGCGTTACAGACAAATAAATGGTGGATTAAAATATGTAGGTATTGCTTTCCCTATCATTGCTGGTAAGTATGCAATATCTTTTACATTAAGGCCATTAACCACAAAAAACTATGACATATTAAGAAAAAGTTCAGATAGACTTAACGACCCTCAAGCAGAAGAAACCAAATTTTCGGGCGAGGGCACTATCTCCCAATTTAGCTTTGCTAACGGATGGAATATTACTAAAAACATTGCAGTAGGTGCCGAAGTAAACTACAATTTCGGAACATTGACCGACAGAACCGTTTACCAGAACATTATCAATGGTGCTGACACTATTTTTCTACCTTACTTAGTATCGACAGAATTTTCAGACCAATATTCTGATTTTTCGTTTACACTAGGAACTAAATTTATGAAACAGATAGGGAAAAATTTCTTGTCTGTTGGAGCTACATATGATTTGCAATCGAACCTAAAGACTTCCAGAAATTCTTACCTACAATTATTAAGCACAGCCGAAACCCCATTAAGACCTGAAACGGATGAAGATTTATTTTTAGATAATGATAGCGCAGGCATTACGGTTCTGCCACAAAAAATAAGTTTTGGAATAAGCTATATGAAACCAAATTCATGGGCTATTTTAGCCGATGTTTCCTATCAGGATTGGTCACAATACAGTAGTTTTGGAGTGAGTGAAAACAGCTTCCAGGAGCAAATAAAGCTGAATTTCGGTGGTGAATTTACTCCTAATGTTGAATCAGGTAGTAAGTATATTGAAAGGATAACATACCGAGCAGGTCTTAACATTTCAAATGGTCCATTAGTTATCAATGGCAACTCCATAAATTCGTTTGGCATAACTTTTGGTTCTACCTTACCGATTAATAAGATATCAAATATTAATTTGGCTTTTGAAGTTGGCCAGAGAGGAACTTTATTAGATAATTTAGTACAAGAAAATTATCTAAATTTTAATTTGAGTTTTACATTTAACGACAGATGGTTTTTAAGAAGACAGTTTGATTAAATTTTAAGAAAGATGAGAAAGATTCTATTGACACTTGCATTAATAATAGGAGCCCAAGCTATGATATTTGGGCAAAGTGGTTGGAATTGGCCAGAAGATCCAGACAAAAAATCTAAGGCTATGGAGAAAAATGCGCTTTATTCAGATTTTCTTACTGCAGAAAAATATGAAAAAGCGAAACCTCCTTTAGAGTGGTTGTTAAAAGAAACACCAGACCTTAACCCTTCCATTTACATTCAAGGAGTAAAAATTTATGAGAACTTAGCAGAGACTACAACAGGTCAAGAACAAAAAAACATGCAGGACTCCGTTGTGATTTTGTATGATTTGAGAATGAAATATTTCAATGATATTGAAAATGTAACCAATAGAAAAGCCAATGATGCTTATAATGTTTGGAAAGAAAGAAAAGATAAATACAAAGAATTGTATGAGATAGAAAAGGAAGCTATCGAAATGTTAGGAGCAAAAGGCTTTACATCCAACACTATATACTACATGGATGCTGCTAGAAGATATAAATTGACTGGTGGACCAATTACAGATTTAGATATTATCGCGATTTATGATCAAGTTCAAGAGATTCTTGACAAAATGGAAGCAAATGGAGAAAGCAAACAAACCATTGAAAAAGCAAGAGATTATATTGAAACATTATTTAATGCTTCTGTTACTATAGATTGTAACATAATTGATGAAGAATTATATCCAGCGTTTATAGAAGATGGAAAAAATCAAGAAGATGCTGAAAGAATTGTCAAATTTGGTTTAGCAGGAGGTTGTACTAGTTCTGACTCTTTTATAGAGGCCGCAAAAGTAGTGCAAGCAAATACGCCTGAATTTGGTTTAGCTAGAATGATTGCATTAAAATCTAAATCAAATGGAGATTTAGATGTTGCACAGAAATATCTTGAAGAGGCTTTAGAATATACAGAAGATAATATCAAAAAAGCAGAAGTATACATTGAACTTGCTGATATAGCCTCTAAACAAGGAAACCGATCACAAGCTAGAAGTTTTGCTTACAATGCTTTAGAAGCTGATCCTTCTAAAACAACAGCATATACTATTATTGGTGACTTGTACTTTCAAAGTTTCAATGACTGCAAAGGAGGAAAAGACATCGTTGTAGATAGAGCAGTTTTTATTGCCGCTTATGACATGTATCAAAAAGGAGGTGCTGAAAAAAGAATGAGCCTAGCTAAAGAACAATTTCCTTCTAACGAAGACATTTTTAACTATGATTATGAAATTGGTGAAGAATTAACCGTTGGGTGTTGGATTAACGAAACAATTCAAATTCAAATTAGAGATTAAATTTAGGAATTTTTGTTAAAAGCGGTCATGACAATTATATCTGACCGCTTTTTTTATTTTTACTACTTGAAAAAGTTATATATCACGACCTACTACTAATAACGGAGGAAAATTTAAGTGAAATCTTGCAATTACGTAATTTGTTATAAAAACATAAAAATTAGGCCTTTTAATCATTGAAATTAAACTTATAAACATGAAATAGCCATAAGCTGCCACATACCAACCGAGCATGAATATTAAAAGAAAAGTGTTGGTTTTAAGGTTTACGGATGGCTGAGCTATCCCATGTGACGACTAAAAAATAAAACATATACACATGAAATACATTTGTCTTCTTACTATAAGTACTCTAATATCAGCATGTTCTTCAGGACTGGAAGATAAAAAAGTGTTTGAAGAATATACAGGCCCCATCATGGTAGCCGATACTGTAAAAATAATGTATTCTGATTCAGCTAAAGTTAGAGTTATTGTAAGGGCTTCGAAGCAATTTGAATATGAAAATGGCGATAGGGAATTTCCTAATGATATTTTTATAGAATTTTACGACCCAGATGGCACCATGTCATCCACTTTAGATGCCAATTCTGCTTTTTATTCCAAAGAAGAGGATAGGTATAAAGCAGAAGGAGACGTTGAAGTAATTGGCTATATAGAAAAAAGAAAACTGAATAGTGAGGAATTATATTGGGAACCACAGAAAGAAGAAATATATACTGATAAATTTGTAAGAATAGAATCGGCTGACCAAATTTCTACAGGAACAGGATTAGTTGCCAAACAAGATTTCTCTACCTATAGAATTCTGAATCCTAGTGGAACAATTTATCTAGAGGAAGAAACTGAAGATTCTACTAAAAACGATACCCCTGAACTTCTAACAGAACCAACTAAAAATAAAGAAAAAAGTAACTAATCCAGTACCTTAGTCAAATTCGATGAAACAAAAAAGGAAAGACCAAAACAAAGAACAAGCAACCACACACAAACCTAATTTTATCATATTAGGCCTTGCCTTTGCTTTTTTCATTATAGGAATCCATCAATCTATAACAGTAGGCTTTGAATATTCCTACTGGATTTTTATGTTGTCGATATGTCTATTACTTTTACAAAGATATTTAAAACAAAAAAATGAACAGAGGGGAAAGTCAAAATAAAAAATGGAAAGTAGCTATTTAATCTATATCATAATATCGCTATTATTCTCTGCGTTTTTTTCAGGAACAGAAATTGCTTTTATTTCCTCTAATAAGTTGCATATAGAATTGCAAAGCCAACAGGGTATCATTTCTGGTAAAATACTTTCAAAATTTCTAGAAAAACCTTCGTCATTTATAGGCACAATGCTTATTGGCAACACGATTTCCTTGGTGGTGTATGGTATTTATATGGCCAAAATGATAGAACCAATTCTTATTTCTAATTTGCCTTTATTTTTTCAAAATGCAGCATTTATTCTGCTAGCTCAAACATTTATTTCCACCATATTTGTGCTTTTTATTGCTGAATTCACACCCAAAAGTATATTTCTTCTTAATCCAAATGGACTGCTATCATTTTTTGCGCTTCCGCTGTGGCTCATCTATTACATTACATATCCCATCGTATTTATTATAGTTAGTTTATCAAAACTATTTATAAAATACGTGCTACGCTTAAATTATGAAGAAGATAAACCCGTATTCGGCTTAACAGATTTAGATCATTTTGTAAAAAACACAGTTCAACTTGACCACCAAGAAAGTAAGGTAGAGTTAGATAAGAAGATTTTCAATAACGCATTAGAATTCAAAACGATTAAAGTGAGGGAATGTATGATTCCCCGAACGGAAGTAGTAGCCGTAGATTATGAAGATACAATTGAAGAACTAAAGGATGCCTTCAGTGACAGTGGTCATTCAAAAGTGCTTATTTACAAAGATACAATTGATGATGTAATTGGCTATTGTCACTCTCTAGCTCTTTTTAAAAAACCATTCTCCATTAAAGATATTTTAACCCCCATCATAATTGTACCTGAAACAATGCCAGCTAATGAATTAATGATTCAATTCATTCAGGAACACAAAAGTTTGGCATTAGTGGTAGATGAATTTGGAGGAACATCGGGAATTGTCAGCTTAGAAGACATCATAGAAGAAATTTTTGGAGAGATTCAAGATGAGCATGATGATGAAGACCTCGCAGAGGAGCAAGTATCTGAAAATACCTTTATTTTTAGCGCAAGACTTGAAATAGATTACATTAACGATAAATATTTCTTAAATCTTCCAGAGGGTGATTACGATACCTTGGGGGGGTTTATCTTATCCATCACAGAAAATTTCCCACAATTAAAAGACGAAGTAGTTAGCCCTCCGTTCAGGTTTGTAATTGAAAGTATGGAAGAAAATAGAATCAATCTCGTAAAGCTAATTGTGAACAACCCAAATTAACTAGAAAGTTATAAATGGAATCCCTTTGATATTAATCATTTATACTATTATTTTGCGAATCTTTGAAATAAACAAACATGGGAGTATTTAATACATTAAGAGTAAAAATGGGGTCGGTTTTAATCGCCCTTATAGGATTGTCAATCTTAGCTTTCTTGCTAACTGATTTGCTTGGGCCTGATTCAAAGCTTTTGGGTGGCGGACAGTCAAATGAGGTAGGTGAAATTGCTGGGGAAACCATCAATATAACTGAATATCAGCGTACGGTTGAAGAATTCAAAAATAACTTCCGAGCTGGAAATGGAAGAACACCATCTGATAGAGAAATGAATTCTATCCGTGACCAAGCATGGGATTATTTAATTATCGAAAAAGCTTTTCAGAAGCAATATGATGAATTAGGACTTGAAGTAACCAATGCGGAATTGGTTGATATGGTTCAAGGTAACAATATTAGTCCAATTGTAAGACAAAATTTTACAAATCCTGAAACGGGAGAATTCAATAAAGAACAAGTTGTAAATTTCATTAGAAATATTGCACAAGCCTCACCACAGCAACAAGCACAGTGGTTTTCTTTTGAATCAAGTTTAGTTCCCGCCAGAGCTAGAATAAAATATGATGAGTTAATTTCATCCACTATTTACGTAACTAGTGCTGAGGCTGAAGAAGCTTATCAAAATGAAAATTCTACTGCAAATGTAGAGTACTTATATATTAATTATAGTACCATTTCTGATTCCTTGTCATCCCCAACTGATGCTGAATTAAAAAGCTACTTTAACGAGCATATTGATGAGTATGAAACAGATGCTTCAAGAACGATTAGCTACGTAGGATTTGAATTATTGCCTTCTGGTGAAGATTCTACTCTTATTCGTTCAGAAATCGAAGATTTAAAAGCAGAATTTGAAAAAATTGACGATGATTCAGCCTTTGCTAGATTAAATTCAGATAGAAGTGGTTCTTATAGAACTTACCCTATTTCACAGCTTCCTGATATTTTGGCATCTAATACAAATATTTTAAATGAAGGAGATGTAATTGGACCGTATATCGAAAATGGTTCTTACATACTTTACAAAATCTCCAACATTTATGATGACACAATCTCATCTGTGAAAGCTAGTCATATCTTAATTGAAGCAGAAGATGATACAGATGCGGCAAATGCTACTGCTAGAAGAGAAGCGCAAGATGTTCTGAGAAAAGCACAAAATGGACAAGATTTTACTGAATTAGCTAAAGACGTTAGTGATGGACCATCTGCTATAAATGGTGGGGATTTGGGTTGGTTTCAAGAAGGTCAAATGGTTGATGAATTTAATGAAGCTGTCTTCGCAAAAAGTGGTACTGGTGTTATAAATGAAGTTATCAAAACGCAATATGGGTACCATATTATTAAAGTAACTGAAGAAAAAACAGCCAAAACTTATAAAATAGCAACTATACAGCGGGAAATTACACCTACTGAAGCTACTATAGACGATTTATATAGAAAAGCAGATTTGTTTGCTGCTTCAAGCGGTAACTATTCTGAATTTGTTGCTAACGCAGAAGAAGAAGGATATAGAGTAAGTAGTTCAGGTAAAATGTCTCCTAATCAAAACTCTATAGGAAATTTAGGGGATGGTGCAAGACCAATCGTAAGGTGGTCATTTACAGATGCAGACCTAAACCAAGTTTCTGATGTCTTTGAAACCAATACTCATTTCGTTGTAGCAGTTTTGACTAATAAAACTGAAAAAGGTAATGCCGATTTAGAGGCAGTAAGACCTATCGTTAGTAGAGAATTACAAAAAGAAAAGCAAGCTGGAATAATTAAAGATAAATTGAACAGTTTATCAGGTGAATTATCTGAAATTGCTGAAGCATATGGTAGTGAAGCTAATATTTATACGGCTAATGAAATAAGTTTCTCTTCAAATTCATTACCTAATGTTGGGCAAGCACCAAAGGTTATTGGAGCAATATTTGGACTAGAACTTAATACTATTTCAAAACCTTTAGAGGCAAATAATGGTATAGTGATAGTAAAAGTTTTAAATAAAACTGCTGCACCTGAAATTGCAGATTACAATAGCTATAAAGAACAATTAGCTCAGGCTAGAAGGAATTCAATCTCAAATCGAATTAAATTGGCAATTGAAGAAAAAGCTGATATAGTTGATGAAAGATATAAGTTCTATTAATATATTAATCACTTAATATTTTAGGGGGCTTTTAAGCCCCCTTTTTTGTGCAAAGAAAAGTTTAAGAATATGAGTACGGAAAAGGATATTGAATCTTTCAGAGAAAAATTAGAGGCTGTATCAGAATGGCCAAGTCTCTACATGTTTAAATTTATAGTAGCCACTGAAAAGCAAGATGAAATCAAAAATATATTTGAAAACCATGAGATTATCACAAAACCTTCCAGTAAAGGGAAATACGTGAGTTTAACTATCAAAATGCTAGCAAATTCTTCTGAGCAAATTATTGAGAAATATATTGAAACAAATAAAGTAGAGGGTGTAATAGCACTATAATTTAGCCAATCGTAACAAATCAGATTGAGAGCGGTTAGAATGAGAAAAGGAAAACATTATGTGGAAAGAAGAAAATAATACGCTGAAAAGAACATTAGAATTTAAAGATTTCACTGAAGCTTTCGGTTTCATGGCGAAAGTAGCCATTGTAGCTGAAAAAATGGGACATCATCCTAATTGGTCAAATGTCTATAATAAAGTAAGCTTTGAATTAACCACTCACGATAAAGGCAACACCATTACGGAAAAAGATAAAAAGCTAGCTGAAGAAATTGATAAATTAGTTTAATAAAATCTTTAATTTTGGGAATGGAGCGAATAGAAACTCAACTTTATTTAGTGCCCACCCCAATAGGCAATTTAGAGGATATGACGTACAGAGCCGTTAATATCCTCAATAGTGTTGACGTAATCCTTGCTGAAGATACTAGAACCTCTGGCAAGCTGCTTAAACATTATGATATCAAGAAACCTTTGCAAAGCTTTCATATTCATAATGAGCATAAAAAAGTTGAACACGTAATTGAAGAGTTGAAAGCTGGAAAAATAATGGCATTGATATCAGATGCCGGTACACCCGGAATCTCGGATCCGGGTTTTTTATTGGCTAGAGAAGCCTTAAAAAATAATATTAAATTAGAATCCCTTCCTGGAGCAACAGCCTTAATTCCTGCGCTGATTAAATCTGGCTTCCCAAATGATCGCTTCATATTCGAAGGTTTTTTACCCCACAAAAAAGGAAGAAAAACCAGGATCGAAAATCTAAAAGAAGAAGATCGCACCATCATATTTTACGAATCGCCACATCGCTTGCTCAAAACATTGATACAATTGGCAGAAACAATGGGTGAAGACAGAATGGCGTCTGTTTCCAGGGAACTGACCAAGTTATATGAGGAAACAATTACAGATACATTAAAAGGGCTAATAGCACATTTTGAAAATACAGCCCCAAAAGGAGAAATTGTATTAGTTTTAAATGCTAAATCATAAATTTAACCTATGAAAATCATCTTAAGTATTTTGCTATGCCTTTTTTGGTTCAGTGGTATGGCGCAATTCGATACAAAACTTTCCGAGAATGCTGAAATAAGCCTCATTACTGTTGCACCAGGAAATGAACTTTACTCAGGCTTTGGACATTCCGCATTATGGATTGAAGACCAAAACACTGGTTTAAGTGTCGTTTTCAACTATGGTACCTTTGATTTTGAAACACCAGGATTCTACATGAAGTTTGTGAGAGGCAAATTAGATTATATGCTTTCTGCAGGTAGAATATCCTATTTAGTGAATTCAGCTAAAGCAGAGGAAAGAACAGTGATACAGCAAAAGCTTAATTTAAGTTTGGAGCATAAAAATGAAATTTACGCCTACCTAATTGAAAATATACAGCCAGAAAACAGATTCTATCAATATGACTTTTTCTTTGACAACTGTTCCACACGTTTTCGTGATTTACTGGAAGATGTGTTGGGAGAAGGATTAGTCTGGGAAAAAGAAGCAGAAGGCTACACTTTTCGAGAGTTTTTGGATATTTACCTTAAAAATAAACCTTGGCAGGATTTCGGAATTGATTTAGTTTTAGGTCAACCAACGGACGATTTGGCAGATAAAAGAAATGAAATGTTCTTGCCAGATTTATTGATGATGCATTTTGATGAGGCCACTTACAATGATAAGCCCATAGTAGAAGATAAAATCATAATTTATCAGGCAGAAAAAAACAAAGAAGAAGCTGGCTTTCAGATATTACCGGAGTACGTCACCTGGTTTTTGTGCCTATTTGGAATATTCTTAAGCGTAAGACATCATAAATCTAAACTAAGTGATGTTTGGTTCAACAGAACTCTTTTTGTCATTACAGGATTGATTGGCTGTCTTATTTTCTTTTTATGGTTCCTTTCTGACCATGTAGTGACTGTCAACAATTGGAATATTTTATGGGCGTTTCCATTGAATGTGATATTGGCTTTTATACTTTTCAGAAAACCAGCTAAAAAATGGAATACTGCATTTTATGCCGTTTTTGGAATCGTTCAATTCATGATTCTAGGTTTCTTTTATACGCTACCACAAGCTATGCACGCTGCAGTATTACCAATAGTTTTATACTTTGCATTTAAATCCTTTAATCTTTTGTACAGAACTAAGAAAATGAATGTATGACGTTCTAAGACCGAGTTATTACTTGAAAGTCCCCTTTTGATTTCCCCCAAAAGGGGAAGCTGGTGTTTACGCACCGAAAAGCTTTTGCCTTTTCATTTGAATATTAGTAACTCAAAAAAGTTTTGAATTAAAATTTAAACAGATGAAGTTAAACTCCATTCACCAAGAAGCCATAAAACTAGTAAAAGAAGTAGGAGAATTTATAAGAGCAGAATCTAAAAACTTCAATACCGATCAAGTAGAGCATAAAGGATTCAATGATTTGGTCAGTTATGTAGATAAAGAAGCTGAAAAAAGATTGGTATTAGGATTAGGTGAAATTCTTCCCGAATCAGGATTTATTGCAGAAGAAGGCACTTCCAATAAAAAAGGAGCCGAATATAATTGGATAATTGACCCCTTGGATGGTACCACCAATTTTGTTCATGGTTTGCCTGTATTCTCCATAAGCGTTGCCCTACAGCAAAATGATGAGATTGTATCTGGAATAGTACTGGAAATCAATAGAGATGAATGTTTTGAGGCCGTAAAAGGAGAATCTTCGAAGTTAAATGGAAAATTTATCTCTGTTTCAAAGAACATTGACCTATCGCAAAGTTTGATTGCAACAGGCTTCCCTTACAATGACTTCGAAAAGATGGATGATTACCTTGAAATCCTTAAACATCTGATGAAAAACAGCCATGGATTGAGAAGATTTGGGAGCGCAGCGGTAGATTTAGCCTATGTAGCCTGTGGCAGATATGAAGCTTATTTTGAGTACAATCTCAATGCCTGGGATGTAGCAGCCGGAGCCTTCATAGTCCAACAGGCAGGTGGAAAAGTTAGTCGATTTAATGGAGATAACGATTACATTTTTGGCCGAGAAATAGTATCTTGCTCTCCAGATGTTTACAAAGAGCTATTAACTATACTCCAGAACCGATGGAAAAACAATCTCAACTAAAAAGCCAAAGAATAAATTTAGGGAAAGGCAATTTAGGTTTGCCTGAAAATACAGGCAAAAGGCTAAGCTATGTGATTGCTGGTTTATTTTTACTCTCCTCTCTGTTTATGGTTTTTGATTATTTAGAGGAAGGTACCGAGTTAATAAAACACATTTTGATTGGTGGACTTTATTTCGTTTCAGGAATTGTGTTTTTATTTAGAGCAACAACAAAGTTCACTGAAACATCAAAAGTTGCCCCTCATATGCTAATTTCCGAAGAAGGTATAAAAATCAAACCTGGAATATTCAATAAATCTCAATTTATTGGTTGGAATGAAATTCAGAAAATAGAATTAGGGAATTTTAAAATCGGATTGAAATTAAACAACACCACAAATTTGATTTATTACTCTTAAAAAGCCCGAAAGAGCACTTTGCAAGAAATTAAGAGTTCTATTGAAGCTGTAGCGGTTCAAAGAGGTATTACAGTGGAAAATCTTTTAAAATAAGTTAATTTATAATTTTATTTTTTCGATAACGGAGTAAACTAATTGTCCGACTTTTTCCAATAGCTACTCAAAATACTTAAGAAATCATGGAAGGAAAAGAATTAGGACTAAGAGGTAAAAGAATAAATTTAGGATCAGGTAGGCTTGATATCTCAGAAAAAAATGCTAGAATTTTTAATTTTATTGTAGGTTTCCTATTTCTAGGAATGACGTTAATTCTTATATCTAATTTGTTAAATGATTCAGATTCAAATTTTGTGGATAAATTGCACCCCCTTGCGTACTTCCTAATAGCAATTTTTTATTTGGGTAAAGCTGGTATTGTTCAATCCAAAACTTCTAAATATGCTCCACATTTTATTATTTCTGACAATGTTCTAAAAATCAAAACAAGCGTTTTCAAAAAATCGGAACACATTAGTTGGAATGATATTAAGAAGATAGAATTAGGGAATTTTAAAATCGGATTGAAATTGAACAACACCAAAAATTTAATCTATTACCCTTACACCGCTCGAAAAGATACTTCAATAGATATTAAAAGATCTATTAAAGCAATAGCTGTTAAACGAGGTATAGAAGTGGAAAATCTTTTAAAATAAGTTTTATTAAATTAATTAATTTCATTTTTTCGACAGCGGAGTAAACTAATTGTCCGACTTTTTCCAATAGCTACTCAAAATACTAAGAAATCATGAAAGGAAAAGAATTAGAGAAAAGTCAAAGAATAAATTTAGGAACAGGAAATATTAAATTTTCTGAAAGAACTATCATAAGAGTAAATTACCTATTTTCTGTCTTATTCTTAGTTGCAGCAATCTTGTATCTAGTAAGAGACGAAATTAGCTTATCCGAAAGAGTTGGAATGTCTGGATTGTATTTATTTACAGGGCTCATCTTTTTCATCAGAGCCCATATTGAACTATCCACAACATCAAAATTTGCTCCTCATTTTATCATTTCTGAAAAAGGACTTAAAATAAAGACAGGCGTTTTCAAAAAATCAGATTTTATTGATTGGGGGGATGTAAAAAAAGTGGAATTAGGACATTATAAAATCGGCATTCAGGATAAAACGGGCTTGCAATTTTATCCATACCAAACAAGAAAGGAAACTTCCATAAACTTAAAGAATTCCATCCAAGCTATGGCAATTCATAGAGGAATTGAAGTGGAGAACTTATTAAAAAGATAAGCTGATTAAATCAACCAACTTATCTTCTTTGATTTTTCACGAACCAATACAGCTCCAGTTTTGACCGTATTGAGCACCAGTATTCTCCAGATCATCTTCAAATTCTTGAACCTCATCAGGAGAACCACAATAATCTTGTTCTACGCCAGTATTAGCCTCGGTACAAACCACACAAACTTCAACCAGTCCGCAGGCTGAAATCATTAAAATCATTAAAAAGGTTGATAGTTTTTTCATAATAGTTCTATTTAATCTTCGTCCGACTCTTCTACTTCATCAATAATCAAACGATCTTCTCGATTAGCAATTTCCCAGGCAGTATAAAAAACTAAATCCGTTCTTTTCTTTAATAAATCAAATTCAATTTTATCCACAGTATCAGTATGCTGGTGATAATCAGGGTGCGTGCCGTTAAAATAGAAAATGATTGGAACACCATTCTTAGCAAAATTCCAATGATCAGAACGGTAATAAATTCTATCTGGATGATCTTCGGCATTATAAGTATAATCTAATTCTAATTTCGTGTAGTTTTCGTTCATGGCCTCACTAATTTCATGAAGCTCAGTTGAAATCCTATCAGAACCAATTAAATAAACAAACTCTCTATCATCCATATGAGCAGAATCTACTCTACCTATCATATCAATATTCAAGTTTGCCACTGTATTTTCTAATGGAAAAACAGGGTTTTCCGCATAGTGAGCAGAACCTAACAATCCTTTTTCTTCACCTGTTACTGGCATGAATAATATGCTTCTTTTCGGACCATGCCCTTTCTCTTTTGCTTTTACAAATGCCTCAGCAATTTCTAAAACAGCAGTGGTTCCTGAACCATCATCATCAGCACCATTGTAAACTTTTCCATCTTGAATTCCAACATGATCATAATGCGCAGTAATTACAATCAATTCATCTTTCTTCTCTGTGCCTTCTAGATAACCCAATACATTTTCTGTTTCCATGATTTTAGTATTGATTTCGGCAAAAAGCTCAGCAGATGCAGTATCCCCAGTTTTTAATTCAGCTAAAGGTTTCCCAAAAAAATCTTCTGCTAATTCTTTATAAAGCACAACACTTGCAAGTCCTTCTTTTGCAGGCTTATTTCTAGATAATGAACCATGTGTAGCGTAATATCTTCCATAACGCAATACCATGTTCATTCTGCTACTATCTTCAGCAAACACAAGAGCTCCTTCAGCGCCCATCTCTTCTATGGTTTTAAGGATTGGAGTAAATTGTCCGTCTGCTTTAAAAGCCAAAAACTTACCTTTAGCGTTTACATCCTTCAAATCTTCTTCTGTTGCTTTATTGACATAAACAATCTCAATCTCGTCTTTTTCAAAGGGCACATTCGCCCAATAAACCATTTGGTCCAAGTTCTTGATTGTTTTTCCGTCTACAACCAATTCTGAGTTCCCACGGTAGGTTTGATATAAATTAAATTTTTGAAAGTAAGACCCATCAACTGGCGCTTTAAGTCCTAAAGACTCAAAATGATTTTTAATATACTCAGCAGCCATTTTCTGGCCTTTTTTTCCAGTTTCTCTTCCTTCTAAGGAATCGGAAGCTAATATGGATAAATGACGGGTTAGATCATCATCTGTGATGGTTTTTGCAAACTTTCTTGCCTGCTTTTCCATTACTTGAGCTGATAAAATGCTAACAGCCATTAAACTCATGATTAGAGTTGAAAAAAAAGTCTTCATAATTAAGTGTTTATGGTAAATTAATTTAAATTTTTTAATGTTATGTGAACAAAAATCCTAAATAATATATTGTACTTTTGTGGCACGAAACAGTCTGCGAATATCTAAAATATTTATTAAAGATACTTTCTAATATTATGAAATTAAACCCTTTGTACCAAGAAAGATTTGATGTGAGGCATAATGCACCGGATAATCAGCAAATATCAGAGATGCTGAAAACGGTTAAAGCCGATTCTTTGGAGCATCTTATTGATGAAACAATCCCTAAAGCTATTCAGCTGAAGAAGGAATTAAACCTCCCAGAAGCTCAAACTGAGTTTGAATTTTTAGAGTCATTTAAAGAAATCGCTCAGAAAAATCAAATTTTCAGGTCTTACATCGGATTGGGATATTACAATACACATACACCTGGAGTGATTCAAAGAAATATTTTGGAAAATCCAGGATGGTACACCGCTTATACTCCATATCAAGCAGAAATTGCTCAAGGCAGATTGGAAGCTTTAATAAATTTCCAAACTATGGTCATTGATTTGACAGGAATGGAAATCGCGAATGCTTCTCTGTTAGATGAGGGAACAGCTGCAGCAGAAGCTATGAGTATGTTTTATGGGTTAAGAAAAGGTAAGAAGAAATCTGCAAATGTCTTTTTTGTGGATGAAAATACTTTTCCACAAACCATTGATGTCTTAAAAACAAGAGCTAATCCTATGGGAATTGAGCTTAGAATTGCAGATTTGTCGCAATTTGACGTCACTGATGCGGATATTTTCGGATTTTATGCCCAGCAAATCAATTTTAAAGGTGAAATCAATGATTTGAAACCTATCATTGAAGCAGCAACTGAATACAATATCTATTCAACTGTTGGAGCTGATTTATTGGCTTTAACTTTATTAACACCTCCAGGTGAAATGGGGGCTGATTGTGTGGTAGGTACATCTCAGCGTTTCGGTATTCCTTTAGGATACGGTGGACCTCATGCTGCATATTTTGCAACTAAGGATGCTTACAAAAGACAAATCCCAGGTAGAATCATTGGTGTTTCTGTTGATAAACATGGAAACAAAGCATACAGAATGGCGCTCCAAACAAGAGAGCAACATATCAAAAAGGAAAAAGCTACTTCTAACATCTGTACTGCGCAAGTTTTATTAGCCATCATGTCAGGAATGTTTGGTGTTTATCACGGGCCTGTAGGATTGAAAAAAATTGCTGTAAGAACTCATTCACTCACAAAATTATTAGCAAATGGCTTAACTGTTTTGGGTTATGAGGTAAGCAATAAAAAATATTTCGATACCATCACGGTTCAACTTGAATCAGAAAAATTAAGAGAAAAACTTCATTCTATATTATACGAAAGAAAAATCAATCTTAACTTAACAGGAACGCATACTGTTTCTATTGCTTTAAATGAAACAACCCGTATTCATGATGTAAAAGAGTTGATTGAAATATTTGCTTTAGTGGTTGATGAAGATGCCAATAAATATTCTGTGGAAGAGAAAGTTGACCAGCTTGAATTAGATTGGCCGAAGCAACTGATTCGAGAAAGTAAATTTATGGAACATCCCGTGTTTAACCAGTTTCATGCTGAGCACGAAATGTTGCGTTACATCAAAAGATTGGAAAATAAGGATTTATCCTTGGTTCATTCCATGATTTCATTAGGCTCTTGCACCATGAAATTAAATGCAACTGCTGAGATGATCCCTATTACCTGGCCTGAATTAGCTCATATTCATCCTTACGCTCCTAAAGAACAAGCTTTAGGATACAGGGAGATGTTCATCAAATTGGAAAACATGCTAACTGAAATCACTGGATTTGCTGCTACTTCATTGCAACCAAACTCAGGAGCTCAAGGTGAATATGCAGGTTTGATGGTAATCAGAGCTTATCACCAAAGCAGAGGAGATGATCATAGAAATGTTGCTATTATACCTTCATCTGCGCATGGCACTAACCCTGCTAGCGCTGTAATGGCTGGTATGAAAGTAATCATAACTAAATGTGATGATCAAGGAAACATTGATTTGGATGATTTAAAATCTAAAGCGGAAGAATATAAAAACAACTTAGCAGCCTTGATGGTAACTTATCCTTCGACTCACGGAGTTTTTGAGGAAAGTATCCAAGAAATTTGTCAAATCATTCATGATAATGGTGGACAAGTATATATGGATGGAGCTAATATGAACGCTCAAGTAGGATTAACATCTCCAGCAAATATTGGGGCAGATGTTTGCCACTTGAATTTACATAAAACCTTCTGTATTCCTCATGGTGGAGGCGGACCAGGTATGGGACCAATTTGTGTCGCAGAACACCTAGAAGATTTCTTACCGGGTAATCCGTTAGTACCAACTGGTGGTAACCAAGCCATCTCAGCTGTTTCATCAGCCCCTTGGGGAAGCGCAAGCATCTTAGCGATAAGCTATGCCTATATATGTATGATGGGCAGTCAGGGTCTTAAAAGAGCTACTCAGATAGCTATCTTAAATGCTAACTATATAAAGGAAAAATTAGCTGGTCATTTTCCGGTGTTATACACTAATCAAAAAGGTCGTGCTGCTCATGAAATGATTATCGATTGCAGAGCTTTCAAAGACCATGGTGTTGAAGTAGAAGATATAGCCAAACGATTGATGGATTATGGTTATCACTCTCCAACTGTTTCATTCCCAGTACCGGGCACTATGATGATTGAGCCTACTGAGAGTGAAAGTAAAAATGAACTGGATAAGTTTTGTACCGCTATGATTTCTATTCGAAAAGAAATACAGGAAATAGCAGATGGTAAAGCAGATGCTGAGCAAAACGTTTTGAAAAATGCGCCCCATACCATGTCAGTAGCATTAGCTGAAAAATGGGAATTGCCATACTCAAGAGAAAAAGCAGTTTTCCCATTAGAATCTATTCGACAAAGTAAATTCTGGCCAAGTGTTAGCCGAATTGATAGTGCCTACGGTGATAGGAACTTGATGTGTAGCTGTATTCCAGTTTCAGAATATGAAGATAAACCAGAGGAAGCGTTAGCATAATACTTGCAACCTACTAAAGTAAAAAGCCTTTCAGATTTAAAATCTGAAAGGCTTTTTAGGTAAATTGATGAATGAAACTTTTGGTTTATTGTAAATCATTCCACAATCACCGATTTAGTTTTGTTGTATTCTGAACTCCCAGCCTCCACAATAAAAAATTTAGGATTGTAATAACTTAGATCGTATTCTTTATTAAATAAGCCAGATTCTGAGACGGTTTCTTGCTTTATCAGATTACCGATTAAATCATATATTTTAATTGTAATGGCTTTTTCATTTTCTTTATAAAACCTGATAGTAAATTTTCCAGTTCCAGTTTTCTTTAATTTGAAATCAAATTCTGTATTTACCAATAGTTTTTTAGGGTAATTAAACCTTCCGTCTTTTTCAACACCATCTACTCTCACACTATCTTTAGAGCTTTCTTGAGCATAAGAGGACGATAATGTAAAGCAAAAAAATAAAAAAATTGGTAAAATTCTAATCATATTTAAAGGCAGCAGTTATTCTTCAAATTTTTCTAATACAAAATCTTTGCCATTAAAAGATGCAAAAGTATTATAATTCACCCATTCCCCTAAATTTATATACCGAGAATTTTCATTTACTTCCAAATCAAGTGGCAAATGCCGGTGTCCGAACACATAAAAATCATAATGAGTATCTTTCTCCAATTCTTTAGCATAAGTCCATAGCCATTCTCCCTCCCCTAAAAATTTTTCGGTTTCATCAGTACTGCTACTAATCCTACTACTCGCAGACCATTTATTAGCAATACTAATGCCTAAATCTGGATGAATTTGTCGAAATAACCATTGACAAATCTTATTGTCAAATGCTTTTTTAAGAAATTTATACTGTCTGTCACCTGGCCCAAGTCCATCTCCATGTCCGATTAAAATCTTTTTTTGATTAGCAATTAACCGGATTGGATTATGGAAAATATCCACCCCTAATTCTATTTTAAAATAGTCAAACATCCACATATCATGGTTGCCCGTAAATAAATATATAGGTAATCCTGAATCAGCCATTTCTGCCAATTTTCCTTGAAACCTAATAAACCCTTTCGGAATGGCTTTTTTATATTCGTGCCAAAAGTCAAAAATATCTCCTACCAAAAATAAAGCGAAAGCATCCGTTTGAATTTCAGTCATCCAATTTACTATCCTCTGCTCTCTTAAATGACTTTCTTGTAGATTAGGGGCTCCCAAATGAAAATCAGATGCGAAATATATTTTTTTTCCCTCCGGTATGTCCAGTTCAAGTGTTTTCATTTTGGCTACAAAGCTAAAAAAAGCAGCTTAAAGGTAGTTCATTTTTCTGATTTTCAATTGTGTGAAATCTTTTAACAAACAAATTGACTATTTAAATTCTATATAAAAAAAGCTGAATCCATTTCTAGATCCAGCTCCACTAATTTACTACTTACTATTACTATTATCTATTATTTACCAAGGAATGAACTTAGCATCCAGTGATGTTTTTCCATATCCTGAATAAATGTATTCAACATATCTTCTGTTCCAACATCTCCTATATCAATTGCAGCATTCATGGCATCAGTTAAGTAAGACAACAATATTTGATAATCTTTCAAAATTTCCTGTACCATGGCTTCAGCAGCTAAGTCGGTAGGAGATTCTTTGATATTAGAATGCTCCATGTAATCACTTAAATTACTAAGTGGTGTATGTCCAAACACTCTAATTCTTTCAGCTATTTCATCTATACTTTCTTTAGCTATGTCATATCTTTCCTCAAACTGCTCGTGCAAATCAAAAAAATCTGCTCCTTTAACATTCCAATGAAAGTTTCTTAACTTTTGATAATGCATGTGATAATTAGCCAATAAAGCGTTCATCACTTCTACTAATTTCTCAGTCTCTGCTTTATCAAAACCTAATTTTCTATATCTTTTATCTGTTGTAGTACTCATATACTTAATTTATTTAATTGATTAAAAAATTAAAATATCAGCAAAACATTAATTTTTGTAATTCACTGATTCTTTTAATTGGTCAATAGTTTGCTTTCCTTTTGTAGAAACGCTATCTATTTCTTTATTTAATGTCGATTTCAACTCATCAATTTTTTTTAAAGAATCTTTGTATGATTTGTCAACATTTTTTTTCAATTTCTTTCTTGTTTTATCTCCTTTTTCAGGTGCATATAATAAACCTGCAACTGCTCCTGTTAATAAACCTAAACTAAATCCAGTCAATATTTTTACTCCGTTATTCATAGTTTGTATGTTTTAGTTTCTAAATTTTCTTTACTGTAATAACCCAGAATAGAAAAAAATGTTACATATTTTGACACTTTTAATCATAAAATGTTAATATTGTTGACAAATGACAAAAATATCAGACAACATAAAATATTTAAGAACTGAGAAAGGTTTAAGTCAAACGGCAATGGCTGAGGCAGTTGGACTCAAAAGAGGCAATATTGCATCCTATGAAAAAGAATTAGCTCAGCCTAGTATTGAAAATTTGGTGAAAATTGCTGATTATTTTGGAATAGATATTCATCAAATTGTAAATGATGATTTGCAATATTCCTCCAAAAGGAATATTCAAGAAAGTAACCCATTTAAAATTTTTGAAGAAAAATTTCCTATTAAAGGACTAAAAGATCGCGTAAATGCTTTAAAAGGAAGTCAAAATTCAGATGACAAGGTTAAAAGGTTAAAGAACCAAAATAAAGATATACATAAGATGGTTGATGGTTTCAGAGCATTTCATAAGATGAGAATGAACTCGAATCAAAATCCTGAAGACCTCAATAAAAAATTATCTGCTGATTACGAAAATTTACTTGACATTCTACACACTGTGTTGAAAAGTAACACTGACCTAATTAAAATTATTGATAAAAATCATGACTAAAATAATGAAGACCTCTTTCTTAATTACTTGCCTAATCATTCTCAATTATAATTCATCTGTTGCGCAGAATTACCAAAAAGATGTTCAATCTATTGAATCTATTATGACAGCATAAACAGAAGTCATATCTGGAGCCGCAAACGAGGAGAGAGATTGGGAAAGATTTAAATTTTTGTTTTCTAAAGATGCTAAACTGATCCCTACACAAACAACTGAATCTGGAGAGGTTGTCTATAATTACTGGACACCTCAAGATTATGTAGAAATGTACAAAAAGAACAGAGGTGGCACAGCCTTTTATGAACAGGAGTTATTTAGAATTACTGAATCATTTGGAAATATTGCGCACTGTTTCAGCACCTATGCCGTGAAAACAACAGAAGATGGTTCCATTGAAAGACGTGGTATAAACAGTATCCAATTGCTCAAAGGAAGAGATAGATGGTTCATTATGAATGTATTCTGGAGCAATGAAACCGAAAATGAAAAGCTTCCTGAGAAGTATCTTGAAGAATAATCTTACTCATTAAAAACCTGTTCCTCCACAAAAGTCAATATGATATCACTCATATTATTGATTGATTTTGGAGCTGTTCCATACTTAATAACACTTTTCTGAATTCCGTTACGATTATACTTAAAATTTTGAGTAGGTAAATCTAACATAGTGGATTTATACTCATCATCTAATCCTGGCCAATCTGCTGATTCTATAATTCCTAAAAGTGCTTCAAATTGTTCGTCAGTCAATGTTTTCTGCTGCTCTCCTGATACTTCAGTGTGTTGCTTTCCATTAAAAACTAGCGTTTTATCACCATAAAGTTCCATTTCGAATACAGGACACTCCCCCATACAAGACGTAGTTTTTAAACTGAAAATTACCTCTGCTTCTGGAACAGAGTTGGTTTGGTTCGTTTTGCAAGACATAGCAATACAACAACATAATAAAAAACTGATACTATTTAAATAGAATAAACGCATGTATTTGTATGTAAGAAATTTTGAATTTAAAATTATAAAACAACATTTTTCCAAAATAGAATAATTAAATTTAAAGTTCATAATATCAAACTAACAAATATGAAAAAAGTATTACTCTTCTCTATATTAGTGTTGTTTCTTACGGCAAGCAATTTAAGTGCCCAAGTTTTTAAAGAAGTTGACCCGGTTATATGTCCTGTGGATCATAATTCATATGACACCTTTGTGCCACCTCCAAAAGGTTTTAAACAAAGCACCACATCAAGAACAGCTAACAATGCAAATATTACGGTAAATTATAATGGGTTTACAGAAGAAGCAAAAGTAGCTTACCAATACGCAGTAGACATTTGGGCTTCTCTCTTAGACTCTCCAGTTGAAATTATCGTGAATGCTAATTTCACCAACTTAGGTCAAGGGGTGCTAGGCTCAGCTGGACCTGGAACTTATGTGGCAAATTTTCCAGGAGCAGTTACTCCAGACACCTTTTATCCAATTGCCTTAGCTGAAAAAATGGCGGGCAGAAATATAAATGAAGGTGAGGCTGATATCAACTCTAATTTTAATAGTGGCTTTGATTTCTATTTTGGATTAGATGGCAATCCGCCTTCTGATCAGTATGATTTTGTATCTATTGTTTTACACGAGCTTGGCCATGGTTTAGGATTCACAGGAGGCGTTAGATATGATGATGCTAACAGCACAGGAAACTGGTCCTTAAGTGCAGGTGACATCCCATCGATATATTCACAGTTTGTCGAATTAGGAGATGGATCAGCTTTCTTAGACATTCCTAATAGAAGTGTAGAAGTTGGAAATGCCTTGAAAAGTGGAAATCTATTTTTCAATGGCCCAATTACGGTATCGGCATTAGAAGAACCTGCACAACTTTATGCTCCTAGTGAATGGAATGGTGGGTCTAGTTATTCTCACCTTGATGAGAATAAATTTCCAGCTGGCGATCCTAATTCTCTCATGTCTCCACAGTTTGGAGCAGGAGAAGCTATTCATGACCCAGGCGTTTCTTTAGATATATTTGCTGATATGGGATGGGTGCATACTTATTTAACGCATGAAAACACTGAACAAATCTCTAAGAATTTTACCGAGCCATTTACCATTGATTTGAGCGTGACTAGTGATACTACCTATAATGAACTCACACCCACTTTAATTTATTCAATAGATGGTTTTGAAACCACATCGTCAATAGAAATGACAGATTCGGGAGATGGAATACATTTTTCTGCCAATATCCCTAATCCAGGAGTGGTTTCAAGAATACAATACTATTTTGAGGGTGTCCAAGATGGGACAGGTAGAAATTATGTGTCACCTGCACAAGCACCTTCAGATTATTATGACATTAATATTTTAGCGATACCCGATAAGCCTGTATCTTATCTATTAACAGATGGTGGTGATTTTGAATCTAATCAAAATGATTTTAGCAGTTATGCCTTAACGGGTGATACTAATTTTTGGGAATATGGACAGCCTTCAAATACATTAAATGAAGCTGTTTCAGGTAATAATGTTTGGAAAACAAAACTAAACGAAAACGTTGGGATCCCAAACAAAACAAGTAGTAGTGCCTTAGTATCTCCCACTTTCGATTTTACTGATAACACTAAAAACCATGAGCTTTCTTTTAGTTTTTTAATGGAGAACGCATATACATCTGCACTTTTCAGATTTGGTCCGTTCGGTCTTCAAGTTCAATATAGCGTGGATGAAGGACAAACATGGGAGTTATTAGGCGATTTAGAAGACCAAAGAGGAGAAAACTGGTATAATGTTGAAGAATCAGATCCAACTGTTTTTCCAATTGATAAAAATGCGGGTTGGATTCAGCAAACAATTGAGGTAATTAATGGTGATACCACCTTTATACCAGTTAATCCTAAATACAACGTTAGTTTTTTAACGGGAAATGATAAAGTGAATTTTAGATTTGTATTTTTTGTAAGAGAATCGTTTCCAGATCAAGGTTATGATGCCGATGGTGTTTTAATCGATGATTTTCAAATTGTAAAAAGCAACCCAACTGCAGATTTCATTACTACCGCAGGTGATTTGGTTTTTCCAGGTGATGAGGTAAGCTTTGAATATATTTCAACTGGCGCCAACTCATTTTCTTGGGATTTCGGAGACGGCAATACCTCATCTGTTCAAAACCCAACTCATGTATATGAGGACGGGGGATTTTATGATGTTAGCTTAACCATAACTAGTGCTGATGGTACTAATACTGTCATAAAAGAAGAATTAATTACTGTAATTCCTACCAGACAAATATCATTTAACTTGGAAGATGGTGCTGATTTAGAAGATGGAGGTCGAAACTTTGTCATTCAGAATATTTCAGGAACTGGATTTGAAATCGGTCAAAGTACTATCGAAGGAAAAGCCGGCACTGCAAGTGGTAGCAATGCCTTTGTAACTGGTATAAATGCTGAAGTCTATCAAGATAATTCTGAAGCATATGTTTATACTCCAGCATTTGATTTTGAAAGTGTAGGTAGCTACGAATTGTCATTTGAAACCAATTACAGTTTTGAAGATAACTGGGATGGATTCATAGTTGAATATACATTAGACGGAGGCGAAACCTGGTTGAAATTAAATAATGAAGTAGCACCTGGGTGGTACAATCAAATAAGTAATGCTGAATCTATATTTGGCAACCAAGTACCAATTTTTAGTGGAAATACTAATAATCAATTTGAAAGGAAGCATACAGACATATCTTTCTTAGGCGGATTAGGAGTTGTAAATTTTAGAATTAAATTTTTGTCAGATCAAGCAGAAGTCGATGCTGGAATGGCTATCGATAATATCGTTTTAACTGGTCCTGATCCAGGTCCTGCAATCCCAAATTTCACAAGTGAATCTACTGAGGGTTGTGCTGGATCAGAAATCGTTTTTGAAAATGAATCTTTAGGTTCTATATCAAGTATGGATTGGGATTTTGGAGAGGGAGCAACACCTAGAACTGCCACTGGTCCTGGCCCACATTCGGTTGTATTCAACAACGCTGGAAATTATACCGTAAGCCTGACCGCAGTTGACTTTACGGGTGCAGAAATTATTGAGGAAAAAGTAAACTACA
Organism: Marivirga sp.; assembly: GCF_035704835.1. GTDB lineage: Bacteria > Bacteroidota > Bacteroidia > Cytophagales > Cyclobacteriaceae > Marivirga. The sequence goes on along the minus strand of NZ_DASSWQ010000049.1, from coordinate 75,948 downwards.
TCAACATCAGTAGTAATCATACCCCAACTATTTCAGCTGGTGAGAGAACTGAAGATTTTACGGTCTTACTTACTGCCAGCGAAGGCGATAGCTATCAATGGTTTCTTGCTGGAGATTCTATCCCTGGTGCCACAGAACGAGCTTATTTAGCGGAAGAACAGGGCTTTTATTCTGTAGCAGTAAAAATTGAAAGTTGTGTTGGATTTTCAAATTCTAATAATGTTATCACTTCAAATGATTCCCCATTAACAAGAAGCTTTACTGCCTTCCCTAATCCATTGAAGGATAATAAAGAATTGAATATCTCCTTTGAAAACGAATATATAGGTAAATATCATGTGGAAATTTATAGCCTAAATGGTAGAAAGATTTTTTCTCAGCATTTCAATAAACATGCTCAAAAAGAAGAAAATGCTATTAGTTTAAACAATACCGAAAAGGGACTTTATTTGGTAAGAGTTTCTACCGGTAAGCAAAGCACACAAATGAAAATTGTGATTGAGTAACAACTAAGTGATAAATTTATGCCCACAAGAATTTAAAAATCTTGTGGGCTTTTTTATACCAGTTTATACACCAAAATTTGCTCTCTTTTCAAATTCCATGATTTCCGCACTCTTCGGATGCTTGAATTGAATATATTCCGCATGCAGCATTAATCTTTTAGATTTATTGCCGTAAAGTGTATCCCCAACTATAGGTGCATTTAATCCTTGAGGATGAGCAGCATGAACTCTTAGTTGGTGCGTTCTACCAGTGACTGGGATAAATACGACCATGCTCCTTTTTTCATTTTGGCCGATTAATTTCCATTTCGTTAAAGCCTTTCTTCCTGATTCATAATCAACCTTTTGCATAGGACGATTATCTTCATCCACCGCTAGTGGTAAATTGACTTCTCCTTCATTTCCAGACAGCTTTCCTTCCAAAACTGCGCAGTATCTTTTTTGAATGGTCTTATCCATAAATTGTTGTTGTAAAAATTTATGGCTTTCTAAATCTTTACTAATCAACATAATACCAGAGGTTAATTTATCAAGCCGATGGGCTAACAAGGGACCCGAGGCTTGTGGGTATTTTTTTTTCATCCTTGTTAAGACAGAATCTTTTATTTCTTTTGATGGAATACTTAACAAACCAGCAGGTTTAACGATCACCGATATTTGTTCATCTTCATAAAGGGTTTCAATTACTTTATCATCCGCAGTATATTGCATCAAGGGATCGTCTTCCAGTTTTAGCCCCTTCAACATATGACCTAAAATTGGTTTACACTTTCCACTACAGGCTGGATAAAATCTTCCCTCTTTCCTCAATTCTGACTTAGGGGCTTTTCCCCACCAAAATTCCCCCATTGCTAAGGGCTTAAATTGATTAACAAAAGCATATTGCAATAATTTAGGTAAAGCACAATCCCCTGCACCTGAAGGCGGGTATCCTATGGATTGAAAAACTTCCTCCACACTTTTCTTATCTCCTTTCGCATTAAGAAATTGATATTGATTAAATATTTGTTTCTGTAGTTTATTAGATTTCTCTTTCCTTAACTTTTTTAAGTTTTGAATCTGAGACTCATATACTGCCACTTTCGATTGAATAGCAGCAATCTTCTTTTTCCAATCTTTATTAAGCTTTTTATAATTAAAATCGATTTCAATGCTTTCTTTTCTTAGTTTCTCATCTAAGCTGTCAAAAGCATTTGGACTCAAATTAATCATTCCTTCTTCGCGCTTTTCTTTTCTGATTGCTTTGGCCTTTTGCTTCTTTTCCTGCTCCGATTTTAATTCCAAATTTGAGGATTTACTTTGCTTTTTTAGCTCGTCCATCAATTTTCTGAAATTTTGATCGTCTTCCAGCTTTTTGATCTTATTATTAATATTCACCAATTCCTCTTCCCCTTTCTTATAAAAACCTTCCATTGCCATTCTATCATAAATAGGAGGGACAAAATTGATGGAAACATCACCATCGTATTCTTGACCAGAATAAGAAGCAAGAAATCCTAGTTGACCAGATTTATCTTGAACGACCAAAACACCATACATTTTACCACTGATTTCATTTTCAATTTTTGCAGATTTTAAATGCTTTTGTAATTCTTCAGCGGCTTTCTGCGTCAATGGATGCGGCTCATATGAAAATGGAAACGTAAATTTCTCGGGTAAAGAATATTTTGAAATATCAGATTGAAACTTTATAAAAGAAGAATCCTGCATAGAAAGAAGTGAAATTTATGCCTGTAGCATTATATATGATTGCTACAAAATTAAGTAATTAAAATCTTAGCACCATATTTAAACAATGGCTTTGAAACGATCAATTTATTTTATGATGATTCTGATACAAATATTTTTTTAATCAGAAAGCTTTGAAAATAGCCTCAATAATTTAGTATATATGCTTAATTTTGAGACTAAATTAAAACCGAATGATTTTAGCTGCCAGTGTAGATATTCCAATTTTAAGTGATATTGTTGTAATTCTTGGACTCTCTATTTTTGTAATTCTTCTATTCCGCAGATTAAAAGTTCCACCCATTATTGGATTCCTTATAACGGGGATAATTGCAGGTCCTTATGGCTTTCAACTAATTGATGCTACTGAAGGAGTTAAAGTATTTGCAGAAATTGGGGTAATCCTATTGCTATTCATTATTGGTATTGAATTCTCTATCAAAAGCTTAATTTCGATCAAAAGAGCAGTTTTTATTGGTGGAATTGTTCAAGTTGTAGGCACCATATTATTGGTGATGCTTATTGCATTAAACACCGGTTTTGATTTAAGCGCTGCAATTTTCCTAGGATTTTTATTTTCATTAAGTAGTACCGCAATCGTACTTAAAATTATTCAAGACAGAGGAGAGACTACCACCCCTCATGGTAAAACCATTTTGGCAATTCTGATATTCCAAGATATCATAGTAGTACCTATGATGTTATTTACCCCACTTTTGGCTGGTGAATCCCAAAATATCTGGATGGAAATCCTAATGATGGTACTGAAAGCTGCATTATTAATAGCTTTTGTATTGGTGAGTGCAAGATATATAGTACCATGGTTATTCTATCAAATTGCCAAGACAAGAAGTAAGGAGTTATTCATCTTAGTAATCGTTTTAATTTGCTTTTCCATTGCATGGTTAAGTGCTGCCCTAGGACTTTCACTTGCATTAGGAGCCTTTTTAGCAGGTTTAATAGTTTCTGAATCGGAATACAGCCATCAAGCTGCAAGCAATATTCTTCCTTTTCATGAGCTTTTCACCTCCTTTTTCTTTGTATCGATTGGAATGCTTTTGGATATCTTCTTTGTAGCCGACCACTTTTTGATCATTATCGGACTGATGGTAGCAACTGTAATAGGAAAATCTTTAATCGCGACATTGGCAGGAGCTATGCTAGGCTATCCTGGAAGAACCTCCTATAGAATAGGGTTTTCCATTTTTCAAGTCGGAGAGTTTGCTTTTATTTTATCTACTGTAGGAATTACCTATGGCGTAATTTCCGATCTAACTTATCAATATTTTCTCTCGGTTTCCTTATTTACAATGGGAATTACGCCATTTATGATGGGTATATCTCCAAAACTTGCAGATAAATTAGCGTCTAGTAAATTGGCCACTAAATTAGGCAGCAGAACTCATAAAATGTTCTTCTCATTTCCAGCCAATCCGCAAGATGGGAGCGAAACCCCAGAAGATGAACTCGATAAACACATCGTCATTATAGGCTTTGGATTAAACGGACAGAACGTTGCGAAAGCAGCAAAAAGCGCTGGTATCCCTTATGTAATCTGTGAGATGAATCCTGACACGATCAAAACATATAAAGCTTTAGGCGAGCCAATACATTATGGAGATGCGATTCAGCCAGAGGTGTTGAAAGGATTAGGTGTTTACAAAGCCAAGGTGGTAGTGATTGCTATTTCTGACCCACTGGCTACAAAGCGAATTGTGACTCAAATCAGAACAATAAGTAATACCATTCATATTATAGTGAGAACAAGATTTATTACTGAAACGGAAGAAAATTTACGACTGGGTGCAGATGAAGTGATTCCTGAGGAATTTGAAACATCAGTGGAAATTTTTACTCGTGTACTAAATCAATATTTCATTCCACAGAAAAAGATAAAAGAATTTGTGCGGAATGTGAGAGCAGATAATTATGAAATGCTAAGAGGTGTAATTAAAAGAAACCCTATGCAAAAGCTAACGGAGGAATTTCCGAATTTGACTACTGCCTGCTACGAAATAGAAATGGATAATAACGAAATTACTGACAAACCGATAGCGGAAACTAACATTCGTCATAAGTTCGGTGTTACAGTGATTGGCATCAAAAGAGATGGTGAACTGACAACACAAATTGGTCCAGAAACGACTCCTAAAAAAGGTGATACCATTTTTGTATTTGGTAAACCGGAAGATTTGGAACAATTTTACGACAAAATCAGCATTTGATTAACCTAACTTAAAAATCATTAATTTAATATATATCATTCAGTGGAGAATTCAGATTTAACATCACTTGCCAAAAAATACGGCACCCCTTTGTATGTTTATGATGCCGATAAAATTGCATCTCAAATTAACAGATTAAATAATGCCTTTTCAGGTATTAACCTTAAACTGAAATATGCCACCAAAGCGTTGAGCAATGTTTCTATTCTGAAATGGATGAAAAAGCATGGCACTGGTCTGGATGTGGTGTCTATTCAAGAAGCCTATTTAGGACTAAAAGCTGGATTTGAAGCTAAAGATATTCTCTATACTCCAAATTGCGTTTCCATTGATGAAATAGTGGAAGCTGTTGATTTAGGATTAATGATTAACATTGACAATATTTCTATTTTAGAGCAATTTGGCGATCGTTATCATGATACGGTTCCTGTATGCGTGAGATTAAATCCGCACATAATGGCAGGAGGGAATTCTAAAATCTCAACGGGTCATATCGATTCAAAATTTGGAATTTCCATTTTGCAAATGCGTCATTTGTTAAGAGTAATTGATAATTACAACATCAATGTAGTGGGCTTACATATTCACACTGGCTCAGATATATTGGATTCAGAAGTATTCTTAAGAGGGACCGAAATTATATTTGAAGCCGCTGAAGATTTCCCCAATCTTGATTTTATTGATTTCGGCAGTGGATTTAAAGTTGCATATAAAGCAGGTGATATTACTACAGATATTGAAGAACTCGGAAAAGAAGTAAGCAAGAGATTTAAAGATTTTTGTAAGTCAAGAGGAAAAGAATTAGAGCTTTGGTTCGAGCCTGGGAAATTTCTGGTATCAGAAGCGGGTTATTTTCTTTCAAAAGTAAATGTAATTAAAACTACACCAGCAACCGTTTTTGTTGGCTTGGATACTGGTATGAACCATTTACTGCGTCCTATGATGTATGATGCTTACCACCATATTGAAAACATTTCCAATCCATCGGATACTCAAAGAGTGTACACGGTAGTGGGATATATTTGTGAAACGGATACTTTCGGAACTGATAGGAGATTATCAGAAGTGAGAAGAGGAGATATTATCGCCATTAAAAATGCAGGAGCTTATGGCTTTTCAATGGCTTCAAATTATAATTCTCGCTATAGACCAGCAGAAGTATTAGTTCATGATGGAAAGGATAGTCTCATCAGAAAAAGAGAATCTTTAGATGATTTATTAAGAAACCAAGTAATTGTTGAATTCGAATAAACTATATATTTTCTGCTTTAGCTTAGCTTTACTTTATTCATTCCACGGAATGGGGCAAGAAAATAGTGAGTTTGAAAATCAAACACATTTTATAACTGGGATAGGTGGCAGTTACGTCAATGTAATAGATGAAGGAATTTCTCCTTTGCTCTATAATGGAATTGGAGGCAGTGCTGTTCTGGGATTCTATCAGGAAAAAGAAAACCATGTCAAAACTGGAATTGCAAAATTCGACTTCAATAATCCATCGAGTAGCATCAGTAATGCTGAAATGTATACTTTTCGACTGGAAGGGCACTATCAGTATTATTGGAAAATACAAAGCCAAAAAAATCAAAAGTGGAAAATAAGACCAGGCTTAGATTTATCAGCTAAATGGGCTCTAAGGCAACATCTTGGCTATACTAATAATAGCCAACATATTGAAACCCGTTTTTCTTTAGCACCTGCCATTATGGTTGCGCTTCCGTTCCAATTATGGAATAGAAATTTTGAAATTGGTCTTTTTACGAGCATTCCTTTAATCACCTATGCAACTCGCCCATTATTTGCTTCTACCAGATTTTCAGCTTCTGTAAATAAAGATGAAGTTGAGTTTTTTGATTATCTTAAAGATGGAGAAATTATAAGTTTTGGAAATTATTTTAAATGGTCAGCACAATATTATCTGTATTTCCCACTTAAGAACGGTAATGGTTTAAGACTCGATTATTTCTGGAGCTACGAAAACTATCAAGCGCTTAATCCGATGCAAACAGGCGAGCATTCAATTATGATTAGTACATTCTTTAAAATATGAGACCACAACTATTCATCATATTTCTTATCGCGATCATAGGGTTTTCATCCTGTGAAAGACTTTTTATCAAGGAAGAACCACAACCTGCAAATGCAGCCATTTTTGACCATTTGTGGGAGACAGTTGATGAGAAATATTCGTTTTTCACGGATAAAAATATAGATTGGGATTCAGCAAGAACTGTTTTCAGACCAAAGGCTATTAATGCCAGAAATAGCATTGAATTGTTTAATGTATTAGCAGACATGCTGTTCATATTAAAAGATGGACATGTCAATATTTCTGCAGGAATTGATTTATCACGTAATTGGGAATGGTATTTAGAATATCCAACCAACTTTAATTTTGATCTAATAGAAAGAAACTATCTTGTTCCTAGTGAAGATTATCAAATTTCAGGCCCTTTTCACAATACCATAATTGATTCGGTTGGTTACATGTATTATGAAAGCTTCTCTGCAAATGTTAGCACTTCTTTAATGGATTACTTAGTACAAAAATTTAATATTAATGAGCCCAAAGGAAGCTTTCAAATCAATAGCCTGGAAGGTCCTGTTGCGGGTTTAATAATTGATATTAGAAATAATGGAGGTGGAAGCATTAGCAATGCATTTACCATTACTAATCGTTTTGCAGATGAAAAAACAAAAGTTGCAGATTGGTTTTATAAAAATGGCCCAGAACATGACGATTTTACCCAAGCAGAAGAGAAATTCATAGAATTTGAAGGGAATGAACTAAATAAATTCTATCAACCGATAGTAGTTCTAATCAATAGAGGAAGTTACAGCTCCGCTAATTTTTTCGCTAGTATGATGAGTTTCTTACCTAACGTCACTTTGATGGGTGACCAAACTGGAGGAGGTGGAGGCTTACCTATTAATAATGAACTCCCTAATGGATGGCGTTTTCGATTCTCTTCCACCAAAACATTAGATGCAAATGGTAATAATATTGAATTTGGTGTTGTTCCAGATATAATTGTAAACTTAGATTCCACAGATTTGGCCAATGGAAAAGATACAATGATAGAAGAAGCAATTAAATTTATTAAAAATAGATAATTGTACTTTTCTAATATAGCCACCCAATCCAAAATCTTCATAATGGAAGTAAATCCGAGTTGCTAAATCTTAATACTGAATTTGCATTATATTAACTTAAAGTAAACATTCAATTCATACAGATAAAAATGAGGTAATGTTAACCTAAGTATTTTTACTTAGCCTTGTTTTGTTTAAGTAATATGAGATTTAGCAAAACAATTTAGCACTTCTTAAAAACTTACATTGACTCTTCAAAAGTTGTATTATTTTTAACAAAAAAAAGATTCAAATTATCAAAGAGTTTTTTATCCACAAAAACCATAAGTTATCCACACTTATCCACATTAAAAATATAACCTATTGATTATCAGTTGTTTAAACTATATACCTTACTGTTAATAATTGTGGACAAGCCACAGTAAGCCAACCAGTTAGCACTATATCTGCTTTCAAGAAGCTACTTTGGTATTAGATGTAATATTTTCTATTTGAGATTATTCGATTTGCTGTCTAATGAGCTTTTTACGATAGGCATTAAAAATTCTTGACTTGGAAACAAATCCTTCATATTTTCCTTCCTCTAATACAGGTAAATTCCAAGCGCCAGTCTTTTCAAATTTCATCATGACAGAACGCATACTTTCTTTGCCTGTAACAAAAGTTGGAGGGGTATGCATTAAAGTATTCACAATAATATTTTTTCGAGATTCTTCATCAAACATAATTTCTCTAATATCATCCAAAGTAACTATCCCCATCAATTCTTGGTCGCTATTGACAACAGGGAATATATTTCGCTTAGAAAAACGAACTAAATCGACCAATTCACCTAAGGTAGCATCGGGATCAATTGTAAGTAAATCAGTTTCAATGACTTTCTTTAAGTCAATTAGACTAAGCACTTGCCTATCCTTATCATGGTAAATCAAATCACCTTTTTCAATCAATGGCTTCGTGTAAATTGAATATTTTTCAAAATATGAAATAGTACTATATGAAATTGCTGAAACAATCATCAAAGGAACAAAAAGTGTATAGCCACTAGTAATTTCAGCTATAAGGAAAATGGCTGTTAAAGGCGCATGCAAAACTCCACTCATTACGCCACTCATTCCAACTAGTGTGAAATTACTTAGACTTATAGGTGCTGTTATCCCCATTTTATTTACTAAATAAGCGAATAAAAATCCTGTAACACCTCCTAAAAATAAAGAAGGGGCGAAAATTCCACCACTTCCACCTGAACCGATGGTTAATGCTGTGGCAATAGGTTTTACTAAAATTATACCTGCCGCAAAAAGTACAATTAAAAAGAAAGCCTCAACTTCATCGAAAAACAAACTGTTATTCAAGATACTTTGTGCATTACCTTCCAATAATTTAGTAATAGTATCGTAACCTTCACCATAAAGCGGAGGCATTATGAAAATTAAAAAACCTAAAGAAACACCTCCAATAATTGCTCGATTTAAATCCCCTTTCACATTTTTGATCATACCTTCAACCTTACCCACTACTCGGGTAAAATATAATGCTACTAATCCTGTAAAAACACCTAAAAAAATATAAAAAGGAGTCTCAGAGGCTATAAATTCATCTGTGAGATTGAAAGAAAATAGTACATCATCACCCAATAATGTCAAAGAAACTAAAGCTCCACAAACAGAAGCAATTAATAGCGGAATAAATGAGCTAATAGTAACCTCTGCTAAGATGACTTCAATACTGAAAATAACTCCAGCTATTGGTGAATTAAAAATTGCAGAAATAGCAGCCGCAGAACCACATCCTATCAATAATGTTCTTTGTTTATAATTAAGATGGACTAAACGCCCTATATTGGAACCAATTGCAGAGCCAGTAACCACAATCGGAGCCTCCAATCCGACTGAACCACCAAAACCAACAGTTAGCGAGCTAGTTATCATTCGAGAGAAGGTTTTAGTTCGCTTTACTATACTTGACTTCTTGGATATTGAATATAAAATATCTGTAATCCCATGCCCTAACTTCTCTTTCAATATATATTTAGATAAAAGAAGTGTTAACACAATCCCAATCAATGGGTAACTTAAGTACAAATAATTACCAAATTCTTGTTGGAAATCGCGAGTTAAAAAATTTTGAATTACATGTACACTTTCCTTGAGGGTTACAGCGGCCAAGCCCGATATAATTCCTATAACACCACTCGTAGCAATTACAAAATTATTGGTGCTGACATGTTTAACACGCCAAATAAGAAACTTAAGTAAAAGTGATTTAAATTTCATACCTGCAAAGGTAAATAATTATGATGCTACCTAAGCCCCAAATAGAGGTTATTTACTCTAATATGCCTTGATCTAAAATTTTTGTTGCTGCACTTTAAATCTTCACATAATCATAAGCTCATAAAGTAGACTCTTTTCCTATTTTACTTTATTAAAATATGGACTCATCTGAAAATACATGCCGTTTGTCGATTAATACTTTAGAAAAACCAACCTTTTGGCACACATCTTGGTCTATTGTATATAGTTTTACACAAACTTTTAGACATGGATAGGTATAGAATAAATTTCGTTTGCAATAAATTGCCTGACCAAAAAACTGGATTGACAGGTTTTAAACAAGGTGAAAATTACGAAGGTCGAGCTTTTAACGGATTGTTTGAACTCAATGCGAAATGGGGTTCAGGCACTGAAAGTAAATTAATCTCAAAATCGCTCTTTGAAGAGTATTTTACATTAATTGAAGAGAATCAATATATTAAAAACTCAGCATGAGGAGATAAATAAAGCCGGCTTTAAGTCGGCTTTTTTGTGAAGTAAACAGTTTATTTATGAAATAAGAAGTAGGTTTAAAATGGCAAAAAATACCACCTGCCAAATCAGTAATACCTTTGCTACCTCATTTTTTATTTGAAGTTTAATAAAATAATAGAAGCAAAATATCAAAAACGAAATTACAGCCCACCCAACGTAATTTTGAAATGGAACCTGATCATTTTCCCAATTCCAAAAGTTTAATTCCATTGCAACAGGTTCTATCAACACGTCTATCAAAACAGTTAAAATTGTAGCAAAAATAATTTTTAATATGGAATTCCACTTTAAAGGAAATATTAAAGAAGCCACACAAAAAGTAATCAAAAACCAATTCACACCAATAATTATAGGGACCCCACCAATTTGAGGCCCTAAAGTGTCAGGGTAAATGTAATTTCCGAAAATCAATCCAAAGTTTACGCCCAAGTATTCAGCTAAAAAACCAATTAGGAAACAAAATGAAAAAGACCAAAGTAATGACCATGAATACTTTTCTTGATATATGAGGAGTATGATGAAAGATAAAGATAGGTTAAATGCGGTTTTTTCAATAAACCAATTACTATAGTTTGAAAGAATCCCAATAATTCCAAAAAAATAGAATGCAGAAATAATCAAAATGCCAATCAATGGTTTGGCTTTGATACTTTCAATAAAAGTACGCAGGTTAGTTGAAGTCATTTAATTTCCGGACTTAAATCATCAATTATTTTTGCAGATAGCAAACATAATGGAATTCCGCCACCCGGATGAACACTTCCACCTGAAAAATATAAGCCTTTAATCTTTTGATGAAAATTTGGATGTCTTAAAAAAGCTGAATATCGATTATTGGAACTACTTCCGTAAAGCGCCCCCTGATAGGATGAAGTTTTACTTTCAATCGTTCTAGGTTCTAAAATACTTTCTGTTTTAATATACTCAGAAATATCTACATTCAACATTCTACTTAGCTTGGCTAAAACCGAATTCTTGATTTCAGGAATTAATTTATCCCAATCTTGCCCGCTATTCGAAGGTACATTGACCATCACAAACCAGTTTTCCATTCCTTCAGGAGCATCCGAAGGCGTGTGCTTGGAAGTAATGTTCACATAAATGGTAGGATCAGAAGCTATCGTTTTTGATTTGAATATGTGTCGAAATTCTTTTTTATAATCATCGCTAAAAAATATGTTATGAAGACCAAATTCACTAAACTCCTTGCCGATGCCCCAATAGAATATTAAAGCCGAGCTGCTCCTTTCTTGATTCAAAATAGCTTCAGGTTGCTTTTGTTCGGAAAGCAGTTTTTTGTAGGTAGGGTAAATATCCATATTACTCACTACTAAATCGGCCAAAATCGTCTCTCCGTTTTGCTGAATTCCTACAGCTTTTTTATCTTCAACAATAATTTTTTCAACTCCTGCATTGAATAGGAATTTTACTCCCAGACTATCAGCGACTTTTAAAAGTGTATCTGTTATTTGATACATTCCCGATTTGGGATAAAATGTCCCTCTATTCAATTCCAAATTAGCTATGGAAGTTAAGATTCCTGGAGCCTGATAGGGGTCAGATCCATTATACGTAGCGAACCGATTGAATAATTGAACCAATTTAGGATGCTTCAGTTTTGCCTCGTTTACTTGATTCATACTTTCAAATAATCCGAACTTATAGATATTTAATAAAGCAGGCAGTATATCTTTCGACAAAAAGGTAGAAGATTTATGAAGCGATTTTTCTAAAAATATTCGAGCTGATTTCTCATATTTGAATTCAGCATTTTTTATATAATTTACCACAACCTCAGCAGAAACTCCTAAAACTGATTCTACTTCTGCTCCGAATTTTTCTGGAGTAGTGAACGCAGTTAATCGCTTACCATCCTCCCAAAAATAACGACAAGATTCGTCTAACTTTTTATATGGAAATTCAATTTGAGCTCCTTCTGCTTGAAGTGCTACCAAATCATCCACCAATTCCGGAATAGTAAATAAGGATGGACCTGCATCAAAACGAAAACCATCTTGTTCAAAAACCGATAGTTTCCCTCCAGGGTAACTGTTTTGTTCGTACACCTCAACCTCATATCCTTTTTTAGCCAAGCGAATAGAGGTTGCTATTCCACCTACTCCTGCCCCAATAATTAACGCCTTCATTTAATGGATTTAAATTTTCTACCTTTTCAAGTGACAATATCTTGCAAAAGAACTACATCCAAAAATTAAAGTTTGAGGAATTTTAATTGTTGAGAATTAGTCTGATAATTTGCTTGATTTAAATTCTGGAGTTATATAGGCTTGATAGATATTCGCCTTCCCCATTTCACCTTTTTCTATATAAATTTTAGCTAACTCCGCCACCGTTTGCTGAGTTCGATAATTCAGCATTCCTTTGCTTTCTTTCAAAATTTCAAACGATTGCTCCAATAACTTTAATGCTTGCTCTTTTTCATTCAGTAATAACTGAGCGCGTGCTTCATTAATTATTATATAAGCATAAAAGAAATGTGTCTCAGGCAGAACGCCCTTTATATAATTTTTTGATTCTTGCACTGCCTTTAATGCATTTTGAGGATTAGTTTCCGCTATGGCAAGGGAAGATTGATATATTCCAAGTAAACTATTCAGGTAATGATTAGGAGGTAAAGTTCTTTCAAAGGAGGCTCTTGCATTGTCAATTTTATTTTGCGCCTCCTCATAATTACCTTTTTTAATGTCAAATATTATTGAATTTAAACTGACATAAGCAGTTTCGTAAGATTTATCACCCACCGTACTATTGTATAATTTGAGAGCTTTTTGAGAGAAATAATTTGCAGAGTCAAATTTATAGTTATCAAGATAGATATGCGTTAGATTATTATAAGCGTGCATAGTATGAATATGGGATTCACCTAAATTTTCTTCTAGTACTTTTAAAGCTTCCAATTGAATTTTCAATGCTTTTTTCGCTTTCCCTGTTTGTAAATAGATGGTAGCTAAATTAGATTTTGTGAGGGCAATATCTACAGGATCATTAGTACTAATTTCATTTTTTATCGTTAATTCTCTTTCATAATATTCTCCCGCTTCTTTAAAGTTTGAAAACCTGTTTTTTATTGTACCAGCAATGCTAAGTGCATCAGCAAATTCTTTTCGTAAAGTATCTCTATTTTCAATGAATAAATTCAAAGATAATTGCACCAATGAATCTGCGGTTTTAAAATCACCTTTAATGTTTTGATAATACAATGCATGTTCTGTCAATGCATTTCCTCTTGCAAAATAAGGCATATCAGTATTGGATTCAATTTTATTGAACATAGAATCTGCTTTGGCTAACTCTCCTCTTTCAGAATAAAAACGTGCAAGCCTTATTTGGGCATCCAGAAATTGAGTAGAAGAATCTCCAAGAAATTTTTGATACTTTGATATCAGTTCTTTATCTATTTCAGCCGTTTTCTCTTGTCTACCTAAGTTATTATACATATTGGTGATAACCGCCAACAATTCATATTTCATTTTAGGTCGTTCTGATAATTCGTTATCAACCTTATCTCTAGCCAAATCAAGAAATTCATCCACTGTGAAATCAGCGCCTAGTTTTGAATTATCTCTAGGGTTTGGACTTTCAAAAAATCCTATTAAAAAAGAGGAAATATATTCGGCTCGTTCTTTCTGTTTTAACGCTAATTGTTCACTTTTTTGTGCTTTATTTGCCTGATAACTACTGAAAATTATACCGGAAGTCAAGCTTACTATAGCTAATCCTACCAACATGATAGTTATTTTATTTCGCCTTATGTATTTAGAAAAAATATAGGAATTATTATGCTTAAGCGTACTTATAGGCCTGTTTTGTAAATATCTTTCTAAATCAGAATTTAATTCATTTACTGACGTATATCGATTATCTGACTGCTCATTTAAACATTTTTCTAAAATACTCCTAATTTCAAGAGATAAGGACTCTGATATTATAAGATTTCTATCAAATGGGTTGTTTTCTTTAGGGTTTAAAGGGTTTTTAGAAGTTAATATAATATGAAATAAAATGCCTAATTGAAAGATATCAGTTGCAGTAGTTATGCTTCCTAAATTTATCTGTTCAGGTGCTGCGAAATATGGCGTTGCTTTTTGATTTTTATGCTGAAGTTTAGTTCCTATTTTTTGAGCAATACCAAAATCCAATAATTTAACTTGTCTGTCTGCATTCACCAAAATATTGGAAGGTTTGATATCTAAATGCAAAATTAGACGATTATGTGCATAATTGATTGCATCACAGATTTTCAAAAAAAGTTGAATTTTTTCTTGTGTAGTTAATGTGTTAGTGCGCAAAAATTGATCGATAGGAAGACCATCCACATATTCCATAATAATATAATGAATCCCAGAATCTGTAATTCCGCCATCCAAAATATGCGCTATCGCTGCGTGGTTTAAATTCGCTAAAAATTGCTGCTCATTTCGGAAATTTAGTAGAAAATTATCCTTTACCTCCTCTGCTGAAAAGCATTTTATTGCTACTTTTTGTTCAAATTGCTGATCATTTCTTTCCGCCAAATAAACTTGTCCCATTCCACCCCTTCCGAGACTTTTAACAATTTTATATTTATCAATTATATCGCCAGGCTTAAAAATATCTTCCTTTTTTTCTTCAAATCCAGTAGCAATCCCAGCCTGAAGATTGTCAAAATATTGATCAGCATTCTTCTCATCTTTGAGCATTGTTAAAATTGTATCACGCAAACGATCGTCATTTTTTGCTTGAAGAGCAACATAGTACTCTCTTTCAATAGCAGGTAACTTTAGTGCGTTTTGGAAAATTTCTTCCAGCTTATTCCAAGAGTAATCCATTAGTTAAGCGATTTTTTTAGCTTGAATCTGACTGTATATCCACGCCTTAATAACTTGCCAGTTTCTTTTCACTGTAGACGGAGAAATATCTAAAACAACTGCGGTTTCTTCAATTGTCATATTGGCAAAAAATCGACATTCTACTATTTTCACTTGCTTGCTATCCTTCTCTTCTAGTTCAATCAATACCTCATCTAACCTTAAAAGCTCATTCGAACACTCATCAGATAAATTAATTTTTTCTTCCCACTCCTCAAAACAAATATGTTGCGCATCTCTACCTCTTTTAATAGCATTATTTCTTCTGGCAGCATTTAGCAAAATATGACGCATAGCCTTGCCGGCAACACCGTAAAAGTGCGCTCTGCTGCTCCAATTCGCCTCAGAATTAATTATTTTTAGATAGGCCTCATGGACAATGGCTGTGGTATTTAAAGTTTCTAAACCGAAATACTGAAACCTAATCCGATGAGCTATATGGCGTAATTCATTATAAATAACGGGGAATATTTTATTGTATGCATTGATATCTCCCTTGTTGACTTGCACTAATAATTGCGTTATTTCTCCCTGATCTATCATGTTATTTCTAAAAATCTACTTCGAATACAGTATAAATCTACTATTTTTTAAGATAAAATAAAGACTAAAAAAAGAAAATTTAATTAAACTAATATGAATAAGCTAATAATGACGTGACTTAAGGTAGTTAAAATAAGATGAAAAATCATGTAGTTTGAAAAGTATTAAACTTAATCAGAAAAATAGCATGTAACGATTTTTACAAAAATAAATTATAGAGATTCCAACCTTTTTTACATTTATGTTGTCATTATAAAATAAATCGAAAAATATTTTTGTGAATCAAAATCATTTGAATACTTTCGGAACTACAAAATTATGTTCTACCTCTAAAAATTAACGCTATAGAATAAACTTTTACCAAACTAAACAAGGTGTTTTAAGATGAATAATCAAAAAACAAAACTGGATGACAGCCAATTGGTTGGCCAGTATATCAATGGTAATGAAGTAGCGTTTGAAGAACTAGTAAACCGCCACAAATCTCGAATTTTCACCACTATTTACATGATTGTAAAAGATCAGTATGTAGCTGAAGATTTAATGCAAGAAGTTTTCATTAAGGCTATACGAACTTTAAAATCTGGTCGTTATAATGAGGAAGGTAAATTTTTGCCTTGGATTTTAAGAATTGCACATAATTTAGCAATTGATAAGTTCAGGAAAAATAAAAGATACCCTACCATCGTTATGGATGATGGAAATAGTGTATTCGAAACCCTCGAATTTGCAGAAGGCACTTTTGAGGATGCACAAATGAAGAGAGATGTACATAAATCGCTTCGTAAACTGATTCAAGAATTACCTGAAGCACAAAAACAAGTGCTTATCATGCGCCATTATATGGACATGAGTTTCAAGGAAATTTCAGATCAGACAGGCGTCAGCATCAATACTGCATTAGGCCGAATGCGCTATGCCCTCATTAATTTGAGGAAAAAGATGCAACAATATAATATAGCCTATGACCAAAATTTTTACTCATGACGATTTAATCCGATATGTTTACCAGGAAACAGAGCCGGAGGAAAATCGGCAAATCGAACTAGCCTTGAATGAGGACATGGAACTTTTAGAACAATACCATGAACTCACATGGCTGAAAAAGCAAATGGATGGGGGAATGATGGCTCCTTCAGAAAAAACCATCAATTCTATTTTAGAATATTCAAAAGCTGTTAATTTGCATCCTGTAAAGGATTAGCAAATGACAAGAAAAGAACGCTACGAAGCATTTTTAGATTATTTTTCTGAAAACCAGCCACAGGCAGAAACGGAATTACACTACGAAAATCCGTATCAATTGCTTGTGGCTGTTATTTTATCTGCCCAATGTACAGATAAAAGAGTAAACATGGTAACGCCTGCACTCTTTGAAGCTTTTCCCACTCCCGAGCATTTGGCTAATTCTCACTTTGATGAGGTACTGCCTTATATTAAAAGTATTTCTTTTATGAACAACAAAACCAAACATTTGCTTGGGATGGCTAAAATGTTGGTGGAAGATTTTAATTCCGAGGTTCCCGAATCAGTAGAGGATTTACAGAAAATGCCAGGAGTTGGAAGAAAAACGGCCAACGTAATCGCTTCTGTTGTTTACAATCAGCCAGCCATGGCAGTTGATACGCACGTTTTCAGAGTTTCCAAAAGATTGGGATTGGTAAATCAAAATGCTAAAACCCCACTTGAAGTCGAAAAAACCCTAATTAAACATATTCCTTCTGAATATGTACATGTGGCTCATCACTGGTTAATATTACACGGAAGATATGTTTGTGTCGCTAGAAGACCAAAATGTGAGGAATGCAAGATCACGCATATGTGCAGATATTTTGAGAAGAATAAGTCTCTTGAAAATCAACTATAAAGTGGAAAGCAATCCTATTTAGGAATAATCAATAGCTTTTAGAAATTAAAATTCACTCCAAACCCTATATTCCACCATGAAAACGGGAAGTATTGATTACTGTTTGACAGTTCGTGCATTGCAACTGCTCCTGCTTTAAGGTTAAATTTTATACGTTCACCTCCAAAGCGGATAAAAGCAGTGGGCTCTCCCAACAAAATGCTATAATTATATTTTAAGTCGCCTTCAGCAGGAGTATAGAAATAATTATTATCCTGTATTTCAGAAAATAAAAGCCCCGTTTTCAATCCAATGCCTAGATCAATTTTACCATTGTCAATACTTATTTTACCAAAATTCAATTGTGTAAAATACAGTTGCTGATTGCCATCCATATGACCTCCTGTTGAAGGTTGTCTAGCATAAATATTTCCATATCCCAATCCTCCGTATAATTCCAAGACTGCATTATTGTTATAATGCTTGTAATAACCTCCTGCTGCTTGTAGATAATTATGCTTAGTTCCGTCAAACATTGTATTTCCATGAACTTGTACAGCAATTTTATCTGAGACACCATAAGAAAAAGTACCGCCAATATTACCCTTCACTAAAGATAAACCTGCATCAATTCTTAAATCTTTCTTTTCATGAATTAAGGGGATGTCCGCCATTTGGGGTTGATAAGCCACACAACTGAGCATTAAAAATGAGGATATACTTAAAAGTAAATAAGGTTGATAGTTTTTAATAATATTTGACATTTAGTTCTGTTTAAATTATTTATAGAATCAAACGGGATATTTATCTTCTTAGGTATTTGACACAAACTGTTTAAAAAGGGTTGTAATAAAAACTTTTGTACTGGATATTTAAGCTTAACTGAAGTCGGTAAACAGTTCATGATCAATGGAAAATATTCTTATTTAATTTAAATATTAATTCTTCTAGCTAAAATTTTGATAATTTCAGCTTAGAAAAAAATCATTGAAAGTTAAACTTCAATATATCGCATTAGCTTTAGGTCCATTATTATTCCTATTAATCCAATGGACAAACCCCCAATTTTGGTTTCCTGAAATTGGATGGGATGTGTTTTCTATTGCTTTATGGATGATCATTTGGTGGATTTTTGAGGCTATTCCCATTTTTGCTACGGCTCTTTTGCCGATGGTATTATTTCCAAGTACTGAGGTTTTTAATCTGACAGAAGCTACCGCACCTTATGCAAGCCCTATTATCTTCCTCTTTATGGGCGGGTTTATGTTGGCTTTAGCCATGGAGAAACATCAGCTTCACAGAAGAATTGCATTGAATTTAATCCGATTAACAGGCACCAATGCCAATGGAATTATATTAGGATTTATGTTAGCAACTGCCGTTCTAAGTATGTGGATTAGTAATACCGCTACGGCTGTTATGATGTTGCCTATCGCACTCTCAGTAGTAAAATTATTAGAAGGAAGCGATGATTCATTCTCAGGATTCAATCGTTTTAAAACAGCTTTATTCTTAGGAATTGCCTATGCTGCAAATGTTGGAGGAATGGCCACTATTATTGGAACTCCTCCTAATGTAGTTCTGGTTGGATTAGTAAAGAATATTTTGGGAAAAGAAATCAGTTTTGCTAGTTGGTTAATTATTGGAATCCCAACAGTTGTCGTTATGCTAGCCATTATTTATCAAGTTTTGACGAAGGTACTTTTCCGTCATGGCATTAGTACGATTGAAAAAGCAGAGCTCTATATAAGTCAAGAATTAAAAAATTTAGGTGAATGGAGTAAAGAAGAAAGATGGGTGGCAAGTATTTTCGGACTTACAGCCATTTGTTGGATTTTCAAATCTCAAATAAATTCACTTTTTGGAATAGATATATTAAATGACACCATAACTGCCATGTCTGGTGGTTTAGCCATTTTTTTAATCCCAATTAGCAGATCAGGTAAAATGCTAATGAACTGGGAAGACATGAAAAATCTTCCCTGGGGAATTCTAATTTTATTTGGAGGAGGAATGGCATTAGCCAAAGCAATGGAAACAGCTGGTTTTGTTGAAATGATTGGCGTGGCAATAAGTCAATACAAAGATATTCCGCTATGGTTATTATTATTAATTTTAACCACTCTGGCTCTTTTTTTAACGGAAGTAATGAGTAATGTAGCATTGACCACTATCGCAATTCCTATGGTTCTAAGTATTGCAAATGGTTTAGATGTTGACCCGCTGTTATTAGCGATTCCTGTTGCAATGGCTACAAGTTGTGCTTTTATGATGCCAATTAGTACGCCACCAAACGCTATCGTATTTTCAAGTGGTTATATTAGCATGAAACAGATGGTAAGAGCTGGAATACTATTGAATTTAATTGCTGTAATTGTATTAGTTGTGGCTGGTTTTTTTCTGGCACCTTTTGTTGGCGGCTAACTACCTTTCTAAAAAAATATTGGGGCAGCCCAAGGCTGCTTTAATTTTAATCACAGGTTTTCATTTAGAATTTCTTTAAGAACACAGAGATGTAAACTATTGACTACATAACTCAGACATTTCTCACCGTTCAGTTTCATTTCAATCTTTGTGAATTTATAAGTTTTATTTTACTGCTAAGGTTTTAAATTCCGTTACCAATTCTTTTTCTTGATTTACTATTTTAGGGTTTTTAAAAAGAATGAAAGCGTTTTTTAATTTCTTAAAGTGATACTGAGTCTCATACATCACAACTGAAATCAATGGAAAGGTAAAAACTACAATCCCTGCTATTACCCAATCAAAACTTATACCTAGTATAATAAAGATTAAAAAATAATATAATGGATAGATGAATAAAGAAATTCCCGACCTCAGTGAAATATGCCAAGTAATGTCTTTTACACCTGCAATTACTTTCTTTTCAATGATGTACTCAGGAATAAAATTAATGACTTTAGCTGCTAACCAGAAAGGGGATCCAATTAAAACTCCCATAGCTTTTAATATAAAACTAACAACACACTGTTTTCTGGCAGTATAATCTTTTGATAATTTACTTTTCTTTACCTCTTCAAAATAAGACTGTAGCTTACCTTTTAGTAGACGTGTTTTTTCCTCATCTTCTTGAAGATTGCTGGTTATTTTGTTGATTAGCTCATTTTCTGCGTGTACAATTGATTTCCTATTATGAATCCATTTTAAGGCATATGGCTTTAGCAGTGTTCGCACCTGCTCCATAAATTCATATTCAGAATGCCATTTAATATCTAGCATTTCGGTAGAAATCTCCTTACTAATTCTATCTGTAAATTGTTTTTGTGCTTTACTGGGATTTTCATCAAATTCATTTTTGTATTCTTGCACTTGAAATGCATCTCCAAAATGAAGGTGTAGATCATGCCATCTCTCTGGGTGACTTTCATAATGCACTCCATATGGTATCACATTTAAGCCTAACTGAAAATTATTCTCCTCCTCCGCTTGAAAAGCGATTCTGGCAGGACCTTTTTGCATCGGTCTTAAATACCTTTTTATTGCATGATTTCCTTCCGGGAAAATTAAAAGCGATTCTCCTTTCTCAAATAAATGAATACACTTCTTAAAAATTTCGTTATTTTGAGTCACACTCCCCATATTATCCTTTTTTCTGTAAATTGGAATGAGACGAATCACATCGAGAGCTATTGCCGCCCATTTCGATTTGAAAATATCGGCTCTTACAAGAATATTAGGCTGAATATCTTTTGCTACTTTTATTAGCACGAGTCCATCCATAAAGGTATTCTGATGGTTGCTTACAAATAATGATGGTTTTCTGTTTTTAACTTTATCATAACCTGTCACTATAATATTTCGATAACTAAAGGATAAACTCGCATCCATCAATTTGCGCAAAAAGGAATAGATTATATACTTTGCAATAGTGTACATTCTAGCATTTAAATAGTAAAGGCACAAATATAATGATTTTGATTAGTGTACAATATAGCAAACACAGTGTGCGATAATGAACACAAGAGAAATACTAAAACTCAAAATACTGCCATTAAAGGTCATTTATAACTTTGGGCACTTATATTGAATTGATATAATAAAACAGAAAATATGGAAAAGAAATTAGAAAGAACGAGAAAAAGAGTTTTCGCAGGAGTATGCGGAGGATTAGCGAAATATTTTGGATGGGATGCCAGTAAAGTAAGATTACTATATGTTTTAATTTCAATCCTCAGCGCAGCCTTTCCTGGAATATTGGTTTACATTATTTTATGGTTTGTGATGCCTGAAGAAAAATTGAGCTGGAAAAGATAAAATTTTTTACTCAACTGAGAAATCTATGATATAGATTTTCTCTTTACCATCAATTTTTTTAGCTCTTATGAGAACTAGGTAAGTGCCTTCGGAATGGACATAATTTCCGATCGCATATTTTACACCTTCATTTGTACTTTGTTGAATGACATATTCAAAGCTGATAGGTTCATGCTTTTTAAAAAACTCTTTTAGATAAATTTCGGCATGAACTTTACTATAATTAGCTGATTCATCTCTGATATTGAGTTGGATATTATCATGGAAATGCTGGGCCAATTCCTTTGAGCTCCCAGCTTTTAAGGCTAAGCGAACATCAGCAAAAAGTGACTTATCTTGGGCATAAATATTGCAATTGCCTAAGCTTGAAAATAATAGGAAAAAGAAAAATTTTATGCCGATTCCCTTCATTGGATTTTATGATTCGATTTAAAGAAGTGAGATAGCTAAAATTATGCCATACCTTATAACATAAAATTTACTTACTATTGATTAAAGCTGTTATCTATAATTTCAGATTGATTTGAATAGGAAATGGTATTCAAGAAAAAAAAGAGATCTCGAAGGAAAAGCAAAATAAGTTGGCAGAAATACAGGAAATTTAAGGTTATTTTATACTCTAATTCTGGCATCTAGCGCATCCTTACCAGCCAGTAGATTATATTGAGCTTGCAATCACAGAAGAAAACTTAAGCTTATTTACTCTTCTGAGAAATCAATAATATATATCTTTTCTTTGCCATCAATTTTCTTTGCCCTTATAAGAACTAGATAAGTACCTTCTGAATGGACATAATTTCCGATCGCATATTTCAACCCTTCATTAGAACTGCCTTGATGTGCATATTCAAAACTTATAGGTTCGTGTTTTTTGAAGAATTCTTTTAGATATATCTCAGCATGCACATTACTATAATTACCTGATTCCCCTTTAATATTTAATTCTATATTATCATGGAAATGCTGTGATAATTCTTTTGAACTGCCAGCCTTTAGCGCAGACCGTACATCTGCAAAAAGCGATTTGGTTTGAGCTTGAGCAAAAGAAAGGCTTAGAACCGAAACAATTAATATTAAGAAAAATTTTATAGCAATTCCTTTCATTCGGATTTATAATTCAATTTGAATATGAAATTAAGCTAAAATTATGCCATACATTTATTAAAAACTTTTTATTTCATATTAAAGTTTTTAGCATTACGCTCAAGTATCAAACATAATATTCTACAAATTAGCATAATGGATCTGAGTATGCAAAAAGCAATCATTTATTTTATAAATAAACGATAGGAACTTAAATTTTATTTGCTCCGAATATCCAGCATTTTCCCTATAAGAATCCCTTTATTTTCCTTAAAAGAAACTTCTTCATCACTTACCTTTTTCACCCCCTCAATTGTAAAAAAAGCTTTTGGATTATATTCATGAATTTTCGGAATTAGCTCTTTTAAAACATTTCTTTTCACTACCGTGAAAATAATATTCACTTTACCGTCATTTCCGGTTCCTTCAATATTTGAATATCTGTGATTTCTCCTTTCCAAATATTCTATCAGGTCATGTGCTGGGAGAGATGTGATTACTCTAACCACCACTCTTCCAATAGCCATTTTTTCTTCCACAATTATTCCAATGTAGGTACCGAAAGCATATCCTGTAGCATAAGAGATATAACTTACAGGATTATCAATGTGCTTAAATATTTGACCAATTGCTAATAGCCAAATCAAAGATTCAAAAAAACCTAAAATAGGAGCAATCCCTTTTTTACCCTGCATCACCAAGATGACACGCATAGTCCCTATCGAAACATCCGCCACACGCGCCATAAAAATTAAAAGTGGTAGAATAACAAAGGCAAAAATGTTGCTTGAAAATCCTAATTCTGTAAAAAACTCTTGCATAATAAAAACTGGAATTTGAAGGGACGCTACAAATATCCGAAAATAATTCTAGTATGAAAAATGAATACTAAAGTTTGAATTTTTCCCCGAATAAGCCTACAGCCTTATCCAAATAAATAACTCACTACTTCTCCCAATTGGCTGAAAGTTTTAATTTCTATATTATAACGAGAAATATCAACTCCTTTCATGCTAAATTTAGAAACCAGAATTTCTGTAAAACCTAATTTTTCTGCTTCAGCTATACGGTTTTCTATTCTATTTACTGCTCGTATTTCACCACTCAACCCCACTTCAGCAGCAACACATGTTTTAGAAGACAATGGAATTTCTTCCAAAGAAGATATGATTGCGATACATACTGCCAAATCAATTGCAGGATCTTCTACACGAACACCGCCTGCAATATTTAAAAATACATCTTGAACACCTAATCGAAAGCCTCCTCTTTTCTCGAGCACCGCCAATAGCATATTCAATCTTTTGCTGTCATAGCCCGTAGCAGAACGCTGAGGCGTTCCGTAGGTCGCGGCACTTACCAATGCTTGAATCTCAATTAAAAGAGGGCGGTTGCCTTCTAAGGTTGCTCCAATGGCTGTCCCACTGCTGTCTTTATCTTTCTGAGAAATTAATATTTCGGAAGGGTTGCTCACTTGTCGCAGACCATTTTGCATCATTTCATAAATGCCCAATTCATTGGTAGAACCAAAACGATTTTTGGTGGTTCTTAAAATTCGATAAGTCAAATGGCGGTCACCCTCAAATTGCAGCACTGCGTCCACCATATGCTCTAAAACTTTAGGACCTGCTATTGCTCCATCTTTAGTGATATGACCGATTAAAAAGACAGGGATTTTATTTTCTTTTGCAAAGCGCATCAACTCTGCAGTGCACTCTTTAACCTGACCCACACTTCCTGCAGCTGATTCTATTTTTGGAGAGTGTAAAGTTTGAATGGAATCAATCACTAATAAATCGGGGCCTAAAGCTTCTACTTCTCTGAAAATATCAGCTGTATGAGTTTCAGTAAGGATGAAGCAGTTTTTAGAATCATGTTCCATTCTATCCGCTCTCATTTTAATTTGCTGAGCACTTTCTTCCCCACTCACATACAGCACCTTAAGATTTGATAGTTGCAATGCTATTTGAAGCATTAAAGTAGACTTCCCTATACCTGGTTCACCTCCGATTAAAACTAAGGATCCTGGC
The DNA here is from genome assembly GCF_035704835.1 of Marivirga sp. Taxonomy (GTDB): domain Bacteria; phylum Bacteroidota; class Bacteroidia; order Cytophagales; family Cyclobacteriaceae; genus Marivirga. The sequence continues at coordinate 50,941 of NZ_DASSWQ010000049.1, read as the reverse complement.
ACAATCCCTCCACCTAAAACTCTACTTAGTTCCCTATCTGCCACTTTTATTCTGGCTTCATTGGTACTTTCTACTTCTTGAATTGCAATGGGTTTGTTAGCTCTCTTATTGGTAGATTGATAGCCGCTTGAGGATTTTTCTTTAGCAACTACTTCTTCCACGAAAGTATTCCACTGTCCGCAAGAAGGGCATTTCCCAACCCATTTAGGGGATTCGTGTCCACATTCCTGACAGAAATACGCTGATTTAACTTTTGCCATAAAATAATTTATCCTACAATTTATTTATAAAACTAAAGAAAGTCTTGGAGTCTGAAATTAATTATAGAATTAAAAATCTTATGACAATATCCCTTGAATATCTTCCTTACTTAAGCTTTTCATAAAGCTTTCTTCCGTGCTGATTAAATCTCTCGCAAGGGTTAGTTTTTTCTCTTGAAGCGCTAATATTTTTTCTTCTACCGTATTTTTGGTAATGAACTTATAGGTGAAAACTTGCTGCTTTTGACCTATTCTATGTGCTCTATCTACTGCTTGTTGCTCAATAGCAGGATTCCACCATGGATCAAGTAAAAACACATAATCAGCTGCAGTAAGGTTCAAGCCTAAACCACCCGCTTTTAAAGAAATTAAGAAGACCGATATTTCCTTATTTTCTTGAAATAATTTCACTTCCTTTTGACGGTCTTTGGTGGTGCCATCTAAATAAGCATACTTGATATGACTTCGTTCCATATAATCCTTGAAAAGGCTCAAGTGCTTCACAAACTGGCTAAATACCAAAATTTTATGCCCCTTTGAAATAATGGAACTCAACATATGTGTCACATCTTCCATTTTTCCGGAGTCACCTTGATATTCTTTGTCCACCATTTTAGGATGATTGGCAATTTGTCTTAATTGAGTTAATCCTTGCAACAAAATCATCTGAGAGCTACGGATTCCTTTTTTCTCAATTTCATCTAAAATCATATCTCGGAAGTAGTTTTTTACCTCCTCATATTTTTCTTCCTGCATGGTGGTCATGCCAGAATAATGAACACTTTCAATTTTATCAGGCAATTCAGTTGCTACCTGTGATTTATGTCTTCTTAAAATAAATGGTTTAATCAGGGTGGCTAATTTTTGAGATTTTTGTTCATCTCGCTTTTTCTCAATGGGAGTTACAAACTCATCTTTGAAGAATTTCTTATTACCTAAAAGGCCAGGATTTACAAATGACATTTGAGACCATAAATCCATCGTACTATTTTCCACTGGAGTTCCAGTCAAAACTAATTTTCTCCTTGATTTTAACTTTTTTACGGCTTTAGCAATATGAGAATCAGGATTTTTAATGGCTTGAGATTCGTCTAAGATAATATAATTGAATAAAAATCCAGATAGAACATCAATATCCAGACGTGTAATTCCATAGGAAGTTAATATCAGATCATAATCTTCGAATTGCTTGCTATCTTTAATTCGATTGGTTCCGGTATAAACAAAAATTTTCAGTTCTGGCGTAAATTTCTGTGCTTCAGATTGCCAATTATAGACCAGAGAAGTAGGCATTATTAAAAGACTAGCAGCTGTTCTGCCACTTTCCTTTTCGGATTGAAGCATAGCCAAGGTTTGCACTGTCTTTCCCAAACCCATGTCATCGGCAAGGCAACCGCCAAAATTATAATGATTTAAAAATTGCAGCCAGTTGAAGCCTTCTTTTTGGTATGGTCGAAGCTCTCCAGAGAAATCTTCAGGCATAGGATGGTCATCAATTTGAGTGAAATCTTTCAGCTTTGCCATTTTTCTATCCATTTGGACTTTGGCCAAATTGCTTTTTTCCATTTCACTAACCAAAGACAGATGATGCTTCCTCATTTTCATGGCATCTTCATCACCATTTTCCATGAAGCTGAATAGTCCAGAATAATCTTCAAACCAATGAGAAGGAATTACAGCTATCTGATTGTTAGGTAATTGAAATTCAGTTTGATTATTTAATATATGCTTTCGGAGCTCTTTAAATGGAATTTCATAGTCACCGAACATTATGACAGCATTAATATCGAACCAATCGATTCCTTCTGAAATATCAATTTCAATTGTGGATTTCCCTACAAAATAATTTTTATCGTTATTAAGCTTTTCCTGCAGTATTTCTACTTGGTTTTCTTCTAACCATTCTACATTTTTCGAAATCCAACTAAATGCTTGTGTCTTAGGAGCGGTTAATTTTCCTTTCAGAATATTCAAGCCTCTAGCCACCATGGCATCTCGAAGACTTTTTTCCTTCAAAATATTTCTAACCAACCGCTTAAATACAAACTGCCCATCTTCCTTTTCAACTTTTACGGAAACCCCTTCTCCTTTTCCAAGCGGAAAGGTGTGGTCTCCATAGGTGAATTTCAATTCAAGTAATAATTTACCTTCATCTTCTATTTCCTTGTCACCATTACTGAATAAATCCAGATTTTTACCTGATGTGGAGACCAGTTCTGAAATTTTCAGCTTAGGAAAAGGTTCTTCCCTGAAAGTTTTAATTTTGAAACCTCTGGCGAAAACATCAAATGAGGCCACTAGGGGAGCAACAAATTTTTTAAAATAAGTCTCTTCTACTTTCTGTGGAATCGCAATAAATTTTTTATTCAAAAAGGGCTTAATTTTCTTTCCTTCTGGGTCTTTTTCAAAAGAATAGAGCTTTTGGTCCACCACTAACCATGCGGGTTCATTGCAAATTAGGTATGCACCTTTATACTGAAATTCTAACTTTTCTCCATTATGCTTTATGGTGGGGAAGTAATGTGTGTTGTCTTCGTTTTTAACAAAATGAAAAAGGATTGTGGCCTTTTCCTCCATAATATCAATTTTTCGCCAGGCGGGCTCACCATCATTGCCCATTTCGAAAAGCATCTTACCTTTTATGCGACTCAATATTTCAGAACGCCTTTTTTCCATGTAGCGTTCTATTTCGCTCATTACTAGTTCATTTCCTCCATCCAGATTATAAAACTTGTCAAAGAATTCGGCAGGCTTCATTTTCTTTTTAGCGAATTTCCTTACTACTACATCTTGCTGCATTTCATCCATCAACTCGATGAGCTCGTAATCTACATCATCAAGCCCTTTCTCAAATTCATTCGCATTTTTAGCAGAAATATTTTGATGTGAAAAGGTTAATTCACCTCTGCTATTTTTTTGCACCACAAAAGACTCAAAGGTGTAGCCTAAATGCTCATGCTCAAAGAGTGAATATATTAATTGAAATGGTTGAGTGGTAAATACCTTCATGGATAAAACTTATCAATCAAACAGTTTTTGTCAGTTTTTAAAAAAAATCAGAATTGAAATTTAAGGAATTAGGATTGAACTCGTATTATTTTTTTGAAGAAATTACTACAATCGTTGTATTTCTACTGATTTAGCTGCCACTTGAGCTGGTTTGAAGGAGGCTAGTATGGTAATTAAAGAAATTGTAAGCATGGTGAAAATAAAATCAGTGGCAATCATTTTCACGGGATAGGCTTCTTGAACTGCTGAAGCCATGTTCATTGAAATTAGCCCGTATTCCTGCTGCAAATAGCAAATTATAAAACCAAATAAACCTCCAGTCAAAGCGCCAGATAAAGATATAATGGCTCCTTCTTTCAGGAAAATATTTCGGATGGTTTTCACTGGAGTTCCCATAGCAAATAAAATGCTGACATCTCTTTTTTTATCAAGCGCTAACATAGTAAGGGCAAAAAAGATATTGAATGAAGCCACTGCTAAAATGAAGCTAAACGTGATGTAGATAAACAGTTTCTCAATCTTGATTGCTTTTAGCAAGGAGGCATGTTGTTCATCGGAATTTAATACTTCAAATCTATCACCTAATGATTGCTTAAGTGAACTTTGTATTTCGTTTACCGCAACACCTTCTTCCAAATTAATTTCTAATGAAGTACATTCATTTTTCTTTCCAATTAATTTCCTTGCAAATCGCAAGGGTACAAAAATATACTTTTCATCATATTGTTTTTCGATGGCAAAAACTCCTGCAGGCATTAATATACCAGAATTGTACATGCTAGAAGGATTTGTTCTGCCTGGACTAATGTTTTTAGGATAATAAAACTGCAATGCTAAAAAGTCATTGCGAGAATTAATGGATAAATCGTAGCGAATCCCTTGACCAACTACCCCAAAATTTTGTTCCTTTTCGGTCAACTTTAATTGCCCTTCTGTGATATGATTTTTCAAATCACTATTTTCTACAAACTCAGGACTTACGCCTTTCATCCGCACGATTGATTCCCCATCACTATACCGAACTAACACATTATCTTCTACCACCTGAACAACAGCTGCTATCCCTTCATTTTGTTCAATTTTTTGCTTTAGTTCCTCATCATACTCGAAAAACTTCCCTTCCTTCAAACTTATTTTGATATCTGCATCAAAAGAGCTGTATAAGGAACGAATTAAGTCTTCTAAACCATTAAAAACAGAAAGCACGATTACCAATGCGGCAGTACCAATTGCCACACCCACCATGGCAATAATGGATAAAACATTTATGAATCCCTTTTTCTTTTTAGATAGGAAATATCTTCTTGCTATGAAAAATGAGAGGTTTTTCAAAATTATAAAGCTGAGGTTTTAATCGTTATTTTCTTCATCATCATTATCGTCCTTTTCTTCTGGTGGGATGTCAAGTTTGGACAAAATCTTGTCAATTCGATTTGCTCTTTCCAAGGTTTCATCCATAAAAAAAGCAATTTCAGGTACAATTCTAACTTGTTTTCCGATTCTATTACCAAGATGTTTTCTAATTTCACTTTTTCTTTCTTTTATCATTTCCAAAGTTTCACTTGGCTTTTCTGAAAGCATCAGACTCAAGTAAATTTTAGCAAAACTTAAATCAGGAGAAACCTCCACTTCAGTGATGGTAATAAAAGCTTTTCCAAAAGCATTAGCCATTTGTTTTTGGAAAATTTCGCTTAAATCTTTCTGTAATAAACTGGAATATTTTTTTTGTCTTGAACCTGCAGCCATCTTATTCTTTAATTTCTTTACAAATATGCATGATATTTTATACAATTTGTGGTTTATCGCCTAATTTAGCAATCGAATTTTAAACAACACCGAAGACTATTGTTAGGTTTTTTCAGAATAAACGACCCTTACCGCTTACTAATACTTTTTTTGGCAGTATTGCTGATTCGCTTACCTTACTTAATTGGGTCAGAGCCATTGATATACGAAACCAATTGGCTCTTGATTGGTGAAGCTCTCAACTCTGGAAAAGATTTGTATAAAGACTTAGTAAGCCCAATTGCACCATTAGCAGGATGGATTTATATGGTGATAGAATTTATATTTGGAAAATCAATTTTAGTACTTCATATTTTATCTCTTCTACTCGTAACCTATCAATTTTCCCTTTTCAACAACATTATGTTAAGAAACAAGGCCTATAATGAAAATTCGTACATACCTGCCTTGATTTATGCACTGATGATGTTTACTTTTTATGATTTTTTCACTTTTTCACCTGCACTCATTAGCCTAACCTTTATTCTTTTAGTATTGGATAATATTTACTTAAGAATTGAAAATAAATTGCAAGATGCAACTATTCTAAAAACAGGCATATATATGGGGCTAGCGGTTTTATTCTATCTGCCCTCTATATTCTTTTTAATTGCCACTTTATTGTCTTTTGCATTATTAACAAGCTTGGTTTTACGAAGATATTTACTGTTTATTTATGGTTTTTCTTTCCCTATTATTGGTACTCTTATTTACTTTTATTGGAAAGATGGTTTGACTTCACTTTATTCTCAATGGATAAATTTCAACATTTTTCATTCTATAGACCCAATATTAGATTTTCAGTCAATTTTTATTATTGCAATTTTCCCAACGATAATATTTGTATTCGCTCTTTACAAGACTTTTAGTGCATCCAGATTTACAAACTATCAAGTGAGAGTTCAACAAGTAATGTTCATTATGTTTTTAGCAGCTTGCGGAAGCTGGTGGTTTTCTGAACAACAGGCACCGTTCGAATTATTGGTTTTTATTCCTTCCTTTTCCTTTTTCATCATCCATTTTGTCTTCCAAATAAAAAGGAGAATTAGAGCCGAAATATTTTCAATTGGCTTTAGTATCATCATTATCAGCATTACTTACACCATATTTTACCAAAATAGTCCTATATGTTCTTATGGAGATTTTAACAAGCTAAAAAAACAAGAGTCTATCTATGAAAAGGTGATTAATGGAAAATCAACAATGATTTTAGGTGGGCAGACTTCTAATTATGCTGGAGCTGAAAAAATTGCTACTCGTTATTATCATCCTCAGCTCAGTCAAGTTCTCTTAGAGGAAATGACTGAAAAAGAAAGATTGATAGCGCTTTTTGATGACATCCAAAAAAACGAACCTGAGGTTATTTTAGACTTCACAGGATTTTTTCAAAAAAATCATCAAGAACTGAACTTTACAAAAGTGAGTTATCAGCAAAAAAGTACTAATTTTTATGTAAGAAATACGAATAAAGATAAAATTAAATGAACTAATACACTTCACTTATTAAATTGCAAGTGTTTAAACACTTGTTGTTCAGGAAATGAACATGTGCTATTGTTTTAGAAATTGATTTTAATCATATTTGAAGCTTCATATGGGAGAACTATTATTATATATTGGAATAATATCAATTTCTACCTGGGCCGTTTGGAAAGGCGGGAGTCTCCTTGAAGAATCTTCAGAGAAATTATCAGATTACTATAGATTACCACCCCTTATTCAAGGAACAATAATAACAGCTGTTGGATCAAGCTTTCCCGAATTAGCCGCAACCATACTATCTACCTCATTACATGGTAAATTCGACTTAGGGGTTTCTGCTATTGTTGGTTCTGCTATATTCAACATATTAGTAATTCCAGGAATTTCTGCCGTATTAGTAAAGCGAATGCCTGCAGAAATAAGTTTAATTTATAAAGACACACAATATTATATCATTTCAATTTTCATTCTCTTTATCTCTTTTGCACTTGCTTATATCTATTATCCTATAGTAGTTACTCCAGGAAATATGGAAGGCACTATGACAAGATGGATTGCTTTTATTCCAATTGTATTCTATGGTTTATATCTTTTCATTCAGGGGATGGAAACACGAGATTATAGAAGAGACCATGGAAAACAAGCAGTTTTAGGTGTTGATAAAGGAAGTGTAAACATCAGAAAAGAATGGATTAAACTCATAATTAGTCTGGTACTCATCGTAGCCAGTGTGGAAGGTTTAGTAAGTGGTGCCATCTTCTTAGGGGAATTTTTCAATACACCTGATTTTATATGGGGTATAACCATTGTAGCAGGAGCAACAAGCATTCCTGATGCTGTTGTTAGTATAAAAATTGCTAGAAAATTTAAGGGTTCCATCAGTCTAGGTAACGTAATTGGTAGTAATATTTTTGACTTATTAGTAGCTGTTCCTGTAGGTGTTTTGATAGCTGGCTCTGCGGTAGTGAATTTTACAGTTGCTGCACCTCTAATACTTTTTTTAGGAATCATCACTATTATTATGTTCGTCTTTTTACGAACTAACCTGGCTTTAGTCAGATGGGAAGGAATAGTCCTTTTAGTGCTCTATGCTCTATTTGTAGTATGGATGATATTCGAAACGCTAGGGATTACTTCTATAGTGATTAAATAAAAAAAGCCTGTTAATCTTTCGAGTAACAGGCTTCCATTTAACTTATCATTTAGGGTTTACTTCTTTCCCAGCTCAGCAAAATATTGATGGAATAAAGCTACCGTTTCAATTCCTTTTAGATAGTTTTCTACGCCAAAGCTTTCGTTTGGCGAATGTATAGCATCCGAATTCAATCCAAAACCCATCAAAATACTATCAAGGCCTAATATATCTTTAAATAAAGATACAATCGGAATACTTCCACCTTCTCTGGTTGGAATTGGTTTTTTACCCCAAACTTTTTCGAACGCTTTTTCTGCGGCTTTGTAAGAATCGGTATCGGTTGGAGTTACATAAGGCATTCCCCCATGATGCGGCTTAACTTTTACCTTTACACTTTTAGGAGCTATGTTTTCCAAATGTTGTTGAAACAGCTTGGTGATTTCACGATGATTCTGATTAGGAACTAAGCGCATTGATATTTTTGCATTCGCCTTTGATGGCAACACAGTTTTAGCACCTTCACCAGTATAACCACCCCAAATCCCATTAACATCTAGTGTCGGGCGAATCCCCATTCTTTCTAATGTATTATATGAAGCCTCTCCTTCCACATCATCTATACCTAAATCTTTTTTGTAGTTATCTAAATTGAAAGGAGCTTTATTCATTTCATCTCTTTCAGCTTGAGTTAGCTCTAACACTTTATCGTAAAAACCAGGAACTGTCACTTTCCTATTTTCATCTTGAAGTGAAGTAATCATTCTTGCTAATACATTTATCGGATTTGCTACGGCACCTCCATAAACCCCTGAATGTAAATCTCTATTCGGGCCTGTAACTTGCACTTCCAAATAGCTTATTCCTTTCAAGCTTACAGCCATGGAAGGATGCTCATTTGCAATCATGGAAGTATCTGAAATCACTATGACATCAGATTTTAATTTCTCTTTATTTTCGGCAATGAAGATTTCTAAATTCTCAGATCCAACCTCTTCTTCCCCTTCAATCATGAATTTAACATTGCAAGGCACTCCACCATTCTGCATCATCATTTCAAAGGCTTTCACATGAATGTACATCTGCCCTTTATCATCAGCCGAACCTCTTGCTACAATTTTCCCGTTTTTGATAACTGGATTAAATGGTTCTGAATCCCACAACTCGTAGGGATCTGCTGGCTGAACATCGTAATGTCCATACACTAAAACTGTAGGCAATGATGGATCTATAATCTTATCTGCATAAACAATTGGGTGACCAGCGGTTTCGCAAACCTCTACATTTTCGGCTCCTGCTTCTTCAAATTTAGTCTTCATGAATTCCGCAGCTTTCTTGACATCACCCTTAAATTTAGGATCCGCACTTACACTTGGAATTCTTAATAAATCGAAAAGCTCATCTAAAAATCTTTGTTTGTTTTCGTCTAAATATTTGCTAGTTTCTTCTTTTGTTATCATTGATAAATCTTTTTATGTACTATTTTAATTATTAAAATCCATCGTCATCGTCATCCGTAGTTGGAGTGTCCTGCGTTGGAATTGGTATATTATTAGCTGGTGCGCCTGCAGCACTACTTGCTTCATTTGCCATCTCCAAATAATATGGTGCGTCAATATCAAAATATCTTTTACGATATTCCTCAATAAAGGTAATCACTTCGGATTTATCTCCACTAAGAAAAACAAACTCTCCAAATTTAGCTTTTTCAGCTTTCGACTTTTTATCAATTAAATCGTTTGCTGCTGGGTTAGAAGAAAAGAAAATAAGTTGATCTTCCTCATATTGAAAATAATACCAACATGATGGAGATATTTGCAAAAACAACTTCATAGAAGTCCCCAGTTCCTTTCTTTTAATCTCAAAAAATCCATCTACATTAGCATTTATATCCTGATTACCTGTATTTGAAAGTCCAATTTTACCTACACTATACCAGGCTTGTTCCTCGCTAGACCATTTCATATCTACATTATTCAACACTATGGTTTTAGTAAAATTAGAAGATAATGCATTTAGAGGAATATATTCATTGAAAATTTGCTCTTCGTATTGTTTAGCTGTATTATTTCCTGCCAGTTCAGCCAACTTCGGTAATAACCTCTCCAAATCTTTGGTAGATTCTGGTAAGCCCAGTCGCTGGACTACTTCTAGAATATCATAGCCAATAATGGAGGTGAAAGCGTTTGGCAGTTCGAATTCTAGTGTCATCATTAAATTGAAAATAAACTCCTGACTTAGTAAATCTCCTGAACCAGAACCTGCACTTTTAAATTCTGCTTCTTTCCTACTATTCATGAATTTAAAAGGTCCTTCAAAGGCTATATTTTTATTTTCTTCATTATAAGCGAAGAATTTTCCAGCATAGCCTAAACCAGCTTTTCTTTCTGAATCTTCTATCACAAATTGATTCTTTGCAGCATTATAGGTCAACAATCCACTTGGTTTAAAAAAATCAACATCGGAGAAATCTCGCTTTTCGTTAATAAAGGTCGCATATAACTCATTATTAACATTATCAAAATGCAATCCTGCCTGAAGTGGCTCACCCATTTCTGTAGTACTATTATCAAAATCTATTACAACTTCTTTTGCACTCCCATCACTGGAGTAGGAAATCCAGGTGTCATAATTTGGAATATCTCGTAGGTCTGGTTGTATATATCCTTTTAACTCAAGTGCCGGCTTATCTGCATACATGGTTACATCTCCTTTGTAATACATCCCAGGACTTATCAACATTCGATCTTCCTTTTTCACGCTACCAGAAGACACAGTGCGCAACTTTTTGCCACTTTTCTCTGAATTGGGAATTGGCTCTAAACTAAATTCCCCCATTTTAATAGAAAAGGTATCTCCTACAGAATTTACGTAACGATAAGTTGCACTTCCCTCGAACTTACTCCTAGAAATTATATCAATTTCAGCATTATATAAATTATGGTAATTTGTTAAAGTATCGAGCGATAAAGTCGCATTGAAAAGCTTATTTATTTTTCCATTTTCGCCAATAATAACTTCCCCTCCACTTGGAGTGATTTGGGCATCAGCAACAGTGATGTATGGAATTCCAGACACATTTAATGCCTGGCTTTCAATATCATAAATCGCCTTGGTGGCATTAAACACTAACGAATCTTGATCTGGATTGGTCGAATAAAAATAAGAATTATTAATATTAATATTCTCTGGTTTAGTCATCTCTACAATCTTCTCATCCAACTTCCACAATGCCGAAGGAATAGAGGTTTTGTAACTTGCATACGGAAAATTCAGGGCTGCATCTCCCTCAATCTCAGGATTTACAGTTGCTGTGTTTGCCTGAAAATCAAAGTCGAGCCTTACATTGTCTGCAGATAATGCAGGAATAGTATCAGAGGACTCAATTCTGAAAGCCGCATTTCTTGCAGCAAAACTGTGCTCTCTAAAATTAAATCTTTTAGATATCGTATTTGATCCTCTTGTTTGAATTATTCCAGATCCAAACAATCCTTTTTTAGATAAAATGGTGCTCCCTTCTAATGAGGCAGTTTCATTATACATTTTAAAAGGACTAGTTTGATTGATCATATACAAACTGTCTTTTAAGGTTAACCATCGCATTTCAAAATTTGTAATTTCTAAATTCGGAAAAGACACATTATTAATATCTTCAGGTTCTATTTTCGCATAACTTCCTAATGCTTTTATAGAATCTTTGAAAAACGTAAAGTTATCTGAAAGAATAGTGGAACTCAAGTATTCGATTTTATCACCCCCTCTTAATCCTTTATTATCTAATTTGATATTTCCAAAAAACTTAGCCTCTCCACTAAGTAAATCAATTCCTTCTTCGGGCACTGGATGATTGAACCCTAAAGATTTATCAGGCATTACTCTTAACTTTTCTTCAAATTCAGGAAAGATACCATCAGAATGAAAAACCCCATCAAAAGCGATAGAATTAGGATCTGAACTACTAACGGAATCAATTTCGAAAGGAGGAATGACAAAATAAAGACTTTGGTCGTAAACGCCTCCTAAAATCTCTTCTCCTAGAAAATAAACTGTGGCTCCCTTGGTGGCATTAAAAATAGGGTATTTTGGGAATTCCTTTTGGGCTGATTTATTATTCGGCTCGTTGATATAGAGTACGCCTGCAGTTTCAACTAATTGATTTTGAACTTGTTCCTTATTTGATTGCTTGTTGTTTTCAGTTTTTGATAAGTTAAATTTTATATTCTCAATTTTTGGCATTGAAATTAGGAAGCTATCATAATCCATTTTAAATTCTTCTCCTTTATATTGATAATTTCCTGCATAGACTGTTCCATCAAACTGGACATCTCTATTTTTTCTTAACACCACCCGACCGCTATCTGGCTCAACTCTCACTCCAAGCTTATCATTAATTATAAAATCTTTAACTCCAATAATATCTAAAGTACCTTTCTCCAGGTTCAATTTTCCATTTGGTTTGCCAGATGATACAGAAGAGATTTGAACGTTGTCAAAATCTTTTCTTCCCCATCTGGAATCTACATAATGAAAAGCTTTATCTAGCATGTCAATTCTACCACTAAAAATTTCATATTTTATAAAACCATTTTGCATCAGCAACTTCATTGCTGATCTGATGTGTCGTTCTTCAATCCCTGATTTTTCGGCAACTTCATTTGTATAAAAAGATTTACTATTTGCTTTTCTACTATGGTTCACTACCAATTGTAAAGGATGAAATCTGTATAAACCAGTAAGGCTATTATATCTATACTCATTAAAATATTCAGCTGATTCAAATAAAGCAGGAACACGGTTTCCTGCTATCAAGATTGATATATCCACAACTGATGAATCCATATCCCAACTTAATTTATCAGCTGTGAAATCCATATTAAAATAGCTAGCATAAAATGGCGTATTTTTAAAATTCCCCTTATTTTTTAAAAGATTCAAAGTATTATCATTGACATTATAGGTTAAACTCAACCCTGGGTGGTATATGGAATCTTTTCTTTGGAAAATTGAAACCCTACTTACATTAGACCTAAATGTGCTGTCTTTATAAATGAAATTAGGAGATTCAGCTCTAAATTTTTTCGCAGAAGCACCCTGCAATTCCATAATGCTCAGACTCTTATCATTTGCTGCAGTTCCTAAAGACATTCCTCTTAAGGTAACTCCACCTTTCAAATAAAGACCGTCTACATCTACAAAATTTAACGCATAACCAGACTTGTAAGATTGGAAAAAAGGATATCTAGCACTTTTTTTACCACTATTCTCAGACTTAAAATCAATATATCCTTTCACTGGTTCCTCAATGATTTGAGGGTAATTAAGTGTAACCTGGTCTGCTGTAAACTCCTTTTTATTTACTTCAAAAGTAAATTCTGATAATTGTGCTGAAAGCTCGTTTGGATCTTTCCCTAGATGTTCCCAGGTCAATACTCCACCTTCAGCCACGAATGTATTTCCGATTAGCTCAAAGCTGCCCGAAACGTCATTAATCTTAACTGAATCTGTTGAACTGAGAAATTTTAAATTTATATTTTTTAGTTTTACAATTGGTCCTTCAAGCAAGGGCATTGGTTCTTTAAATATCGATAAATCAACTGTTTGATTAGCCCGATTTTCTGTTTCTTCCACTTTTCCTTCCGTTTCCCAGCCAGAATCGTCTCCCCACGCATCTTCACTTTCTTCACCCCATGTATCATCAGATTCAGAACCCCATTCACTTTCCGCTACTTCTTCCACCGCTTCAGGTTGTTCTGCGATGAGTGCAACAGGCTCAGAATTCCATTCAAAACTTACGCTTCCACCAGAAAATACTACTTGATAATATCTACTATAAAAAATGGCTTTTTTCTCTAAGATCTGCTCAGTGGTTGTTAACAGGGATTTGAACTGATTTCTATCTAATTCATCATAAGCTTTTTTACTAATCTCAAGAAAAGAATTTATTGCATTAGCTGGATCTTTCAAATTTGAAGCGGCACCTGAAAGTGTACTTATAAAAGGTAATCTGTACTCTCGAACTGAAAGATTATCCGATTTCATTCGATTATAAATCTCTTTAATCAATTCTCGATTCGATTGAGTAAATAGATTTTCTTGATTCCAATAATTTTGGAAAAATAAAGATACCCCTTCACCTTTTTCTGACTTTAGTGTAGCCAAATCCAATTGAACTGCCTGTAAGAAATCAGGCTTAGTAATTTCTTCTGTAGCAGCATCATCCTGAGCAAAAGCACAAAAGGAATATAAAAAGGTCGATATGGTAATGAAAATAAATCTCATTTATGTTTCTTAAGCAAAAGTGCCGCCCATTCGTTTCTTACGGATTGGCTGAAAAGCTCTAACGAATATTTTTCGCATTCATTTAAAATATCTTGAATATCATTTTCATAAAATCCACTCAACATCAAAAATCCTTCCGATTTGATATGCTTTTGTAAATGTTGAATGTCTGCAAGCAAAATGTTTTTATTGATGTTGGCCAAAATCAATTCATAAATCGCTTCAGAAGGAATAGTGTCCACTTCGCCCTGCCAAATTTTATAGCTTGAATTACTGATTGAATTTAAGGAAAAGTTCTCAGTAGTATTTTCAACAGCCCATTCATCTATATCATAAGCATGCACAGATTCTGCTCCTTTAATGGCAGCTAAAATGGCTAAAATTCCTGTTCCGCAACCTGCATCTAAAACTGCCTTATTTTTCAAATCCATATCATGCATCAAATTCAGCATTTGATAAGTAGTTTCATGATGCCCTGTTCCGAATGACATTTTGGGTGTCACCACTATCTCAATAGGAAATTTGGGATTAGGCGGATGGAAATCTGCACGCACCAAGATTTTATCTTCAACCTCTATAGGTTGATAATTCTTTTCCCAATCTGCATTCCAGTTTTCTTTCTCAACTGTGCCTAACTCATACGAAACAGTAGTCAAACTTTCATATTGCTGAAAAAGCTCCTCAATCTGAGAAGCCTCTATCGTTTGATTTTCTTCTGAATAGGCAAAAAGTCCGTTTCCCTCTTCCTTTTCCTGAAAGGTAGAGAAGCCGATTTCTGCCAACTCTGCCATGAATATTTCAATAAAATCCTCCTGGCAGTTTACTTCTAAAGATATATAACTCATTATTTATTTTTACACTAAGAATGCTAAATTTATTGCACAGGACTAGCTTTCAAATTCAACCACATTGATTAAAAATCTAATAATTAATAGCAGAAATATTTATCATTTGCTACTGAGGATGACATCACCATAAAATTCTCTCAAGTAATTGCTTGATAGGCTCTATCTAAAACGATTTAATAATATCAGTGAAATCTCTAGACTTTAATGAAGCCCCACCAATCAGTCCCCCATCAACATCTGGCTGAGAAAAAAGTTCTTTAGCATTATCAGGCTTGCAACTACCTCCATATAAAATAGAAGTTTCATTTGCCGCTTCCTTTCCAAATTTTGATGCAATATGCTCACGAATAGTTTTGTGCATATCTTGCGCTTGTTGTGAACTAGCTGTTTTACCTGTTCCAATGGCCCAGATTGGTTCATACGCAATCACAACATTTTTCAATTGCTCTGGTGTTAAATGGAATAAGCTATTCGTCAGTTGCTTAGTTACATATTCATTTTGGTTATCAGCATCTCTAATTTCCAAAGGCTCACCACAGCAGAAAATCACTTTCAAATCATTTTTAAGTGCATTATCTGTCTTTTTGGCTAATTCTTCATCAGTTTCTGAAAAATGCTGTCTCCTTTCGCTGTGACCCAAAATCACATACTGAGCACCTAAAGATTTCAACATAGGAGCAGAAACTTCGCCTGTAAAAGCACCAGCATCTTCCTGATGGCAATTTTGACCAGCTAAAACTATTTTCCCAATCTTAGGGATTAAATTTTGCACCGCATATATAAAAAGAGCTGGGGGAGCAATTACTACTTTAACATCAGAAGGTCCTTCATCCTCCACCATATTGGCGATTTCAGAAGTTAAAGATTGAGCTTCCGTTAAAGTTTTATTCATTTTCCAGTTTCCTGCTACTATTTTTTGTCTCATCTTATTTTCAAATTTTGTTGAAGGCTAAAAAACAAAAATAAGAAGATTTGAGCATAAAGCTAAGGGATAGTAGGTTAAGATCAACTTATGCTGAAATCCTTAATACTCCCATTTTCCCATATCTACAAGGGGCTCAAGATATATTTCAGGTATAAACGAATCCAATTTTTCTAATTCTGCTTCCTTCATTAAGGAAATTTTATGAACATTAAAGCCTTCGATTTCCTTCAATTCTGGAATCCAATATCTGATGTATTCTCCTTTAGCATCATATTTTTTGGCTTGGCTCAAAATGTTGAAATAACGGTTTTCTCGCGGGTCATTTCCAACTCCAGCTACATAAGCCCAGTTTCCCCAATTGCTGGCCACATCGTGATCAATCAATTGGTGCTCAAAATACCATGCGCCCATTCGCCAGTCCAATCCTAAGTCCTTAACTAAAAAGCTAGCTACATTTTGCCTTCCACGATTACTCATAAAACCAGAAGCGTTTAATTCTCTCATATTGGCATCAATAAAGGGTACACCAGTTTCTCCGTTTTTCCATTTTTCAAAGAGTTCTAAATCCCAATTCCAGCTCACTTTTTCTCTCCTAATGCCCTCTTTTTGAAAAAGTTGCGAACCAAATTTCTTCAGAACAAAATGGAAATAATCTCTCCAAATTAATTCAAACACCATCCAATAAGTAGATTGATTTTTCTTTCGCTCTTTCTCATATTTCTTTACCTGATAATAAATAGATTTTGCTGAAATACAGCCTACAGTCAACCATGGAGAAAACTTGGAAGAATAACCTTCTCCTAGCATACCATTTCGGGTATTTTTGTATTCTTTCAATTGGTCGCTCTCCCACAGATAATAATTTAACCGTTCCCAAGCTTTGCTTTCACCTCCATGGAAATCCAAAACCGATTTATCCTCTGGTTCAACCTTTTCTATTCCTAGATCTGTAAATTCAAAATTTTGCTTGACTAAAATAGAATTATTCAGCTCTTTCGGTGCTTCAAATAAAGCCCTGATATCCGTTTGCTTTTCGTTTTCTTTTCTGAATTGAGTGAAGATATCCGGCAATTTTGCGATTGGCCACGGAATATCATCTTCATGAAAAAGGGTAGTTTGAGCATAAAAATGGACATCAGCTTTTTGCTTAATAAAGAGACCCTCTATCTTCTTCTCTTCTTGAATTTCTTCCGTACCTGATTCCTTTGGAGCATAAAGCGCATCAAATTTGAATTCCTCTAAAAGGTCTTGGATAATGATTTTAGCATTGCCTTTTTGAATCAATAATTGTCCTCCTTTATTTTCAATATTATGTTTTAAGTCTATTACCGACTGCCATCTGAAATTTAATTTTAAGTCAGATGAGCGTCTTATTCCCAAAGGATTCTCTTGCCAGTCTTTGTCATCAAAAATATAAATTAAAAGATATCTATCTGAATTTTGTATTCCTTCCAATAAAGCTTGATTATCTTCAATTCTCAAGTTTCTTCTGAACCAAATCAGCGATTTTTGATGCTTTTTTTTCATTTTACAAGGATTTTAATGTGACATCATAACCCATTGATGGAAATTTATGTTTGAAGCTTTTTAATTAGGTTGATAAAAGATAAATTGAACTTTTAAACAGCGAGCGGACACATGAGAAAAATCAATTTCAATTCTATTAAAAGTAAAATGATTATAGGCTATGGCAGTATGGCACTGTTAATAGTATTTGTTGTTTTTATTACGCTCTCTCAAATTTCCAACATTATCAAGATGGGAGAAGACGTTCTGGAAAACAAACAACCATCCAGAATGTATACAATTGCCATGCAAAGTGGTGTTCGTCAAACTAATATCAAATTACAAAACTTTTTGCTAACTGGAAATGATGGGTTGAGACAAGAAATAGAAGAAATATGGCAGAAAGAAGTTCAACCTGCAAAAGACAGCCTTGACTCGCTAAAAACCTATTGGATTAATCCTGAAAATATTATTCTGTATGAAAAGATAACCAGATTAGCGGAAAGAATTCATCAAAACCAAAAAGGGGTACTGAATGAGGCTCAATTTGGTGGCGGAAACGTAAATATATCGATAAGCGATTTTACCATTTCTTCCGGTGATACGATTTTTGATACTTATGAACTGCAAAGTTGGATTGATGACCAATTGAATAACCAAAGCTCGGGAGAAAATCTGAATGGAAACTTATTTGATGAAAATCTAAAGGAATTAAGCAATGAATTTGATGAAAAAGCAGGTTTATTATATTCAAACCTAGAAGAGGAAGCCTTAATGGTAGCCGATGAAATCTTCGAAGCTCGAGATAAATTCTTGATCATTGAAACTTCAATTGTCATCATAGCCATCATTTTATGTTTTATTCTTTATCGATACGCTCGCAAGCAAATAAAAGGAAGTATAGATACTTTACAAGACGAAGTAAAAATATTGAGCGAAGGTAATATCCCTCAAACCAAAGCGAAAACCAATGACGAGTTTGATATTATTTTAGAGGAAATTCATACCCTATCCGGTAATTTGGCAAATGTTAAGAATTTTGCTTTAGAAGTCGGCAAAGGTAGTTTTGAAAGTGATATTTCAGTATTTAATAACAAAGGCGATATCGGTGCCTCTTTAGCTGAAATGAGAGATAGTCTGAAAAATGTTTCCGAAGAAGCCAGAATTAGAAATTGGACTAATAAAGGCACAGCAGAGTTTGGCGATATCCTTAGAAAATACAATAATAACATAAGTGAATTAAGCGACCGGGTAATCACATTTATGGTCAATTATTTGAATGCCAATCAAGGAAGTATTTTTATAGTTGACAAAGCTGAAGATGGAAATAAAGCACTTCATCTGACCGCCACTTATGCTTATGACAGAAAGAAATTTTTAGAAAAAACCATTCAACCTGGGCAAGGATTAGCTGGCCAAGTTTATCTTGAAAAGCAATCCATTTATATGAAAGAACTACCTGATAATTATGTCAGCATCACTTCCGGATTGGGCAAAGCTAGGCCTAAAAGCATATTTATTGTGCCTTTAATTGCCAATAACAATGTTTATGGAGTTATCGAAATCGGAACTTTTACAGAATTTACTGAAAATGAAAGAAAGTTTATTGAGGACATAGGAGAAAATATTGCCTCTTCAGTGCAATCGGTTAAAATTAATGAAAGAACAAATAAGCTTTTGGAAGAATCTCAGCAAATGACTGAGCAAATGCGTTCTCAGGAAGAGGAGATGCGCCAAAATATGGAAGAATTGCAGGCTACGCAGGAAGAGATGGAACGTGCTCAAAAGGAAAATAATGAGCGTCTAATTGCAATGGAAAAAAGTGGAATGGCCTACGTAGAATTTACTCCCCAAGGAGATATCATTAATGCTAACAAAACTTTTACTGATTTATTTGGCTATACTGTAGAAGAAATGAAAGGTAGACATCACAGAATTTTTGTCAGTGAGCAATATGCCAATTCTGATGATTATCACACTTTCTGGAAAAATCTAAGGGCTGGTAAAATTCAAAGCGGAATATTTGAACGATTCAGGAAAAATGGTCAGAAAATTAAAATAAAAGGTACTTATACTGTTTTAAGAAATCACAATGATGAGATTACCAAAATCATCAAATTTGCCTTCGATGTTTCAGAAATTTATCAAAAACTGGACCTTCTTGAAAAAGAAAAGGATACTTTAATCCAGCAATTGAATGAGTTGGAGAATAAAATTAAAAGCTCTGGTAATGATGAAATGCAAGAATTAAAATCCTATCAAAAAGAGCTGAAAGAATCACTAATAGAAAAACTTAGAAATACTGAATCTGAATTAAAAGCTTCTATAGAAAAACAAAGAAGAGATTTAGGGATTTCTTAATTTTCGTTCAAAATTTATTTGAGACTGATAAAAATGCCTAATGCATTTTCTTATGACCATTTTTCAGAAATTAAAAACATATAAAGTACACTTCAGGTTATTCAACCCATTATGAAAAAAGCAAATCAAGGTAAAACAGGCGTATTGTTAGTGAATTTGGGAACTCCCGATTCTACGAAAACTGGAGATGTAAGAAAATATTTACGAGAATTTTTAATGGATAAGAGGGTAATTGATATCCCCTTTTTATTTCGCTGGATGTTGGTAAACTTGATTATTGCACCTTTCAGAGCTCCTAAATCGGCAAAAGAATATCGTAAGCTATTTGTGGAAAGAGGTTCTCCTTTGAAATTTTATGGGGAAGATGTGAAAAATATGCTTCAAGGCGAATTGGATGATGAATATGTGGTAGTATTAGGAATGCGCTATCAATCACCCAGCATTAAAGATGCGCTAGAAGAATTAAGAAACCATAAAGTAGCCAAAATCATCATAGTTCCTCTATTTCCTCAATATGCTTCGGCAACGAGCGGTTCTGTACATGATAAAGTGATGGAAATTGTACAGAAATGGCAAATTATTCCTCAACTTAACTTTATCAGTAATTACGTGGAAGAACCTGGCTTCTATAAAACCTTTGCAAGTTTAGGCAGAAAATACATGGATAAACATGAATACGACCATGTGATCTTCAGCTTTCATGGATTGCCAGAACGCCAAATCAGAAAAGGTTCAGTTGACAACTATTGTAAATTAGGTAATTGCTGTAATGTCTATCATGATAAAAATAGATTTTGTTATAGAGCACAATGCTTTCAAACAGCTCGTCTGATTGCAAATGAAATGAACCTGCCTGAAGAAAAATATACTGTTACTTTTCAAAGCCGATTAGGAAATGACCCTTGGATTAAGCCATACACCGACAACGTTTTGAAAGATTTGGCTAAGAATGGAAAGAAATCAGTTTTGGCTTTTTCACCCGCTTTTGTTTCCGATTGTTTGGAAACCACAATAGAAGTAGGCGAGGAGTTTAAAGAAGAATTTGAAGAAGCCGGAGGAGAACGTTGGGATTTGGTCGAAAGTCTAAATGATAATAAAGACTGGGTGGACACCTTAAAATCTTTGGTTCTTAAAAATTAGATTTCAAAGCAACCCAAACGTTAGAGATTTTTGACTACATTATTGGCTGATAAAGCATGAAAAGCCATTGGTTTAAATTTATATCGCCCCTATTAATTTTATTTGTTGTTCATTCAGCTAATGCAATACAGCAGGATTCTTTACAAATCATTCTAGAAGAAAGGCTGACAAGTTCAGAGTTTGATCAAAAAGAGGATATACTTGAATATTTAAAGATGACAGGGGAGTTATATTCGCAATCTCCTACTGATGCCTTATTTTATGTAACAGCTTTAGAAAAAAAACTAGATGCCGAAGGAAATCAAACCGCAAGAGCGAAAATTATAAGTCAAATTGCAGCTTTTTACTGGTTTCAAGGAGTATATGACGCTGCCTTACAAAGATATTTTGAAGCGCTCAAACTATATAAAGAAGAGAATAACTCCCTTGAAATAGTTAAAACCTTAAATAATATAGGAGAAACCTATAAAAAGCAACAGGATTACAAACAATCTGCAAAGTTCATTAAGCTAGCGTTAGAAAAACTAAAAGAGATAGAGGGATTTTCTCCCGAACTGATAACAGTAAATTTAGGACAACTTTTTTTACTTCGGGAAAATTTTGATAGCGCAAATTATTATCTCAATCAGATACTCAAAAAAGAAAATGCAAGCACTAATTCAAAAGGATTCACGAATCTTTATAAAGGTATTCTAAACCGTGAAATCGGTCAATACGATTCTGCGCATTATTATCTGAACCAAAGTATGAGTTATTGGAATGAGCTTAATTATAATAGAGGGCTTTCTGAAAGTAATATAGAAATTGCTAATATTTATGTAGAAGAGAAAAATCTCAAATTAGCTAACCAATACCTAAATGAAGCAGAGAATCTTGCAATTAAAATCAATAGTTTAGACTTACTGCTGAAAATATACCAAACCAAAATTGACATCTTTAAAATTACGGCTTCAAATGATTCTTTAGTATATTATTTTGATAAATATCTAGAAATCAAGGATTCAATTTTTAACTCTGAATCAAGAGCAGAGATTAACAAATTGAGCATTCAGTACAATTTAGCAGAAAAGGAAAATGACCGTTATAAATTAGCCTTAGAACAAGCTCAGCTAACCAATAAAATAGAAAAAAGGACACAGTTTTTAATCTTTTTAATAGTAGTTCTAATTTTTGCCGTTATCTTGATACTCTATCTAAGAAACAAAAGCAATCAACTAAAAAGTGCTCATATTAAGCTCAAACAGCAAAAAGAGGAAATAGAAGATAAACAAAGGAAAATATCTTCTAAGTCTTTAGACCTTGCAAGAGTAAATAAGGAGTTGCATAGCCTTAATAAGAATTTAGAACAAAGAGTTGGGGAGCGCACCCAAAAATTAAACGAGCGTAATAGGCAAATTGCAGAATTCACTTATTTCAATTCTCATAAACTTAGAGCTCCTGTGGCAAGTGTTTTGGGACTCATTAATGTAATGGAATTAGCCAAAGACGGTAAAATAGATCCCCAACTTTTAAATTACCTTAAAACCAGCGCTATGGAGCTGGACAAAGTAATTTTTAATTTGAAAAATCTCCTAGAGTTGGATGATGAAATCGAAGAAGGTGTAAATTAATCAATAAGTGGTAAAACAATTCTAAACGTTGTTCCTACTCTAGTTTTGGAAGTAAAGTCAATTTTCCCATTCAATACATTTAGCGTGTCCACCACAATGTAGAGCCCTAAACCAGAACCATCCGTCCCCTGATGGGCTCTAAAAAACATATCAAACACCTTATCTTGATGTTCTTTCGGAATTCCAGAACCATTATCTTCCACTTCTATTACATAAGAATCATTTTCGATTTTGGCACATACTTTTATAAAAGGTTTATCTCCTCTTTCAAAATCATGGTATTTTAACGCATTAGTAACCAGATTACTCAAAACAATATTCAACCTTTTTGGATCAGTCTTGATTTCAAAGTCAGAATTGTAAGCTCTAATTAACTCCACTTTATCAGCATTTTCATAATATTTTAAATCTTCAATAATGCTGTCAATTATTGTATCCATTTTTACACGCTGCATCACTAGCGGCTTTTTTGTATTGGTGGAAAAATCCATGATACTTTTGATAAATTCTTCTAGCTTCGTAATGCTAACATTCATCAATTTAAAATAGTCCTTAATTTCATAAGGATCGTTAGACATTCCAGCTACAGAAATTAAGCCTCTTAAAGATTTTAATGGCGCAACCAAATCATGAGATGAACGATAGACAAAATTATCTAATTCATTATTAATCGTTTTTAACTCTTCATTAGCCTGTTTTAGTTGCTCCTTTTGAGACCTTAACTCTGATGTTCTTTCTTTTACAATATTTTCTAACTTCTTATTAGTAACACTCAATCGATGCGTTCTAAAACGAACAAATCCAAAAATAAAAAGCCCAAATAAGATTATAAAAACTGCATAACTGACAGGATATTGATACCATGGTATCGGTATCTCTAATTTAAACTTAAATGGCGCTATTTTAAGATCACTTTGTTTGATATATCTTGCTCGCAAATGGAAAGTATACTTACCTCCAGGTAAATTTGTATATTCCTTTCTTGTGTTAGTGGTCCATTCCGACCAGCCTGCATCAAATCCTTCCAAATAATAGGAAAATTGTATTTCTTCCATTAGAAAACTAGGCACAGAAAAATATAAATCCAATGAATTACTTTTCTTTTTCGAAAGGGATATCGTATGACTAGAATCTCTAATATAAACCGAGCTATCTCCTATTTTTATATATCTTACTTTAGCTAATGGTTCAAAATTGAGTTGTTCATTTTCAGTGAAATATTGTAAATATTGTAATCCAAAGCCTGAGGTTAACCAAACATTTCCCCTCCTATCTGCTGTTGGGTAAGGTGAATAATTACTTAATAGGCCTGATTGCTTGTCTAATTTTTTTATTATTTGACCATTCTTATCAAAAATTACTACTCCTTTTTGATAAGTTGAACTAATAAACAATGAATCTCTGAACTTCTCTACATAATATAGATAAGTACTATCTTGCAAAAAGTATTGATTTGCTTCATTTTGCCAAGGTTTAGTTTGATAAGAATTGGGATCCAATTCAAAAATTCCATTTTCAGAAGTAAAAATCAACCATTTATTTTCCTCTTTCTTTAAGATTTCCCAGGCGTAATCATTACCAAAGCTAAAATCTTTATTTACGATTCGAAAAGTATCGTTTTCAACTTTAGCTAATCCCCCGTTATTACCATATAAAGAAACAAGTAATTCATCCTCAACCTTAAACATGGTCAAATATTGATTAGAACGAATTCTCTTGAGAATCTCCCCATCCCATTTGATAACAGAACTATCCGCAGTAAAATACACATCTCCCTTATTTTCAATTATTTTCCAGATATATGGGAATTCTTTATCATCAGTTAATTTATCTTTTAAAGAATGATAAACCATTCTTCCTCTTCTATTTCTTGAAAAGTATCCTATCTCATTATTTCCAGAAGTATAAATCTTATCCCAAACTATTTTTAAAGCCGTAATTGGTGTAAAAAATGGAGTCTTATATAATTCCCAATGGGTGCCATCAAATTCTAATAGTCCATTTTCATTTCCAAAATACATTATGCCATCTTCATCTTCAGCTGACATATAATTGTATGAACTTGCTTGATAATTAGATCCATCGAAGTCATGAATTATTATAGAGTCTTTGGAGGAAATCTGAAGTGAATCAGGACTTTGAAAGGCTATTAAATTAAATGAACAAAATTCCAGAAAAATAAAAAAAAGAAATGTATTTCTTAGTTTTATTACCACCAAGAAAAATAGTGATTTGAATGAGGTCATAATTTATTTCCAATAATTGCTAAAATAGATAATTTTTCCCTTCTCAAAAAATATCAGTAAGTTTTAGGGTTCTGATTTAGAAAGAAGAATCCAAAAAAATAGCTCATACTAATAAAAATATGAGCTATCTAAATTATATTTTAATTTGAAATATTATTCCATTGCAATCAAATCCTGATTAGCATTCATGAAATGATATTCTGTTAATGCTAATGAACTATCTTGAACTAATTTAATCCATTTTCCATACTTAAAAAACCACTTTACTCTCAAAGAAATTATTCCTTTTGTGTAATGTGAATAAAGAAATGGATGCAAAGCAAGACTTAATGATTTCTCATTCTGCTTTGTTAATAAGTAATCTAAATCTTGCTCAATTTTGTCAGAAACTAAAATGGAAGCCGTTATTTTACCTGTTCCATTACAAGTAGGACAACTTTCTTTAGTAACTATATTCAGTTCAGGTCTTACCCTTTGACGGGTTACCTGCATTAGTCCAAATTTAGATAATGGTAAAACAGTATGTTTAGAACGATCTGTTTCCATGAACTCCTTCATCTTTTTGAAAAGAAGTTTTTTATTATCAGGATTTTTCATATCGATAAAATCGACTACGATAATCCCTCCCATATCTCTCAATCGTAACTGACGCGCTATTTCTTTTGCTGCTTCTAGGTTAGTATTTAAAGCAGTGTCTTCTTGACTCTCTTCATTATTAGATTTGTTCCCACTATTAACATCTACTACATGTAGAGCTTCAGTATGCTCAATGATAAGATAGCCTCCACCTTTTATGTTAACTGATTGACCAAATAATGACTTCAATTGCCTTTCAATTCCGAAATGCTCAAAAATCTTATTTCTTCCTGTGTAAAGCTTTAATATTTTTTCTTTACTCGGGTCTATTTTCTGAATGTAGGTTTGCATTTCCTTGAATATCTCTTCATCATCCACATGGATGCTGTCGAAAGATTCATTCATCATATCCCTCAAAATAGAAGACGCTCTACCCACTTCACCGATTATTTTGTCTTTCGGTTTAGCGTCTTTTAGCTTTTTAACACCGCTTTCCCAGGTGTCTAATAAATTTCTTAGATCTGTATCCAGCTCTGCCACCTCTTTACCTTCGGCAACAGTTCGAATAATTACACCAAAGTTTTCCGGCTTGATAGAAGAAATTAATCTGGTGAGTCGTTTCCGTTCCTCACTAGTTGATATCTTTTTAGATATGCTTATTCCATTGGCAAATGGTACTAATACCAAATACCTTCCTGCTAGTGACAACTCGCATGATAGTCTTGGCCCTTTCGTAGAAATAGGTTCTTTAATAACCTGAACCAACACCTGCTTGTTCTTAGAGAGCACCTGCGAGATTTTACCTAACTTATCAATCTCAGGCTCTAATTTGAACTTACTTAATTTGTATGAGGTGTTATTACGAGTAGTGGCAAATTTAGTATATTTTAATAGTGAATTTATTTTTGGTCCAAGGTCATGATAATGCAAAAATGCATCTTTGTCATAACCCACGTCAACAAATGCAGCATTTAAGCCCTGCATTACTTTTCGGACGTTTCCTAAATAAATATCACCAACACTAAACTGCTCTTCCTTATTATCATAATGAATCTCAATAAGATTCCTATCATTCAGAAGGGCAATACGACTGCCATTTTGAGTTGAATTAATAACTAATTCATTGCTCAAAGCTCTATAAGTTTAAGTGAAAACTAAAAAATGTCTTATAAAAAAGACAAACAAGAAGTAATAATTACTTCTTGGTCTTATGTCTGTTTTTTCTTAGTCTTTTCTTTCTCTTATGAGTTGAAATCTTGTGTCTTTTTCTTTTTTTACCGCAAGGCATAACTTTAATTTTTTTTGTTAAACAATTTTATTCTAATTCATTTAAGTAACTTTCAACAGCTGCTAACAGTTGCTCATCATTACTTTTATTTTTAATTTCAGTAAATAGCTTTTTAGCTTTTGCTTTCTGTCCGTTGTTCATTAAACTTAGAGCTAAATAAAACTCCGCCTGTACGTTTTCAGGATGTTGTCCTAATAGCTTCTCAAATCGCTCTATTGCTTTACTATACTGCCCAGATTGAATTGAAAGTATCCCTAAGTTGAATAATGCTTCTTCATTATTTGGATCTTCTTCCACAACTTCCAACAACATTGAAATACCTTTCATAGGATTATCAGATGAAACGTAAGTCATCGCTAATTTTATTTTAGCACTATTGTTAGTCGGTTCACTATCTAATACTTTCTGCAAGTATTCTCTAGTTTTTACAGCCAATCTTTCGGCTTTTTCTACATCTGCAGCAAAACTGAAAGCTTCGTAATAGGCATTTCCTATTAACTCATTATCTTTTTGAGACAATTCAATATATTTAGCAGCGCTATCCAACCTATTAAGATCTCTATACACGCTAGCCAAAGAGTCGGCAAATATAACACTATTTTCTTGATTCTCAGCTAAGAGGTAATTATTTCTTAGTCTTTCAATATCCTCTCGAACTTCTTTTGGAATATTACCTGAGTGCAAATCAGACATCATTTCATTAGCCGAAGTTGCTGAGTTACTTTCAGAATTTGAGCTATCTTCAACAGCATCAACCCCATTTTCCATACTGTCGTTTTCGTTATCCACTACAGCTTTGGGTAAGCTAAAGAATATAATAACTAATGCAATGGCAACTACTGCTAATATGATACGGGGCTTGAGCATACCTGAAATTAAACTTCTTCTGATATTTTATTTGAACTTTTGATTTTCTCTACAAAAACCTTTGAGGGTTTAAAACTAGGTACAAAGTGTTCATCAATTACTATAGCCGTATTTTTGGAAATATTACGAGCAATTTTCTTAGCTCTTTTCTTATTAACAAAACTACCAAAACCTCTAACATAGATGTTTTCGCCTTCAGCCATCGAATCCTTCACTACAGAGAAGAATGCTTCTACTGTAGCGGTTACATCTGCCTTGTCTATACCTGTTTTTTCAGAAATTTCTGATATAACGTCTGCTTTAGTCACGCGTTTTTATATTTAAAATTATTAAAAAATTTCTCCCTCTTTATTTTGGGTCTGCAAAGGTAACCTTACATTTTTGAATTTAAAAGTAAATTCTTTTAAAGATATGCCCACTCTTTAATTAAAAAAAATATGTTTAACTTTTTAATTCTCAATATTTTATGCAAAATACAAATTAATAACTTCATCTTTATATTGTTTAATTATTTTCTTTAAGATTCTTCATCTTTACATTTATATGATGCAAAACTTCTCAAACAGGCTCATTAACTGGTATAAAAACAATCAAAGAGAACTTCCATGGAGAAATACTTTGGATCCATACAAAATCTGGCTTTCGGAAATTATTTTGCAACAAACTCGTGTGAACCAAGGATTACCCTATTTCATCAATTTTGTAACTCATTATCCTAAAGTTCATGATTTAGCAAATGCCCCTGAAGATGAGGTTATGAGATTATGGCAGGGTTTGGGATACTATTCCAGAGCAAGAAACCTTCATGAATGTGCCAAATCAATTGTAAAAGATTATAATGGCGAATTTCCGCACACCTATGAGGAATTATTAAGGTTAAAAGGAGTTGGTAAATACACAGCAGCAGCAATTGCTTCTTTTGCATTTGGTCAAGCGGTTCCCGTTGTTGATGGAAATGTTTTCAGAGTGTTGGCTAGGTATTTTGCTATTCAAGATGACATTGCACAGCCAAAATCCTTTTCTAAATTTTTCAATATTGCCAATCAATTAATCCCAGATAAGCAAGCCAATACGTTTAATCAGGCTATAATGGAATTAGGTGCAATGATTTGTAGACCTAAAAAACCTGACTGCGAAAATTGCCCGCTTAATCATGATTGCGAAGCAAGAATTCATCACAAGCAAACTGAGTTACCCGTTAAGATAAAAAGAATAAAAGTAAAACACAGATATTTACATTATTTGATTTGGCAGAATGAAGAAAAATTAGCCATGAAAAAAAGAGGTTCAAAAGATATCTGGCAAGGTTTATTCGACTTTGATTTAATAGAAACTAAAGAAGCACTAACCAAAGAGGAGATTTTTAATGCGATTTACGAAAAATTCCCTAATGTTAAAGTGGTTGAAATTTCTGAGCCTGTCAAACACATTTTATCTCATCAACGGTTGGAAGCTGTATTTGTAGAATTAAAAACTAGTAATGAGAATTTTTTAAACGATAACAGTTTGCAATACTACACTAAACAAGAAGTCGAAGAATTACCAAAGCCAAGATTGATTGAGAATTATTTGACTAGCAAAAATTTTTAGGTAAATTTATGGTTGAAGAGTTAAACTGTTGGAAATATTTTCCTGCAAAAAAGCAGTTTACTTCAACTATTAACATTAATTTTGAACTAAAATTTTTTAACTTATGACAGGAGTAAACAAAGTCATTTTGATTGGAAATCTGGGGAAAGACCCAGAGGTAAGACATTTAGACAACGGAGCTGCCGTTGCAAATTTTTCAATAGCCACAACCGAAACCTATAAAGACAGAAATTCAGGGGAACGAATTGACCAAACCGAGTGGCACAATATTGTGCTTTGGAGAGGTTTAGCGGAAATAGCCGAAAAATACTTAAAAAAAGGAGATAGCGTTTACATCGAAGGTAAACTTAAAACCAGATCCTGGGAAAAAGATGGCGTTACGCGCTATACTACAGAAATTGTAGGTGACCAGTTAACCATGCTTGGTGGAAAGAAAAGTGGGGATGATTCAGGTCAATCATCTAATAATTATGGAGGAAATCAGTCCAATAATCAGGCTGCACCAGCACCAAGCCAAACCCCGAATACTAACAGCGAAATGGACGATTTACCATTTTAAACAAACTCATATAAAAATTGGACGACCCTTTTCCTAGTACATTTTTATTAGTTAACATAGCCGACAATGGCAATCATTGGTTTTACATCATCAATACTTTATTGATGATGTTTTTACTTTTAATGTCAGCCTTAGTTTCTGGTTCTGAAGTTGCTTTCTTTTCTTTATCTCATGAGGACTTAGCAAAATGCAAAACAAGCAATCAGCCTAAAGACATAACTATTCTAGAGCTATTAAAAAATCCTAAAAGATTATTAGCCACTATCCTCATTCTAAATAATTTCATTAATGTTGGGATAGTAACGCTTTCCACTTATGTCACTTGGGAAATAGTAGGTACTAAAGAAACTGAAGGCTTATTGGTAGTAAGTTTAACTGCTATAATCACATTTCTCATCGTTTTCTTTGGAGAAATTGTACCAAAGGTATACGCTAATCAAAATAATCTGAGTTTTGCTTACAAAATGGCCGTACCTATTAATTTCTCCGCAAAAATTTTTAGCCCAATCTCTATCCCATTAATGAGCCTAAGTGGAATTATTGAAAGAAGAGTGGAGCAAAAAGGGTTTAGCATTTCCATAGACCAATTACACCAGGCGCTCGAAATCACTGCTGATCAGCATACCACAGAGGAAGAGAAAGGTATTTTAAAAGGGATTGTGAATTTTGGTACGCTTTCCGTAAGACAAGTTATGAAATCGCGATTAGATATTACGGCTTTTGATATTGATGACGATTACCATAAGTTGATGGATCAAATCAATAAAAATGGATTTAGTAGAATCCCCGTCTACCGCGATACTATTGATAAAATAGAAGGAATTCTATATGTAAAAGATTTACTTCCCTACATCGACAAACTAGAACATTTTGAATGGCAGGAACTTTTAAGACCTGGATTTTTTGTTCCAGAATCCAAAAAAGTAGATAGTCTGTTAAAAGACTTTCAAGAAAGAAGAGTACATATGGCGATAGTGGTAGATGAATATGGCGGTACCTCAGGACTTATTACGCTTGAAGATGTAATTGAGGAAATTGTAGGTGAAATCAATGATGAGTTTGATGAGGATATCGATGTTGCCTACAATAAATTAGACGAATACACGTATATCTTCGAAGGAAGAACCTCTTTAAATGATTTCTGCAAAATCATAAATGAAGAGCCTAGCACCTTTGACGAAGTTAAGGGAGAAAGTGAATCTTTAGGTGGTCTCATACTTGAAATCAACAGCAAATTACCTAGAACAGGAGAAAAAATTAAATTTAAAAATTTCACCTTCACTGTAGTGGCAGTAGACCAAAAAAGAATTAAAAGAGTTAGGGTATTTACTAAAAATTAGTCTTGAGCCCTGGCTTCAAGAATGAATTAGATTACCATGCTTATATTTGTAATCAGCACCCTTGTCGCAATAGTTGTATCCTTCCTTTGTTCCATGGCTGAAGCCGTACTGCTTAGTGTTGATAAAGTAAAAATTGCGACCGATAAAGAAAAAGGACTTACCTATGCAAAAATCATGCATACACTTAAGTCTAATATTGACAAGCCAATTTCTGCAATTCTTATCTTAAATACAATTGCCCATACTGGTGGTGCCACAATTGCAGGTAGTGCATTTGATGAAATTTATGGAGAAGAATATATTTGGGTATTTTCAGTAATTTTTACAATAGTTATACTTTTTGGAACTGAAATCTTACCAAAAGTTATAGGGGTAAATAAAGCAAACCTTATTTCCAAAAAGATGGCTTGGCCACTCCAACTTATCATTAAAATACTTTATCCCTTTATTCTTGTAACACAAGCATTCACAAAACTATTGGTGGGTAAAAAGAAAAAAAGTAATCCTTACAGTTTAGATGATATTCGCACCATTGCTAAAATGGCTAAAATGGAAAAAATAATTGATACTGACCAAGAGAGCATCATCATTAACACATCTACACTAAAAAAACGATTTGTAAAAGAGATAATGCTCCCTGTTGAGAAAATCATATTCTTTGAAGAGAGTATAAGTTATGATAAATATTTCAATTTAGCGGCAAAGCATAAGCATACGAGATATCCAATAAGCAGCTCTAATTCTATAGAAGAGGTTTATGGTTATATTAATTTTAAAGAAATTGCCTTAAACGAGAAAATATCTTCAGAAAACAATAGCTTGAAAGAGTTTGTGAGACCAATCATTTTTATCAGGGAAAATACACCTATCATCAATTTATTGAAAAGAATGAATGAAAATAGGTTTCATATCTCCATGGTGAAATCTGAAGATGATAAAATTATTGGAATGATTACATTAGAGAACTTAGTGGAAACTATAGTCGGTGATATTGAAGATGAGTTTGATTGAAAATAAGCATTTCATATACCTTTAAATCAAAATTATTATACCACCTGAAAGCACTTAAAATCTATTTATATTTGCGCCTAAACATTTTCTACCTTTATCGTTTGTTGTAGATATGGATTTTAAAATCATTAGTGAATATCAACCTACAGGTGACCAACCAAGAGCCATCAATGAACTTCAGAAAGGAGTCGAAGATGGCGAACGAGATCAGGTACTTCTAGGCGTAACTGGTTCAGGAAAAACTTTTACCATAGCCAATTTAGTAGAACGTGTTCAAAAGCCCACTTTGGTTTTAAGCCATAATAAAACACTTGCTGCACAACTTTATGGAGAATTCAAGCAGTTCTTTCCTGAAAATGCAGTAGAATATTTTATTTCCTACTACGATTATTATCAGCCCGAAGCATTTATTCCATCCAGTAACGTTTATATAGAAAAAGACCTTTCCATTAATGAGGAAATTGAAAAACTGAGATTAAGTGCAACTTCAGCACTGCTTTCAGGAAGAAGAGATGTAATTGTAGTCGCTTCCGTTTCCTGTATATATGGTATCGGAAATCCAGAAGAATTTGGCAAAAATATAATCCGTCTGCAACAGGGTGATAAGGTTCCACGAAATCAATTGCTGTTTGCTTTTGTAGATATTCTTTATAATAGAACTACTGCTGATTTCAAAAGAGGAACTTTCAGGGTGAAGGGCGATACAGTGGATATCTTTGTAGCTTATGCCGATTTTGCCTATCGCATTATGTTCTGGGGAGATGAAATAGAATCGATCCAAAGAATTGATCCAGAAACTGGCAAGAAAATTTCTGATGAAAGAATTATAAGTATTTTCCCTGCCAACCTATTCGTGACAGGGAAAGATGTTCTGCACCAGGCCATAAAAGAAATTCAAGATGATATGGTGGAGCAAGTGAAATTCTTTGAAAGAGATGGAAGGTTTTTAGAAGCAAAAAGACTTCAGGAAAGAACAGAGTTTGATATTGAAATGATGCGGGAGTTAGGCTACTGTTCGGGAGTAGAAAATTACTCACGTTATTTTGATAGAAGAAAACCTGGCACCAGACCTTTCTGTCTTTTAGATTATTTTCCTAATGATTTTTTAATGGTTATTGACGAAAGCCATGTCACAGTCCCTCAGGTAAGAGCAATGTATGGTGGCGATAGAGCAAGAAAAATCAACTTAGTAGATTATGGCTACCGATTGCCTTCCGCTATGGACAATAGGCCTTTAAAATTTGATGAGTTTGAGAATTTGATAGGTCAAACAGTTTACGTAAGTGCGACTCCTGCTGAATATGAATTACGTAAAACAGAAGGAACTGTAGTGGAGCAGGTAATTAGACCAACTGGGCTATTAGATCCAATTATTGATGTTCGCCCAAGTGGGAATCAAATTGATGATTTGCTAGAAGAAATAGATGAGCGCGTAAAATTGAATGAACGTGTATTATGCACAACCTTAACCAAAAGAATGGCTGAGGAGCTCAATAAATTTTTAGGGAGGGCAGGTGTTAAAGCTCGATATATCCACTCGGAGGTAGACACTTTAGATCGAGTTGAAATTTTAAGGGACTTAAGATTAGGTGAGTTTGATGTTTTGGTTGGTGTTAATTTATTGAGAGAAGGACTAGATTTACCTGAAGTATCATTAGTAGCCATTTTAGATGCTGATAAAGAAGGCTTCCTGCGAAATCAGCGCTCATTAGTTCAAACTATTGGTCGGGCAGCAAGAAATGAAAGAGGAAAGGTTATCATGTATGCCGATAAAATTACCGATTCGATGCAACGAGCTATGGATGAAACTAATAGGAGAAGAGCAATCCAAAAAGCATATAATGATGAGCATGGGATTACCCCGAAAACTGTATTTAAATCTAGAGAAAGCATTTTAGGACAAACGGTTGCGGTCGATTCTAAAAAAACATCTCAACAAAAATATTATGCAGGTTTAGAAGAAACCTCTGTTGCAGCTGATCCCGTGGTTCAATACATGGATAAAGCCGGTTTGGATAAAATGATTACCGCCACTAAAAAGAAAATGGAAAAGGCCGCAAAAGATCTAGATTTTATTGAAGCTGCAAGATTAAGAGACGAATGGCAAGAACTTCAAAAACTACGGGATAAAAAATAACTTTCCGGTAATACTAAAAGACTATCTTTGCAAAAAAACTTCCGTATGACATTATGCATTTGATGAAGAAACTGTTGAATTAAGAGTGTATAATATTATATAAAAATATCTTAAAAGTCACCAAATTTTATAATCCAATTAATAATATGAAAATCAGAATTATAAGTGTTTTTATTTTAAGTATTTTCTCCATTTCACAAGCATTGGCTTGGGGACAAACTGGACACAGAGCTGTTGGCGAGGTAGCTTCTTTCTATTTGAAAAGAAAGGTAGAGAAAAGAGTAAGCGAGATTTTAAATAGAGAATCTTTAGCAGTAGCTAGCGTATGGATGGATAATATAAAGTCTGATGATAGTTGGGACTATGCAAAGCCTTGGCATTATGTAACCATTCCTGATGGGATGACATATGAACAAACTGAAAAGAGCCCTGATGGAGACATTATAATGATGATTCAAAAAATCACCGAAGAACTAAAAGCAGGCAATCTTGATGCAAAAAGCGAACAAGAAAAACTCAAAATGCTTATTCATTTAGTAGGGGATATTCACCAACCATGCCATGTTGGAAATGGAGAAGATATGGGTGGAAATGCTGTTAAATTAAAGTGGTTCGGCCAAAATTCAAATCTACATCGCGTTTGGGATAGCGAAATGATTGATTCAAAAGCTTTTAGCTATACAGAATTGGCTCAGATGGTTAACATCACTACTAAAGACGAAATAAAAGAACTACAAAGTAATACTATAGATGATTGGTACAAAGAAGCCATGGCCATGAGAAATCAAGTTTATGATTTACCTCAAGATATGTATTTAGGTTACGCCTATAGCTATAAAAACTGGTCGACTGTTCAAATACAAATTAAAAAGGCGGGCATAAGATTAGCTGGCCTATTAAATGAGATTTACGGTTAATTTGTAAGGAGAAATGGAGCCAACTAGCTTCATTTCTCTTTTACTAAAATTGTATCTCCCTGTACCTCAATTAAAATAAACCCATCACGTTCAACAGTAAATTCCTTACCACTTAAGACTAGGTTTTCAGTCTTCAAAACATCATCATTAAAGATTTCTAATTTACATTTTTTAGGATACCATTTTCTAAATTTTGAACTAGGTTTTAATATAGATTTACCATTCTCCGTGAAAAATATAAGTGGAATTTCTAAACGCGTTCTTTTCAGCTGAAAAAATAAGTTTTTCATTAATTGGTCATTACAAAAGATATTAATAGCCGTCCATTTTTTATGATTTATCCACTTTAATAATACTTCATCCAAATTATGTTCATTATAAATAAATACGTTTTCTGCCAACTTAGCTTCATAATCTTCATTCAATAAATACCCGTCTATCTTTGTTTGCAAAGCGTCAAAAATTTCTTGTAAAGGAGGGTTTATGAATACAATGGGCGACCATCCCAATAATTCAGATAATTCCTTCCAATTATTATGAATTGAAAAAACTAGAATTGGTGGTTCCTGCTCGTCTCTAATGATATGATGTGAAGACATTTAATACAGTTTATTTTAGAAATTTTGATTAAGGTAATACGATAATATAAATTATTGTTGAAATCCATTAAATTGCGTAAATTTTAATAGACGTGAAAATCAAAAATACTGTCATATACCTATTCATTATCTTTTTTATACCTCTAAAGGTAATGGGTCAAAATATATCAGTGATTGACAGTTTAAAAAATACCTTGAAAGATGCTGGTAATTCTCAACAAATTGAAATTTATAATCAATTAGCTTGGGAATACAGAAAATCATTCCCTGACAGTACCGTTTTCTTCAGTCAAAAAGCCATTGATATAGCTTCAAAAAGTGCAGAATTAAATGAAAAAGTGGTAAAAGCCTTAAATTTTAAGGGAGTAGGTCACTTTTATGAGGGTGAAAACATAAAAGCCTTTGAATTATATCAACAAGCGAAGGATTCCTCCTTAATTTATGGAGATTCTCTTCAATATGGTTACTCCCTCAATAACATTGGGCGTTTATACTTCAATCAAGGAAATTATGTCGCTGCATACGATAACTTTTTCATGGCATTAGAGATTTTTAAAAATCTGGATGATGCTGTTTCAATGAGTTATGTGTACAAAAGTTTATCTGAACTTTACCAATCACAAAATGACTTAGAAAAGGCATTGGAAATGTCTTTGAAAACAGCTGAACTCAGACAAACATTTGATGACCCATCAGGCGTAATATCAATCTATTTAGAGATAGCCGGTATTTATGGTCAAATGGAAAATTATAACAATAGCTTAAAATATTTCACAGTGGCCTATGAGGTAGCTTCTAAAATCAACGATGAAGCAAATTTGGCTATAATAAAGCTGTCTATTGCGAGAATGAACACAAAAAGAGGGCAACTGGCCATTGCACTAACAAATGCGAATGAAGCTCTAGATTTTGCCTCAAAAGCTAAAAATATCAATCTTATTATTCAGGTTTATTCGCTCTTGGGTGAGATTCACTTTTATAGAAATGAATACGACCTTTCAAAAGATTATTTCCTGAAAGTAACTGACCTTTCCACCATTAACGATATTACATTTGAACAAAAAGCTTATTTTTATTTATCAACTATTTATGAAAAGAATGGAGACATAAATCAAGCCCTAAAATATTTCAAAAAATACGCTGACCTAAAGGAGAAAACTGAAAATGTTAATACAGCCCGCGAAATTGAAAGATTGGAAGGCAGACTAGCTTTGGAAGCTAAGGAAAATGAAAACAAACTTTTAAAACAAAATGAAGATGCCTATAAGCAAGTAATTCAGAAACAAAAAGCACTAAACATTGCACTCGTTGCTGTAATTGTACTTACCATAACATTACTAATAATTATATGGGTAACTGCGAATAGACGAAGAAAGCATAATACTATTTTACAGCTTAAAAACCATAAAATTGAAGAACAGCAAAAGAAAATCTCGCTTCAAAATAAAGAGATTAAATCGCAAAATGGAGAACTCATTGTCCGTAATAAAGAACTTGATGATTTAAATAATGAGAAAGACTCTTTGCTAAATTTAGTGGCACATGACATGAAAGCCCCATTTCATAGAATTAAAGGATTAACTGAATTATTAAGATTATCTGGACTGAATGAGGAGCAAAGCCAATATGTGACCATGATAAGAAATAATGCTAAACACGGTGCTTATTTAATAAATGACCTGTTAGACGTAAACTCTATGTCTGTCGATAAAGAAGAGCTTGCAACTGATAATATAGACCTTAAAAAGCTGCTGGATGATTCTGCTTCAAATTTTATAATTGAATTAACAAATAAAGAAATTGATTGCAAGATTGAATGTGAGCCTGGAATTATAGTAAGAACAGATAAGACACACATTAATAGAATATTAGAAAACTTAATTTCTAATGCTGTTAAATTCTCTAAATTAGGTTCTGATATTATTTTAAGAGCTGGCGTAACGAAAACAAATTATTGGATCAGTGTAAAGGACTTTGGGCCTGGATTCACAGACGATGATAAATCCTATTTATTCAAGAAATTCAAAAAATTAACTGCGAAACCAACTGGTGGCGAAAGTTCTAATGGACTTGGATTAGCAATTGTAAAAACGCTAGTTGATAGATTAGATGGGAGAATTAATCTTGAAACTGAAATAGGGAAATACAGTGAATTCACCATATATTTCCCTAGAGTTGATGAATAATTAGAATCCTACTTTTCCTGATTTCCAACCGTTGGCTTCTACCTGCTCTGCAGATTTCAATACCTTATCTTTTATTTCCTCTTTATAAACTTCTAATTTCTTAGCTGCATTATCATCAAAATTGGAAATAATTTGAGCTGCCAAAATACCTGCGTTTTTTGCACCGTCCAAAGCAACGGTTGCTACAGGGACGCCACCAGGCATTTGTAAAATTGAAAGTACCGAATCCCACCCATCAATGGAATTGCTTGATTTCACTGGCACTCCAATAACTGGCAAAGTAGTGAATGCTGCAACCATACCCGGCAAATGAGCTGCTCCACCTGCACCCGCAATAATAGCATGAAATCCATTTTTACGAGCTGATTTAGCAAAATCCATCATTCTTTCTGGTGTCCTATGAGCTGAAACAATTGTTAACTCATAATTCACTTCCAACTCTTCCAATACTTTAGCCGCCTCACTCATTACTCTCAAATCAGACTGACTTCCCATTATTATAGCTATTTTCCCTTTACTCATGCTTTTACTTTTAAAGTCGATTTAACAATTTCTATTTTTCTTTTTAAGGAAGTTAAACTAGGATCTGTAATAGTAACATGACCCATTTTTCTAAAAGGTTTTGTTAATTTTTTTCCATATAAATGAACTGATGCTCCAGAAATTCTCATAACTTCCTCCATTCCTTCATATTTTGCATCGCCTGTAAAGCCATCTTCCCCCAGAATATTTACCATAGCAGAGCTTACCTTAGTGGAAGTATTTCCTAATGGCAAGTTTAAAATAGCTCTTAAATGTTGATCATACTGCGACACAAAATTCCCTTCGATACTTTGGTGACCGCTATTATGTGGTCTTGGAGCAATTTCATTGACTATAATTTCATTCTCTTTAGTAAGGAACATTTCTACAGCTAGAATACCAACCATTTCCAATTTCTCAATAATATCTATGGCTACTTGTTTAGCTTTCTCTTCTTCTGATTTATCTATTATTGCAGGAGATAAAAGATACTCAACTAAATTATGTTCAGGGTGAAAAACCATTTCTACCACTGGAAAAGCATTAACCTCACCCTGTTCATTCCGACTGACTATTACTGCCAACTCCTTCTTGAATGGTACAAAATCTTCCAATAAAGAGGGGGCGTCAAAACCTTTAGCTATGTCTTCTTTGGATCTGATAATTTGCACACCTCGTCCGTCATAACCTCCTTTTCCAATTTTATGAACTGCAGGAAACTTATCAATTAACTTCTCTAAATCCGCTCTATTATCTGTAAGAATAAAAGGAGCAGTAGGAATATTATGGTCTTTGTAAAATTGTTTTTGAACTCTTTTATCCTGAATCATTTCAATGATTTCTGGTTGAGGATAAACCTTTACTCCTTCTGACTGAAGCTTTTTCATGGCTTCAATATTTACTTTTTCGATTTCGATAGTCAGAATATCGCAGTTCTTACCGAACTCGTAAACAGCTTTGAAATCCTCTAAGTCACCAACCTTAAAATCAGAAACTAATTTAGAACAGGGTGCATTAGGGTCAGCATCCATCATACTCAACTCAATATTAATGTTGATGGCACTTTGAAGTAACATTCTCCCTAGTTGACCTCCTCCTAATACGCCTACTTTTAATTCTGTATTAAAACTCATATAGTATTGTGAATATTTACCTGACAAATATAATATTAATTAATGGGTATCTGTAAATAGAATCATTGCGAAAAAGCGAAATCGAGCAAATAAGAAATTCAATAAAATAAGGATATAAAAAAAGCCCTTTCTTATTGAAAGGGCTAAACATTATTTATAATATCAGAAGTATTTATTTGCTCTTATCATCCTTAATTTTATCCGCATTAATTTCGACTTTCAATATGAAAAGGTCAAATTCTTCATCAATAGGAAGGAATTTATAAACTAACTTCTCTCCTGTTTTTCTTGCAATATCAATTAACCCAAGACCTGCTCCACCTTTATCAGAAAGCTTGCCGTGCTTGATTTGTTGCATATACATTTTTTTCAATTCTTCAGCACTAGCAGCGTTTACTTCATCAATAGCACTTCTTAAATCTTCCACTTTATCTCTTGCAACCTTATTGCTGGTGATTACATAATAGATATCCTCCTTGTTTCCAATAACGAATAATCCATTACCAATTTGAGCATCAGTAATTTCATCTGAGTGTTTATTCATGTTTTGAAGTGTCTCCACCATCACATGATAAACTCTTTTCTTTACATATCTATCCTCTTTTTTACGTTCCATGTCTGACTCAGCCATAGAAGTAAACATCTTAGTAATTTCGTGATTAAATTCTCCCAAATAAACTAGGGATATACCATTCCCTTGCATTTCAGAAAAAAGACTAAGCACCGATTTGATGAAGTTTACATTTAAATCCATCTTATTTCCATTTGTGTTATCTATCATCAATAATTATTTTTTATACTTTGGATCAACTTGAAATACAAATTTTCCTCAAAATAGGGGATTTTTTTTGAAATATCAGTCTATTCCTAAATCAATTGTGTCAATTGTATTTTCACTATTCTTTTTAGCTCGGGATTTACTTTTATTTACGTTTCCGAAGGTATGGTTGATTCCAAATCTAAAATCTACTCCACGCCCTTTAATAGGATTAATAATTGATCCCAAATCATTGGTTGCAAGTACTAACTGAAATGGAATTAAATTAAGTGTCATACCAGTCCCGAAGTTATTTACTCTTCCATTCATCACTGTAGCCGATAATCCAAAATTAAAGAAAGTACCTCCCTGAAAATTATACATGGCTGTAAAAGCAGGAATAATAGCACCTTTGAAAAATTCAGAATAGAGAATTGCCGAAGCTGTTTGTCTTTCACTTAATTCATACGAAGCACCAGCATAAAGCTTTGCTGTTAAAGCCGTAGAAAATGACTCATTTTTAATACTCTGAATGTCTAAATCACTAATTGCGCTATCTATTTCATCTATCACAGATAAATCTTCTCCATTTATAAGTTCAACTATATCTGCTCCTTTAAAAGTATATTGAAATTCAGGAACATTTAATCGATTCGTATAATTGGATCCCCATTTAATAAAACCAACATCATTCAAACTGGCAAAGAATTTAATTTTCTTAGTGAAATCATAAGTTGCTCCCAAATCCAATCCAAAACCTCTGTTTGCCAATAATGAACCAATAATATCTTCTTGA
This sequence comes from Marivirga sp., assembly GCF_035704835.1. GTDB lineage: Bacteria > Bacteroidota > Bacteroidia > Cytophagales > Cyclobacteriaceae > Marivirga. The sequence goes on along the minus strand of NZ_DASSWQ010000049.1, from coordinate 10,080 downwards.
TCATTATCCTCATTTACTAAAGCTCCAACTATTCCCGCAGTTCTAATATCAAAGGAATTGCTATTCACCTGAATAGAATCACCTCTAAAATCATCGTTTCCAAATGTTCTCAAGCTTGCATCAAATGAATTTAAATCAGCATAAGCATGACCAGCCAAATATTTTATTCGAACACCTATTGTCATTTTTCCTGCTAATATTTCGCGCCCATGAGAAAGTCCAACTTCAGTATACCCCATTGTTTTGGTAGATAACCTACTTAAATCCGCTAAGCCATCCTCTAATTGACCTGAGGCATTTCCATATAGTGGTAAAGCAAATAATTCTCGAGGTAAACTAAACCTGGAGGAAAATTTAGTATTAATACTGAAGGCCGTATAACTAGTAGTACCTCTAACTCCCAAATGAAAAATATTGACAGTATTTCCTGTTGAAATACGATTATTCCTTCTCAAATTATTGAAGATATTATCAGTATCAACATTTCCTTCTGCATCTTTAGAGAAAAGGATTGCCATGTTGGTGAAATTCTGTGCAGTATTAGTATGAAAGCCTGATAAGCCAGGAAATCCCATTGAAAATTTATAATCCGGTAGAATAGCTGGATTCAAATTATTAGCCTGAGGTAAAGTCTTAATCAATCCGTAGGAGATCATGTCAGACTGACCAAAAACCTTAGTATTTGTAAGGCTAAAGGAGATTAAAAGTAGTGTGTATATAATTTTTTTCATAATAGTAAGTTCTTAAATCAAAACTCTACAGTATATTGAGCTTGAACAGCTAAGTTAAATTTTACGGCTGCATCAGCAGAGATTCTAACAAAATCATCAGGCGGTGTTGGAGTACTTGTAGCCAAGGTTGCTCTAATTCCGACCCTTCTAACTCTCTGCAAATCCTCAAGATTACCTTCTAATTTAATGATATTGCTGATGGCTTCAGGCGAAGTAGTAGAGCCTCCTTTTAAAAGCTCCACTCCATCGAACAAATTTCTAACCACCATACTATCTTCATCTAATAAATCTGCTGTTAATACTAAATCAAGCGGAAGTGAGTTGGTAGAGGTAAATTTGAAATATGCGTATTCGGTATCTTGAGCATCAATTCCATCAATAGAGAAAGATTCATTTATTTCTAAACCACTCAATCTTAATTCTAAAGGGATATTGACTTCATACCCCACTTGTATATAAGAATCTCGTGTTACATAATTGCGAGGAGAATTATTTGGATCTATTAATCCATCAATCTGTAAGGAAACTGAATCTGGTAATGAATTAACGATCTCTTTAAATTGTGAATCAAAATCTGTTTCAGATTCTGCAACAGAACCTTCTTCTGCCTGTGGCAATAAAATAGCACTGTTAATAGGCTCTGGAGATGGCCGACCATCATTGTAGGTCGTAAAATTATTTACATCGAATCGAACGGGTAAACCCATTGAATTTTTAAGAGTCAACTTAAATTGAGGGTTATTTAAATAATATTCAATATCACCTAATAATTCATCCTGATTAAAAAAGTCTGTATTGATCGTATTCTCCTCTGTGCTGATATCTTGCGAAGGCAAATCACCATATAGAGCTCCGTAATCCATATCTCGGAAACTAATAGTTAAATCAATACTATTTTCCCCAAATACCAAATCCTGATCTACCCTGGTAATTTCTATTTCAAATGAAACCTTCACTTTAGATAAAGTAGAATCCTCTCCAAACTGAAAATTTATATTTCTAAATTCACTTGCTGATTGAGCAGTAGAGATTGGATCTTCTCCAACATTGTAATTAAAAAAGTTACTGTAGCCTGGAATTGGATTATTAAATGGATCTTCCAACGAATACGATAAATCGATATCTGCTGGAAAGTTCTCTTCAACCTGCGAAACTAAATTACCTCTATCAATTACAATTTCAGAAAGACCACTTGGTTGTGGATAATCAACAAATACCTCTTGAATAACGATTACAGAACCGTTAGCATTGAATAAATCAATCTGCTCTTGAGTTAAAATCAATGGCGGAACAACTATGGTTTCATCATTCAATGAAAAATAATCAGAGGCCGACTGGCTAAAAAGACTATCTTCAGTGATGTTAATAACAATCGTGTTCCTTTCATCAGTATTAAAATTAATACCCGCTGCTTCAGTTTCTAAAATATCCTTTAACGTAAATTCAGAATCTACTAAAGGAACTCCTAATTCAGGGCTCCACTGAAACCCTTCGCCTAGCTCTAAATCTTGCAATTCAGAATAGCAGCCTGCCATAGACATGGTCAGAAATAAAGCAATAAAATGCCTATACTTTCGAGAAATCTTTTTCATATTTCAATAATTATACCCAAAACTATTAATAATTGAATGATATTAATAAAATATAGCAATAAAAAAATATGAAATCGTCATTGTTTTTCATTGGAATTTGCCCATCTCATCCTATTTCTGATGAGATTCATGGAATAAAAGAGTCGTTTCATCAAAAACATGAAACCAAAGGCGCTTTACGTTCAAAAGCCCATATTACACTACAAATGCCCTTTAAATTCTCACAAAATAAAGAGTCAACATTGATCCAAAGCTTGGAAGATTTTTTTGGTGGAATGAAATCATTTGAAATACAGCTGGATGGTTTTGGTAAATTTGAACCTAGGGTGATTTTTATAAATGTTGTTGATAACCCCAGATTAGATGCTATTCAAAAATCACTCGCGCATTTCATGAAGAAATTTCAAATTTTTGGGAGTACACATAAAAACAATGGATTTCATCCTCATATTACCGTAGCCTTTAGAGATTTAAAAAAAACAACCTTTTATAAGATTTGGGATGAAGTCGAAAATGTTCAATTTAAAAAAAGTTTTAGAGCTGATACAATTACGATTTTCAAGCATAATGGCGTAAGCTGGGATATTTATAAAGAAATTTCATTGCAGTAGCATTTTATTTATTGAATTTTCTCTACTAAATTGAGTTATAAAATTTTATTTCAACCTAACGCTTGTTATAACATGCAAAAGCTGTTTATCTGGCTTCGCAATTTTTTCGGATTTTCGAGAACAGAATCCAACGGATTTATCATTCTTCTTATACTCATGGTGCTTATTCTATTTGCGCCTTTTATCAATAAAAAAATATTACTTCTTCAAGATAAAAAACTTAGCTCCAAAGAAGACCAAAGAAAACTTAGCTTATTGTTAGAGGAGATTTCTTCAAAAATTGAAGTAAAAACTATGCCTTCAGAAACTACAAGTTATAATATCTTCGATTTGAATAAAGATAACTCAAAACAGTTAGCAAGCGCTGGTATTCCAAAATATCTTGCTGAAAGGATAGTTAAATTCAGAGAAAAAGTAACCCCTTTTTATTCTAAAACCGATTTATTAAAGATTTATGGTCTTGATAGCGCACTTTACCAAAAGCTTGAACCGTTTATTAGAATAAGTAAAGTGGAAAAAAAGCCATTACCCAAAACTACTATTAAGACCGAGAAAGAATATTCGAATGATTATCAGAGGTCAAGTGATGATTTTGTTGAAGTAAAGAAGAAAGAAAAGCTGCAGCCTTTTAATATAAATGAAGCTGACAGTTTTCAGCTTCGAAAAATATATGGTATTGGGCCAGCTTACTCCAGTCGGATAATAAAGTATAGAGAGTATTTAGGAGGTTTTTATTCTTTGCAGCAACTTGAAGAAGTATACGGACTGAAAAAAGAAAATATCGATTCTTTGAAAAAGTATATTTTTCTTGATGAAAAATTAAATGTAAAGAAACTAAAAGTTAATACACTTAAAGCCGATAGTTTGGTACAACATCCTTATATTTCCTACAAAGAAGCAAATTTGATTGTTAATTATAGAAATCAACATGGATCGTATAGTTCAGCTGAAGAGCTCTATGAAATCAAAGTTTTAGACAGCAATTGGGTAAAAAAAGTGACACCCTACCTTTCATTTGATTAAGCATTTGCCAAACATGAACAAATGATGTAATAATTTCATAAATTGATTCTTTGCTAAATACAAATGTATGCATGATATCTTAAGGTACTATTTAAAAAGACTCACCAATCTTTCGGGAAGTAACCGCTCACTATTGCTTCTTCGATTGATTTCTGATCAGACCTTAGATTTGCATGATTTTGATTTTTTGCTGAATAAAAGCTCTTTTTCTTTAATAGAAGATCTTATTGCACGAAAAAAACACATCCCGTTAGCCGCTATTTCTGATTCTCGGCTCGAGCAGAATAACATCATGAGCCAAAAATTGAAAAAATTAAAAAGAATTGAAAAATTCATTTATGATGAAAGAGGAGCGAAAGATTTGTATGTAGGCTGGCCTTTTGTAAGAGGAAAATTCCATGGTGGTACATCTGTTCGCTGCCCGCTTATTTTTTTTCCTATTGAGATTAAAGAAGTTAATGACCAATGGGTGGTGGAATTAAGAGAAGATGTTAATATCACATTTAACAAATCCTTTCTTTTGGCTTATGCCCATTTTCATGGAGTTAAAATTAGCGATGATTTAATAGAAAAAGTATTCGAAATTTATGATCCGGATAGCCGGGTTTTCAGAACAGATTTATATCAAATCTTTAAAGAGAGTCCCATCGAAATAAATTTTAATCAAGATACATTCTTGGATGTTTTACGACCATTTAAAAATTTTAAGAAGTCGGACTTTGAAGAGCATGAAAAGGAAGGTGAATTAAAGCTTTTCCCAGAAGCAGTTTTAGGGATTTTCCCTCAAAGCGGTTCCTACTTAGTACCTGATTATTCCTATTTGCTTGAAAAAGAGCAGCAAGTGCAGGATATTGAGGAGTTTTTTCTAAGCAGAAATCCTGATAAAGAATCGGAAGATCCTTCAGACTATGCTCAACGCTATCGTTTTATTGAGAGCGTGAAAGAAGAAGAAACATTTTCAGTTTTCCCAATGGATGCTTATCAAGAAAATGCATTGAAAGCTGTTAAAAAAGGAAATTCTTTGGTAGTTCAAGGGCCTCCAGGAACAGGAAAATCTCAGCTTATCAGCAACTTGGTCACTGATTTTATCGCAAGAGGTAAGAGAGTTTTAGTAGTATGCCAAAAAAGAGCTGCGCTTGATGTGATTTATGATAGATTGAAATCTATCGACATTCATCCTTTTACAGCTTTAGTTCATGATTTTAAAAATGATAGAAAATCCATTTTTGAACAAATACAAAATCAAATTGATAGACTGGAGGAATATGAATCCAAAAATAATGGCTTAGATTCTGTTCAAATTCAACGAGAATTCTTAAAATTAAGCAGAATAATAGACCAAATTGTTGAGCAAAAAGAGGAATATCGAATGGCTCTATTCGATGAATCAGAATGTGGTATTTCTGCTAAAGAATTATATCTAAATTGTGATTTCAACCAACCTAAGATTGGTTTAAAACAGATTCATAGACACTTTCATAAAAAGCAAATTGAAGAATTCGCTTCAAAACTTATTCATTTCCAATCTTATGTCGATGATTTTAGTACGGATGATTTCATCTGGCAAGATCGAGTAAATTTCAAAGATTTTGGTTTAAATGATAAAAGTGAAATAGTAGCACTATTACAAAAAATCCCATCTTATTTTCAAGAAACTGCCACTAAATCAAATGAATTAGTGGGGTCTTCTATGTCATTGAAAGAATTTGAGGATGTTGTTCAACATAAGAAAAAATTAAAATCTTTAGAAACATTACTGGATTCAGCTTCTTACGAATATTTTTTGCACATGCTGAATTATTCGGATGATAACACCAATGCCCTATGGCTAAGCAATACACAACGGGTTATAAATAATTGCTTTAAAGATGGTGGAATAGAAAGTAGTTTGCCATCCAAAGAACTGGGAACATTACAAAAAGTCATCCAGCTTAGAAGACAATCTAGGCAACAGCCAACAAAATGGATTCGCTGGCTTCTTTTCGCAAAGGAAAAATATTTTTTGAAAAAGGTGTTGTTAGCCAACAGTTTGCCCGTAAATAATGGTGGGGTAAAAGAATTGGAAAAAAGATTAGATAATAGATTGAACTTCGAGCACAATCTTACTAAACTTAAAAAAGAAACTTGGCTCAAAGAAATTCCGGATACAAAAAATCAAATCGCTTTAAATCAATGGTTTCAAGAGCAAATTCAAGCGATTAAAGCAAAAGAAATTATTATATCCTTTACAAATTTCAAGGTGTTTTCATTGACAGAAGGTAATAGACTGGGTGACTTTTTAGCGAAAATTAAAGCACTTATTTCCCTTTCTGAAAATACAATAAATGAAAAAAATAAGTGGAAAAAATATCTGACTAGAAAACAAATAGACCAATTAGAACAGGAAAGATTGCCTGCAAGCTACATCAAAACATTTCAAAGATATTTTGACGAGCTTGTTCATTTCGATCAGCTTTATGAAAGCCTAGAAGACTATGAAAGAGAAGTTGTAAAACTTTTGAATGATAGCGATATTTCAATTGACCATACCAACATCAAAGCTATTTTTCAAAATAGTATTTACCTAGAGTGGATCGATCATATTGAAACTAAACACCCAATTTTAAGAGAAGTTTCCACCCGTAAATTTGATAATCAAACTGAGGAACTTCAATCAGCCATTGAAGGTAAATTAAATCTGAGCAATGAAATTTTAAATCTCAAATTAAGGGAGAAAACATTTGCTAATGTCGAATACAATCGATTAAATAACAGAATTTCATATCGAGACCTAAGTCACCAAGTTACTAAAAAGCGTCAAATTTGGCCGATTCGAAAAGTAATTCAGGAGTTTCAAGAGGAGTTATTTGATCTTGTTCCATGCTGGATGGCAAGCCCCGAATCGGTTTCTGCTATTTTCCCTATGGAGGAAATTTTTGATTTGGTCATTTTTGATGAAGCCTCTCAATGTTTTGTCGAAAAAGGGATTCCGGCCATGTATAGGGGCAGACAAGTAGTGGTGGCGGGTGATGACAAACAATTGAGTCCGAATGACCTCTATAAAGTAAGATGGGAGGAAGAAGAAGTGGATCATCCTGATCTGGAAATTGACTCACTTCTAGATCTAGCCAATAAATATGTAATGAATTTGCAGCTTGCTGGCCACTACAGAAGTAAATCTTTAGACCTAATTGAATTTTCCAATCATCATTTTTATAAAGATCGGTTAAGACTTTTACCCGATTTTCATTATATCAATGCTGCAGACCCTGGCATTGATTACATAAAAGTAGATGGCATATGGGAGCAAAACGCCAATGAAATCGAAGCCCTTAATGTGGTGGATATAATAAAAGAGTACCTACACAATGAACCAGAAAAAGAAATAGGAGTTGTGACGTTCAATGCCCCTCAGCAAGGCTTAATTTGGGATATTTTGGAAGATCAAATTGCGCAAGGAAATTTAACATTGCCAGATAAATTTTTTGTCAAAAACATTGAGAATGTACAAGGTGATGAGAAAGATATTATCATTTTCAGCACAGGATACGCTCCTGACAAATCGGGCAGATTAAAAATGCAATTTGGCAGTATCAATGCCCCAAAAGGAGAAAACAGATTGAATGTAGCAATCACAAGAGCTCGTGAGAAGGTGGTCATTGTAAGTAGTCTTTATCCTGATCAATTGAAAGTAGATGACGCCAAAAATAATGGCCCGAAATTATTGAAATCATATTTACAATATGCCTTGGACGTTTCAAAAGGAAACTTCAAGCCTAAACCGAAACCTTCAAATAATTTCCAAGGTAGCTGGTACTTGAAAACTAAAGTAAGGGGAGAATTAGAATCCACTGTGAAAAGCATTAAAGCTGAAGAGGAATTACCATTTGCTGATTTAAGCTTTAAAGACAAAGACCAATACAAAGGATTATTACTTACGGATGATAATCTGTTTTATGATAACCCATCAGTAAAAGATATTTTTGCTTATACTCCTTTCCTATTATCCAAAATGAATTGGCCCTACATTCAAATCAAAAGCCGAAATTTCTGGAACGATAAAGAAGAACTGATGGAAAGAGTAGTGCAATTTGTGAAAAGGAATTAATTCAAATATTGTTGAATTCCATTTTTAGCTTCTTTTAGAAAAAATAGTTTATTCTCTTCGATATTATAAATAGTAGGGTAAATATCTATCTCAATTTCTGAAACTATTTCATTTTCTTCATCAAGAATCACATTTGTCGCTTTATTTAAATTAAATGAGCTATTTAACTCAATCTTCACAGCTCTTAGTTCATCTATTTTAGTAATGACAAAAAGCGTTTTGGGATAATTATAATAGTTTTCCAATAATTCTAAAGCCTCTCTTGAACATCCAAGACATCCTTGATGAGGTATAAAAACAACTCTCTCATAGTTTTTGATTTTTTGTTCAATCAACTTTGGTACTTTAGCTTTTTCTGAACAAGAGAAAGTAAAAAACACTAAACAAATAACAACTACTAAATCAAACTTTCTCATTATCATCAAATTGGAAACAATCAAAAACTAATTCATCTTCATTTTCAGGAATTTTTGCCATATACAATCCTTTTTTTGTTAGAAATACCATGAAATGATAATATTTCAAATGCGGAAACTCGATCTCTTTTTTCACATTTAAATCTGAGTCTAAAACCATTAATGAAAATGGTTTTAAGTTCTTCTCATCATAATCTTGACTATCTATATACCTTTCTGGAACCCTTTGCTCTACAATTCGGTAATATTCGTTTTTATATTTATTATAATAAATTCTACCATATTGTGGATTCGTAGTAAATATTGCATGACTCTTTTTAAAATCTCTTGGCACCTCATCTACCGGTTCTGGTTTAATAGTATACTTACTAGGAGCTGAAATAAGCTTCGTACCATTAAAATCACCAACAGTTAAATCTGAAATGGGTGGCCAGCTAATTACGAATTTCTTTTGCTCTGAATTATAAGTATAAAATTTGTCAGATAAATTCGGCCCCCAAAGATTACCTTTAATTTTATCAGGATAGGTGATTGAATAAGCAATTTCTTCCGTTTCAAGATTTAATCTAGTCATTAAATCATTTGCCTCATAAAATGATTTGGAATTATAATCCCTATAAGGAGTACTGGCCATATAAGCAAAGGGCAATTCAATGATAATCGGTTGCCAGGTCGTGGCATAAGGTTTTGGTGCATTGTCTCTATTTAAATCATACTTTTTAATTACATTGCCAGAGAAATCTAGCTCATAAAATTTGAATTGATTAGAATTTAATACATAAAGTTTATCCTCATAAATTCTAAACATTCTAACTTTACCTACACCATTGGGACCTTCTTCTTCTAACTTAACTTTTTTTTCTAATTTAGTCGTCTCCAAATCATAGAAGTTAATCTCATTCATGGAAGCATTCATCATGGCCAATTGATTCTTACCCTCAAGATACTGAATATTGGGAGATTTGATAGGAGTTGTTGGATCTAGCTTAATCTTAAATGAATCCACTATAAATGAGGAAACCGAGGAATCAAATATTAAACTACTTTGATCCTTATTTTTATTTGTGTTTTCTATAGATTGATTTTGGCAACCAGTTAGGTAAAGTCCTAATATTATAAAAAATAGAAATGCCGATTTCATTTGAAAGAGTTAACTTTAAATTAAAAAATAAGAAGCTGCCGGATATGTAGCTTCTCGAAAATAAATTTATGCTAAACAATCTTCTTGAATGATAACAATAACTGTCCTGCAATCGCAAGCTTGACCATCACAAGACCTATTACCACATCCGTCATCGCTGTAGGTTCCAGTTGGTTCTGCTGTTTGTGCATTCAAATTAATTGAAGACAATCCAGCCATAAAAAGGATTGTCATGGCTAATGTTAAGGTTTTCTTTTTCATAAGAATTAAAATTATTTGTTAAAAATAATTTAGTTGATTCAAACGTAAACATATGTATTAAAAAAAAAAGGATTTACTTAATTAGTCGACCCTTAAAAACTATTTAATACATTGATTATCAATTATTTAATTAATAAAAAGCTTTGATTTTTTTGCAAGTTTTCGTATTTTCCTGACAGAAACCTTGCAAATATTGATGCATGAAACCCATTAAAAAA
>NZ_DASSWQ010000009.1:0-117086 GCF_035704835.1 Marivirga sp. | reverse complement strand
AGGTTTACTAAAAACAGGAAAGAAAGCCCAAAATAAACTTATTCAATCCCCATAGAAAAACAGTGTAGGTTTGGAAGTTGAGCTCAACAGAAGCTCTAATGAACCGCGCCCTTAGCGCGCATCATTAGAGCTTAGATGTTGGCTATACCCTTTTTTAAGACGTACTTTACGTATGTAATCTCCAATGGTCATGACTTTAAGGTTTTAGTTTTAATTTATTCAAATATAAATAATGTTATTGAAACATGAATAAAGTGAATTTTGTTTTTTATTTCCTTTGTGTATGTTTAACTATTAAAACTTATAATTATGAAAAATTTGAGTATTGAAAGAATGGATCAGGTAAATGGTGGTGCTGAATGCGAAACTAATGCTGGTGTAGCACTTGGTCTTGGAGGAGCCTTATTAATTGGAGGTTTAACTGCTGCTACTGGCGGTTTGGGTCTTATAGTTGCAGGTGGAATAGGTTTATATTTTGGAACTGCAGGGAGTTTAATTTGTGCAATGCAATAAAGAAAAAAGATATGAAAATTATAGAACTAGATAAATTAGAAGAAATTAGAGGAGGAGACACATTAGATGGCGTTTGTATTGGCTTTACCATCGGGACTGCGGGTTTGTCAATAGCTTCCGCTGCAAATTTTTGGAATCCTGTAGGTTGGGGGGCAGCAGTTGTACTAGCAGCAGGAAGTTTTGGCTGTGCGTATCGTGATTACGCTCGATCATAAGATTTAAATTGAAATAGTTTGAAAAAAAGAATAAATATTAAAATTGTTTTGGTGGTAATTAATGTGGGACTGATTATAGGGCTTTTATTGAATTATTTTATGGTAGTGGAGAGCCTTTTAATAAGGTCAACTCTATTTTTCATGGTTGCGGTAACCTCAATAATAATACTTATAAGACATCAAAGAAATTGAAATATTGTTTTCACATAACGCTCATGCAATTTTGGGAATATTGAAATGATTGGTTGAATTTAGACCAATCATTTTTTATTAGTTTTAAAATTTATATTAACCTATGAGAAAAATTAAAAGTGATCTTAATTTGTTTGTTTGTTTTTTAATTCTGGGTTACTCAAACTTGTTAATTTTTGAATTTGGTATATTAAATGAAAATCTTTTAATAGATTTTTTAGGAGATCAGATTGCTTACGAAAATATTGTAAGAATTATAGATGAACAAAGGAAATGGAATTGGTTAAAATATCTATTATTTCCATTATTAAGTCTATTAAAATTTACGCTAATTTCTTTTTGGATATTATCAGCAAGTATATTTTTGAATTTCAAAATAAGCTTTAAGTCAATATTTAGAGTTGTTTTAATTTCCGAATTTGTGTGGTTTATACCATCTTTTTTATTATTGGTTTGGTTTGGACTTTTCCATACATCTTATTCTTTAATCGAGGTTCAATACTTTGCCCCCCCCTCTCATTACTCAGCCTTTTTGATGCCAATCAGTTAGATTCATGGCTAATTTTTCCTCTAAAATCTCTAAATCTTTTTGAAGTCATTTATTTATTAGTATTAGCTCTGGGTATCAAAAAAATCATGAAAAAAGACTATGATTCAGCGTTGAAATTCACCTTGCCTGTGTATGGCTCTGCCTTAGTGGTTTGGATATTATTTGTCACATTCTTGTCAATTAATTTAGGCGCATAATGAAAAAGAGACTCCTAATTTTTGTAGTGTTATTAGTGATTGGTCTTTTGTCTTGGATGGGTTATTCAAGTGTTCAAAAATTGGATCAAAAAAGTAGGTCAGAAGTAATTGTTCAAAATCTAAGTTCCTTGACTAATAATCTGGGGTTAGAAATAGCGAATACTGACCAACCTACCATTTTCATGTATTTCAACAGTGATTGTCATTTTTGCCAATGGGAAATGGAACAAATTGAAAAGAATAAAGAAAAGTTTCAAAGCTATCAGTTGCTGTTGGCCTCTTTTGAACCTAAATCCGAAGCGCTTTATTTTCTTCAGCAATACAACCTTGCACATCATTATGTTGAAGTTAATCCTGATTCATTGACAAGCACTATTTCTGGTGGTGTACCACAAACTTTTATTTACGAAAATGGGTCGTTAAAAAAGCATTTCAAAGGGGAAGTGAAAATAGAAGCTATTTTAGAGGTTTTGGAATGAAGGAATAAGGACAAACTTTTCCAAAGTTTAGAACTTTGGAAAAGTTGATGAAAAAAAGATATTTAAACGAACCAACCCAATGTTAAAAAAACTTAACCAATATTTTGTTCAGCAACACGGTCAATCTGATTGCGGCCCTGCATGTTTGGCTTCCATTATTAAATTTCATGGAGGAGAGCATAGTTTGGATGAAATCAGAAGAATTACAGGAACCACCCAAACAGGTACTAAATTATTGGGTCTTTTTCAAGGAGCTAAAGATTTGGGTTTTGAAGTAGAAGGTTTAGAAGCTGAATCTGTTGAAAATTTAAATGAGCTTGATTCGCCTGCTATTCTACATGTGATTCTGGAGAACAGATTACAACATTATGTGGTTTTTTATGGTTTTCAAGACGATCAATTAATTATTAATGATCCGGGCAGAGGTGTAGAATTATGGACAAAAGAAAAACTAGAAAAAGTATGGCAATCCAAAGCCTTACTAAAGCTTACACCCAATGAAAAATTTGAAAAAGTAAAGTCCAAAAAGAAAAAATATGAGAACCTGCTGAGTTGGGTAAAAGAAGACCTCAATATTTTATTGGCGGCACTGTTTTTAGGTATTTTAATTGCCATTTTTTCACTGGCCACTGCTATTTTTAGCCAAAAGCTGATTGATGTTATTTTACCTACAAAAGAAGTCGGGAAACTCATCATAGGATTGGTTTTATTTGGCTTAATTTTATTTATTAGAATGGGGCTAAGCTATGTGCGTTCAACATTTTTGATCACACAAAGCAAAGATTTTAACAACCGAATGATAAGTTCTTTTTTCGAATCGCTTTTGCATATTCCCAAATCCTTTTTTGATTCCAAAAAAACTGGTGATATGGTGGCCAGAATGAATGATACCAGGCGCATTCAATCCTCAATCAGCAACTTAATCGGTAATCTTTTAATAGAGTTTTTGGTCATTATTATTTCGCTTATTGGGGTTTTCGTTTATTCTTGGCAAGTAGGGGTAGTTGTTTCTATTTTTATACCTATCTATGGTTTCATCCTTTGGCGATTGAATAAACCTATCATCAATGCCCAAAAAGATGTAATGAGTGCTTATGCTCTAAATGAAGGAAATTATATAGATGTGATTACGGGCATAGCAGAAGTAAAGACAACAGGAACTATCAATCTTTTTCATAAGTCCACTACCTTATTATACAAAAATTTTCAAGAGCAGATATTCAAATTGGGTAAAATACAAGTAAAGTTTGGGTTGCTAACCGAGTTGGCTGGTATATTATTGGTAATAGGCGTAATTTCTTTAGCCTCCTTTCTAGTTTTAAGAGGGGATTTATTAATTGGTTCTTTGGTGGCTTTATTATCCCTATCTGGCTCTATTGGTCCTTCATTAACTAAAATCGCACTTTTTAATATTCAGTTTCAGGAAGCTAAAGTAGCTTTCAACAGAATGGAGGAGTTTACAGGAATCAAAACGGAAGAGGCAGAAGGAAAAGCAATTGAAATCGAAAAGATTGATAATTTAACAATTGAAAATCTACATTTTCATTATCCCGGTTCATTAAATTTATTGAACAATATCAACATGAAAGTTGAGAAGGGGAAAATCACTACGCTATTGGGAGAAAGTGGTGTGGGTAAAAGTACGATTTTTCAACTCCTGCAAAGGTTTTATACTCCATCGGAAGGATTCATAAAAATAAATGGAAAATCTATCAATGAATTAGATCTAGAGCACTATAGAAAATTAATTGGAGTAGTTCCTCAGGATATTAAGATTTTCAACAATTATTTACTTTTTAATATTTGCCTAAGCGATGACCCTGCTGAATTAGAAAAAGTAGTCAAATGGTGTAAAGACTTTGGCTTTGATCGCTTCTTTGAAAAATTTCCTCAAGGCTATATGACATTGCTAGGAGAAGAAGGAGCCAATATATCCGGAGGTCAAAGGCAACTGGTGGGAATAGCTAGGGCGCTGTATCGAAATCCACAGTTATTATTGATTGATGAGGGTACATCCGCTATGGATAGAAATACAGAGCAATTTATTTTGAATTTATTGCAGCAATTAAAAAATGAAAAGACCATTCTGTTTGTGAGCCACAGAATGAAAGTAGCTGGCTTTTCTGACTACATTTATATTTTAGAAAATGGTAGTATTACCAGTCATGGCGAACCACAAGCATTAATTAAAGAAGAGAATTTCTTTAGTGAATCTGTTAATGAGCTGGTTTATTGAGATGGGGATAAAATCAATCTAACATTTTAAGCTTTAGGTGGTTCTTCAAGAAATCTCATCTACTAAATAAAGAGCTATGGAAAATATCACCTTTGTCAAAATCCTTTTGCTTATCGTATCTGGATTAATTTTTATTTTTGATATTAAGGCTGGCTTTATTTCCTTGATAGTCATGCAAGGGACTATACTCTTATTAGAGTACAGAAAAAGAAAACTCAAAGAGTAACTATGTCCTGAATTCAATATTGAAAAGCTTTATTTTTTTAGTTAAATTCATTTGTTTGACATCATCGCTAATTATATTTACTTTTTTCAGAACAAAATTTTATTTTATTTGTGACCCCGGCAGGAATCGAACCTGCATCTAAAGTTTAGGAAACTCCAATTCTATCCGTTGAACTACGGGGTCTTGCTTAAAATATTAAAGATACATATTGATTTAAAAAAGTGTAGAGTAGTGAATATTTTGAATATATATTTCAGTTTTTAAGAATTGTAAATCTAGATTAGTAATAAGTGTTTTTCAAGTAATTGGGAAAAATTGTGAAATGCTTTGCCTCTACTAATTTTCTCAATTTATTTTTAAGTTCCTCAATATTTTCCTTGTTGGCAGCGGAAATGAAGACTACATCATTTTGCTCTTTATTCCAATAAGTGCTCTTCAGATTTTTAATTTTCTCTTTAACAGTCAAATCTTCCTCATCTTCCAGTAAATCTACTTTGTTGAAAATTAGCAATGTTGGTTTATCGCTAGCTCCAATATCGGTTAAGGTTTGATTTACTACACTAATATGGTCATCTAAAGTCGGATGACTCACATCTACCACATGTATTAAAATATCAGCTTCTCTGATTTCATCCAAAGTGGACTTAAACGACTCGATAAGGTGAGTGGGTAATTTTCTTATAAAACCAACTGTATCTGATAGTAGAAATGGAATATCCTCAAAATTCACTTTTCTTACAGTGGAATCTACTGTAGCAAATAATTTATTCTCAGCCAGTATATCGGATTTTGATAAAAGCGTCATTAAAGTGGATTTCCCTACGTTGGTATAGCCCACAATTGCAACTCTCACAATTTTTCCTCTAGACTTTCTTTGGGTTTGACTTTGCTTTTCAATCTTAGCTAATCTTTCCTTTAATTTTGTAATGGTATTTCGAATGTTTCTTTTATCCGTTTCAATCTCTTTTTCACCAGCACCGCCCCTCGTTGCAGTTCCTCCACGCTGTCTTTCAAGGTGAGTCCACATTCGAGTTAATCGAGGCAATAAATACTGATTTCTAGCTAATTCAACTTGAGTTTTGGCTTGAGCTGTTTGAGCTCGACTTAAAAATATATCAAGGATAAGTAAACTCCTATCATAAATTTTGACTTCAAGTTCTTTCTCTAAATTCCGTAATTGAGAAGGGGTTAAATCATCATCAAAAACTACCCAGTCTGCATTTTCTGCTTGTATGTAAGCATTGATTTCTTCCAATTTACCCTTTCCAACAAAGCTTTTAATATCTGGTTTTTCTAGTCTTTGAGTAAACCGCTTAATTGTTTTAGCGCCAAGTGTGGACGTCAGGAACGCCAATTCATCTAAATATTCATTAACTTTTTGTTCGTTTTGATTTTGGGTAATTATTGCAATCAGAACGGCTTTCTTTTCATCAATTTCTTCTGCAGAATTATTTTGCATATATTAAGTCATAGGTATTATATGTAATTACGTAGAAAATTCAACTTTGATATTGAATTTTCTACGCCATTCCAATTCATTTAAAAAACCTTATTCGGTAAATATTATTTTAATTTATCCAAATAAAGCGCAACTGCTTCAATTTCAGTATTTCTTAATTCATCTGCATAGGCAGGCATTACACCCTTACCTTTCTTAATCCATGCAATTCTTTCATAAAGACCAAGCTTGCTCTTTGATAAATCAGGAGCTTTAAAGAGTCCTTTCTTACCATCAACGCCATGGCATTTTTTACATTCAGCCAAATATATTTCTTCTCCAGTTTTTATTAATTGCACTTTATCGCCTGTAATCATAACTTCTTCTGCATATTGAGCTGGATTATTTTCCGTAGTTGTTGAAGCTTCCTCTTTCGAAAAAGTTAAGCTTCCAACTTCAGAAGCTCCATAAATATAAAACGTTAAGAGTAATGCAATAATAGCCATAGCTTTGTTTTCTTTTTTAAACGCAACGATTCCAATAGGGATAATGATTATAACGATAACCAATTTAACCCATAAATAAGTAGGGGCAGTTGAGCCATATAATGATAGTAAATACCCTCCAGTAGCCAACATGAGTACTCCAAGAATAGGATCAACCATTTTGAACTTGGTTCTTACAGTTGTCAAAAGTTCCTTTTTATTAACTAACAATAAAATGGTTTTGAATAATAAAAAAAGTAAAAATAATGTTACCACTAAAACGTGTGTGTGAAGCATTCCAATTTCCATATCTATTTATTGATTTTTTACAAAAATAATAAAGCCTATGAGATTAATCTCATATTGTCCATTATATTTGAATTTTGCGGATGTTTAAAAGTTAATTAGTATTACTTAATCTAGCTTATATTACTACCTGTCGAAATCTCCAAAACATAAAGAACCGTAAGTGCTTTTATTAAGTAGATTTGTTATTACAATATGAAAGTAGCTATCACCTTAAATACTTCTTGGAACATTTATAATTTCAGGATGTCACTTATTAAAGCACTTCTAAAAGAGGGCCATGATGTGGTAGCAATTGCTCCTCATGATGATTATACTGTAAAGCTTATTGAAGCAGGCTGCGAATATGAAGACGTGACTATGGACAGTCGTGGCGCAAATCCATTAAAAGATATTGGACTGACGCTCGAATTACACACTATTTATAAAAGAGTTAGACCAGATGTAATTTTGCATTATACCATCAAGCCCAATATATATGGGACTTTAGCTGCGGCTATGCTCAAAATTCCTGTAATTAATAATGTAAGTGGTTTGGGCACTATCTTTTTAAATGATGATTGGATTTCAAAAATAGCGTTGAACCTTTACAGGTTTTCATTCAAATTCCCCAAAAAAGTATTTTTTCAGAATCATGAGGATTATCAACTCTTCATGGATAAAAAGCTAATTCAGAAAAATATTTGTGAGGTGATACCAGGTTCTGGAATTGATTTAAATGAATTTACGCCACATCCACCCGAAGAAAAAGCGGAAGGAGAACCATTTGAATTTCTAATGATTTCTAGATTGATAATTGATAAAGGAGTCAGGGAATATGTAGCAGCAGCGGCTATTCTGCAAGAAAGAGGAATGAATGCCAAATTTAATCTGCTTGGTAAGTTAGATGAGTTTCATTCGAGAGGAATTTCGTCAGAAGAATTGAAAGACTGGATAGATGAAGGATACATTAATTATTTGGGAAGTACTGATGATGTTCGTCCGTTTATAAATAAGGCTGATTGTGTGGTATTACCCAGCTACAGGGAAGGCACTCCAAGAACTTTACTAGAAGCAGCCGCAAGTGCTAAGCCCATTGTGGCCTCTAATGTTCCAGGATGTAATAACATAGTGGACCATAGATTGAATGGGATACTTTGTAAAGTAAAAGATGAGGATGATCTTGCTCTAAAAATGAAGGAAATGTATTACATGACCCCTGATTTGCGTAAAGAAATGGGACTGAGAGGCAGAGAAATAGTAGAAAGAAGATTTGACCATAATTTTGTAATTGAGCGTTATTTGAAAGCTATTGACCAAAGTGGTACATTAAAACCAGAACTTCAGCCGTCTTACATAAATAATTTATAAGCATTTCCAATAAAATATTGTCTTTTGGTTAATTGGTTATATTTTTACATTAAGTGAATATCGTTATCAAAAAATTCTATCTATATCCTATTAGTATTCTTACACTTGCGCTGACTCTGGGAAGCTGTAAAGTGTATAAACAGAATATTATTCTTCAAACTGAATCAGATATAAAATCTGAAAACTTTAAGGAAGAAGTTGCTAAAATAGAAGGTGCTTATTCAATTCAACCAGGAGAAAAACTTAATATAGAAGTTTATACGAATAAAGGGGAAAGGGTGATAGATCCTAATTTGGAGTTGACTGCCATTACAGGAGGTGCTGCTGGTGGGGGACGTCTAATGCCTGATAAAGAATTTGAAGTTTTGCCCAATGGAAATGCTATTCTACCATTGTTGGGGGAAACAAAAGTTGCAGGCTATTCAATTGCGGGACTTCAGGAAAAGTTAATAAATGAATACTCAGAATATTATATAAAACCCTACGTAAGGGTTCGACCTTTAAATAGAAGGGTAGTTGTTTTGGGAGGAATAGGTGGACAAGTAATTCCATTAGAAAACGAAAAAATGACTGTGCTGGAAGTGCTAGCGCTTGCTGGGGGTTTAGATAGAGATTCTAAAGGGCGAAATATTCGTTTGATTAGAGGACCTTTAGATGATCCTTCTGTTCAGATCATTAACCTAGCCACAATAGAGGGAATGCAAAAAGCAAACCTAAATGTGTTGCCAAATGATATTATCTACGTAGAGCCAGTCAGAAGAATTTTCACTGAATCGGTTCGTGATATAGCACCAATCATTGGAGTGGTTACCAATGTTGTAACCTTGTTTATTGTTATTCAGAATTTTAACAATGAATAGAGGTGAGTAATCAAAAAACGCGATATAAACGAAATGTAGAATCCGCGCATTCTCACAAGCCCCAAAATCAAGAGGTTGAAGTTGTTGATTTTGATAAATTAAAAACGATTCTAAAGAAAAATCTTCCTTGGGCGATTGTAATTATCTCTATTTCTGTTTTTGTAGCCATTCTCTACGTTCGGTATACCAATGTTAAATATCAATCCTACGCAGAATTAAAACTTAATAAACGAAGCGATGCAAGTGTATTTGGTTTTAATCCACTTAAAGAAGAAAGCAGTAATCTCAATACGCTTTCAGGTGAGGTAGAACTTATTCGTTCAAAACTTTTTTTAAAACAGGTCATTCAAAAACTACCTTTAGATGTTTCTTATTTTGTCATTGGTAATCTTAAAAATGAAGAGCGATATAAGTTTACACCCTTTATAGTAAGTTATCAGGAATCATGTGCAGCCTATGGGCAAAAATTTTATGTTGATATCATTGATAAAGAAAACTTTAGAATAACACAACAGCCGGATTCTGAAAGTTGGGTAAGTCAAAAATTTGGTTCTTATTTTACGATGAATGGGTGTAGTTACAAATTAGAAATCACACCATACTTTTTCAATTCCGAAAATCTGTATTTCTCCATTGCTACAACAGAAAGCTTAATGAGTTATGTTGAATCCAATCTTACAGTATCACCTGAAAACTTAAACGCTAATACTATAAAAATTACTTTTGAGGATTATAATCCTTATAAAGTACAGGCCATTGTGGAGGAAATAAGTGAGCAATACACCCAATACAGTAAAGAACAAAAAAACCGAGCAAACGAGTTAAAAATTGAGTTTTTAAACAAACAATTAAAGCAAACTGAAAATGAGCTTTCAAATTATGAGACTTCCATTGAAGATTTTACCATAGAAAACAAAACGGTGAATCCTTCAGAGGATGTAAGTAGATTGATTTCAGAGATGGTGAAAATGGATTCCATTTTATACGGCATTAATTATCAACTAGGTGAGATTAGAAATATAGAAAATCAACTTGAGAAAGATACGTTAAGCTTCGACCAAATCAATTATTTAGTACTTCCTTCTAGCATGCAGCCCTTGTTTGAGGAGTTTTCAATGCTTAAGAGAGATTTCCAAATGGCGAAAACACGCTACAAGCAGGAAAGCCAAGTGTTGCAGCAAAAAAAATTAGAATTAA
This sequence comes from Marivirga sp., assembly GCF_035704835.1. Taxonomy (GTDB): domain Bacteria; phylum Bacteroidota; class Bacteroidia; order Cytophagales; family Cyclobacteriaceae; genus Marivirga. The sequence goes on along the minus strand of NZ_DASSWQ010000009.1, from coordinate 106,842 downwards.
ATACCTTGAAAGATAGGATAAAAAGCTATTTAGATAACAAAGTTGAAATCTTGGTAGATAGAAAAGAGACGATTTTAACTAGAAAAATTGAAATAGAAAAGACGTTTAACCGATTACCTGCAAAGACTAATGAACTGAATCAGAAAATGAGATTTTACTCTTTATATGAAGAACTTTATTTGTCTTTGATGCAAAAGAAAACAGAGTTTGAGATTGCACAAGCTGGAACATTGTCCGAAGTCGATATTTTAACACCAGCTAATTTACCAAAAAGCCCAATAGGACCTTCTACTAATTTGATCTACATAGGTTCATTCGCAGCCGGTTTTATTTTAAGTTTTATTTTTATTGGGTTCAGATATTTACTTTATGATGAAATTAATAGTATTCGCGAGCTTGAAAGATTAACTACGATTCCAATTATTGCAAAAATCAGTAGATTAAGAAGATACATAGCGAAGAAAAGTGGCGTAATAGTTTCAGAAAAACCAAGGTCTCAAATAAGTGAATCGTTCAGAACCTTAAGAACTAGCTTAGATTTTATCGGTATTAAGGAAGGGAAAAAAGTAATATCCATAAGCTCTACAACAAGTGGGGAAGGGAAAACATTTATTTCTGTGAATTTGGCGGCAATCTTAGCGATGTCCAGTAAGAAAGTGATTATTCTAGATTTGGATATGAGAAAACCCCGTGCACAATATGCATTCAAATTGGAGCAAAATGAAATAGGGATTAGTTCTATTTTGAGTGGAGGTATTCATTGGAAAGAATGTATTAATGTTACAAAAACTGATAATCTTCATTTTATTCCTTCTGGAATTATCCCTCCAAATCCTGCAGAATTATTAGAAGGAGAGTATTTCGATATATTACTAAGTGAACTGAAAGAAGAATATGATATCATTTTGTTAGATACTCCTCCAACTGGTTTAGTCTCCGATGGAATTATTGCATTGAAGAAATCTGATCATTCGCTATTTGTGGTTAGAGCCGATTATTCGAAGCGGTCATTTATTGATGATTTACATAGAAGTCTGAACTTGAATAATATCAAGAATATCTCTTTAATATTTAACGCAGTAAAAAAAGAAAACAAAGGATATGGCTACTATCAAGATTATTATAATGATAATAGCAGTAAATCTATTTCCACTCTGAAAAGGCTCTTCAATAGTTGACAAAGCAAAAAACAGTTTTAGTTACAGGAGCCACTGGTCTATTAGGTAAACAAGTTTTACAACTTTTAGTAACTCAGGATTACAAAATTTATGCTGTAAAAAGAACCTATTCAATTATTCCATTGGAGTCAGAAAAAATTAATTGGGTTCTAATAAATTCCTTTGAAGATAATTTATTTGAGCAAATTCCGATAGCAATTGATTTTGTGATTCATGCAGCAGCTTTGGTGTCCTATAAGAAATCAGATAAGGAGAAAATCTTTCAAATCAATACCAGATGGACTACTAAATTTGCTCAACATGCAAGCGAGGCAAGAGTCGAAAAATTTATTTTCATCAGCAGTATTTCCGCATTAGCTAAAAATTCTAAAGATAATTTGATTGATGAAACTACCCCTAAATCAGAAAAAGAGTTTTTAAGCAATTACGGAAAAAGCAAAAGGAAGGCAGAGGAAAAACTTTGGGAATTATCAAAAAATGGATTACCCATCCTCATTTTTAACCCTTCCGTAATTATAGGCCCTGCCAAGCGTTACCAAAGTAGTGCGCAACTATTTGGTTATGTGAGCGATCAAAAGCCTTTCTATACCAAAGGCGTTATCAATTATATAGATGTGAGGGATGTGGCAAACATTATTGTCGGTAGTTTAGAAAATAAAATAGTAAATGAACAATTTGTTTTAAATGCAGGAAGTATCAGCTATCGAGATTTTTTTAAAGCCATTGCCAAGCAGCTTAATGTTAGAGCTCCATATGTAGGAGTGCCAAAATTTATGGTAATATTTGGAGCAATTATTGAGAACATAGTCAGCAAATTAAGTGGAAAGCCTGCGACCCTGACAATGGAAACTGCTAGAATGGCGGGTAATGATAAAATATTTAATGTGGAAAAGTCAAATAATATTTTCAATCCTCGTTATAAGAACTTAGATCACTCTATTGAATGGACGGTGAAAGAAATGCAGAAAAAAGGTGAATTATAAACTTTAAAAATTAATTCATCGTTGCTTGATTTTTACCTATTAATAAGTAAATTTATTTAAACCTATTTATTAGGCATCCAAACCTTTCGGAATTTGGTAGTACCTTTGTAAACAGGTGCAGATTTTAGCGAAGGGTAGCAAAATGGCAAAGTAGGATAACCACTTATTCATTATTATGAGCGAATTTTTCAGAAACAGAAAAGACGAAGAGAAAGAGTTGATAAAAAAATTCGAGAATCATATTCAGGGCAATGATTTCCACTTTTTCGATGTGGAAGAACTTGAAAAAGTGGTTGAATTGTATTTAGACAATGACAAATTCTTGAAAGCACTAAAAGCTAGTGAATTTGCAGTTGAACAATTTCCCTTTTCAGTCGAGCTTTTGATTCTCAATGCACATGTTTTAGCAAGCAATACAAAATATGACAGTGCACTGCAAATCTTAGATAGAGCTGAAAATATTCAGCCTAACGATGTTGATTTATTATTAACGAAAGCAAATGTTTTAAGCATTTCTAATAGAAATAAAGAAGCAATTGAATGCCTTGAAAAAGCGCTAACTTTTGCGGAAGATAAAGATGAGGTATTATTTCAGATGGGAATGGCTTATCAACAACTCGGAAATTATGAGGAAGCCATTAAAAATTATAAATCGGTATTAGAAGAAAATATTGACCATGAAAGTGCGATTTATGAATTGGCTTATTGCCTAGATATAACCGACCAACTGGAAGGAAGTATTGCCTATTATGAAAAATTTATTGATGCCGATCCTTACTCTTACCATGCCTGGTATAATTTGGGTGTAGTGCTTCATAAATTAGGGAAATATGAAAAAGCCATAGAAGCTTATGAATATGCAGTGGCAATAGATGAGAATTTTGCATCTGCCTATTTCAATATGGGGAATACCTATTCCGCTCTTGAAGAAAACAATAAATCATTAGATGCATTTTCCCAAACTTTAAGAATTGAAGGTCCAAGCGCTGAAGTTTTTTGCCGAATGGCTGAAATTTATGATAAATTAGATCAAGTTGATTTGGCCATCAAATATTTTCAAAAAGCTGTAAAATTTGATTCTCTTTATGATGAAGCTTATTTTGGAATGTCTTTATGTCTCATTGAACAAGAGAAATGGATTGAGGCAATACATTTTTCAAAAAAGGCTATAAAAATAAATAAGCATGAATCTAAATATTGGCAAGCATTAGCAAATGCTGAATATCAATTAGGTAATCAAAATTCAGCGATTGATGCTTACGAAGAAGCTGTTGCGCTTGATCCTGAAGAGGTTAGCTTATTTTTGGACTGGTCATTTATCTATTTTGAATCAGGTGATTTAGAGATTGCTATCAATATTATTAAAGAAGGAATGGAGGATAACCCTGATGCTGCTGAGCTCTATTATAGAATGACTTCCTACTTAATTGAATACGGTAAATACAAAGAAGCCTTTATCTTTCTGGAAAATGCATTAGTTTTGGACTTTGAAATGCACACAGTGCTTTATGAATTCTTTCCAAAAGTGGAAACTCAAAAGGCATTGTTCAAAATCATAGACCAATTCAGAAAAGATAACCAGTAAAACATGAACTACGAATTAAAAGACATCCCTGAAAGACCAGCAAAACCAAGAGATGTAGGATTTACCATGGCTATGGATAAAGGACTTAGCCTACGAGAAGTAGAAGATTTCATTGATAGCAGCGGGGAATATACCGATATAGTTAAATTAGGATGGGCTACTTCTTATGTCACTTCTAATTTAAAAGATAAACTAGCACTTTATAAAGAAGCTGGTATCCCAACTTATTTCGGAGGGACGCTTTTTGAGGCTTTTATCATTAGAGACCAATTTGAGGATTATCGTAAATTGTTGGATAAATATGACATGCCTTTTGCAGAAGTTTCAGATGGTTCTATAGAGTTGCCTCATGATTTGAAATGTGAATATATCAGAAAGCTTTCTGAGCAAGTCACTGTTCTTTCGGAAGTTGGATCTAAGGATGCAGAAAAAATTATTCCTCCATATCAATGGATTGAATTAATGCAAACTGAACTGGATGCTGGAGCCTGGAAAGTGATTGGCGAATCAAGGGAAGCAGGTAATGTGGGCTTATTCCGTGCTAGTGGAGAGGTTCGTTCCGGATTGGTTCAAGAAATTTTAACCAAAATTCCTTTCGGAAAAATCATCTGGGAAGCTCCACAAAAGGCACAGCAAGTTTATTTCATTAAATTAGTGGGAGCAAATGTAAATCTAGGAAATATTGCTCCTAATGAGATAATTCCTCTGGAAACCATTCGTTTGGGCTTAAGAGGTGACACATTCCATCATTTTTTAAATAATAAAGATTTACTTTAAACCAGTTTTTTGTGCGGTCAATTAAAGAATATTTTGTTCTGCTTTTAAAAGGTATTGCAATGGGAAGTGCAGATGTGGTTCCTGGTGTATCAGGGGGTACTATTGCATTTATAACAGGGATTTATGATGAATTACTGAATAGTATAAAATCTGTGGATGGAACTGCTTTTAAATTGTTGTTTCAGTTTAAACTCAAAGAATTTTGGAATCACATAAACGGTTCTTTCCTTATTACTTTATTGACAGGAATTGGTATTAGTATATTCAGTTTAGCCAAACTTATCAGTTTTATTTTAATTACATATCCTGTCTTAGTCTGGTCATTTTTCTTTGGTTTGATTATTATATCAGCGGTTTTAGTGGCAAGAGATATCGAAGTAAAAGACTGGAAAGCGCTTATAGCTGGAATAATTGGAGTTTTTATTGCTTATATTATAACCGCAGCCAGTCCTTCCCAAACTCCAGATGCCTGGTGGTTTATTTTGATTTCAGGAGCTATTGCTATTTGTGCTATGATACTTCCTGGCATTTCAGGAGCATTCATCCTTTTGATTTTAGGGAAGTATAAATACATTATTGAAGCGGTTGAAACATTTGATGTGGCTACTTTAGCGATTTTTGCTATTGGGTGTATCATCGGGCTATTGAGTTTTGCGCGATTGGTTTCATGGTTTTTAAAAAATTATCAGTCCATCACCGTGGCTGTTTTAGCTGGTTTTATGGTGGGATCATTGTATAAAGTGTGGCCATGGAAAGTAGTAGATTCTTTTCGTATTAATAGTGCAGGAGAACAAGTTCCGTTGTTTGACCATAATGTGTTGCCAAAACAATATTTGGAGGAAACAGGTCAAAATCCACAATTAATTGAAGCCATATTAATGGCTAGTTTGGGTATTTTCATTGTAGTAGCCATTGAGAAAATTGCAAGTATGCTTAATGTAAAGAAAGAAGGGTGATGAAAACATATGGTTTGATCGGTTACCCGCTTGATCATTCCTTTTCAGGAAAATATTTTGGAGAAAAATTCGAAAAGGAAAATATTCAAAACTGCGAATATCGATTATTTCCTCTCGAAAATATTCAGGGATTTGTGAATTTAGAAAAGCAGAAAATTGCTGGGCTCAATGTCACAATCCCTTATAAAGAACAAATTATCCCCTATTTAGATGAGTTAGATTCACACGCCAAGGCAATTGGTGCCGTAAATGTCATTCAATTTATTAACGGTAAAACCAAAGGCTATAATTCGGATTATTATGGCTTTAAAGATTCTCTTTCACATTTTTTGCCAAAAGATTTCAAATCGAAAGCGCTTATTTTAGGAACAGGCGGAGCTTCCAAAGCCATTAAACAAGTATTGACAGATTTATCAATCCCTTTTAAAATAGTTTCACGAAAAGTGGCTTTTGATTTTACTTATGAGGAGTTGAACGCAAAACCTGAAATTATTCAAGATTTCCAACTGATAATCAACACCACACCATTGGGCACTTATCCTAAAGTGGAAGAAAAGCCTGATTTACCTTATGAAGCGCTAACAGAAAATCATTATTTTTACGATTTGGTTTATAACCCATCTGAAACGGCTTTTATGAAAGCAGGGGCAACGAACGGAGCTAAGACAATAAATGGATTGGAAATGTTGGTAGGTCAGGCTGAGAAGTCATGGGAGATATGGAATAAAAATTAAAATTATGAGTGGCAAGGAATACCTTAACAAAAAGTTTGGCTACATCAAGAAGCTAAGCATAGTAATCATAGTGGTAAATATTTCATACTTCTATTTTAAATATGCTATTAATAGTCCTTCAGTAGATATAAATACGATATATATAGTGTCGATGGGGATAACCGTTATAAGCGCAAGTTTTATATTGAATCATGTTAAGGATTTAGTGAAGTCTGTGAAGTGATTATACCTGATAATATATTCTTCAAATTTCGCCAGAGGCGATTGTAAGTTCCACTAGCCGGAGGCAAGCCGGAAGGAAAATATTTGTAGTCTATCGCCATCCTCTGGATGGTGATGATTACTCGCGCCTCAGGCGCTTGATAATAAGGCTCTTCAATAAATGCCCCTTATTTCTCAATTAATTTAATGATCTATATTTTCAACAAAACCTCTCCAAATAGCCTTTCATCTCTTCCTGAATTTCCTTGGCCTTCATTCCAGCTGTTTTAGCAAAATCTTTCTCTGAAGAAGAGTAGATAATCCCTCTGGCTGAATTGACTAATAAACCACCATTTGCATTCAGTCCATATTTTGAAAGCTCTTGCAGATTTCCTCCTTGTGCGCCTACGCCTGGTACCAATAAAAAGTGATTAGGAACTGATTTTCTGACTTCTTGAAATTCTTTTGATCGGGTGGCACCAACCACATACATCAGGTTTTCTTTCGTTCCCCAATTTTGAGAAACCTCCAATACTTTTTGATAAATCTTTTCTCCTGATTTTAATTCTTCAAACTGAAAATCTTTACCACCTTCATTAGAAGTTAAGGCTAGTAGAATTACCCATTTATCCTCAAATTCAAGAAATGGCTTAACGGAATCACTCCCCATATAAGGGGCTACAGTAATAGAATCAAAATTCATTTGCTCAAAAAATGCTTTTGCATACATTTTGGAGGTATTGCCAATATCTCCTCGCTTGGCATCAGCAATCTTAAATACATTCTTTGGGAGATATTCTATCGTTTTTTGTAAGCTTTCCCAGCCTTTTATTCCCAAGGCCTCATAAAAAGCAATATTGGGTTTGTAAGCCACCGCATAATCAATTGTAGCATCAATTATTTGCTTATTAAACTCGAAAATGGGGTCTTTTTCTTTTAAAAGATGTTGTGGAATTTTATTGATATCTGTATCTAAGCCAACGCAAAGGTAGCTTGATTTAGATTTGATTTGATGGGAGAGTTCTTGGTAGTTCATAAAAGCTAAAAAACCCGCAAGGTTTTGGAAACCTTGCGGGTTTAAATTTAAAATTATCTAAAATCTAATACTTCAATATTTGGATATTCAGATGGGTCAAAAATAAAATCTTCAGCTGTTAAAGAATTATCTACTTTGAAGTTGGTTACTTCATAATTGAAGATATTTCCTGCTCTATCGAAAATCGTCCATTTATCTAATAAATTAGTTTTCTTATCAATCTTCAATCTGATTTTGTAAAATGATTCATCTTTATCTTCAGGCACTAAGTCAATAACATGATATTGGGCATTGCCTTCTCCAGCCATATAGATATATTTATAACCCTCCTGGTAAGCTTTATAAATTTTGCTTGGATTCATCTCGCCTGCTTCTTCATCGTAATTATTGATGGTGACTTCATTAGCTTCTCTCAAATAAGTCCAAACAGTTTCGTTATTGTTTACTATTAGCTGACCAGCAACATCTGCTTTGAATTTATCCCCCATTACTACGATTTCTCCTTTAAAAGTATCAGTGATATTCTCCATTTTATTTTCCAAGGTTTGGGAGAAAGTAGCTGTAAAACCTGGAATGTTGGTGTACTTGCTACTCATCTGATCCAAAATCTCTTTTGCTTTTGGGTCTTTTTGTGCAGTTGCTGTGATGCTATAAATACACAGCATCATAATTATTGTTAATTTTCTCATTTCTTTTACTATTCTAATTTAATGATTCTTGTCAATATTGTTCAATAATTGTTCCAAACTATATTCGTCAGGAATTAATACTTCACGAGCTTTACTTCCTTCAAAGGAGCCCACTATACCTGCAGCCTCAAGTTGATCAATTAATCTGCCGGCTCTGTTATATCCTAATTTTAATTTTCGTTGGATAAGTGACGTACTACCTTGTTGGTGTAGTACAATTAATTTAGCCGCTTCATCGAATAACGCATCCCGATCGGATAAATCAACTTCTCCAACTTTGCTATCGTCATCATCCCCTGCAAATTCAGGAAGCTGATAAGCTCTTTCATAACCGCGCTGGCTTCCAATGAATTCTACTACTTCATCAATCTCAGGCGTATCGATAAAAGGACATTGAAGTCGAATTAAATCAGATCCTTGAGATAATAGCATATCTCCCATTCCCACTAACTGTTCAGAACCGCCAGTATCTAAGATGGTTCTAGAATCAATTTTGGAGGTCACTCGAAAAGATAAACGAGCTGGAAAGTTAGCTTTGATAATCCCTGTAATAACATTTACGGAAGGTCGTTGCGTTGCTATAATTAAATGAATCCCAATTGCACGAGCTAGTTGAGCTAGTCGCGCAATAGGAGTTTCTACTTCTTTACCAGCCGTCATCATCAAATCTGCCAACTCATCAATTACTAACACAATGTATGGCAAGAATTTATGTCCTTTTTCAGGATTCAATTTTCTGCTGATGAATTTGGTATTGTATTCTTTCAAATTTCTACAACCTGCATCTTTTAATAAATCATATCGATTATCCATCTCGATACAGAGTGAATTCAGCGTATTAACCACTTTTTTAGTATCCGTAATAATTGGTTCTTCAGTACCAGGTAGCATGGCCAAAAAGTGTCTTTCTAATTTGTTGAAAAGAGTTAATTCCACTTTTTTAGGATCAACTAATACAAATTTAAGCTGCGATGGATGTTTTTTATAAATCAAGGATGCCAACATGACATTCAAGCCAACTGATTTACCTTGACCGGTTGCCCCAGCCATCAGCAAGTGAGGCATTTTGGCCAAATCAGCAATGTATACATCATTACTAATGGTTTTACCCATAATAATTGGCAATTCCTTATCACTTTTTAGAAATTTATCAGTCGCCAAGACCGACTTCATGCTCACCATCTCACGGTTCTTATTCGGAACCTCAATACCAATAGTTCCTTTCCCCGGGATTGGCGCAATAATACGAATACCTAAAGCCGCTAAACTCAAAGCAATATCATCTTCCAAATTTTTAATTTTGGAGATTTTAACTCCAGCCTCTGGTACAATTTCGTAAAGCGTAACGGTAGGGCCTATAGTGGCTTTAATACTTTGAATTTTGATTTTAAAGTTGGTTAAAGTCTCCAAAATCTTATCCTTATTGGCTTCTAATTCTTCTTGAGTAACTTTTACTTTTCCAGAGTCATGATCAGCTAAAAGGTCTAAAGTGGGGTATTTATAGGAAGATAAATCCAAAGTGGGATCGTAGTTTTCAACCTTTTTACCCAATTTTTCGTCAAAGGAAGATTCTTCCACTTCCATTTCTTGCTTCTTTTCTTCTTGAGGAGGTTCTTCTTGAATCACCTTATTTTCTAATGTATTTTCAACCTCCATTGTCAATTCTTCCTGAGGAGGTGCTTTTTTGGGTTTCTGTTCGACTACTGTCCAAGTGCTGGCATCATCTAAAGATTCCTCATCCTCAACTTCTTCTGGTTGATTTGAATCTACCTTTTCTTCAGATGCATCAACAGACTTTTCTTCAGAGAAACTGACAGATTCATCAGCTACTTCATCACTAATCTCAATTTTGGATTGAAAGGAAAGCAAGGAGGTAACGTTAAAGTAGAAAACGATAAATACTAATAAGGAAAGAATTAAAATCAAATAAGTACCCCATCCGAAAAGGCTATTAAAAAGCACTGCTAATTCATAGCCAATTCCACCGCAGAGGAAAGAGAAGGCCGTAATTTTCCCAGATTCGAACACCATAAAGCCTAAAAGCAAACTGAACCAAAAAAGGAAAAACACCATAAAAGTGAAGGCACTTTTTATAGAGAAAATCACTTTATTGAAAGTAATACGATAGCCTGCTAAAAATAAGAAAGGCGGAATTAGGAATGCAGCCAAGCCAAACCATTTGAAAATAAAATAATAGGCAGATTGTGCTCCTAAAAGCCCAAGCCAGTTATCCATTTCTGAACCAGATGCTTTCACTCCAGTTTCTGACACAGATTGCAACACACTCATATCAGCTTTGCCTGTGAATAAATAAGAAACAAAAGCTGTAAATAAAAAAATGGAGGTCGTTAACAAGAAAAATCCAAAGGCCAAATGTAATCTTCTGTCTTTTAGAAAATCCAATTGGAAATTAAATTTAGTGGACGACTTCTCTTTGTCCCCTTTTTTAAAAGTATTTGATTTATAGGTGTTCTTTGCCATAGATTATGCTGACTAAGTGACAGTAAATTTGCATAATTTCATTTCAACCGCAAATTACGAATCTTAAAGGAATATATTTGTATAGAAGTAGAACATAAAAAAATGAGAACGAAACTTAGTTGTGATCATTCTTTTTCTGTGATTTTTATTTTAGCATAAAGAAAACATAAAGCTTAGATTTCAAGAATCAAATGAAAAAAAATTAACAGAAGATTGTAATTTTGCATTATGAACTATTTACTAATAGAACAAGCCGATTTCAGAAATCAATTAAAGCCTTTCACTTTGACAAGGCCAATATCGGAAATCCGAATTGGTATTTTGACGATTCGTGAAAAGTGGGTAAAATATTTAAAAATTGATGTTTCACATCTTACAATTCCAGCTTTACAGGATAAGTATCCTTCCAAAATACAGGAAAGAAATATCTTAATCAATAGTTCAGTGTGCCCCACACCCGAATTAGTAAAAGCTATACAACTAGGTGCCAGCCTTAAAAAGGATGGTGTTTTAATATCAGCGGCTGTCACTGAGGAAGAAATAAAATTTTTTGATCCTCAACAAAAAATGGCTGAAGCAGCGGAATATGATGGAGCGCTCACCATCATCAGTCAGCTTTGGCATATATTTCAAAATAATGCCAGTGAAATTAAGATGGATTTCAAATTAGTGACAGAAGGAAGAGATTCAGAACCAATTAATGATCCCTACAGCAAAGTTTATGGGGAGAAAAATATTTTTATAGAAAAAGGTGCTTCAATCAAGGCATCGATTTTAAATGCTGAAAATGGGCCAATTTATATTGGTAAGAATGCCCAAATTCATGAAGGAGCTATTATTAAAGGCCCTTGTGCAATGCTTAATGACTCTCATGTGAATATGGGTGCAAAAATTAAAGGTGATTCTACCATTGGGCCATTTTGTAAGATTGGAGGAGAAGTCAGTAATTCAGTTTTCTTTGGCTATTCAAGTAAGGGTCATGACGGATTCATTGGGAACTCTGTAGTAGGAGAGTGGTGTAACTTAGGTGCAGATACTAACACTTCTAACTTGAAAAATAATTATGCAAATGTAAAATTGTGGGATTATGCCAAAGGAGGATTTAAAGACACTGGCTTGCAATTTTGTGGCTTAATGATGGGTGACCACTCCAAATGCGGAATCAACACTATGTTTAATACAGGTACAGTAGTAGGAGTGTGTTCCAATATATTTGGCAGTGGATTTCCAAGAAACTTTATCCCCTCATTTGCATGGGGAGGTGCAGCAGGATTTATGACTTTTGAATTAAATAAAGCCTTTGAGGTTGCGGAAAGGGTAATGGAAAGAAGGGGGGTTAGCTTAGAAGAACGAGAAATAAAACTACTTACAGAACATTTTGAGGAAAGTAAGTCAGAAAGATTTTGGGATAATAATTAAGATTTAAAAATTATAAATAATGAAAGTAGCAATAGGTGGCGATCATGCCGGATTTGAGTATAAACAACAATTAATTGAACTTTTAAAAAAGGAAGGCCATGAGGTAAAGGATTTTGGTCCTAATTCAGATGCTTCTGTTGATTACCCTGACCATGTTCACCCATTAGCAACAGCGATTGAAAATAAAGAAGCTACTTTAGGTGTTTTATTATGTGGAAGTGCTAATGGAGTTGCTATCACTGCTAATAAACATCAGGATATTAGAGCAGCTATCGCCTGGGAAGAGGAGTTGGCTTCTTTAGCTCGACAGCATAATGATGCGAATGTCATTTGTATACCAGCCCGATTTATTGATTATCAAAAAGCCGTATCTATAGTGAACACCTTTTTGTCTACTGATTTTGAAGGCGGAAGGCACGGTAGAAGAGTTGATAAGATGAAGTGCTAATTCATCTACCCAGAAACAATTAAAAAGCTTTTTACTTCACTTTACAACATAATTAACTATTTCATTATTTAAGCCGTTAGAATTTTCTAACGGCTTTTTTGTTGTTATGGAAGGAAAGCAATTACTTTAGCAATAGAATGAAAATCTTATACATCCATCAATATTTTAAAACTCCAGATGAGGGCGGTGCCAATCGCTCTTATTTTATGGCACAGGCTTTAAAGGAAAAAGGGCATGAAGTGGAGATATTGACCGCTCATAATGAGAAAAAAAAGCTTTCTAAAAACGTAGATGGACTTTTGGTGCACTATATGCCAGTTCCATACGAAAATAGTTTTGGATTTTATAAAAGAATAAAAGCGTTTATAAATTTTATTACTTTTTGCAAAAGGTTTATTAAAAGTAAGAATGATTATGATAAAATAATTGTCACCAGTACGCCTTTAACGGTAGGTTTCATTGCACTTTGGGCAAAAAGAAAGTTCAATATCCCATATATTTTTGAAGTACGGGATTTGTGGCCAGAGGCTCCTATTCAAATGGGGGTGATCAAAAATCCACTTTTAAAGATCTGGTTAGAAATGCAAGAATTGAAGTTCTATAAAAATGCAGAAAGAGTGATTGCACTTTCGCCAGGTATGCGAAATCATATTGAGAGAAGAGCCCCTGAAGTCAAAGTGGAGCTAATTCCGAATGTTGCCGATTGCGAGTTCTTTGAGCGAGTGGAGGAAAAAGATGAAAATTTGATTTTGCAATACGGGGTGAATAATAAATTTGTAGTCAGTTATTTTGGTGCAGTAGGACCTGTTAATGACTTGATGAGTTTAATCAAATGTGCCGAATTAAGTATGCATCTGCCAATCCGATTTCTCATTATGGGTGAAGGCTCAAGTTTGGCAGAGATAAAAAATTATGTAGCCCAAAATCAGTTGAAAAACATCTTTTTTATTCCTTATGGCACAAAAGAAGAGGTCAAAAATGTTATGAATGTAACCGATGCTTGTTACGTATCTTTTTTGCACAAACCAGTGTTGAGAACAAATTCTCCCAATAAATTTTTTGATGCCATTGCATCAGGAAAATTAATCATAACCAATATTCAGGGCTGGATTCGAGGCTTGGTTGAAAAGCGTCATATTGGCTTTTTTGCTGATTCCGATTTTCCTGCTGAGTTCGGGGAGAAAATTATGCCTTTTATCGATTCTCCTGAATTATTAAAGAAATATCAAGAAGCATCCCGAAGTACTGCTGAACAATTTTTCAGCCGAAAGGAGTTAAGTAATCATTTTGTGCAGGCTGTAGAAGGAAAAAATTATCAGCACGAGGCTGAAATTCGATCTATCTTCAGTTTGAGTGCTTAATTAATACTGATTCAGGCTTTCAATTATCAAATCATGAAGTTCATCAAATGCTTCTAAGCTTAAATCTTCTCCATTATCAAATACATCATGATAAGCTTGTTTACCACCTAAGGTATAAATGAAAACTGCAGGAACTCCTATTTTATCAAATAAACAATGGTCGCTATTACATGCTTCTCCTCTTGCTTTAATTTCCACAATTCTGCCATTATTTAGTTTTTGAAGTAACTCGAAATAGCGATTATGCTTCTTGGCATTGACTACAGTAATTCCTTCATCTCCTGTTCCAACCATATCGAAATTGACCAGCATTTTGATTTTTCTTAAATCGAATGGTGTATTTTCAATAAAATAATAACTGCCTAGCAAACCGATTTCCTCAGCCGTAGTGAATAAGAAATAGGTATCAAATTTAGGTTGGTTTACGCCATAATATTCAGCTAAAGCCAAAAGCATAGCAGTACCCGAAGCATTATCATTCCCACCCTTGAAAGTAGCTGACCCCATTTGGCCTAAATGATCATAATGTGCGGAAAGCATTATGGCTGAATCACTGCGTGTTCCTTCAACTTTACCGATTATATTGGAAGATCTGAAATTTGAAACGAACTCAGCTTCATTTGAAGTGCTAATTACATTTCCATTTTCTAATTTATTTTTTATATATAATACAGAATTATCGGATTGCTTAGCTGATGGAAACCAGCTCCATTTTGCACTATCTTGGACGATTAATAATTTTCCTTTTGTTTTTAATTCGAATAAAAATGATTGAGTAAGTTTTGCGATTTCTTCTGCATTTTCATCCGTTTTTTCAATGTAGAAAATGTCATTATTGATTTTCTTTGGAAAATCAAAGTCAGTTGATATTCTTTTGATTTCTCCACTGATTTCAATGGGTGCAGAGGCAGAATGAAAAAGAAAATCTTTTCCTGCAGCATAAATCATTACTTTATTTTGATTTTCTGTTGAGAATTGAACATTCCCAGGAAAAGTATTCACAGGATAAGACAATTCTTGCTTAAAGCCATTTCTAGCTACGGCTTTAACATTATAAAGCTCAAGCTTTTTAATAATAAAATCTGCAGCTTTTTCCTGGCCACCTGCGGTAAAGCCACGTCCAGCCAAAGAATCGGAAGTTAGAATGGAAATATGTTCGCGGGCTAACTTACTTTGACTAAAACTAATTGAAGCAATAAAAAGAAAGAATAAAATAAATAGGTATCGCATTAATTACAGCTTAATTCAATAGTTAATTTAGGATGAATATCCATATTTTCCGCTTTTTTAAGAATGTTACAAGCTTCTTTTTTATTATTAATTTGATAATAACATTCAATAAGATATTGGTAAGCAATTTCCTTATCAGGTTTAAAAAAAATTACCCATTCTAAAAGTTTCGATGCTTCTTTATATTCACCTTTTAAATAATAAATTTCAGCAGCATTAAAATAGATGGATTTATAACTTTCTGGCGTTCTTTCAGCGGAAACTAATAATCGATAAGCATCTCCATATACACTTTTAAATTCAGCTACAATGTTTTTCAAGCCCATTTGATAATACTGAATAGCTACATCCTGATCATTAATTTCCTCTTTATAAATTTCAGCAATTAAAGCTATCATCCGCATTCTTTTATAGTTATTATTCATTAACTCATTTAGAATGAAAACAGCTTTATTCGGCTCTTTCAAATTCCGATAGCAAACTGCCAATCGGTATTGCATTTCTGGGTTTTGGCTCTGACTATATTCCATAAAGAATAAATAACCCCAGAGTGCATCTTGAAAAGATTTGTTTTTATAATCAATATCAGCTTGGTCCCTTCGGAAATTTAAATAATCTATTTCATATCGTTTAATGGCAGTAAAATCACTGTTTGATTTCTTAATATCGTCTACCAAGTTTAATGCAGCTTGAATTTTCCCAGAATAGTAAAGACTGTCTGCATTTTTAACTTGTTGATCAAACTGAGTGATTTTATTTCGAAGACTTCTTTCTTGAAAAAATTCATATAAACTTAAGGTTACGTAGAGAAGAATGGCTACTGACGCCACTATTCCTAATGCATAATAATTAGCTTTTCTTTCAGCATTTTTATCGAACGAAGGTCTGTATACTGGCGGGCGGTGAGTATAATTTCGAAAAGGGTTCTGATATGATCTTTCTTTTTCTTCTTGCGCACGAATACTCGCTCTTTTTGCATTTAATCGTATTTGAGCTAGTTTTACATCATATTTTTGTCTTGATTCATGATTGCTTAGAATGGTATAAGCTGTCGTAATGACTTTGAATTTTTCTTCAGCAGCAGGGGAAGGATTGATGTCTGGATGATAGGCTTTTGCAAGTTTTTTATAAGTAGCTTTTATCTCTGAGAGAGTAGCCATTTCACTTAAACCTAATATCTGGTAATAATTTTCCATGCAAGAGAAAATAGTTGAATAATGCTTAAACAAACATAACAATTATTTATTGCTATTTTAGTTCCATTAAATGTAAAAACAATGACGTATTTCAGTAGTGATTTTGTGAAATTTTTCGAAGAATTAGAAGAAAACAATCATAAAGAGTGGTTTGACGAGAACAGGAAGCGATATGAAAAAGAAATTAAAAATCCATTTAAGGCATTTATTACTGATTTAATTTTGGCCATTCAGAAGTTTGATCCTGAAATTATGATTAAACCGAAAGATGCAATATTCCGCATTAATAGAGATATTCGCTTTTCTAAAAACAAACAACCCTATAAAAATAATGTAGCCGCTTTTATATCGAAGGTTTCAAAAAAGGAACAGTTTCCAGGCTATTATATGCATTTGGATGCGAAAGGGATTTGGCTAGGAGGTGGGTTGTATGAATTATCTACAGAAAATATTTATAAAGTCAGACAAGAAATTCTTTATAATGAAAAGAATTTGAATGATGCCTTAAACGAAAAAGGATTTGATAAGGAATTTGGTGAGCTTCAGGGTGAAAAAAATAAAATTTTGAAAGCTCCATTTAAGGAATTCGGAGAAGATATTCCTATTCTTTTTCAAAAACAATTTTATTTTATGAAGCAATTTCCAGCTAGCAAAATTACCTCAGATACATTAGTTAATTTCTGTGCTGGAAAATTTGAGAAAGCATACCCAGTTAATAAGTTTCTTCGATTAGCAGTTGAAAATTTGGAATAAAAAAAGGGATCCTTCTGGATCCCTTTTAAACTAACATTAACTAAAAAATAATTAGGCTGTTGCTTTGGATTTTTTTGATTCAGTCATTGCAATGTTATACACTACTAAACCAAATCCAATTTTGTTGATAGCATCACCGATGTTGTAAATTAAATCCAAATCACCTGGTCTTAATAATCCTAAGCCATCTTGACCTAGCCATCCACCTGGCATTGCCATGTAACCGATTGGATAGATTGCCCAGCCTACTAATACGAATCAAGCTAAAGCACGAATACCTTTTTGAACGGCTTCACTATTACTTGTTTTAGCCAACTGTGCTGCTTCACCCAACCATGCTGAATACAGAATGTAAACATAACCTAGGGTTGAAACTACTCCCCAGAATACAGAATGTCCCATAGAACCATCTGTAAATGCTTCACCAATGTAACCTGCAACTAACATCACCACTGAGGCAAAAATTAATTTCCACAAAAAGCTTTGTTTTGCACCTGCTGGTCTTAATAGTAAATAGAATTCAACGCACATCAATGGAACGGTTAAAGTCCAGTCGATGTAACGTAGAACAGTTGGGTTCATTCCTGTTGCTGCATAGTAATCACGCATGTAATAGTAATGAACTGCCGCAATCATGGTAATTAAACCTGATACTAAAAGTGAAGTTTTCCACTTACCGTCAACTTGCTGTCTTTCAAAAAAGAAAAATACTGAAGCTGCGAACATTCCCATGTAGCCTGTAAAAAAGGTAAATGCTACTGGATCGTCTGATTTGATGTCAATGACATCTGCTAGAAATAGTGTTTCTATAGTGTTTAATAATTAGTTATGAACGCTAAACACAATATGGGTAAAAAGGTTTAAAATACCATATTTTGTTTATGAAAAAATTATATATGTTTAACAAATATTTCAAAATATAACAAAAGATTAAACAATTATTTGGTGTTTGGTTAAAAGGTTAAACAAAAATTAACAAAAGATTAAATCTTAAAATATACTTTTTAGAGAACTTATATTTTTACTTTTGTGCATAGATGGAAAATAGAATAGAGCAACTAAAACATATAGCCATAGCTGGAAATATTGGTGCTGGTAAAACTACCTTAGCCAAAAAATTATCGCATCATTATGGTTGGAGAACAGAATTTGAAGCTGTAGAAAATAATCCTTACTTGGCAGATTTTTATAGCGATATGAAGCAATGGGCTTTCCATCTACAAGTCTATTTTTTGAATAGTCGTTTAAAACAAGTGAAAAGAATCAGAGAAAGTGAATATACTGTGGTTCAAGATCGCTCTATTTATGAGGACTGCTTTGTATTTGCGAAAAATCTTCATGAATCAGGTAATATGTCTGACAGAGACTATAATAATTATCTCGAATTATTTGATTCTATGGCTCCTGTAATAACACCACCTGATTTGCTTATTTACCTAAGAGCAGATATTCCAAAATTAGTCGGTCAAATAGAAAAAAGAGGAAGAGATTACGAAGAAACCATCCGGATAGATTATTTGAAAAACCTGAATAAGCATTACGAAACATGGGTGAAGCAATATGATATAGGGAAACTTATCATTATTGATGTTAATCAACTCGATTACTTAAACAATGTAGAAGATTTTGCATTGGTTGTTAGCAAAATTGATACTGAAGTTCATGGTCTTTTTTCTGGTCAATAAGTTCTAAAGTTCATGTAGCCTCCATTATTTTTAATATCTTTAGTAATTCATCCATTTGTATAATTTACTTTTTTATGTTGAAAATAGGAATCATTAGAGAGGATAAAATCCCGATTGATAAACGGTCGCCATTAACTCCTGAACAATGCCAAAAAATGGCCAAGCATTTTGAGGTAGAAGTAAAGGTTCAAGAAAGTGATGTTAGAGTTTTTCGTCCAGAAGAATATACCCAACATGGGATTGAAATAGTCGGCAATATAAATGATTGTGATATCCTCTTGGGTGTAAAAGAAGTGCCGAATGAAAATTTAATTCCAGAAAAAACCTATTTTTTCTTTTCACATACCATTAAAGAACAGGAATACAATAGAGAATTATTAAGAACTATTCTCGAAAAAAAAATAAAGCTAGTTGATTATGAGTGTTTGCTCGACCCTAAAAGCAAACAAAGGATAGTAGCTTTTGGGAGGTTCGCAGGAATTGTGGGCGCATATAACACTATTTGGACATTTGGCCTACGCTATAATCTCTTTAATATCAGACGAGCGCATGAATGTTTTGACTTGGCTGATATGAAAACAGAGTTTGATAAGGTTAAATTGCCAGCTATCAAAATTGCCATCACTGGAGGCGGAAGGGTTGCAAAAGGTGCCATGGAAATTATGTATGGAATGGATATTTTGCAGGTTACTCCTCATGAATTTTTAACTGAGCGATTCGACCGACCTGTTTTTGCTCAACTTAGTAGCCACACCTATCATAAGAAAAAAGATGGTACGCTCTTTAATAGACGAGAATTCTATGAAAATCCTGAGCTTTATGAAGGTGATTTTCTTAAGTATACTAAAGTCGCTGATATATTGATTGCTGGCGCCTATTGGGATCCTCGATCTCCAGTTTTATTCTCAAGAGAAGATGCGATGCAACCAGAATTTAAAACCAGAATTATTGGTGATATCACTTGTGATATTGAAGGCTCAATTCCAAGCACTAAAAGACCTGCTACTGTAGATGAACCAGTCTATGACTATGACCCAACAACTGATTCGATAGAGCCAGAATTCAGCGAAGAAAGCAATATTACAGTGATGGCTGTTGATAATTTACCTTGTGAACTTCCGCGTGATGCATCTGAAAGCTTTGGTCAAGAAATGCTTGATAATGTATTGCCGCATCTGTTGGGAGATGACAAGTATGATGTAATCAAAAATGCTACAATTGCTGAAAATGGTAAGCTGACTGAAAGATTTAGTTATTTACAGGACTTTGTTGATGGAAAATGAGGATTACAAGTCCTTTATTTTTCATTTAATTGGTGTGCAGTTTTACTTATTTTTCCGCTTGATATACATTCAATAAAAGAATGATTATTTTCCTCCCAACGAATTTCTTTAACATCTGCTTGAAATGCGGTGGCATCTGCAATGTTAAATTCTGTAATTAAGGATTCTTTACTTTTCGATTTATAAATCTTGCTTGTATCATCATTAAAAACAATTGTAAAGGTTGGCATAAGCATCTTTTTTAATTTATAATGATGCTAATGATTTGTTCAGTTTCAATGTTTGAGAATTCTTAATAAATACTGTGATTTTTCCACAAAGCCCTATTTTATTTCGATTAAAAAAGAAAAGAGAAAGTTTAATTCTCCATTTTTGATAATTTATGGATTTTAGGATATGGTCAAATTACTTTTTTTGGATTAAAAATTTATCCCATTTGATCTGCTAAAACTTTAATTCCCTGCTCAAAGGTGTGCGGTTTATAACCTAGGTCTTTTTTAGCTTTTTCTAGAATAAAACCTGTTTTTGGTGGTCGCTTAGCAGTTTGCTGAAATTTGGTACTGTCGGATTTGGTCATGGTATTTTGTGGCAAGTTGAAAAATTCAGCTGTTTTCACTGCCATTTCATAAGGCGTTAAGAAATCATCGCCTGAAATATTATAGATTCCTTTTGCTTTCTTTTCAGTAATCAACAAACAGCCCTTCGCTAAATCTTCTGCCAAAGTAGGAGTTCGCCATTGGTCATCTACCACTTGAATATCTTTACCATCCTCCAATGATTTTTTGACCCATAGAATGATATTTGAGCGGCTCATATCATGTGCAATTCCATAAACCAAGACAGTTCTAGCTATTGCCCAATCAATTTTACTTTCTAAAATTAATTTTTCTGCTGCTAATTTACTTTCCCCATAATAACTCACTGGATTTGCTTTTGCTTCCTCAGTGTAGGGTCCGTCATTTCCATCAAATATAAAGTCGGTCGAAAGTTGCAAAAGGAAAGCATTATGCTTCTCAGAAGCTTTAATTAAGTGCTCTACTGCGGTCACATTTAATTCCCAACAATCATCCCGTTCCGTTTCGCATTGGTCCACATTAGTCATGGCAGCTGTATTGATGATAACGTCAGGTTTATATTTCCCAACCACATCCATGACTTGTTGCTCATTTGATATATCGAGAGATTCAAAGACATAACCAGACTCATTTGGAAGTCGGTTTTTACCACGAGCTGTGGCAATTAATTCATGATTGCTTTGCTCGGTAATTAATTTGACTAATTTCTGACCTAATAAGCCATTGGAGCCTGTGATTAATATTTTCATGTGAATATGATTGATTTTTTATGCCTACCCCGATTAATCAGGGCAGGCAGGTTCTTTAAAATCTATTTCTACCAGTGGCAGGCATGCTATCCCTAGTTTGTCATCAATACTCGAGACGCTTATTTTATTTTTCTTCTACTTCAGGATATTCGTAACCGTATTGCTCTGTAATTTTCTTTTTTGACATCTTTTCAATTTCAGCTGTTAAGAATATGTCTTGTACTGGTTTATCAGCTCCTGCAGTTCTCACAGCAGCAATTGAATCTACCACGTTTAATCCTTCCACCACTCTTCCGAATACAGTGTATTCTCCATCCAAATGAGGAGCACCTCCTATAGTTTCATAATCTTCTATTTGAGCATCAGTGAATTGATACACCTCTATTTCACCAAATTCCTGTTCTACTAATGAATCAGCAGTGGTTTCCATGAATTTTTGCAAGCCTTCCATGTCTTGGGCTTTTTGCATTTCAATTACTTCATTTCTAAGGTTAGCATATTTTTGCATGCCTAGTAGTTCACGTAATTTTATCTGTTTTTGTTGATAAACTCTTCCTTCAGCCATTTGTAATAAATCGCTTTCCTCAAATTTTTGTCCGTGAATAATATAAAATTGTGAACCGCTAGACTTTTTCTCGGGGTTAACATTATCTCCTTGGCGAGCCGCTGCCAAGGAACCTTTTACATGCCAAAAGTCTGGATGTATTTCAGCATCAATTGTATAATTTACTTTTTCTTCATCTTCAATCCCTTCTTTCTGATTTACATCTCCGCCTTGAACCATGAAATTTTCAATCACTCTGTGGAAAATGGTGCTATCATACTTTCCTGATTCTACCAATTCCAGGAAATTTTCCTTGTGTTTAGGAGTTTCCTCATATAGAATAGCGGTCATATCACCATATTTGGTATGAAATACGACTACCGAATCTTTTGATGTCTGGCATGAAGCCATAATTATCAATAAGGAAAATGCTGAAATTAAACTGTTTCTGTTTTTCATATTTATTCTTCTGAAAGTTGTTCTCTAATTTGTTTTAATATTCTATCCCCACCTTTTTTCAAAATTTGGCGAGCTAGTAATGTACCCAATTCTTCCGCGCGAGATGTTTCATCCGTTAATTTCATGGAAATTCTTTCCTGTCCATCTAAGCTAATAATGCCTGCTTCCATCTCGATTGAATTGCTACTTAAATTCGCCAATCCGAATACAGGAATACTGCATCCACCTTGTAAATGTCGTAAATAAGCTCTTTCTGCTCTTAAACAATATTCTGTATTTCTATGGTTAAGGGTAAATCGTAGCATCTGCTTTTTATCATCTGTTATGCTTTCGTGCACTTCAATGGCAACAGAACCTTGTCCTACAGCAGGTATAAATTCTTTGGTGGATAGCTCTAATTTGATTTTATCATCATACTCCATTCTATGCACGCCTGCATAAGCCAACAAAATTGCATCGCATAGACCTTCTTCCATTTTCCTGATTCGTGTTTGCAAATTTCCACGAATATCCACCGTTTTTATATGTGGATAGAAATGCTTTAAAGTCGCAATTCTTCTTGTAGATGAAGTTCCAATTACGATAGGGGTATCTTTGTCGTTAATGTCAACGGAATCTTTATGAGAAACCAAAACATCATTTACTTTCTCTCTTTCGATAAATGCTATTAATTCAAATCCTTCAGGCAATTCGGATTGCATATCTTTGGCACTGTGAACGGCTATGTCAATATTACCTTCGGCTAGTTGAGCTTCAATTTCTTCCGTAAAAACACCTTTACTTCCGATTTTGGAAATGGCTACATCCAAAATTTTGTCTCCTTTGGTCTGAATAACAACAATCTCAGCAGTATGTCCAGCTTTCTCAATTCTATCTTTAACGTACTCCGCCTGCCATAAAGCCAATTTACTACCTCGAGTGCCAATTCTTATATTCATCCTATTTAGTTTTTGCACAAATTATTCAATTTGTAAAAGATTCTCGTTTCCCTACTCATAGAGATCATTCCGCCTTCCCCCTTTGGGGGAATAAAAGGGAGCTTTCTATTATTTTTGATGGTATTGAAAAGAAAGGTTTTCTTCTGTTACATCCACCACAAATCTACCACTCAATAATTTCCTACCCAATAAAATAGGGTTTTTCATGTGGCTACGGTCGGAAAGAGAAAATTCCGTATTGTAAATTTTGTTGTAAATTTTGATTTTGGTTTTTATGACATAGCGTTCCTGAACTTGTCCATTAGAGCTCTTAATTTTTTTCAGTTTAAATTCTGAAGTTTTAATTTTTTTCGCTTTCATTCCAAGTCCTAAGCGCTTTGCACTAATCGTGTAAACCAATAAATCGGTTCCGTCTTTGGCTTTCTCAATATGGATTTTAGAACAATGAATTGCGGAAGTGTAAGCCCCTGTATCGATTTTTGCCTGCACTTTTTCCAAGCCCAGTTCTGGTAAATCCAATTTATCGATTCTGCCTATGGTTTTTTTGGTCTTCAAACTTAAGATTTCAATTCTGCAATAATGGTTCTACCGCCTTTAGTTTTATCTCCGATATTTACTTTCACTTCAGCATCCATAGGCAAGAAAACATCCACACGAGAACCAAATTTGATAAAGCCAAATTCTCCACCCTGTTCTATCATATCTCCTTCATTTACATACCATTTAATCCTTCTTGCAACAGCGCCAGCAATTTGTCTGAAAAGCACCTCAACTCCTTTAGTAGTTTCTACCACTATGGTAGTTCTTTCATTTTCAGTACTTGATTTCGGGTGCCAGGCTACTAAATATTTTCCTGCATGGTATTTACAAAATTTTACCACACCTGAAATTGGGCTGCGGTTTACATGCACATTTATTGGAGACATGAAAATAGATATCTGCTTTCTTTTTCCTTTAAAATACTCATCTTCCAGTGTGTCTTCAATAACTACAACCTTTCCATCAGCTGGTGCCAAAATATGTCTCTCATCTTTATTTATGATAAACTTGGGACTTCTGAAAAACTGTAAAATCACTAGATAAAAAATAATTAATAATGCTAAAACTGAATTATTTACCCATGTTGGAGTTTCTAAAACGTATTCAAATAGAAAAAATATTCCAGCGAATAGTAATAATGAAAAAAATAGAATTTTCCTTCCTTCTTTATGTAAAGTCATAATTTTAATTTATTGAACAATCAAATATAAAAACTAATGAATTGATTTCATGAGGTAATTGTTAATATGTGTGAAAAATCGTTTTAAATCAGTTGAATGATAGAATATGGAGATTTCAAAACATGTCAATCGTTATTTCCGATTATCTCCATTAGATTAGAACGTCATACTCGCGAAGGCGGGTATCTATTGATTTTAACCTTTGGTTAAAATATGTAATTGCTGCTTCTGCAGATGGCATGTGTGCCACCAGCCATGGGAATAGTCGTATTTATAGCAGAGAGGATAATTGAAACTTCGTTTCAATAAGAAAAGACCCCTTACTCCAAAGGGGTGACGCACAGAGCAAATCAATTAGTAAAATTCACAAAAAAAAGCGCAGGAGACTGCGCTTTTCCTTATCAAAAATCTCTTAAACCAATAAATTAATAGCCTCCACGATATTTATAAGTCTGTGCTACTTTATCGATTGCCACTATATAAGCTGCAATTCTCATAGGCACATCATAATCTTGTGAGGTTTTATAAACCACTTCGAAAGCGTCTTTCATAATTCTGTCAGAACGTCTGTTCACACGCTCACGAGTCCATTTGTAACCTAAACGGTTTTGGACCCACTCGAAATAAGAAACAGTAACACCACCAGCATTCGCTAAAATATCAGGAGCCACCATAATTCCCTTTTCATTTATAATATTATCGGCTTTCGCTGAAGTAGGACCATTAGCTCCTTCCACAATCAGCTTAGCTTGAATTTTACTCGCATTTTCATGGGTAATTACGTCTTCTTTGGCAGCAGGAATCAAAACATCAACTTCCAAAGTCAAAAGCTCATTCCCTTCAATTCTTTCTGCTCCATCAAAGCCTTCTAAAGTTCCATTGTTATTATTTCTGTATTCAATGGCTTTCTTAATATCGATTCCATTATCATTAAAATATGCACCTGATATATCTGAAATAGATTTGATGGTTGCACCTCTTTCTTCCAACAATAAAGCAGCGAAAGAACCCACATTACCAAATCCTTGAACGGCCATAGTAGCTTTATAAGGATTGATTTTCAATTTCTCCATAGCAGCTAAAGCAGATACCATTACACCGCGACCTGTCGCTTCAGTTCTGCCTAATGAACCTCCTAAAACCAAAGGCTTACCGGTTACCACAGCATTTACTGTCATACCTTTCGACCTTGAGTAGGCATCCATCATCCAAGCCATTTCTCTTGGTCCTGTTCCCATATCTGGAGCAGGAATATCTCTATCTTCACCAAATACATCTACCATCGACTCTGTGTAAGAGCGAGTCAATCTCTCAATCTCACCAGCAGACATTGCTCTTGGGTTACATTTAATACCTCCTTTGGCACCGCCATAAGGGATGTCGACTACAGCACATTTCCATGTCATCCAAGCTGCAAGTGCTTTTACCTCGTCAATGTTCACGCCCATATCATAACGCACACCACCTTTGGATGGACCTAAAATTGTGGAGTGTATCACACGATAGCCTTCAAAAACCTGAATAGAACCATCATCCATTGTAATGGGAAGGTTAACTATCACTTGACGGGCAGGTGATTTCAGTACATTGTAAATTTCATCGTCTAAACCTAAGTGTTGAGCAGCGATATGAAATCGCGACATCATAGACTCGAAAGGATTTTCTAAGTCTTTAATTGGAGCCGGTTCGATATAACCCATAGTAGTATTTGTTTTTTTTAAAAACTTTGCGGTAAAATTAAGTATTTGTTAACTGATTTTTACTTTTTCAGGTATTAATGTTGAAAAAATCATTCAAAAAGCATCAAAAATGCAGAAATAAATGGTGCAGATAACAAAAGCCCATCAAATCTATCCAAAAAACCACCATGACCTGGAATTATAGAGCCAGAATCTTTTACCTCAATACTTCTTTTGAAAAGAGATTCTACCAAATCGCCATAAGTTCCGGCAATTACAATTATTCCTGCAATGCACAACCATTGCCAATCGGCTATTTCATCAAAGTTTGCCGCCATAATGATGGCAAAAACAAATGCTAAAATGGTACCGCCCAATGCGCCTTCCCAGGTTTTTTTTGGGGAAATTCTTTCAAATAATTTTCGCTTCCCAAACCTTACGCCTGCAAAATATGCCCCTGTATCGCTCGCCCATTGAATGAAAAGTGCCCCTATAATAATTTGAAAGCTATATATCTCATTGTAAAAAACAGCTATGTGCAATAGGGCAAATGGAACGGCTACATAGATTATCCCCAAAAAAGTATAGGCAATATTAGTAAAAGGTTTTTTGTCGTTCTTTTTATAAAGTTTAACAAAATAAACGGTGGAAGCTATGGGTGCAATTGCAAAGTAAATGTCTGGGTCGAGATGTTCTGCGTGAACCAAAAAGGTAATGGTATAGATGGATAAGCCGGTAATAGTACCCCAAAATTTTAGAGGCAACATGCCATCCAATCCTACCAGTTTGTAAAATTCCAATTGGGTCATGGCACAAAGGATAAAAAAGACTGCGAAATAAGTCCATTCACTATAGACTATCGCAGAAAGCATTATAGTTACACCCAATAAAGCTGTAATAATCCTTTGGGTTAAATTATTATATTTACTCAAACCTGATTTCATCTTCAATTAGTTTAATCGCACGCATTACCTCGTCCACAGTAACTACGATTTCGTAGTAGCCCAACTGGTAGGCAAAATCTTTCTTATCTACAATAATCGGTTGCAAATCCTTATCCTGCAAATAATCTTTTACGATTTGTGCCTGATAAAGCTTGTCAGTTTTATAAACAGTCTTCCAGTTTTTCATTACTGCGCTGTCCCTTTAATTAATCGCGTAAAGTAACGGAAAAAAATGAGACATGCGAATAATCCAATTATAGACACATAGACAGGTACAGCAGAATCTACTTCAGTTGCATCAAAATCATCTATATATTTAGGCCCTAAATACATGATGATAACGGCCAAGCCATTATTTACAAAATGGGCTAAAATGGGATACCAAATATTGCCAGAATAAAGATAAATATAGCCAAAAAGTGCCCCTAATAATATTCTGGGAACAACTCCAAAAAACTGCATATGGAATACACCAAAAATAATAGCACTTATCCAGATGGCTAAATGTGCATTTCTAGTTACAATCTGTAATTTATTTTGCAAGAGCCCTCTGAAAACCAACTCTTCTCCAATGGCGGGGAAGATACCAATGATAACTAAGGCAATCAGCATTTCTCCAAAGCTACCATAAGAACTTAGCAATTCTGTGAGTTGCATCAAACGGTCTTCCATGCTTCTCGCCCATTCGCCAAAGCCTTGCATAAATTCAGGAAATTCAATATTCATATTCCATTCGATTATAATAGAATTGAATATCATAAATGAGAAAGTGGTCAAAACAACTAAAATAGAAGCTTGCAGACCGATATTTTTTTTGTTGAAATACCTTTTCAAACTCACTTTATCCATCGCTTTGATAAAAAAGACTGCAAAAAGCGTGAATCCGAGGAAATGACTTATGCCTTGAGCGGCATACATAAAGACTTTACTTTTTGGGCCAAAAGGAGGCTGTAAAAGTTGTTGACTTTCCACAAAACCAACGCCTGTGACCAATACAGCTATTCCTGTACCGATTAATTGACTGAAAAGATTCCAAGCCAAAAACAGCAAAACCAGGTAAAAAATTGAGGTCCAAGGATTTTTATGGAGAATTTGTGGGTTGTTATGCTTTAAAGAATTCATATAGTGCGTAAATTTACACCAAAATTAAGATTATCAAATTGGTAAAGATAGGAAACATATTATTAGGCGAATTTCCATTGCTTTTAGCACCCATGGAAGATGTTAGTGACCCGCCTTTCAGGGCCGTCTGCAAAGAAAATGGTGCTGACTTGATGTACACGGAATTCATTTCATCTGAAGGTTTAATTCGTGATGCTATCAAAAGCAGGCAAAAACTCGATATTTTCGATTATGAAAAGCCCATCGGCATACAAATTTTCGGGGGTGATGAAGAGGCGATGGCCATGGCAACCAGCATAGTAAATGTAACACAACCTGATTTGGTCGATATCAATTTCGGATGCCCTGTCAAAAAAGTAGTGACCAAAGGCGCTGGCGCTGGAGTATTAAAAGATATCAATTTAATGGTGAGGCTCACTGAAGCAGTTGTAAACTCTACAGATTTGCCTGTTACCGTAAAAACCCGTTTAGGCTGGGATGAAAGTTCGAAAAACATTGAGGAAGTAGCCGAAAGATTGCAAGATGTAGGAATCAAAGCATTGTCTATTCACGGCAGAACTCGTCAGCAAATGTATAAGGGCGAGGCTGATTGGACGCTTATTGCTAAGGTGAAGAATAATCCCAGAATCAATATTCCAATTTTCGGAAACGGAGATATTGATTCTCCTCAGAAAGCATTAGAGTATAAAAATAGATATGGAGTGGATGGGCTCATGATTGGTAGAGCTGCAATCGGTTATCCTTGGATCTTCAATGAAATCAAACACTTCTTTAATACAGGGGAAATATTACCTCCTCCCAATTTGGATGACAGAGTAGAAACTGCAAAAAAACATCTTAAATTTTCAGTAGAATGGAAGGGAGAAAAATTAGGAATTTTTGAAATGAGAAGACATTATACTAATTATTTTAGAGGTATCCCACATTTTAAACTTTATAGAACAAGATTGGTGGAGGGAGAGAATTACCAAGCAGTTTTGGATACCTTAGATGAAGTTAATGAAGTATTTTCTGCCCAAATGATAGAAAATTTATGAGCGAAAAAGAATCTGTAAGCCCTCTATTAGTTTATAGTTTGTTAATTTTATTAGCGCTTATTTGGGGCAGTTCCTTTATCCTGATAAAAAAAGGACTTCTTGTTTTTTCAGCTGGTGAAGTAGGGGCGATAAGAATATTTTCCGCTGCGCTAGTATTAACTCCACTGTCTTTACCTAAGCTTAAAGGCTTGAATAAACGCCAATGGAAATGGTTATTTATTTCAGGTATGGTTGGTAGTTTTGCTCCAGCCTTCCTATTTGCGTATGCTCAAACTCAACTGGAAAGTGGAATCACAGGTGTTTTGAATGCACTAACACCAATTTTTGCTTTATTAGTAGGCGTTTTTTTCTTTAAAGGAAGCCTTAAATTAAGGGATACTTTAGGAATAGCGATGGGCTTTGCAGGTACCATAGTTTTGATAGTTGCAGGCTCAGGTGGAGAACTCGGAAACTTTAATTTTTACGCCATTTTCGTGGTTTTAGCCACCTTATGTTATGGTTTCAATTTGAATATACTTAAAACTCAATTTAGCATTCTCACCCCAAGAATGATTACAAGTATTTCTTTGGTGTTAATTGCTCCTTTAGCTGGAGGTTATTTATTCGGCTCTAGCGATTTTGTGAGCAAAATGCAATATGAAGAAGGAGCGTGGCAAGCTTTGCTTTACATCTGTATCTTAGGAGTAGTTGGAACTGCATTC
This sequence comes from Marivirga sp., assembly GCF_035704835.1. Taxonomy (GTDB): domain Bacteria; phylum Bacteroidota; class Bacteroidia; order Cytophagales; family Cyclobacteriaceae; genus Marivirga. The sequence continues at coordinate 76,879 of NZ_DASSWQ010000009.1, read as the reverse complement.
GCTTTGATACTGTTTAACCGATTAGTTAAGCTAACTTCACCAGTTTTCACAAGTTTTGTGACTTACATAATTCCAATAGTTGCAATCGCTTGGGGTTTATTGGATGGAGAAATTCTAGTATTCGGTCATTATATAGGAATTGTACTTATTATTTTAGGAGTAGCCTTTGCTAATCGTCCTAAAAAATAATATTTGGATATATTTAATATTATTAAAATATTCCATTGATTAAAATTTACTTAACATTGAGAAAACACTTTATTTATTCATTAAATAGTTTTTGTTCTCAGTTAAAGCATTTATTTTTGCGGCAAATAAAACTAACCGACTAAAATTATGAGTGATAACGGAAAAACCAGATACAGTGCTGCTGAGCTTACAGAATTTGAGGAGTTAATCACCAACAAATTAGATAAAGCTAAAGAAGAACTAAAATATATTAAATCTACTATTACTCGCTCTGGCGATTCAGGAACAGATGGTACTTCAGGGAACGTAAAAGTGTTGGAAGATGGAGCTGATACCATGGAAAAAGAAAATATGAATCAGTTGGCAGCTCGTCAGCAAAAATTCATCACCAATTTAGAAAATGCTTTAGTAAGGATTAAAAATGGTACCTACGGAGTATGTTCAGTTACTGGAAAATTAATCTCAAAAGAAAGATTAAGAGCTGTTCCACATACTACACAATCTATCGAAGCGAAATTAGCCCAAGATAATTAATGGATTTTCTGCTCAATCATATTGAAGCACTGATTTTCTGTGCAACTTCCCCTTTGAAGTTGCAGGAAATTCAGAAGTGTCTTTCAGAAATGTTTGAAGCAGATGTTCCCAAAGAAGATATTGAAGGTGCACTTGAGAAAATCCTCAAAAAATACGAATCAGACGAATATTCTTTTCAAGTAGAGCATGTAGGAGGCGGGTATCAGTTTATGACTAAGCCCGCCTATCAAGCTAGTATCGGTATCATGCTCAAGCAACAATCCAAAAAGAGATTGTCTACCTCAGCTTTGGAAACGCTTTCTATCATTGCATATAAGCAACCTATAACGAAAGGTGAGATGGAACAAATAAGGGGAGTGAATTGCGACTATACCGTTCAAAAGCTACTGGAGAAAGAATTAGTCGAAATAAAGGGAAAGGCCGATGCTATCGGAAGACCAATTTTATACGGCACCAGCCAGAACTTCATGGAATATTTTGGCATTAATGATTTGAAAGATTTACCTACCCCAAAAGACTTTTCACAAGAGGAAAACCAAATAGGAAAAGAAAACGAGGATTAGTCAGAATAGAAGCGTAGTTTTGTCATTGAAATATTGACAAGTTGTTGGTCAGCTAATAAATTTCATTGCTATGCACAATAATAAATCTCCTAAAGGTCAAAAACCTCAAAAGCCCCATAAATCTCATCAGGTAAAAAAGTTTTCCAATCAAAGGAAAGCGGAAACTCCTGAATACGATATTAAAAAACTTAAATCTGCAGAGACGAAGGAAAAGGAGCTTAAGGAAGGTATCAGATTAAATAAATTTATTGCTAATGCAGGTATTTGTTCAAGAAGGGAAGCCGACACGCATATAGCTGACGGAAAAGTAAAGGTAAACAACAAGGTGGTTACAGAATTAGGTTTTAAAGTGAAGCCTATGGATGATGTTGCTTTCGAAGGCAAGCCTATCAGAAGAGAGAAATTGGTTTATGTGTTGCTAAACAAACCGAAAGGCTTCATCACCACCATGGATGACCCAAAAGGTAGAAAAACAGTAATGGATTTAATTTCTGCTGCTGGTGATGAACGCATTTATCCAGTTGGCAGATTGGACCGGAACACTACTGGGCTTTTACTTTTCACTAATGACGGGGAGCTAGCTAAGAAATTAACCCATCCAAAACATAAAATCAAAAAAATCTACCAGGTAGAATTGGATAAGCCTATTTCAGAAGAAGATTTTCTTAAAATTCAAGAAGGAATTACATTAGAAGACGGGGAAGTAAAAGTGGATAATGTTGCCATCCTAACATCTGATGCCAGAACTATTGGCATTGAAATCAAAATGGGTCGCAATCGAATTGTTAGAAGAACTTTTGAGCATTTAGGTTATGATGTAGTGAAATTAGACAGAACCACTTTTGCAGGGCTTACCAAAAAAGACTTAGCTAGAGGCAAATGGAGATTCTTAAAAGAAAAAGAAGTGATTAATTTGAAGCATTTGAGGTGATATATTTTCCTTATACTTTTTTGGACTAAGCGGAGGTTTAAACCAGGAGCTTAATGAATCAGATTGAAATAGCGCATTCGTTCGCTTGAGCTTTTATCATGAACCAGCAATGAAGTATTATCTCTAATTTTTACTATCTGCTAGTAAAGATTTTTGAAAAAAATACTTTATCAAATTTTAAAACAAACGAACAATAGTGCGTCTTCCTCCTTTGAGGGAATCAAAAGTGGCTGAAGATTTAATCACCATCCAACTTCACTCCAGCATTTTCAATTATCACTCTGAAAATACTGCCTTTACCTAATTCGGAAACTAAGGTGATGCGGGCGTTGATTTTTTCTAATGCTTGCTGCACTATAAATAAGCCCAGACCAGATCCCTCAGCTTCGCTTGTGGCCCTATAGAACATATCAAATACTTTATGCTGGCTTTCAGGAGCAATTCCAATTCCATTGTCTTCCACAGAAATATGAACATCTCTATCTATTTTCTCAAATCGAATGGCAATAAATTGGTCTGGCTTTTTGGCGTCATGATATTTTACTGCATTAGAAATAAGATTGCCCAATATTACTTTTAACTGATAATAATCCGTTCTTAAAATATGATGAATTTGCTCATCATAGTCTAAACGAATGCTATCAGCCCCTTGATTAAATTTCACATCAGTAATAACATCTTCCACCATTTCACCTAATCGGAAGGTTTTAAAAGTTATTTCTGTTTTAATATTTCTCGAATAGTTTAAGATATCACTGAAAATATGATCTAGTTTTTTTACTCTTTCTTCCATCATTTTCACATATTGCTGGCCCGATTCATCTTTAATATCGTGCTTGGCAATATTGATTAATCCTAATAAGGATGCAACTGGAGCGCGTAAATCGTGAGATGTGCTATAAAGAAAGCTATCTAATTCTCTGTTGGTTTTCTCCAGAGCCGAGCGTTCTTCTTCCAATAACCAGATAATCATTCCAATGCCAATAAAAGAAAGCAATACGAAATCAATTACACCCATGGTATTATCAAAATCAATAATATAATTTTCATCTAAAATCATGTGAATTCCACCAAAAGCATAATTCAAATTTTCAAAACCATATAAAAGAAATGCAATCCATAATAACTTTTTACCTACAGCAGCATCTCTTTTTCCAATTCTCATAATTTGAATTCCAGCAAAGACAAATGCAATTCCAACTATCGAGGATTTAATGGTAAAAGGAATAATGATAGAATAAATATACCCCTCATCTTGATCGAATAGAAATAATAGAGAGCTAAGGAGCGCTAAAAGCACAACTAGTGTATACTGAACATATTCCTGCTTTAAGCTTAAGGTTTTTCTGTTTATAAGGTGATATGTTCCTTGTAAAAGCCAAACCACTTGCAATAAGCCAGCTATTTGAAAAAGGAAAGTAAAAATATTTTGCCAAAATGGACCGACATCTTCATTTTTAGCGCAATAAAGTGTCAATAAAGCAAAGATTATATATGAGGCAAATGCAAGCCAGCTGAATGACCAAAGTTTCAAATGTTTTCTTTGGTAGAGATTAAAAAAATACCACAGTATTAAAGCTAACCCAATACCCCAAAGAGCCTGACCCGAATAACTTGTAACTATGCTTTCAAAATATTGATTGAAAATAGATTGATTAATCAATGTTAATTTGTTTTAAATTTATTTAACGCACTAAGTCAAATTCTCATTTCTACTTTGGTTGCGTTCGTTTGAATTTCGAACAGGTCTCTAAAAATTGAAGAGAAAGCTTTAAAGTCTGGAGGAGTCATAGACTCTGTGTTTAATTTAATAACGATAAACAAAGATTAAAGTAACAACTAAAATCCCACATTGTAAACAAAAGCTTATCTGTATTGATTTTAAATTATCATAAAAATAGTATGTATGCATACTATTTTTAAACTCAACTATTATTTTTAAATTTCATCTGCATAAATTGTAGTTACTTTGAAGCTTGAGCGCTTCAATAAAAATTTAGACAAAAAATGACCGAAATTAGAATCTACAAACAGAACATAAAAAAAGCCTTGCTTTTGAGGGCAAGGCTTGTGGTGCTGAGTGGACTCGAACCACCGACTCACGGATTTTCAGTCCGATGCTCTACCACCTGAGCTACAGCACCGTGATTGAGTGGTGCAAAAGTAGGTGAAAAATTCATCCTGCAAAAGGATTTTAAAAAAAATGTGATAAAAAGTTTTAAACATTTAAAAAACAACTATGGAATACATCTCGCAAATTGCTTTCTTACTGGTACTTGCGGTGGCAAGTTTCTTTTTAGCAAAAAGAATTGGAAGCATTAAAAAAAATATCAATCTCGGTAAGGAGGTAGATAGAAGTGACAATAAGGGGCAAAGGTGGAAAAACACTTTCCTTATTGCTTTTGGGCAGAAGAAAATGTTTAAAAAATTAATACCTGCATTTTTACATTTATTGATTTATGTGGGCTTTTTGGTGATTAATCTGGAAGTACTTGAATTCATTATCGATGGAATTGCAGGAACTCATAGGATTTTTGCTCCCATATTAGGTGATGCATATTCCGTTGCCATTAATATTTTTGAATTTTTAGCAGTTGCCGTGCTGGTTTCTTGTGTAGCTTTTTTATGGAGAAGAAATGTAGTGCCTGTAAAAAGGTTAAAATCATTAAGTGGATGGCCCAAATTAGATGGTAATTTGATTTTGGTAATCGAAATCGTTTTAATGTTCGCCATCTTAACCATGAATGCTACTGATCAACTTTTGCAAGGGAAAGACGACCATTACATACAAACAGGAAGTTTTTTCTTTAGTAGTTTTCTAACTCCTCTATTTGAAGGAATGAGCGTAGAAACCTTAAGATTTACCGAGCGTTTTGCATGGTGGTTTCATATTATTGGTATTTTAGCCTTTGCGGTTTATGTTACTTATTCAAAGCATTTACATATTTTCATGGCATTTCCTAATACTTATTTTGCCCGCTTAACACCTCAAGGAAAAATGAATAATATGGATGAGGTAACTACCGAAGTGAAAAGCATGTTAGGGATGGACGCTGGAGATCCACCTGCAGAGGTTGCAAGATTAGGTGCTAAAGACGCTACTGATTTAACTTGGGTTAATTTAATGAACGCTTATGCTTGCACAGAATGTGGACGATGTACGGCCGAATGTCCTGCAAATATTACAGGTAAGAAGCTTTCTCCTCGTAAAATCATGATGGATACACGTGACAGGATAACTGAAATTGGTGATAATATTAAAGCCGGAAAAAAAGCTGAAGAAGGCAGCCAGTTATTTAGCGAAGATTATATTTCTGCCGAAGAGTTAAATGCCTGCACGAGCTGTAATGCATGCGTGGAAGCTTGTCCTATCAACATCAACCCATTAGATATTATTTTGCAAGGAAGAAGATATATGGCAATGGAGGAAAGCAGTTCACCTCAATCATGGAATGCCATGTTCCAAAACGTGGAAACCAGTTTTGCACCTTGGAAGTTTCCTCCTACAGACCGTTTCAAATGGGCTGATAAATTAAATGAGGAACAAAAATAAATTTTAGGAAACGCTAAATTATAAATCAAGATATTATGAGTGATTCAACATATAAAGTCCCAACCATGCAAGAAATGAGTGCCAAAGGAGAATCTCCAGAGGTGTTATTTTGGGTAGGTTGTGCAGGTTCTTTCGATGACCGCTACAAAGCCGTCACCATTGCGTTCACAAAAATCCTTAATAAAGTAGGTATCAACTTTGCGGTTTTGGGTCCTGAGGAAAGTTGCACAGGAGATCCCGCCAGAAGGGCTGGAAATGAATTCCTATTTCAAATGCAGGCAATGAGTAATATTCAAGTATTAGATGGCTACAATGTAAAAAAGATTGTAACTGCTTGCCCACATTGCTTTAATACATTGAAAAATGAATATCCAGAATTGGGTGGTAATTATGATGTGGTTCATCATTCTCAATTCTTACAAGGATTAATAAATGAAGGAAAAGTGACCCTAAAGGATGGTGGAGAATTTAAAGGAAAAAAAATCACTTTCCATGATTCTTGCTACCTAGGACGGGCAAATGGAGTTTATGAAGCACCAAGAGACCTAATAAAAGCATTAGATGCCGAATTGGTTGAAATGAAAAGATGTAAAACCAAAGGTTTATGCTGTGGAGCTGGCGGAGCCCAGATGTTTAAAGATGCTGAAAAAGGAAATAAAGAAATCAATATCGAAAGAACAGAGGAAGCATTAGATACTGGCGCAGAAGTAATTGCAGCAGGCTGTCCATTTTGTATGACTATGATGACTGATGGCGTCAAAAATAAAGAAAGAGAGCATAATGTAAAGGTATTTGACTTGGCAGAATTGATTGCTAAAAATGAAGGGCTTTAGATAGTACGTGGTATTGAAAATAGAATACAAAGACATCATGGTGTATTACGCACTTTGATGTCTTTTTTAGATAAAATATTAACAAGTCTTTCAGTAATATTTGAAACACTTCTTATTGCTTTCAGTTTTGTATCTTTATAAATAACCAACACAAAATAACTATGAAAAGTACAGTATTCGTATTGGGATTTGCATTGCTAATTTTCGCATGCGAGCCCTCAAAAAAAGAGAGTTCAGAGGAATCAGAATCAACTGAAGCGGTAGAACAATCTGCCGACCCAAAATTGGTAAAATTATGGGAGACCGATACCGTAATGACTACTTGTGAATCTGTTTTATTCGATGGAGAAGGAAGCAGATTGTTTGTATCAAACATTAACGGTCAACCACAAGAAAAAAACGGAGCAGGTTTTATTTCAATTTTGAACCTTGATGGAAGTGTAAAAGAATTGAAATGGGCAACTGGTTTAAACGCACCAAAAGGAATGGGCATTTTTGATGGCCATCTTTACGTGACTGACATTGATAGGATAGTTGCTATAGACTTAGAAACAGGGGAGATAGCTAAAGAATTTACTCCTGAAAAAGCGGAATTCTTAAATGATATTACTACTTCAGAAAGCGCAATTTTTATTTCTGACATGAGTTTAGGTTTAATTCACAAAATTGAAAACGGTGAATTATCTACTGTTGCTGAAGGTGTAGAGGGAATAAATGGCTTGTTAAGTAAAGGTGATCATTTAATGACGTTAGATGCAAAAGGATTAAGAGCTTACGACCTATCTAATAACAAATTTGAAATGGTAAATGACTCTGTTACAGGTGGAGATGGATTGACTATGCTAAATGATGAAACTTATATTGCTAGTAGATGGCAGGGTGAGATTTACCATGTTGCAGGAAATAAAGCTCATTTATTATTGGATACAAAAGCTGAAGAATCACAAACTGCTGATATTGGCTTAAATCCTGAAAAAATGATTGTTTATGTTCCTACTTTCTTCAAAAATAAAGTAGTTGCTTACCAGCTAGAGAAGTAATATAGAATAGTAAAACACTAAAATTTTCTATAGAAGATTCGAGTTTGGCTAAATAGCAACATTATTAATCAATTACGATTAAATTAAACCCGTAGGATTCAAATTCTTACGGGTTTTTTATTGCCTAAAAAATAATATAAGAAATAAGGGATTGTGATTGTTCGGCAAACTGCTATAATTCCTTGACTTAGAATAATTGTGAAAGCTCTTGGAGTTTTTTAATGATACTTGTTTTTATAAAAATATAAGTGAATGTGAATTAATTCAAGAGTTTTGAGGTAGGTAATTTTAATTGACTTTATTAAATTTAAGAAGAATGGTGACTTAACTAACTATGCTTTTGGTTAATATTTTCACCTACTATTTTAAGTGTAATCGAGTGCTTATATGAAAAAAGCTTCCGAGTTTCCCCGAAAGCTTTATCAATTTTAATTAAATCAACCTATTTTTAAAATTTGTAGTTCACTCCAATACTAAATGCAGTTCCAGGATTTAAGCTTGTAAATACTTCTGGGTCTGCTTGGTATGACTGATAAAAACTTTCTCTTCTATCATTCAAAATATTAGATACCTTGAAATCAACAGTAGTTCTTTCATCTTCGCCAAGAGTTTTGTTAATGCTAAAGTTTAAGCTGTGAAAAGGTACATCAAAAACATCAGCATATAGTCCAGTTCCAACGATTGCCAATGTTGGACCTTTTACATTGTAAAACATACCAGCATTTAACCCTAATTCACGGTTATTGTAAGATAATCCACCATTGATTACATATGGAGCTTGACCAGCCATTTGGCGATAATTAGTAATGTTTTCACCGTTTTTCTCATATTCTTTTCTAGCGTTAAATTCTTGTTCGGTCATTTGAATTCTTGATTCAACGATAGTTAAGTTTCCACTGATGTTAAAATTTCTCAAAACGGGGCTAATAAAATCTAATTTCTTTCTAGCCTCAAGCTCAAGACCTATCAACTGACCATTTCCAACATTTCTTGCTTGAAATTCAGTACTGGTTTGCTGAGCAGGAATTCTCACTAATTCTATTGGGTTATCAAAATATTTGTAGAAAGTACTTACAGAGAACATTTGTCCTTCTCTCTGAAATAGATCCCATCTTAAATCGATATTGTCAATTCTTGTTTCCGTTAAATTACCATCCCAATCATCAGCATAAGTAAATAAACTTCCATTGAAAATTCTATTAGTAATCGGGTCCAAAATCTGAGCAAAACTTAACTCTTTAAAAGAAGGTCTTGCAATTGTTTTAGAGTAAGAAGCCCTTAAATTTTGGTCATCAGTTAATGAATAAATCAAATTGGCAGTAGGAAAGAAATCGAATGAATCTAATACCTTTTCGTTTACAAGGTTTCTTCCATTAGAACTTCCACTTGCAAATGCTTGGTCTCTACCAGTATGTCTTTGCACATAATTTTCAACTCTTAAACCTAATACAGTTTTCAAATTTCTGATTGGTGACATTTCATTTGAAACATAAAATGCGGTATTATTTACATTAGAGTTGTAAGCATTTGGGTTTGGATTATTATTCCCTGATTGGTAGTATATTCCGTTGGTTTCACTTGGAAATAAATTCTCTTCATCTAGGACTACCTCTTGACTAGGATTTGGCCAAGATTGTTGTTCGAAAAATTGAACGTCAAAGAATAATATTTCATAATCTCTATTTTTATAAGTATGACTTCCTCCAAATTTGAACTTAGCATCCTCATCATTGAAGCTGTATTTTTTCGTAATATCAATTTTAGAATTAATATTAAATTCATTTAATGATCTCCATATTCTGGATGGATTACCAGCTTCACCAGCTGCAAATCTTGGATTGTCAGTATCAATTCCAGAAAAAGCTGTTTTTCTAATGTCTGGATCCTCTAAAGCTGAAAAGGTTGGAGAAACTCTCCAGTCGATTTCCCAGTCATTATTATTTAATATATGTGTACCATTAAGTAATATATTATTTAAAGCACTTTGGGTATATTCTAAGTTGTCAGACTCAGCAACATAACCTGACTGCCCAACTGCAGCACCATTATTTAGAATGTTAAATTGACCTGCTCTGCTTTCCCCATTTTGAAGTCGCATTGCTGTAAGTCTCAACTTAGTGTATTTTGATTTTAAGGCTAACCCACCAAGTGCTCCAATTAACACATTATTTTCACCTAACTGACCACTTTGAGTAGTGGCATATCGCATGTCAGTATTTTCAGGGTCTTTATATTTTTGGTATTCGCCATATTGAACATCATCATAAAAACGAGTATTGTTTTTATATGAAAGTGAGAAAATATACCCTAATTTCGGTTTATTCTCATCTTCTGCACTGCCTAATTCAAATTGATTACCTATAGAAAAACCTAAATCGTAATCCATTAGGCTTGTTTGGGTTTGAGCTGCCAAATTAGGATTAAAACTTCTGATAAATTCAGATGCCTCTTCTGTATTACCAGTAAAAGGGCCAGGTACTTGAGTAGCTCTTGCCCCTTGCGGTAAAGCTCTGGTACCATCATCGAAACCTAAAAAATCGGTACTTCCACCTTCGTATGTTAAATAATCTGGATTGAGGTGCATGGAAGGATTAAATCCTATTCCTAAAGATACGTCCAAAATTCTTTCTTCAGGAAAGTCTTTAGTTTCAACATTCACTATTCCGCCAGTAAAATCAGCTGGTAAATCAGCAGTGAATGACTTTCTTACTATCATATTGTCAATTAAGCTTGTAGGAAATATATCCATCTGCAAGCTATTTCGGTCAGGATCTAATCCTGGAACATCCATTCCATTTAAGGTAGTTTTAGTGTAGCGGTCTCCTAATCCTCTTACATAAACATATTTACCTCCTTCAATTGAAACTCCTGTCACTCTCTGTACAGCTTCAACTGCAGTAGCATCACCAATTAATTTGAATTTTGCAGAAGAAATACCATCAATTAGTCCTGGAGCTTTCTTCTTAACAGTCATTAAAGCAGCTTCCGTTGTTCTGATAGCTCTAGCGGTAACCACCACTTCTTGTAATTCAGATTTTTCTTCTTGAAGTTTAATTTCTCCTAGGATATTGATTTCTCCAGCTTCAACTTTTACTCCTGAAATAGTGATGGATTGAAAAGTTACGAAGGAAACTTTAACATTGTAAGTTCCGGCCTCAACTGGAATTGTAAATTGACCATCCAAATCAGTAACGGCTCCATTTAAGTTTCCACCGGTAACTTCTTGATTGTCGGAAGAAATTTTAACGGCAACCACATTGGCGCCAATCATTGGCTCTCCATTTGAGTCTTCAATTACTGTTCCTCTTATTTTACCTTTTTGAGCAAATGCTACGGTAGTTGTAAGAATCAATAAAACTGCTAAAAGATGTTTAAATTTTAACATGCGTATATTTTTATGCTTTTTTTATAATTGCCAGTAAATATTAAAGGCACACAAAATTACTTTGTGTGCCTTTAGTAAACTATCCTTGTTGATTAAGGATTTATTATAAATTAGCGCTTATGTTACGCAAATGTTATCTGAGTTATTATAGACTTGATACATCAGCTGCAACATCAGCCCAAGTCCAGTTAGCAAAAACTGAAGCATCAGCTTGTGCATTAGTTCCAGCAACGATTCCTGCTGGTACTGTAGCTCCTGCTGGGATATAGTTTGTTAAGTCAGTAGTAACATCTAAAATAACATTCGTATAAGTAATGTTTGCTGCTGATGGTCTGTTGATAATTTGACCTTCTACAATTCCAGTGATAAATATATTTTCCAATATTACTCCTGAATTCTCATCAGTATTAATTAACTCATCAGCTTGTCTTGCATCATTTGAAGCTATAACAGTTCCATTAGAAAAAGTATGTTGTACGTCTAATAATACATCACCTTCTGGACCATCTAATTCAAAACAGTGACCAGTTGGAGTAACTACTAAAAAGTTATCCATTGTTCCGCTCCATGATTGGTCAGTATCCATTCCGTCATCACCAGCATTCCAAACGACTGCATTTGTAACGTTTACAGTTCCACCGAACCACTCAATTCCATCATCTTGGTTAGCAACTACCTCTACATTTTCAATTACAGTTCCAGAACCAACTCCACCTAAAGTTAAGCCGTTGATTTCGTTACCTGCTCCAATGTTTGTTCCGCCATGACGGATAGAGATGTACCTGATTTCTCCAGAATTGTCAGCAGCATCAGTTCCACCATAAAGACCATTTGGATCAGAAGTTGGAATACCTTCAATTTGTACTTCATCAGCTGAAGCAGAGATAGGAGCATTTCCTAAGATGATAACACCACCCCATAAACCATTTTGAGTTGGGTCTAAGTTTGGAGAAGCGATTTGACCTGGCTGAATTTCATCAGCTACTGAAGTGAAGATGATTGGCTCATCAGCAGTTCCGTTTGCAAATAATTTCCCGTCTCTTGCTATGATTAATGCCGAAGCATTTGCTTGTGAACCTGCTTCACCCTTAATAATTGTACCTGCTTCAATTGTTAATTCTGCACCTGCCTCAACAACAATTCTTCCACCTAATTGATAAACATTGTCACTTGTCCAAGTAGTGTTTTCAGTAATGTTGTCAGTTATGACTACGTTACCGTTATCGTTTCCTTCATTTCCATCAGGATCAACTGATGTTTCATCACATGCTGTGAATCCAAATGCTAATGCTAAAAATAGCAACGTTAATAAATTAATTTTCTTCATCTTAAGTAATTTTAAATTTTGTTTAAATTTCTTTGTGACAAAGGTGGGTTTTAATTGTTAACTGAATTTGTCAGACTCTTTAGCAAATTGTTACCAATTTTACGCTCTATTAATTTTGTGTTAAACTAAAAAAGCGTCCCAACCGGAACGCTTTTCATAGTGTCTTTAATTTTCTACTATTTATCCGATTGGTATTTGTTTTAAAATTTTCTCAATAATGTCCTTGGTAGTTACCCCATCTGCTTCTGCTTCATAGTTGAGTAAAATTCTGTGATTCATCACATCATAGGCAATTTCTTTTATATCTTCTGGTAATACATAATCTCTACCTTCCATATAAGCAATTGCTTTTGCGCCTAGGTTTAAATTGATGCTTGCTCTTGGAGAAACTCCATATTGAATATATTCTGCTTCTTGTTTCAATCCATAATCTAAAGGAGAGCGAGTGGCGTAAACCAATTCGATAATATAGCGCTCTAAAGATTCAGAAATTTCTACTTTATTTACCTGGTCTCTTATGCTAAAGATTTCTTCTTTTGTCAGGATGGTATTCACATCTTTTTTAAATGTCATGTTTGACATTCTTCTCATTACCTCCAACTCCTGGGATTTTGTAGGATAACTTACGGTTACTTTCAGCATAAAACGGTCAACCTGTGCTTCCGGAAGAGGATAGGTTCCTTCCTGATCTACTGGGTTTTGAGTAGCTAAAACCAAAAATGGTCTATCCAATTGAAAAGTAGTTTCACCGATGGTCACTTGTTTTTCCTGCATGGCTTCCAAAAGAGCAGATTGCACTTTGGCAGGAGAACGGTTGACCTCATCAGCCAATACTAAATTTGAAAAGATTGGTCCTTTCTTAACTTCAAAATTTCCTTGCTTCTGATTATAAATCATGGTTCCGATCAAATCGGATGGCATTAAATCAGGCGTAAACTGAATTCTTTGAAAATCTAAATGCAAAACATTTGCTAAAGTATTAACCGTTAAAGTTTTGGCCAAACCGGGTACACCTTCCAATAATACGTGTCCATTGGTGAAAAGTCCAATTAGTAAACGGTTAACCATATACTCTTGCCCAACTACCACTTTAGCCACTTCAGACATTACGTCTTTCACTTTCTGTTGCAATGCGCTTTTATTTTCTATCTGTGCTTCTTCCATGTTTGCTTTATAAATCTCTTTTTTATTAAAATAAATATTAATAATTAACTACACAAAAATTTCATTTGGCACTAAATATCAAATGAATATCAATGTATCTCATTTAATGCCTAATAGGCTCTATTTGAATTTCAAATATATTATTAAAATTTTAAAAATATCAACACCTAACCTCATCCTTAATCCATCTTTAAATGGCGAAAGAGATTTTGGGAATCAATATCAAATTGCTATTTAATAAGTAACGATACTATAAACCGCTTCATTTTCCTGGGTCAGCTTTTTTTTGCCTTCCAAAAATCCTAACTCAATTAAAAAGGTAAAGTTGCCAACTTTTCCACCTAATTCTTTCACTAGTTTAGCTGCGGCCAAGGCTGTACCACCGGTTGCCAGCAAATCATCATGTATCATTACTTTTTGATCTTTTTTAATAGAGTCCTTATGGATTTCCATAGTAGCACTTCCATATTCTAAATCATAGGAATATTTGATAGTTTCAGCTGGTAATTTTCCTTCTTTCCTCACAGGAACGAATGGAACTCCTAATTTCTCCGCTATCATCATTCCAAATAGGAAGCCTCTGGATTCTACTCCCACTATAACGTCAATATTATCTTTTTTGGCTTTTTCTACAAACCAGCCTACTATTTCAGTCACTAATTTGGGATGGGAAAGAACTGGAGTTATATCTTTAAATACGATTCCTTCTTTTGGGAAATCTACAACTTCTCTTATTTGTGCATTAATTTTTTCGGGTAATGTCATAGCGGTAGGATATTGTATTAATCGATTTAAATTGCTTTTAATTTTTTAATCAAATCATTAAGCATATCATCATCAAAATCGAGATGTGTTACAAATCGGACATCATGCTTTCCAAATGGAACTGCCAAAATTCCTTTTTGCTTTAATTTTTCTACGAAATCAATGGCTAGTGCATTATTGGTCAATTTGAAAATCACAATATTAGTTTCCACTGGCAGAACAGATTCTACAAAACTTAAACCTTCCAAAGCATTGGCAATGGTTTTTGCTCTCTCATTGTCCTCTTTTAGTCGGTTTATGTGATGGTCCAACGCATAAATCCCTGCCGCTGCCAAAAATCCTGCTTGGCGCATTCCGCCTCCTAATACTTTTCTTACCCTTCTGGCTTTTTTGATGGTTGCTTTATCTCCTAACAATAAGGATCCCACCGGACAGCCCAAGCCTTTTGATAAACATATTGAAATGGTGTCAAAATGCTGTCCATATTTTTTTGGGTCATCGTCAGTAGCGACCAATGCATTGAATAATCTTGCTCCATCCAAATGGAGTTTCAAACCCTTCTCTTTACATAGGGCACTGATTTTTTCAATTTCTTTAAAATCATATACGCATCCACCGCCTTTATTCATGGTGTTTTCCAAAGAAACTAAAGTAGAAATGGGCGCATGCACATCATCAGGATTATTAATATTATCCTTAACCATTTCAGCGGTTATTCTTCCTCTATCACCATGCAACAGACGAACGGAAGCAAAAGAATTATAAGCAATTCCACCGCCTTCATATAAATAAATATGAGATTTTGCATCGCAAATGACTTCGGTATGAGGAGCTGTATGAACCCTGATGGCAATTTGGTTGGTCATGGTTCCGCTTGGGCAAAAGATGGCTGATTCCATTCCAAAATAATCAGCTGCTTTTTTTTCCAAAGCATTGATGGTTGGGTCTTCACCAAAAACATCATCCCCAACCGGAGCTTCCATCATGGCTTGCTTCATTCCAGACGTTGGTTGGGTTATAGTGTCACTTCTTAAGTCTATCATTTTAAGATACTTTTTCGAACCAATGCGGTAATTTCACTTGGTCAGTATAAAATTTCTTTCTTGTATGGTTACTGTCGAAAGGAACGATTTTTTCAATACGGTCAGTTTTGGGGTGGTAAAAAGCTTCTACATAAAAGTCATTCAATAAAAATAAATTCACCTTATAGCGATAATAGCGGATGGAAGTCACAAATTCTCCATCCACGTATAAAGTCTTTATTTTCTTAAACAAACTTAAACTTACGAACTCTTCTACCTTCACTAAGCTATTTCTTTTTTAGTATATATAAATCTTTTCTTCTATCCTTCAAATTACGCACGCTTCCGTAAGTATGCAATTCTTTTAGCAAATTAACATCTACATCTGCAATTACTGTCATCTCCGTATTAGGCGTGGCTTCCGTTTTTACCCCATTCGTAGGGAATGCAAAATCGGAAGGCGTAAATACCCCTGATTGAGCAAACTGGATATCCATGTTATTTACTTTTGGCAAATTCCCTACACTTCCTGCTATGGCAACATAGCACTCATTTTCAATAGCACGGGCTTGTGCACAAAGTCGAACTCTCATGTAGCCATTTTGTGTGTCAGTTAGAAAAGGAACGAATAATAATTTCATATCCTCATCTGCTAACAATCGGCCCATCTCTGGGAATTCCACATCATAACAAATTAAAACGCCAATTTTACCGCAATCAGTATCAAAAGCTTGAATCTTTCTTCCACCACTCATACCCCAAGCACTGACTTCAGCAGGTGTCATATGGATTTTTTCATAGGTTTCGCTGGTCCCATCTCTTCTACACAAGAATCCTTTATTGTAAAGTTTCCCTCTGCTCATGACTGGCATACTTCCGGTGATAATGTTTACATTATAATTGATGGCATATTCTTGAAAAATTTCTTTCAGTGGTTCTGTGTATTTCGCCAATTCCCTAATGGCTGATGCTTCATCCAAATGGTTGAATTCCGCCATTAATGGGGCATTAAATAATTCTGGGAATAAAATGAAATCACATTGGTAACCACTAACTACATCAATAAAGAACTCTATTTGTTCTTGCATTGCCTTCAATGAAGGAGTTGGGCGCATTTGCCACTGTACCAAGCCAAGTCGAATTACCGTTTTTGGGATGTGGACATATTCTTCTGAGGGTTCATAATAAATATTGTTCCACTCAATTAAAGCCGCATATTCTGCAGATTGTTTATCGCCAGGCAGATAGCCTTTCAATACTTTCTTTACGTGAAAGTCATTTGACAATTGAAAAGATAATGTTTTGTCATAGATGTCCTTTACAATCACTTTCTGTATGTATTGCTTAGGAGTCATCTTCTCAGCAAATTTGGAATAGCCTGGAAGTCTACCACCTGCAACAATCGAGTGAAGATTTAATTGTTCTACCAAATCTTTACGAGCATCATACATTCTTCTGCCCACTCTCATTCCCCTAAAGTCCGGATGCACAAAAACATCTATTCCATAGAGTACATCTCCATCTGGATTGTGAGTATCAAAAGACTCATTACCTGTTATTTGTGGATAGGTATGGTTGTCTCCAAATTCTGAATAATCAACTATTATGGATAAAGCACAACCTGCAACTTGTCCATTAACCAGTACGCATAATTGTCCTTCAGGAAATTTATCAATCAATGTTTTGATATGATCTACCTCCCATAAATCATCCCATCCTGCATAGGCTTTTTTCATCGAGTTTATCAGACTTCGATAATCTTTCAATTTGAGATTTTCTAGGGTAACAATATAATTATCTTGCATAAGTAAGTATAATTGGCTCAAAAAAGCCGGTAATAAAACTGTAAAAGCTTTTAAAAATTCAATTAAGAAGTTTAAAAAGCAAAAACCACAGCAAGATAAGTGGATTTCACTTAACGCTGTGGTTTAAAAATATATTTCTTTTCCTTAAATAGGAACGTTTACGTGTCTTTCGGCATGATATGAAGAACGAACCAAAGGTCCTGATTCCACATATTTCAATCCTCTTTTCAGTCCTTCTTCTCTGTACATATCAAATATCTCAGGATGCACATATTCAATCACATCATGATGTCTTTTAGTAGGTTGTAAATACTGACCTACAGTTAAAATATCACAACCATGTGCTACTAAATCATCCATAACAGCAAACATTTCGTCTTGAGTTTCGCCTAAACCTACCATGATACCGGTTTTGGTTCTTTTACCAAATTCTTTGGTAAGTTTAATCTGATCTAAACTTCTTTGATATTTAGCTTGAGGCCTAACTCTTCTGTAAAGGCTAGGAACTGTTTCTACATTGTGCGAAACCACTTCTTGTCCAGCTTCAATCATTCTATACAAAGCATCCCATTTTCCTTTAACATCAGGGATTAATGTTTCTATAGTAGTTTCAGGAGAAAGCTCTTTAGTTTTCACTACAGTCTGATACCATATTTCAGCACCTCTATCTTTCAATTCATCTCTATTGACAGATGTCAAAACAGCATGTTTTACCCCCATTTTTTTTATGGCTTCTGCCACTCTTTGTGGCTCTTGCTCATCATATTCAGGTGGACGACCTGTTGCAACTGCACAGAAAGAACAGCTTCTTGTACACACATTACCTAAAATCATGAAAGTGGCAGTACCTGCTCCCCAGCATTCTCCCATATTTGGGCAATTACCGCTTTCGCAGATGGTGTGCAATTTATTTTCATCCACTATTTTGCGAACGTTTGCATACTCCTTACCAACAGGTAATTTAACCCTTAACCAATCCGGTTTTTTATTTTTCTTTTTTTCTTCTTGGCTTACTACCGGTAAATCTATCATATCAATCTCTTAATCGATTTGTAATTTATTTTCTTGACCCAAACAATATACTGACAAACGCAGCTGGGTAAAAGTTATAATTTTTAGTACCTAAAGGCACAATTTCTATTCTTCTGGTAAAAATCTCTCCTAAAAAGCCTACTTCAAAACCTGTTACTTTACTTTTGAAAGTACCGAATTCAAATAATAAAGAAGCCCTAATATGCGCACCCATAACGATTTCCATGTTGCTTAGTCCTGAAAAATATCCAGCTGGTCCAGTGATGGACACTGGTGCAGTCCCATTAAATATTTGTGAAAATGTCACTAATTCTCCTCCCTCACTTCTGAGAAAATAAGGAGACACAAGACCGAAGGTTGGTCCAGCAGTTAAAACTCCATTAATTTGCACTCCTTTTTGTTCTGCTTTCTTAAATAATAAAGCGTCATATCCATACAAAAGTCTGGTGCTTATTAAATAATTTTCTTTTCCTTCATAAAAAGTGGAATTGCTAAAAAATGTTGGACTTGGAGCTCTTCTTTCCTGTGGGTGACGAACATTGGCTATTTCTATACCAAATGTTTGAAATAATTTATCCGTTTTTTTAGCACTATATCTAAAGAATCCTCCAGAGATTAGACCACCGTTAGTTGCTTTGGTAGCACCAAATAGAAATTCTTGGCCATATTCAAACGGATCGTCTTGCTGGCTTTTGGCTTCAGCTAAAACAATGATTGTTAGAAAAAAAAAGATAAGCAGTTTTTTCATTTACAGTAAATAATTCTACAAATTTAATTTTTTTAAATCAAACGATAAACAAATCACATAGTTTATGGCTACGTCATCAATAAAATATATTCATCCACTAAGAACAAATGCGACCCACAATCGTTCGGGAAATTCCTTAATTACTGATGCTCCTGTTGATAATAATGGTCAAGGAGCCTATTTTTCTCCTACAGATTTAGCTGCGACTTCATTAGCTAGTTGTATGCTTACTGTAATGGGTATTTACGCTGACCAAAATAAGTTAGATTTAGGTGAAATAAGTTGTGATTTAGAAAAAATGATGGAATCAAACCCGCGCAGGATTAGTAAAATTACAATCGATGTTAAGTGGAAAAATGATTTATCAAATGTTGATATTCAAAAATTAAAGAATATCGCACTTAACTGTCCCGTTGCTAAAAGTTTACATCCTGATATTGAACAAGTAATAAATTTCAATTTACTGTAATTATAAACCTATTTCAGTCTTTAAATTTTGATAATTTATTCCCATATGGGAATCATCATAAACGCATTCTCCATTTTTTATTAATAATACTTGAGGAGATTGATGCGTAACGCCAAATTTTTCCGCTATAGCATTTGAAATGTTTCGATATGAAATTAAATCGAGGTAATAAGGTTTAACCTCACTCATTTCGCCTTCGTTCCAACTTCTTTCGAGCCTATTTAAGGCCATAGCACTAATTGAACAGCTTGTGCTATGCTTAAATATTATGACAGACTGCTCTTTAGATTCTGTTGAAATTTTATCTAAAGTATCTATGTTATCTAATTTATTCCACTTCATAAGTTCTAGTAATTTTTTATTGTTCTCCTGATTCCGCTTTTTCTTTTTTCCATTCATTAGGATGAACAGAATTATCCCAAATTTGACCTTCGTTTTTGTCTCGCTTTTCTTTAGGTTTTTTGCGTGTCACATAATTTGGCTGTGTATTATCTGTCCAAATATTTGTAAAAAACGAGGCCACGGACTGAAAAGTTCTTGCCAGAAAAGGGACTTTAGTGTTTTCTGCAGCCAATATTTTTGTGCCAGGATGAGATTCGCTACTTATATAGAAGTGTCTTTTATAATCACCTTCTAAATTTGAGATATCCTTACTGTTTTGCTTCATTTCATCAGTTGGATTTTTCTTTTCAAGAACTGTTAATAATCTATCATCATGTAAGTCTTGTTTGCTAGGCTTGAATATGGTGGAAGTCATTAATTTACTGTTATCGAAAGGTTTTCGCTCAGGATTAGCAGGAGTTGCCGTCATAAGTTTGCTATTATCATAAGGCTTTCTCTCACGGTTGGCTGGCTGTGCAATCATCAATTTGTCCTTATCAAAAGGTTTTCTTACATAATTAGCCGGTCGAGCATTCATTAACTTATCATCATCATATGGCTTTATGTTTTTATCCTTGATGTTTATTGTCATTAATTTATCATCATCATAAGGTTTACGTTCCCTATTGGCTGGCTCGGATATCAGCAGCTTATCATTATTGTAAGGATTTGGTTTTTTATCAGCAGCATCAATTATTAGTAACTTATCACCATCGGTTTTATTCGACTTGTAATCAGGTCTCTCTGAAATTCTTAGCTTATCATTGTTCATTTTGGCATAATCATCTTTTTGCTTGTTAAACATGATCTTACTATCACTCATTTTCGGCTCCAAATCAGGCTTAGAAGCAGTTTCTAGCTTATCATTATCGAATGCTTTTCTGTCTTTATCTTTTCTCTCACTGAAAAGTTTTTTACCCCCAACCTTGCTTCCCTCACCCTTTTTTGGATTTGATTTCTTCAGTAATACAGGACCTTTGTCTGCTATTCGACTGTCATATGGAATTAAAGGAGTTTGTAATTCCGATGGATTAGTAATAGCCTCTCTATCAGCTGATTTGTAATTTGGTTTATTGTCGTAAGTTTTTCTTTTGGGTCTTTTATCTGGATTATAATCGTAAGTTTCATAATCGCTTTTTCTTGCCTTGAACCACATCACTTTATCCCAATCCCACTTAAAAGGGTTAATTACGATTACTTTATTCGTTCCTTTATTAGGATTGCCCTTTGCTCTTCTTCTTTTAGAAGTCCTGATTTTTTTATTGTCCATTTTGGATGGACTGTTTTTTTCAGAAACTTCTAGCTTTTTACCTCCAGTTTCTTGTCCATAGGAAGTTGCTGGCATAAAGATGAAGCTCGCTAAAAAAATAGCAATCGCTAATCCAAAGAATTGATATGGTGATTTCTTTATCAAATTTTAATTTCTAAACTTTCAATTTACTGCCAATTTTCCAGAATAAGAATTTTCTATATGTTCTAAGTCTGATTTTCAGTATTCAGCTAGTTTTTTAAGCTTTACTTTAATTCTTTCCTTCGGTAAAAAGTTTTGTTCTAAATCTGCATTAAACGGAACGGGAGTGTCCAAACTTCCTTCTCTTAATATAGGTGCATCCAAAGCTTCAAAACAATTTTCACTAATCCATGCTGCTATTTCACCGCTAATGCTTCCTGTCAGGCAGTCTTCATTGCAAATCAAGACTTTTCCAGTTTTCAAAACACTCTTTTCAACGGTTTCCTTATCCCAAGGCAATAAAGTTCTTAAATCAATCAACTCAACAGATAAATCAGATAAATCATTCATTGCTTCCTTTGCCCAATGCACGCCCATACCGTAAGTAACAATTGTGATGTCTGAACCTTCATTGAGGATTTTAGCTTTCCCTATCTCAACAGTATAATAATCATCTGGAATTTCATCTGTTAAGGAACGGTAAAGTGCTTTATGCTCAAAATACATCACCGGATTTGGGTCTTCTATGGCTGCCGTAAGTAATCCTTTTGCTTCATAAGGATTCGAAGGGAAAACTATTTTCAAACCAGGCGTGTGGAAAAACCAGGCTTCATTAGATTGAGAGTGAAATGGCCCAGCTGCTACCCCTGCGCCAGTTGGCATTCGGACTACCACATCAGCATTTTGCCCCCAGCGATAATGAGATTTCGCCAGATTATTTACGATTTGATTAAATCCACAAGTCACAAAATCAGCAAACTGCATTTCGATTACTGATTTTTGCTTTTTGATGCTCATTCCTAAGCCAATTCCAATGATGGCTGATTCACAAAGCGGTGTATTTCTGATTCTATCTTTCCCGAATTGGTCGACAAATCCTTCCGTGATTTTAAAAACACCTCCATAATCAGCAACATCCTGTCCCATGATTACTAACTCAGGATATTTCTCAAATGACTGTTTTAAACCATCAGAAATGGCATCCACATATCTTTTGCTGCTTTTCTTTTCAGATTTTGGAGCAATAGGTTTTGAGTTGTTAGGCAAAAACAAATCAGCAACTTGCTGTTCTGTACTCACTTCAGGATAAATATCTTCACCCGCAAGTTTTAAGCCTTTATTAATGTTTGATTTTATAGTAGCTCTTAATTCATCTATCTCATCTTGAGAAATGATTTTTTCTTTTAATAAATATTGCTCGTAATTATCTACAGGGTCTTTTTTAGCCCACTTATCAAACAACTCCTGCGGAACATATTTTGTCCCTGAAGCTTCCTCATGCCCCCTCATTCTGAAAGTCATGGCCTCAATTAAGATAGGCTTAGGATTTTTACGGATTTTTTTAGCCGCAGTATCTACCGCGTGGTAAACTTCCAAAATATTATTACCATCTACTTTTATGGCTTCCATTCCATAACCAGGGCCTTTGTCAATGAAGTTTTTGAATTTAAACTGCTCATTACTAGGTGTAGAAAGTCCGTAACCATTATTTTCAATCATAAAAATTACTGGCAAATCCCAAACAGCAGCCACATTTAATGCTTCATGAAAATCTCCTTCCGAACTTCCTCCATCCCCACTAAAAACTAGGGTGGCTTTGTTCGCCCCACTTAATTTATCGGCTAAGGCAATGCCATCAGCCACTCCTAATTGCGGGCCGAGGTGTGATATCATTCCAACAATATGAAATTCATTAGTTCCAAAGTGAAAAGAGCGGTCTCTTCCTTTTGTAAAGCCCTGCATTTTCCCTTGAAATTGCGAGAATAATCTATTCAATGGAATTTCCCTTGTTGTGAAAACACCGAGATTTCTATGCATCGGCAATATATATTCATCTTTTTCCAGAGCTGCTGCAGAACCAACAGAGATTGCCTCTTGTCCGATTCCTGAAAACCATTTGCTGATTTTGTTTTGTCGAAGTAAAATCAACATTTTTTCTTCTATGAGTCGGGGCAACAAAATTTGCTTGTAAAGGTTAATCAGCTTATTGTTGGATAATTTTTTTCTATCGAATTGCATGAAAAAATACCTTGTAGAAAGGCTTTAAAGGTTTAAGTTTAGTTTTTAAATTACTAATTATATCTTTGGGTTTCCTTAAAAAGTTGGAAACTTTTATCCAACAAATTTAAAGTAATGGTCTAATCTGCAAAAGCCATTATATTTTTTATTTTTGATTCACACAATAGCTTATGATAAAGTTCAATTCTTTTACGCTTGATAATGGTCTGAATGTATATGTTCACGAAGACAAAAATACACCTTTAGCCGTTGTTAACCTACTATATGATGTGGGCTCAAGAGATGAGAAACCCGATAAAACAGGTTTCGCTCATTTGTTTGAGCATTTGATGTTTGGAGGGTCAAAAAATATCCCAAATTATGACGAGCCGCTTCAAAAAGTTGGCGGGGAGAATAACGCCTTTACAAGTACTGATGTCACTAATTATTATGTCACACTTCCAGCGCAAAATATTGAAACAGCTTTTTGGTTGGAATCTGACCGAATGTTATCGCTTTCTTTTGACCCAAAAGTATTGGAAGTTCAAAGAAGTGTAGTGATAGAAGAATTTAAGCAGCGTTATCTAAACCAACCTTACGGGGATTTATGGTTGAAAATGAGGCCGCTGACTTATGAAAAACATCCTTATCTATGGGCGACCATTGGAAAAGAAATTTCACACATCGAGAATGCAACGATGGATGATGTAAAGGATTTTTTCTTTACACACTATAGACCTAATAATGCTTATTTAGTAGTGGCAGGAAATGTAGAAACAGAGCAAATAAAGGATTTAGCTGAAAAATGGTTTGGTGAAATCCCATCAGGTGAAAAGCGGGAGAGAAAACTGCCTGTTGAGCCAAAGCAAGAAAAGGCTAAGTTTTTGGAAATTGAAGCGGATGTACCAGTTGATGCCTTGTATAAAGCCTACCATATGCCAGCTAAAACGGATGAGAAATATTACGCAACGGACTTGATGAGTGATATTTTAGGAAGAGGTAAATCCAGTAGATTATATAAGAAATTAGTGAAGGAAACTGGTTTTTTTTCTAGCCTAGCTGCATACGTTACAGGTTCAGTTGACCCTGGATTATTGGTTATAAGTGGTCAGGTTTCATCAGGTATTAGTTTAGAAAATGCGGATAAAGCTGTTCAGCAAATCATTAAAGAATTACAAGCGGAAGAAGTAGCCAATATAGAATTAGAAAAGGTTAAGAATCAGGCCATTTCTACTACAGTTTATGGTGAAGTTGATATTTTGAATCGTGCAATGTCCATCGCTTTCGGTGCTGCAATGGGAAATCCTAATTTGGTAAATGAAGAAATAGATTTAATCAAAGCAGTTAGTAGAAAAGATATTCATGAAGCTTCAAATGAAATTTTAAGAGACCAAAATTGTTCCACCATTTATTATAAAGCAAAGAAATGAATTTCAGAATAGGATATGGTTATGATGTGCATCGCCTGGCAGAAGGTGAAGAATTCTGGTTAGGCGGAATAAAACTGGATTATCATAAAGGCGGAGTAGGACATTCTGATGCCGATGTTTTAATCCATGTGATTTGTGATGCTTTATTGGGTGCTGCTAATTTGAGAGATATTGGTTTTCATTTTTCCGACCAAGACCCACAATATAAAGGAATAGACAGTAAAATCCTCTTGGAAAGAACAGTGGCTTTAATTCGCAAAAAAGGATATGAAATTGGAAATTTAGATGTGACAGTAGGTTTGCAAAAACCAAAAATCAACCCTTTGATTCCTGAGATGGTAACAGTTTTATCTAAGGTGATGAAGATAAGCGAGGATGATTTATCTTTAAAAGCAACCACCACAGAGAAATTAGGATTTGTGGGTAGGGAAGAAGGTATAGATGCGCATGCTGTTGCATTGATTTATAAGGTGGAGCATCGTAATGATTTAGATTAACAATCATGGATAGTATCAAAATTATAACTACTGAAGACGGTTCTCATTCACTTTATCATGAAGGATTAAAGGAAACTTATCACTCTTTTCATGGTGCTTTGCAGGAGTCAGTTCATGTTTTTATTGAAAAAGGTTTACGATTTTGGAGAACCAAATCAGGTTTGCCCAAGCAAGTCAATATTTTTGAAGTAGGTTTTGGAACAGGATTGAACGCCCTTTTAGCCGCTCAGTTTGCCATGGAAAATGAAGTGAAAATCAATTTCACCACTTTAGAGCCTTTTCCATTAGATATGGAAATTATTGATCAATTAAATTATGCCCAATTAATAGGTCAGGAAGATTTAAAAAGTGTTTTTGAGCAAATACACACTAGCGAATGGAATGAAATTGTTGAAATCAATTCTTATTTCTCTATTCATAAAATTCAAAACAAACTGGAGGATTTCCAATCTGAAGATAGATTTGATGTGCTATTTTTTGATGCCTTTGCTCCAAACAAGCAAGCAGAATTGTGGACATCAGATTTATTGCAGAAATGTTTCTCTTTATTGAGAGAAGGAGGGGTTTTTACAACCTACAGCGCTAAAGGGCAATTAAAAAGAGACTTAAAATCTGTAGGCTTTGAAGTAGAAACTTTACCTGGCCCTCCAGGAAAGAAAGAAATGGTGAGGGGAGTGGTGAATTAGAGGATTCTTCTAAAATTTTTGAGCTTTACCTAACTACGGAACTTTATTCTATAATGTCTTCGACATTAATTTTTAACCACAAAGTAACAAAAGAAAACAAAAGGAAAATAATCAAGATTATTTTTAAATCAAATTGGCAAAGTGCTCATTTACAAAGGTTTTTTGTCCTTCGCTGTACAGATTATATACATTAAAATTATAAAGAATACCTTTTGGTATTTTTAATAGCTTCATATAGCTCAATAATTGAGCCTCATGTACTGGTAATAGGTCTTTAACGGCTTTCAATTCAATGCATATGGAATTTTCAACTATTAAATCACATCTTAAATTTGTAATTAAGTCCAATCCCTTAAATTTAATTGGAGTCATTTTTTCGGTTTGAAACTCAATATTTCGGTTATTAAGTTCATGTGCTAAACATTGTTGATATACACTTTCTAGTAAACCAGGACCTAATTCTTTATGAACTTCAATTGCAGCGCCATTTATTTTATAGGTTAGTTCATTAAGATAGGTTTTACTTATATTCATTTGCATTTGGGTTTGGTTGAATTTTTTCTGTGAAACAATCTTAAGATTTTTAATGCTTTTTAGCAATACTTATATTTGATAATCAATATCATTATCTACTCTCCAATCGAACAATATACTTCATTCTTAGAGAATGAATTGCCGAAGGCAATTCAACTTTTGTTTTCTTTTGCCTCTTTGTGGTTAAAATAAAATCACGAAGTGATTAATTAAATGTAGGCTTGTTTCACATTACTCTAATTTGAGTTTTAATCTTTTCAAGAGTCTCTAAGAAAGAAATGGTTGAGTGCTTAGCCGAAACAGATTTTTAAATCATTTCTCTCAAAACTCATGTCCATCTAATTATTGTTATTAAATTCATGCCATGGATTTAAGACTTTTCTTTAGCCCCGTTCCCGAGGAGATTTATTCCGATATTAAAAAGCAAGGGACTTTTTATAAGAATATTAAAGTTTATCAAGAGAAATTCCCTGATTATAAAAGTGCTGATATCGCTTTGATTGGTATTTCGGATAAAGGAATTAATGAAGAAAATGCAGGTACGGTGGGCGGTGCGAATGCCCTAAGAAAAAAACTCTACAGATTATCAAAAGGTTCTGGCGCTTATAATATTGTGGATTTAGGAAATATTTCTGAAGCTATTGACACGGAGCAAACTTTCGGAAGAGTTCAAGAAGTTTGCCATGCTTGTATCGAAAATAATGTGTTGCCTATCTTAATTGGTGGTTCTCAAGATATGGGCTTTGCTCAATATTTGGCTTATGAAGAAATGGAAAAGCTCATCAGCGTTTTAAACGTGGATGCTTTTTTGGATATGGAGGATAAAGAGGCTCCAGCCAATCAACAGCATATACAAAAAATGCTAATGCACCAACCCAATTATTTATTTAATTATAGCCATTTAGCCTATCAAACCTATCTAGTAAATCCACAGGCAATCACCACACTTGAAAAATTATATTTTGAAGCGCATCGAATAGGAGCTTTACGTCATGATATAAAAGAAATGGAGCCTGTTATCCGTCAAGCAGATATGATGAGTTTTGATTTGTCTGCTATAAAATCTTCTGATTTCCCAGCCACTGTTCAAGCTCAGCCTTTCGGATTGACAGGTGAGGAGGCCTGCCAATTATGTTGGTATGCAGGGATTAATGAAAAATTGAGTGCTATCGGGTTTTATGAATTTGATGTCACTAAAGATGATGAATCCAGTAAATCCGCAGCGGTTTTGTCGACCATGATTTGGTATTTTATCGAAGGATTTTATCATAGAAAAGAGTCAAGGGATTTCCGTTCCAATGATTATATGAAATATGTGGTATCCATGCCCATGGAGCCAGAAATATTGACTTTTTATAAAAGTAATTTCATTGATAAATGGTGGATGGAAGTTCCAAATCCATCGGGAAATAACCGCTTTAATCGGAATTCTATTGTTCCATGCAGTTATTCAGATTATCAACAAGCATTAAAAGGGGAGTTACCTGAAAGGTGGATAGTGATGCATTCTAAACTATTTTAAGATTAAGGCGTATTTTTGTTCTATGAGAAATATTTTAGGATCAATAATTTTAATAATAACTATGGTTGCTTGTAGTCCTGCTGAGCAATCGGCTGACCAAACAATTCAAAATGCTATCAAATATTATGGTGGTGATGCTTATGATAAATTAGATGTTGAATTTCAATTTAGAGATAAATTTTACTCGCTTAAACATGATGATGGTAAATTTCAATACAAAAGAATTTTTCAAGATTCCACTGGTAGAGAAATCAATGATGTTTTAGATAATACTGGATTTAAAAGATTAGTTAATGGTAGAGAAGTTGAATTATCGGCTAAAGATTCTGCTGCTTATGCCAATTCCGTTAATTCCGTTCATTATTTTGCATTACTTCCTTATAATCTTAAAGATGACGCAGTTTTGGCTCATAACAGAGAAGATGTTCTGATAAAAGGTAGACCTTATAAAACAATTGAAGTGAGATTTAAACAAGATGGTGGAGGCGCAGACTATCAAGATGTTTTTATTTTTTGGTTTAATGCTACTACATTCGAAATGGATTATTTTGCTTATTCATATCAGACAGATGGTGGAGGCGTTCGCTTCAGGGAATCTGTCAACAAAGAGAAAGTTGATGGAGTTATTTTTCAAGACTACAATAATTTTAAGGCTGATAAAGGGACAGATTTAGCTAGTTTGCCATCTAAGTTTGCAAAGCAAGAATTGGAATTGCTTTCTAAAATTGATTTAGAATTTAATCCTGAGCCTTTATGATTGTTTCAAAACCTCGCTATAATACCATTTTTGCATTAAGTATCTTTTTAGTTCTTATTTTCGGGTCATTTTTTTTGTTATTGGACAGCCTTTTGAATAGTGAATCTTTTTTTATAATCAAGCTCATTTTAACTCCAATTACACTTGTCATTGCCTTATTGGTTTTAGGGAAATTATTGGCTGCTGTGAAAATTATAAAAGCAGGAAATAATAGGCTGAATATATTTTTTCCGATTAGTCGCAGTAGAATTGATTTGCCTCTTGCCGAAATTAAAGGCTGGAGAGAGGATATAGTCAAAACTAAGCAAGGGGAGTTTAGGGAAACAAAAATTCTTTACGGCAAAAAAAAGGTTATTAAACTTTCCAATAAGGAAAATACAGAATACGATAAATTAGTTAAATATCTCAACCAGAAAGCCAAAAAGCAAAAGGCTAGTTGAGAACCGATCGCAAATTCAAATGCTATTTAAAATCACAAAAATTTATCACCGAAGATTTTAAAATATCAGCTATTTCCTTCATAGTCCACAAATGAATCTATCTATAAATTTGACAAAGTAATATGTTTGGCTAAATTCGGCTTGTTTTTAAAACCAAATGAGACGTTTATGGCTGAAAAAGTTGAAGAATTTAGTAGTAGGTGGAGTATAATCCTGGCTTCTTTAGGAATGGCTATTGGTGCAGGGAATCTCTGGCGTTTCCCTCGAATTGCCGGGGAATATGGAGGTACTTTTATTATACTTTGGATGGTGTTTTTATTAGTTTGGTCAATCCCTTTACTGATGGCTGAATTAGCTTTAGGTAAGCATTATCAAAAAGGAACTTTAGGTTCATTAGGAAATTTAGCTGGTAAGAAATTTAATTGGATGGGGGTATTTATCACCATCGTAACGCTGGGAATTGCATTTTACTATTCCGTTGTTACCGGCTGGTCACTCCGATATTTCATTCTGAATACGGAGAGTTTGATAGGATATCTTTTTGGCTCTGGTGAATTGAATACCAAAATTGGTGAGACTGATTTTATGGATACCTTTTGGGCAAGCTTATCTAATTCCAGTTGGGTTGCTGTGGTTTGTTATGTGGTGACTATTTTGGCGGCTATTTGGGTGTTAAGTAAGGGAATTAAAAATGGATTGGAAAAAGTAAATAAAATCCTAATTCCAACCTTATTTATACTTTTAATGGTGGTTTCTGCTTTTGCTTTAAATATGGAAGGTGGATATCAAGGTTTAGAATATTTATTTACAATTGATGTAGACAAATTCTCTAACCCAACCATTTGGATTGAAGCAATTACTGATTCCGCATGGAGCACTGGTGCCGCTTGGGGTTTGATGATTACAATCGGTTCTTTCTCTAATAAAAGAGAAGATGTCACTTTAAACACCTTCCTAGGTGCTTTTGGGAATAATACAGCTGCCTTATTGGCGGCTATGGCTATATTGCCTGCAGTTTTTGCTATGTCTGCCACTCCAGAAGGTGCTATGGCTTATTTGCATGAAGGCAGTCAAGCGCTGACGTTTACGGTCATACCGCAACTTTTTGCAAAAATGCCGGGAGGACCAATTTTATCCTTCATATTTTTCGGAGCATTTTTAATGGCTGCGTTTAGTTCATTGCTGCCCATGATGCAATTGCTCATTAAAAATTTAACAGACTATACTTTAACAAGAAAACAAGCAGCTTTCGTAGCGGGTGCTTCTTGTTTTATAATTGGATTTCCATCCGCTTATTCTTTGGATGTATTTAAAAATCAAGATTGGGTGTGGGGATTAGGATTATTGGTAAGTGGTATTTTCTTAGCATTCTTGATAATTAGATATGGTCCAACTAAGTATAAAAAAGATTTCATAGATGAAAGCTCTGATTTCACAGTTGCGAATTGGTATTTCAAACTCATGATTTATGCCATTTTTATTTTCGGATTATTTCTAGTGTACTGGTGGATGAGTCAAGGTTATAGCGAGTATCCTTGGTTTGATGCAGAGGGCAATTGGAATGTAATGGATGTTTACAGTAATGCGAGTATTGTAACTCAATGGGGAATTGCATTAGTGATCGCAATTGTATTTAATGGATGGTTTTACAAAAAATTTGTTAGAAAATGATGAGTACAGAAGCAATAATCGGAATGGTAGTTTGTTTGACTATCACTTTGGGGGGCTTTATCGGTTTAGTGATTAAAGCCCTTTCAATGGACAAGAAAAAGGAAGAATAAAAATTGAAATATTTAAATATATAGCTAAAAGGGGAATCATTCGATTCCCCTTTTTATTTTTTCTGCTCCAAAAATGCTTTTACCATTTTCTTAGGTACTATATGATACCCATTTACTGGTTTTAAGTTTTCTGGCTTATCAGTTGGGGAAAGATGAACATGATATCCCTCTAGTTCTTCAATGGCTATCATATCATCTACTTCATATAAATCATCCTTGTGAACTTCATCAAAACCATTTAATAACTTTTCTTTTGCTCTTTTTTTAATATCGGTTGCAAGTCTGCCGACTAAAAAAGTTGTAGCGTGATGTTCCATAAAATCACCTTCTTTATAGGCACCTAAATTGATGAAAAATAATTTTTTGTCTTTATTCGTATTTTTTTCTTTAAGTAAACTGATTTTATATCCGTCTACAACATCTAATTCCAGATAGGAATCAATGTGCATTTTCTCCGGAAGTCCGAACCACTTTTCGAGTAATTGGAAATAGCAGTCCTCAATGTTGGGTCCTACTGCAAATACCACATCATGTAGTTCAGTATTTGATTTTTCTGCTGCACCGCCCAAAACGACTGCATATAATTTTAATGAATTCATTTTCTAAATCTTAGTGGAAAAACAATAACTATTCAAACTCATTCAAGTTTAACAAAGGTAAACTAAATTAAAAACATAAATTATGGCGAAAGTAACATTAGGCGGAAATCCGTCCAACACAGTGGCAGATTTACCTGCTAAAGGAGAGAAAGCTCCTGATTTCAAATTGGTAAAAACTGATATGTCAGAAGTTTCTCTTTCAGATTATAAAGGTAAAAATGTGATATTAAATATATTCCCAAGTGTAGACACTAAAGTATGTGCTATGTCAGTAAGGGAATTTAATGAAAAGGCGGCAGCTTTAGACAATACAGTGGTGTTATGCGTTTCAAAAGATTTGCCTTTTGCACAAGCAAGATTTTGTGCTGCTCAGGATATTGAAAATGCAATTCCAGTTTCGAATTTTAGAAACGATAGTTTTGGAAAAGATTATGGAGTAGAACTTGTTGATGGTGGATTTAAAGGACTAAATGCTAGAGCTGTTGTAGTCGTAAATCCAAAAGGAAAAATAGTTTATAATCAGTTAGTTCCTGAAATTGGAAATGAACCTGATTACGAAAAGGCATTAGCTGCAGTAAAATAACAAAATTTAAAGTTTATTGATAAAAAAGAAGGCTCGGAAACAATTTTCCGAGCCTTCTTTATATGTGAAAGTTTTAGTTTTATTCTTGAACTAAAACTTCTATTTCGATATAGTCATTAGAATTATCACCTGCTTCAATAGTTGCTACTCTGAACAAACCATATAAGCCATCTTTGTTATTTGTGTCTAATTGGAAAGCAACAACATCACCAACTGCTAGGTTGCTAATTGTTTGTCCTTCATTAATATTATCTTCTCTTTCCCAAACTGCTGCTAAATCTTCAGAGGTAGTTATATTTAAATATTCCTCACTAGATATTGTAGTAAGTCTAAATTCAGTAGCGTTTCTAGTAGTCCAATCACTGATGTCAATACCGTCTAAGTTGTAAGCGTTTGGCGAAGCAATAGTGGCCTCATCAGTAACACCATAATAATAACCAAAATCAACATCTGAGGAGTTAGGTGCAGCACTTGCATTTACCTCATCTTCTGTAACAGTCTCACCTAAATTAGTAGAAAACCAAGTATTAGTAGTTCCATCAGCTGCTGGAGCATAAACTAAAATATCTGTATATGATCTTAATGGAGTCGACCCTTCAGTCACTTCAAAACTTGCTTCGCTGTTAACAGCCGATTGATTTTCTCTATCAATGATAGTAACATCTATTTCAACTGTAGATCCAGCAGTTCCTACAGGAGCAGTTAATGTGAAGCTTAAATTACCAACTGAATCTTCGTTATTGAATCCTAAGTCAAAGTTTGTGTATGTAGTATCAATTACAATATCGCCATCAAGAAAAACTTCATATTTAACTTGACCTAAATTACCTGGAGCTACCCACTCATATTCCAATTCTACTTCCTCTCCTTCAGCATAACTAAGTTCTAATTCACTTGTTAATGTAATTGTTGGACCATTTATAAGTGATCCCTCTTCATCTGCTGCCGGATCACAAGCCGTAAAAAAAAGCATTCCTGCTGCAGCTAACAATAATCCGTTGTTCAAAAATTTTTTCATAGTTCTTTGTCTTTTGTTGTAAAAATTTAATTCAAGTGTCTGGAATCGTTTCCAGATACACTAAAGACCCATTTTATAGACGAAAGGTTGTACACATTTATTAAAAATAATTATTTGTTTGAAATTATTAAATATTAAATTTTAATTATCCTATATTTAGTATAATAATAAAAATGTAATCCTTTGTTTAAGAGGTATTTAATGTTGGTTAGTTTGAGTAAAAGCTTAAGCCGATGTAATAAAAAAAATATTTTTTAGGTATTTCAATTAATTTATATAACTTTATTGATAGAATTTTAAAGAATTAATTTTAACTTGCTTGAAGTTTTGTTGTACTTTTACAATGAATAATTAATATTTCGAATTAGAAAACTAAATTTACCATCACTAAAAAACTGAATTATGGCAGAGAATAACCAAAGCATCTTTGACATGATAAACCAATTCGGACCTTACGTAGGTATGGTCACCATTGGGGTAGCCGTCTTACTTGTCTTGTTATACTACTTAAGGTTAGGAACCTTAAAAGAGTTTAAACAAAAGTATGAATACATTAACAAAAATGAAATAGATGTTTTATGGCGGTCTGCTGTAATAATCTTGGTTGGTGCTGTAATATGGGTTAATGCCCTATTTGGAGAATCAGAATTATTATGGTTGTCCGTAAAATTATTTGTTTCAGCAATGTTAGCCCTAATAATTGGTGTTATCATTCAAAACGTATTAAGATTTTACTTTCCTTTCTACATTGAAAAAAGATTGAAAAAGTTAAGATACACTCCAAGGGTATCTCCTAAAACCGGAAAGCCAATGAAGCTTTTGAGTGAAGAAGAAGAGGATGTTTATTTGGACGAGGGTATGCAAGCAGAGGAAGATATCTTCTCAATTGATTATGATGTTTGGGTGGATGAAGAAACTGGCTACACCAAAATTGAAAAATATTCTGGTCATCTGCACGCATTGCAATGTTCTGAATGTAATTACCAAACATTAAAAGTTGTGAAAGAAGAAATTATTAAATCACCAACGGTAACAGAAGATGGTGAATTAATGAAATATTTCAAATGCTCATATTGTGGTCATAAAGCGAGAAAAACGTTCCACATTGCAAGATTGAAAGAGCCAAGTCCTGAAGCAGCTCCAGATAGCACTTCAGCTTCAGCTTAATCATTAAAAAATTAACCTAAAGCCATTCATACTTCTGAATGGCTTTTTTATTGCTTTTAAAATTGAATACATATATTCTTGGTTTCGGTAAAAAATCTCAAAGCTTCCAAACCACCTTCTCTTCCTAGACCACTATTCTTCATTCCTCCAAAAGGAGTTCTTAAATCACGATTCATCCAACAATTTATCCAAACAATACCTGTTTCAATCTTACTTCCAATTCTATGGGCTCTTGATAAATCATTAGTCCAAATGCTAGAAGCTAATCCATAGTCACTTTCATTTGCAAATCTTATAGCTTCATTCTCATTTCGAAATGAATTTAAACTAACTAAAGGCCCAAATATTTCCTCTTGGTTAACCTTGCAATGATTCGGTAGATTTTCAAAAACATGAGGTCTTAGAAAATAACCTTTGCTGTTTTCCTTTTCTAATTCTAATTTCTCATCTCCACATAACAAATGGCCGCCTTCTTCCTTGGCTAAACGGATATAGCTTTTTACTTTTTCTAAATGTTGTGCGGAAATCAATGCTCCCATATTGTTTGCAGCATTTGTAGGGTTTCCTATTTTCAAGTTTTTGACTTTTTCTACGAATAATGATTTAAATTCTTCGTAAATGGATTTTTCAATGTAAAGCCGTGAAGAACAAAGACAGATTTCTCCTTGATTTGAAAAAGATGCTCGAACCAATTCTTCTACTGTTTTATTTAAGTCACAATCTGCAAAAACTAAAGCAGGATTTTTACCTCCTAATTCTAATGATATTTTTCTGAACATAGGTGCTGAAATCTCTGCGATCTTTTTCCCTGTATCAGTTCCACCAGTAAATGAAATGGCTTTAATTCTTTTATTTTGCACAATAGCATTACCTATCTCTGGTCCAGTGCCATGAAGAATGTTTAGCACTCCTTTTGGGAGACCTGCTTCAATGCAGATTTTGCTCAGTAAAAAAGCAGTATAGGGTGTGATTTCTGAAGGCTTAGCAATAACACAATTGCCGGTTACAAGTGCGGGAGCAATTTTCCAGGTAAATAAATAAAGCGGTAAGTTCCATGGGGAGATACACCCAACCACACCAAGTGGTTTTCTTAACGTATAATTAATCGATTTTTCATTTGCATGCGATTCACTACTAAATTGAGTAATAGCGTGAGCAAAGAACTCCATATTTGAAATAGCTCGTGGAATGTCAACAGTTTTTGCTAATTGAATTGGTTTTCCAGTATCAATACTTTCAGCAAGTGCCAATTCTTCTAAGTTGTCATTAATGAGCGCAGATATTTTAATTAAATAAGCTGCTCTTTCTTTTGCTGGTAAACCGCTCCATTGTGGAAATGCCTTCTCAGCAGAATCTATAGCGAATTTTAAATCGATCTCATCAGAAAGTGGAATTTTAGCGAATACCTTAGTCGTAGCTGGATTTTGGTCATCTATATAGTTATTGGATTGAGGTTTGCTTAATTCACCATTGATATAGTTTGCTAAAATTTCCATTTCAAATACAATCTAATCTTCCGCCATCGACAGGTAAATTTACTCCATTGATATAAGATGCTTTCTCTGAAGCTAAAAATAGTACTGCATCGGCTACCTCCTGAGGTTCTGCAAATCTACCAACAGGGATTTTCGATTGCATTTCCTTACTGACCTCATCCAGACTGTTTCCACTTGATTTACTTTTACTTTGAATCAAGCCTTCTAATCTGCCAGTCATCGTAGCTCCTGGTAGAATATTATTCACCGTAATACCAAATGGACCCAATTCATTGGATATGGTTTTTGACCAACTTGCGACTGCACCTCTTATGGTGTTTGATATCCCTAAATTTGGAATCGGCTGACGTACGGAGGTTGAAATAATATTGATAATTCTACCATACTTTTTTGATTTCATGTTAGGGATTACTGCCTGAGCTAAATATTGATTACAAATCAGATGCTGCTGAAAGGCCGTCATATAACCTGTACCCAAAGCTTCATGAGCCTGTCCTGGACTTGGTCCGCCTGTGTTATTGATTAAAATGTCTGCTTGATGTTGGGTACAATATTCTAAAGCGATCTCTCTCAAATATTCAGGGTTATTATAATCTGCAACTAAAATATGATGATCTTGATTATGATTTGACAACTCATTTTTAGTGGATTCTAACTTAGTTTTATCTCTTGCGATTAGCGTGACATGTGCACCCTCCTTAGCAAAGGCGTGAGCAATTGCTTTCCCTATACCAGCGGTGCTTCCACCCACTAAAACTCTTTTTCCATTTAAATTTAAATTCATTTTGCTAATTTTTATTAATGAATATTAACATCTGTTAATATTGTATGTCTGATTTTAAACTCCGTCTTAATTTCACTAAATTTAAAAGATTAACAAAATCAATTCGAAGATAAGACCGTTTCAAGCTTTATAAAATTGAGAAAAGATGGCAATAAGAGAACCTTTTAATTTAACAAAGTGGGTAGAAGAAAATAGAGATTTGTTGAAACCCCCCGTTGGGAATAAAAATCTATATAAAGAAGCTGGAGATTATATCGTTATGATTGTAGCTGGCCCAAATGCGCGTAAAGACTACCATTTCAATCAAACAGAAGAACTTTTTTATCAGCTTGAAGGAGAAATATCTGTAAAAGTTCAGGATGAAGGTCAAGCGGTTACTATGAATTTAGGACCTGGCGATATGTTTCTTTGTCCTGCAAATACTCCTCACAGCCCAGTTCGTAAAGAAGGCTCAATTGGGTTGGTCGTGGAAAGGGTTAGAAAAGGAACTGACATGAAAGACGGTTTGCTTTGGTATTGTGATAATTGCAACCATAAGTTGCATGAAACTTACTTTCCTTTAGAGGATATTGAAAAGGATTTTTTACCTCGGTTTAAAGAATTTTACTCTTCAGAAGAATTGCGTACCTGTAATAATTGTGGACACGTAATGGAAACAGACCCTAGATTTGTCTAAATGGAAAAAGTAGCTGATATAGCGACTAAACGACCTTTGAAAGTAGATATCCACACGCATATTTTGCCTCAAAATTGGCCCGATTTGCGGGATAGATATGGATATGGAGGCTTTATTCGATTAGAGCACCACAGGCCATGTTGTGCCCGTATGATGATGGATGATAAATTTTTCAGGGAAGTTGAAGATAATTGTTGGGATCCAAAAACAAGGATGCACGAATGCGACCATCATAATGTGGATGTTCAGGTTTTGTCAACAGTTCCTGTTATGTTTAGTTATTGGGCGAAAGCCAATGATGCTCTTGACCTATCTAAAATGCTTAATGATCATATAGCAGGAGTAGTCGAAAAGTATCCTGATCGATTTATTGGTTTAGGTACATTACCCATGCAGGCACCTGATTTAGCAATTAAAGAATTAGAGCGCTGCATTAATGACTTAGGATTAGCAGGTGTTCAGATAGGAACTCATATCAATGAATGGAATTTGGAAGCACCTGAGGTATTCTCGGTGTTCGAAGCTGCACAAGATTTAGGGGCTTCCATATTTGTACATCCATGGGATATGATGGGAAAAGATCAAATGCCCAAATATTGGTTACCATGGCTTGTTGGAATGCCAGCAGAAACTTCAAGAGCAATTTGTTCTATGATTTTCGGAGGGGTATTTGAAAAACTTCCTGATTTAAAAGTTGCGTTTGCACATGGAGGAGGCTCATTTCCTGCCACCATTGGTAGAATAGGACATGGTTTTGATGTCCGTCCAGATTTGTGTGCTATTGATAATCCGCATCATCCAAGAAAGTATTTAAACAAATTCTATGTAGATTCTTTGGTTCATGATCCTTCGACCTTGGAATATTTGATAAAAACCATGGGAGAGGATTTTATTGCCTTGGGGACCGATTATCCTTTTCCATTAGGGGAACTGGAGCCTGGAAAGATTATTGAAGGGAGTAGATTTTCTAATGAATTGAAAGCCAAATTGCTAGGACAGAATGCTTTAAAATGGTTGGGTTTACATCAAGAAGCATATGCAGGACGTTGAGCAAGAATTTTTCATTGAAACTAAAATTGGGAAACTCTTAATTGGTGTATCTCAAAATAGAATAGCTCGGATTTCATTTAACCAACCGAATAATACATTAAAAGGTATAAAGCCAAAAGTAGTTACCAATTTAGAAAATCAGCTTTTAGAGTATTTTAATGGGCATCGAAAAACATTTCAGTTAGAATACTCTTTAAGTGGAACTGATTTTCAGAAAGAGGTCTGGAAAAAATTGCTTGACATACCTTACGGAAAAACAATAAGCTATGGTAAATTAGCGGCTCAGTTAGGAGACGTCAAAAAAATCAGAGCAGTCGCTAATGCTGTAGGTAAAAATCCTGTCCCGATTGTTATTCCTTGTCATAGAGTTGTTGGCATGCATGGGAATTTGACTGGCTACATTGGCGGGTTAACAAACAAAAGATTTTTAATAGAATTAGAATCAAATAGGCAGCTGGGCTTATTTAATTGACTTTACATTAATCAAAAAATGGAAGAAAATTATCAGAATACACTTCAATATGCTCAAAAAATGGATCAAGAAGATCCTTTGAAAAAATATAGAGATGAATTTTATATCCCCAAAATTGATGGACAACAAGTAATTTATTATACTGGTAATTCATTGGGGCTGCAACCGAAAAGAACTAGATCTTTTATTGAAAGAGAAATGAAAGACTGGGAGCTATTTGGAGTAGAGGGGCACTTCAATAAGCAAAAAGAGAATATTTGGTATAAATACCATGAATATGGAAAGAAAACTTTAGCTGAAATTGTGGGGGCAAAGCCAATTGAAGTTGTTCCTATGAATAATTTAACAGTAAATCTTCACCTTCTCTTAGTATCTTTTTATAAACCAACTGCGCAGAAATTCAAAATAATTGTTGAAAAAGGGGCTTTTCCATCGGATCAATATGTTTTTGAATCACAATTAAATTTTCATGCTAACCATGGCGGAAAAAACTTATTTGATCCAAAAGAAGCTTTAGTAGAAATTGGACCAAGAGAAGGTGAAGATATTTTACGTACAGAAGATATAATTTCGATTATTGAAAAACATCAAAACGAACTTTGTTTGGTAATGATGGGTGGTTTGCAGTATTACACAGGCCAATTTTTTGATTTAGAAAGTATCACCAAAGCAGCGCATAAAGTAGGAGCTTATGCAGGTTTTGACTTGGCGCATGCAGCAGGAAATATAGAATTGAAACTTCATGACTGGGATGTGGATTTTGCATCTTGGTGCACCTACAAATATTTAAACTCCGGACCAGGGAATGTTTCGGGTATTTATGTCCACGAACGCTTTGCAAATGATAAGAGCTTAGATCGTTTTGCCGGTTGGTGGGGACATGACGAGGCTGAGCGTTTTAAAATGAAAAAGGGATTTATCCCAATGGCAGGTGCTGATGGTTGGCAATTGAGCAATACTAATGTATTAGGTCATGCAGCACATTATGCTTCTTTAGAAATTTTTAAAGAAGTAGGGATGAAAGCCTTGAGAAAGAAGAGTGTTTTACTTACAGGCTACCTTGAATTTTTAATTAATGAATTCAACCAGAAGGAGAAGATTTTTGAAATTATCACGCCTAAAGAACCTGAAAATCGAGGTTGTCAACTGTCTCTTTATTTATTGAAATATGGGAAACCATTATTTAATGAGTTAATGAAAAGAGGTGTTTTAGGCGATTGGAGAGAACCTGATGTGATTAGGTTGGCACCTGTGCCTCTTTATAATACTTTTGAAGAGCAATATCAATTTATAGTAAAACTAAAAGAAGCGGTAGAAGCCGTTAAAAAAGCTTAATTTGAAGAAAGAGATTAAACATATCGGAGTGTTGGGTGCGGGTTTAGTGGGTGCACTTTTAAGTATTTACTTAAAGAAAAGAGGATATCAAGTGAGCCTTTACGAAAAGAGAGAAGATATGAGAAAAATCTCTACTGATTTTGGGCGTTCGATCAATTTAGCTTTAAGTAGAAGAGGAATTAAAGCCTTAGAAGATGTAGGGATAATTGAAAAAGTGAAGAAAATAATGCTCCCGATGGAAGGCAGGATGATGCATAGCCAGAGCGGTGAACTCACTTTTCAGCCCTACGGTAAAGATGGACAATTCATAAATTCGATTTCAAGAGGCAATCTTAACAGAATTTTGCTTGATGAAGCGGAGGCAAATGGTGTTGAAATCAAATTTGGTTACACTTGCAAAAATGTAGATGTTAAAAACACTAGCGTTACATTCGAAACGCCCGAAACTGAAAAAACGCTGCAGTTTGATTTGCTATTTGGGTCTGATGGCGGTTATTCGCAGGTGCGTCAGGCCATGGCCAAAACAGATAGGTTTAATTTTGAGCAATATTATATTCCACATGGATATAAAGAATTATCAATTCCTGCCACCGAGGAAGGTGATTTTGCGATAGCTCCAAATGCATTACATATTTGGCCAAGAGGGCAGTATATGTTAATTGCACTGCCCAATTTAGATAGAAGCTTTACATGTACATTGTTCTTTCCTTTTGAAGGACATCCGTCATTCGAGAGTCTACAAACACCACAGCAGGTTTTAAATTTCTTTAAGAATACATTCCCAGATAGTTTACCTCATTTAAAGAATATTCAGGATGAGTATTTCAAAAATCCTACTGCCTCTTTGGTTACCATTAAATGCGAGCCATGGGTAAAAAATAATTGTGTTTTAATTGGAGATGCTGCGCATGCAATAGTTCCTTTTTACGGACAAGGAATGAACGCTGGATTTGAGGATTGTTGGGAGCTTAATTTGTTATTAGATAAATACGATGATGACTGGGAAGATGCATTAAAAGAGTATCAGAAATTACGGAAAAAGGATGGAGATGCGATCGCAAATTTAGCATTACACAACTTTGTGGAAATGCGAGACTTAGTTGCAGACGACAAATTTTTGGTTCAAAAGAAGATTGAAGCTAAGTTACATGAGCAGTTTCCAGAGAAATGGATACCACTTTATTCTATGGTTACATTCAGTGATTTGCGCTATTCTGAAGCCTATGAAATTGGGAAAAAGCAGCAAGTTATTATGGATGAAGTCATGCAAAAACCTGATATTTTAGAAAATTGGGAAAGTGTTGATTTAGAGCAAATTGTAAGAAAATTGGAGAGTTAGTCTACGGTTAATTTAAACATTATTTATTTATTCCGTTTCTATTAGTGAACAAAACAATAATAAAAATGGCATATACTGTTAAGATTACCAAAGTATTTTCCTTAACACATAACGTAAAACAAATCACAACTGAAAAGCCCAAAAATTACAAGTTTCAACCTGGTCAAGCAACAGAGGTGGCGATCAATAAAAAAGGCTGGGAAGAAGAAAAAAGACCTTTCACATTTACTTCTTTACCGGAAGATGATCACCTAGAATTTGTAATAAAGACCTATCACGACCACGAAGGTGTAACTCATAAAATAGATAGCCTTAACGAAGGAGATGAATTAATTATTGATGATGCATGGGGTGCCATTGAATATAAAGGTACAGGTACTTTTATTGCTGGTGGAGCTGGAATAACCCCCTTTATTGCTATTTTCAGAAATTTAGAACAGAAGAATGAAATCGGAGAAAATAAACTTATTTTTTCTAATAAAACAGGTGATGACGTAATTCTGGAATCCTATTTTAATGATATTTTAGGAGATAATTTTATTTCTACATTAACACATCAGAATATCGAGGGTCATGAAAATAAGATCGTAGATATGGATTTCTTAAAAAAACATTTGGAAAATTTCACTCAACATTTTTATGTATGTGGACCAGATGCCATGATTAAAGATGTGAGTAAACATCTAGAAATGTTGGGTGCAAGTCCTGATGCTATAACTTTTGAAAAATAAACAGTTTACGACTGTTTTATAATTTAAATAGACAATAAGATGAATATATTAGTAAGCGGAGCGGATGGAAATTTAGGAAGTGCGGTTGTCGAACAATTAAGATCTGAAGGACATAAAATTTATGGACTTTTCGGCAAAAAAGAAAATATCAAAAATTCAGATAGCGGTTTGAAGCAGGAATTGGTTGATTTGACAAATCCTAAAGCTGCACTTGAGGCAGTGGAAAACTCGAACAAAGGTTTTGGTGAAATAAACGGAGCAGTTTTAACAGTGGGTGGTTATGCAGGTGGTGGTATTAAAGATGTTACTATCGATGATATTCATAGTCAAATCAAGCTTAATTTCGATACTGCTTTTAATTTAGTTAAACCATTATTAGAAAAAATGCCGAAGGGTAGTCAGTTATTTTTGATTGGGGCAAAACCAGTATTATCATCAAATGATTTAAAGAATGTTGTTTCATACGGCTTGGCTAAGCAGCTGATCTTCAGCTTAGCTGATATAATTAATGCGGATTATTCTGAACATCAAATCAGTGCGCATGTTGTGGTGCCTAGCATAATTGATACGCCTCCAAATCGAGAAGCAATGTCTGACATGAATTTTGACGATTGGGTAAAACCTGAACAAATTGCAGCTACTATTTCACACTATTTGCAGCACCCTGAATTAAGAGAAGGGATTATTAAAGTTTATGGAAATATGTGAAAGAATTGTCTCAAAAGTCATCAATCAATTGACTTTTGAGACAATCTTATTTATGATTTCAAAAGGTTTCTCAATCCCAAAAGAGCGATAATACTACCAGCCACTAAAGAGGTATAATACCAAGCCTCACTCATTCGATAGGCATTTTCATCTAATAAATCATTCACTTTTTCACCTACTGAGGCATTTGGACTATGGTCAATGGCCCAGTAAATTGTAAATGCGCCAATTGCAATTAAAATTATTCCTCTTAAAAGTCCTTTTTTCATAGTTAAAAAATTTTGGTTTACGCAATTTACTTAATTTTCATACAATACTAAAAAGCGGACATATACCTATTTTTTTAAGATTTAAAATTAACCTATCTTTATATAAATAGACCGCAACTAATTTTTTGAGCTTACGATAAGCATAATAGAGATGTCTAAAAAACTTAAAAATATTCCCTGTGATTTATGCCTGAGCAGGCGTAAATCAATGTTTAATGAACTCCCGTCTGAAGCACTCTGCGCATTAAGTGAGCATAAAAGTACCTTATCACATAATAAAGGTCAAGTATTATTTTTAGAAGGTACTCAACCCATGGGATTGTTCTGTATTAGTGAAGGCAAAGTGAAAATTTTCAAAACAGATGACTCTGGTAGAGAGCAAATAGTTCGTTTAGCACAAGAAGGAGATTTTTTAGGTTATAGGGCGCTACTTTCTGGAGAAAATTACAATTCCTCCGCTACTATTCTAGAAAATGCAAAGGTGTGTTTCGTTCCAAAAAGTAGTTTCACTGAGCTTGTTTCTAAAGATCAGAAATTCCAGAATAAATTAATGCAAGCTGTTTGTCATGATTTAGGCATAATGGAACAAAAAATGGCAGATATGGCCAATAAAACTGTAAGACAAAGGCTG
The DNA here is from genome assembly GCF_035704835.1 of Marivirga sp. Classification (GTDB taxonomy): domain Bacteria; phylum Bacteroidota; class Bacteroidia; order Cytophagales; family Cyclobacteriaceae; genus Marivirga. The sequence goes on along the minus strand of NZ_DASSWQ010000009.1, from coordinate 33,185 downwards.
GCTACAACCTTATTGATGCTAAAAAGCTCTTATGGTGTAGATGGAGATCAAAAAACAGAAATCGATATAGCTTTAACCAGAGAAGATTTAGCCAAAATTGTTGGTACCGCTGCAGAAACGGTAATTCGATTGTTATCAGATTTTAAAAAAGATGGATTAATTGACTTAAATGGTAAAAAAATTACCGTTTTGAACGATAAAGCATTGGCTAAAGAAATCGACTTATTTGCTTAATCTTTTAATATTCCCTTAATTTTCGAACTAATATCACATCATTAGGCTTATGTCTGCTGATTATCGTAATTTTGTATTATGCAAGAGAAAGCAGTCCATATTCAGAAAGAATTAATAGAGGTAAATCTTAGCAAAAAGGATATCCGAAAAATGTCCGTGGAGGCCATAGCAGAAGATTTAACCAAATCTGGCGAAAAAGCCTTTAGGGCCAAGCAGATTTATGAATGGCTTTGGATGAAATCTGCTTCCTCATTTGAACAGATGACCAATCTTTCGAAAAATTTGCGTGAATGGTTAGATGAAAATTATTGCATCAATAGAATTACTATTGCCTCTAAGCAATTGAGCTCCGATAGAACCATTAAAGTTGCTTTCCGATTGCATGACGGAAATGAAGTGGAAGGGGTATTAATACCTACTGAAAATAGAATGACTGCTTGTGTTTCTTCTCAAGTTGGTTGTTCTTTAAGTTGTAAGTTCTGCGCAACAGGTTACTTGAAAAGAATGCGTAACTTAGAAGCAGCTGAGATTTATGATCAGGTGGTGATGATTAAAGAATTGGCAGAAACGCATTACGATATGCCACTTTCCAATATTGTGTATATGGGAATGGGTGAACCGCTCTTGAACTATAAAAATATGATGGAATCCATTGAACACATCACTTCTGAAAAGGGATTGTTCATGTCTCCAAAAAGAATTACGGTTTCCACAGCAGGTATTTCCAAGATGATTAAGAAATTAGCTGATGACGATGCTAAATTTAATCTAGCACTTTCTCTGCATGCCGCTAATGATGAAAAGAGAAGCCAAATCATGTCAATTAATGACAGTAATAACCTCCCCGTTCTGAGAGAAGCTTTAGAATATTATCATTCCAAAACCAAAAACAGGGTAACTTTTGAATATTGCGTTTTCAATAATTTCAATGATAGTCTGGAAGATGCAAAGGAACTATGGCAATTCACCAAATATGTTCCAGCCAAGGTCAATCTTATCGAATATAATCCGATAGACCAAGCGGACTTCACAAACACAGATGAAGACAAGCTCGATAAATTTGCAGCCTTCCTTGAAGAAAGGGGAGTGATTGTGAATGTAAGAAGAAGCCGTGGTAAAGATATCGATGCTGCTTGCGGGCAATTAGCGAATAAACATTAATCACTTATTCCAAATATGTTATTTTTAGTATCTATTAATAATACTTTGTTTAAAAACATTTGGTTACCAGTGACTCCCATCATTACCCAATTCGGAAAATACGAATAAGGATTCATACTGCTAGCAGCATATATATCAGGCTGGTTTTCTATTATTTTCCCAATTTTAATATCGGAATTAAGTTTTCTTCTATAAAATTCCAACGATTTTCCCCATGCCGATATACAACACAATGTATCAATAGTTTGTGAATTGTCCATATTTGACAATTTATTAGGGGGTAGTATTAACGAAAACATACTTGAACCTGTGTCATAGAAAAGGTTTACATTTTCATCATCCACTTGGGCTGGCAGCAAAATTGGGAAGCGCTTTAGACTAACTCCATTTACCAAATCAAAAGAATAATTTAAGTCCTTCACATCCTGGTTGGTGATGGTAATTTTATCATTTCTGAAATCCAATATGAGCTTTCTATCTAAAATGGCATCAAAACCAATCGTACCAATGATGTTGAAAGCAGAATCTATTTCAGCGCTTCCCATCTCAGGTAGTATTCTTAGATAATCTGTTTCCAAAATAATATCACCAATTTTTAATTGCGCATCCTTAAAATATTCTTTTCCAGAGTCGTTTGTTGCAGGTGATAAGTTCGGGTATTTTTCTTTTAGCTTATTTAATTTTCTTCCATATAGTACAGTCTGGGGGGCGCCAGTATCAAATTGCATGTAAAAAGAATCATTCACCCCATTAAGCTCTACTTTTACAAAAAAGGAACCTATTTCCGTTTTGATGTTTCCAAAATTTCCTTCACGCCAAATAATTTCAGAAAAACTTAATGAGTCAGGCTCAGTAAAATTTGAAAATGTACTTACTGTTGATTTTGTTCTCCAATAGTAATTGAACGTGTGCCATCCAGCAAAAGATAAAATCAGGAAAGTTATAAATAGGGTAATAAAAATTTTAAAGAGTTTGCTCACAGTCCGTTTTATTAATAATTCATTTCAAAAATAGAAAGTTTATTAAGAATGCTATCGAAAAAATTATTCTCAATTGAAAAAAATTTTCAAGATTCTCTAGAATTAATGCAAATTATTTGCGTTATTAAGATAGGTGTATGAATAATCATGTTCAACTTAAAATGATTATTCACTATGGAACATTTCAAAAATGCTACTCGAGAATTGTATGCTAAGCGTCCATTATTCCTCAATATTGGATTAGTTATAGCCATCAGCTTATGTTTTATTGCCTTTGAATTTAAGGTTTTTATCCCTGAAAAAGATAAAGTCAATTTTGAAGAAGATGAGGTAGTTTTCTTTCTAAATGAAGATATTCTTCGAACCATACAACCACCAAAACCAATGCCTAAAAAATTATTGGAACCCAAAGGTGATATCAATATTGTGGAAGTAATGGAACTCCCAAAACTTGTAGAGAAACCAGAGAAAATCGATATCGAAGAGGAAATTGATTCATGGAATAAAGATTTTGGAATTCCAGAAGAAAAAGTGGAGGATTATAATATTTATAATTCAACTACATTAGAAGTAGCACCTCAATTTAATGGAGGATTAGATGCTTTTTATAAATTTATAGCAGAGGCAATTGAATACCCTTCTTTTGAGTAGAAGAGAAATATTGAAGGACGGGTAATTTTATCTTTTGTGATTGAAAAAGATGGTTCCTTATCACAAGTGGAAATTTTAAAAGGTGTTTCTGTAGGCATTAATGCAGAGGCAGTTCGTGTCATTGAAAATACACCGAAATGGGAAGCTGGCAGACAGCGTGGAAAACCGGTTAGGGTCAGAATGAATATTCCTATTTATTTTAAATTGAAATAAAAATCATAAGTAGAATGAAAGCCAATGAAACTTTCATTCTACTTTCAAAAACCATCCTAATATAAATCCCTAGTTTACAACTTACTAAAATCTATTCTACCCTAATTTGGGAATATTATCATTCCCATTGACCATTTATGGAAGTCATATTCACAAATCTTTAGAACTAATCAAAAAGCTGTAAATTTACATATCTAGATTTAGTGATTTGAAAAAACAATTTATCCTCATAGCCTTCCTTTTTTGTCTAGTGGCTCCTGCCATGGTGACTTATCTATGGCTAAAGCATCAAAAGAAGCAAGTGAAGCATGAGGTGAAATGGAAAATTATTGAAGGCAAAGATAAATCTGAGCTGGTTTTAATTCAATTAACCAAAGTTGAAGCTGCGGAAAAACTAGAATGGGAACATTCCAAAGAATTTGAATTTGAGGGCGAAATGTATGATGTGGTGGAATTCGAAGAGACGGCTGATAGCATAAAATATTGGTGTTGGTGGGATTATGAAGAGACTAAACTGAATAAAAATTTGGCTGAGGTGGTGAATAATTTATTAGGAAACCATCCTGAAAAACAAGAAAAAGAACAAAAGTTGATTTCATTTTATCAGTCCTTATTTTTAGAAAAAGTCTTTCAATGGGAATTTCTTAGCTGTACTACAGTTTCAAATCCGATAATTCATTATAAATTTATTCATACAGATTTTATCAATTCTATACCCTCTCCACCTCCCCAATTAGCAGTTTAATTTTTTCATTTTGCTTAGTTACCTTTTGAATGAAATTTCAATTCATTTGGTATGGAGCAAAGCCATTCATTTTTTTAAATTTATAAACTGAAAATTTATAATGAGGAATATTTTATTGCTCTGTTTGTTTTTAGGCTGTTCTTTTATAGCCTATTCTCAAACTGTTACGGTTAAAGATGCCGAAACTTCTGAGCCTATTGAAATGGTAACTTTCATTAGTGAAGAAAGAAGTGAATTTATTGGAACTGATGAACAAGGGAAAGCTGATATTTCATCTTTAGCGGGAACTCAAAAAATTCAAATTCAAAGGTTAGGCTATCAATTAAAAACCTTAAGTTTTGAAGAAATCCGATCCAAAGATTTTGTCATTGAACTAAAAGCCAATAATTTCAATTTGAATGAGGTGATCGTTTCTGCAACTCGATGGCGACAAAATTCTGGGGACATACCCTCAAAAGTAATCTCCATTTCGCCTAAAGAAGTAGAACTTCAAAATCCACAAACAGCGGCTGATTTACTGGGCATTTCTGGTAAGGTGTATATTCAAAAAAGCCAACAAGGAGGAGGCAGCCCAATGATTAGAGGCTTTGCCACCAATCGTTTACTTTATACTGTTGATGGTGTGAGAATGAATAATGCGATTTTCCGAGGAGGCAATATTCAGAATGTTATTAGCTTAGATCCATTTGCAACTGAAAGTACGGAAGTTTTATTTGGTCCTGGTTCTGTCATTTACGGAAGTGATGCTATAGGTGGCGTGATGAGTTTTCAAACTTTAAGCCCTGAATTATCTGGTTCAGATGAAGCCTTGATTTCTGGGAAAGTGAATACTAGATTTTCTTCTGCAAATAATGAAAAAACTCTTCATGCCGATATAAAATATGGTTGGAAAAAATGGGCTTTTGTGACCAGTGCCAGTCGGTGGGATTATGACCATTTGAGACAAGGTAAAAATGGTCCTGACGATTATCTGAAAATTTATCATGTAGAAAGAATTGAAGGTGAGGATAGAATAGTGAAACAGGAAAATCCTTTAATTCAAAATCCTACCGCATATTCTCAAAAGAATTTGATGCAGAAAATCAGATTCCAGCCCAATGAAAACTGGGATTTTCAATATGGTTTTCATTTTTCGGAGACGTCAGAATATGGGCGCTATGACCGACTTAACCGAGTTTTGAATGGGAAACCTCGCTATGCCGAATGGAATTACGGGCCTCAGAAATGGATGATGAATAATTTGAATATCACCCATTCCAAAGAGACCAAATCCTTTGATCAATTGTCTATTCGCTTGGCACATCAGCAATTCGAAGAAAGCAGGATTGACCGTAATTTTCAGGATGAGATAAGAAGAATTAGAGCTGAAAAAGTGGATGCTTATTCGACAAATATTGATTTCATTAAAAAAATTGGAAAGAAAAGTACGGTTTTTTATGGTGTTGAATATATCCTAAATGATGTAGAATCAGATGGGTTGCAAGAAAACATTATAACTGGCTATTTTTCTAATTCACCTTCCAGATACCCACAAGCTATCTGGAATTCGATGGCAGTTTATACGAATTATGAATTTAAACCTTCTGATAAATTCACCCTTCAAGGCGGGCTTCGATACAACCACTTTCTGTTGGATGCGGAATTTGATACCACCTTTTATTCCTTTCCCTTTACGGAAGCAAATATAAACAATGGAGCACTTACGGGAAGTTTGGGAATGGTGTATCATCCGGGAGAATCATGGTCTGTTAATGCGAATTTTGGAACAGCTTTCAGAGCACCCAATGTTGATGATGTTGGTAAAATATTTGATTCAGAGCCGGGAGCTGTAGTAATTCCCAATCCAAATTTGTCTGCAGAGTATGCGTATAATTGGGATATTGGAATCGCTAAAGTATTCAATAACTTTATAAAAGTTGATTTCACTACTTATTACACTATCCTTAATAATGCCATGGTCCGAAGGAATTCTCAATTAAATGGAATGGATAGTATTATTTTTGATGGGGAAATGAGTCAGGTTCAATCTATTCAGAATGCAGCGATAGCATATGTATATGGACTTCAAGCGGGTTTAGAAATGAAATTTCCAGGGGGAATTAATTTATCTTCAGATCTAAATTATCAAATGGGAGAAGAGGAGTTGGATAATGGTTCAGTAAGTCCTTCAAGGCATGCCCCACCTTTATTCGGGACAACTCGTTTAAATTTCAAATCAGATGATTGGGTAGTTCAAATCTATGCGAATTATCAGGCGGAAAGAGAGCATTCTCGATTAGCGGTTGAAGAAAGAGCAAAAACCGAAATCTACGCTTTAGATGAAAATGGGAATACTTATGCACCTGCCTGGTATACCTTAAATTTTAAAATGAGCTATCAACTTTGGGGAGATTTCGGTTTAAACATTGGTGTCGAAAATATTACAGACCAGCGATATAGGCCTTATAGTTCTGGAATGTCTGCACCTGGCAGGAATTATATCATGTCCTTAAATTTTAAGTTTTAAAATGTATTATGATTTCAAGAGCGGAATAGTATTTCGTCTCTTGAATCTTTTCTTTTGATTTGAACTTTCAATTCCTATTGCCAATCATTCTTTGTAATTTTGCAACTTCATTGAGGAATTGATATGAATAAGTTAGAACAAGAGATTAGTAAGCGAAGAACTTTTGGCATCATTGCCCACCCTGATGCTGGTAAAACCACATTAACGGAAAAGCTTTTGCTTTTTGGAGGTGCCATCAATAAAGCTGGAGCTGTAAAGTCAAATAAAATAGATACTGCTACCAAATCCGATTGGATGGAAATTGAAAAGCAGAGAGGTATTTCTGTGGCTACTTCCGTTATGGGATTTGAATATAAAAATATAAAAATCAACTTGCTGGATACTCCAGGTCACCAGGATTTCGCAGAGGATACCTATAGAACTTTAACAGCTGTAGATAGTGTGGTCATGGTAATTGATTGCGTGAAAGGGGTTGAGCAGCAAACTGAGAAGTTGATGGAAGTTTGTCGTATGCGAAATACTCCTGTGATTTGTTTTATAAATAAACTCGATAGGGAAGGAAGAGATCCTTATGATCTGCTCGATGAAATAGAGGAAAAATTGGACATACAAGTTCGTCCGCTGACTTGGCCGATTGGCATGGGAAAAACCTTCAAAGGAGTTTACAATTTATTCACCAAAAATTTATTGCTTTATAAGCCTAGCAAACAACAATTGACTGCAGAAGGACTTGAAATCAAGGATTTGACAGATGAAAGATTAAATGCAACCGTTGGGAATACTTTAGCCAACCAACTAAGAGAAGATGTAGAGTTAATAGAAGGAGTTTATCCTGAATTAGATACAGAAGAATACCTATCAGGAAAAGTGGCTCCTGTATTTTTTGGTTCTGCCATCAATAGCTTTGGAGTAAAGGAAATGCTTGATACCTTCATTAATATTTCTCCTCAGCCCAAGGAAAGAGCAACGGAAGAAAGAATCATTAAGCCTAATGAAGATAAATTTACAGGCTTTGTATTTAAGATTCACGCCAATATGGATCCGAAGCATAGAAACAGAATTGCTTTCGTTCGTATTTGCTCTGGTAAATTCGAAAGAGGCAGCAGTTATTTGAATGTGAGACATGATAAAAAATTCCGATTCTCCAATGCTACAGCCTTTATGGCACAAGATAAGGAGACGGTAGATGAAGCATATCCTGGTGATATAGTAGGGCTATTTGATACGGGAAACCTGAAAATCGGAGATACTTTATCGGAAGGTGAAAAAGGCATTTACAAAGGAATTCCATCTTTCTCTCCTGAAATTTTCAAGGAAGTAATCAATAAAGACGCTATGAAAACTAAGCAATTGGATAAAGGCCTAACCCAATTAATGGATGAAGGAGTGGCTCAATTGTTTACGTTCGAAATGGGTGCAAGGAAAGTTGTAGGTGTTGTGGGTAATCTTCAATTTGAAGTAATTCAGCACCGTTTGAAAAACGAGTATGGAGCTTCTTGTGAATTTGCTCCTTTGAATCTATACAAAGCTTGCTGGTTCAGTAGTAAGGATAAAAAGAAGTTGGATGAATTTGTGAAATCAAAATACCGCCATATCGCAAAGGATAAAGATGGAAAAATGGTTTTTATGGCAGAAACTAAATCTTGGCTTCAAATGGTGGAGGATAATTTCCCTGAAATCGATTTCCACTTTCAATCGGAATTTTAAGGTAGAGTCTATAATCAAGAATTAAGATGGGATGAAGCTTTTCCAAGGTTCAAGACTTTGGGAAAACATTTATATTATATTTTAGCACAGACCATAAGCCGATCTCTTCTCGAAAGCTGGCCTAATTTCCCAATCGAAGATAAGGGCTTATAATCCATCACCCAACTTTAGCACCTATTCACCTCAAAACTTCGACACTTTAAAATATGTTATATACCCAAATTTTACGACTTTTGTCCCTATGAATTATCAGGAGTTTTTACAAATAGTAATGTACGAGGACAATCACCTATTAGTGGTAAATAAGCCTTCAGGCATGTTAGTACAGGGGGATCAAACAGGTGATACCCCAATTTCAGAGCATGCTAAAGAATACATTGCTAAAAAATATAGTAAGCAAGGGAAAGTATTTTGTGGAACCCCACATAGAATTGACCGACCTGTAAGCGGAACGCTTGTTTTGGCTCGTACCTCCAAAGCTTTGGAGCGGATGTCTAAAATATTTCAAGACCGTGAAGTGGACAAAACTTACTGGGCAATAACGGAAAAAAGACCTCCAAAAACGGAAGATACCATCACCCATTGGCTGAAAAAAGACACTACAAAAAATCTCACTCATGCCCATATGAGTGATAAGAAAGGTGGGTTAAAGTCAACGCTTTCATACAAATTAATTAGAGCTTTAGGGGATAGAAATTTGATAGAAGTAAAGCCTTTAACCGGAAGACCACATCAAATTAGAGTGCAATTGGCCCGAATTGGATGTCCTATTATCGGGGATGTAAAATATGGTTTTGCTAGACCTACAAAAGACGGCTCAATCGCCTTGCACGCAAGAGCAATCAGTTTTGAGCATCCTGTTAAAAAAGAACCTTTCAATGTTATCAGTCCAATACCAAAAGCATTTGTATGGTCATTTTTTGAAGATGTTATTTAACGTAAAACGCGGCTATTTTTACCATTTGTGTAAATACTATTGTATTCATCTGATGTTTTTCTGATTTTTCATTCGAATTCACTGTCATGAAAAAAATCTTATTAATATTTATTTTTGTTTTATCTATTTCGTTTTCCGCAAGCTCGCAAGATTACGAGTCAGATTCTCTCAAAATAGCTCAAATTATCCATACTATTTTTGATGGTATGCGTGAATCCGATACCACTAAAATGGCTCCGTACATGCACCCTTCTGTAAAGATGCAAAGCTTAAAGGTTGATAAAAATGGAAATAAAGTCAGCCCATTAAATGGAGCTCAAGGTTGGCTTAATGCAGTGGCAACTAATAATGGGGAAATTTGGAATGAGCAAGTCAACAATTTTAGGATCCAATCCGATGGAGCAATAGCAACAGCCTGGATGGATTATGAATTTTATTTAGGTGATAAATTTAGCCATTGCGGTGTAAATTCTTTTCAATTCATCAAAATTGATAATAAGTGGAAAATAATTTATATTATTGATTCAAGAAAAACAGAAAATTGCGAAAAGTGATTATTCAATTATTAAACCATAACCTAAACTATTAAAAATATGGAAAACGAAGAACAAGAAAACATCAGTCAGCATGCAATAAAGTGGGGTGCTATTTTAGGATTAATAGCGATTATAATTATGTTGACTATCTACTTAATTGATATTACATTGATTGCTAAACAAGCAACGGTCATAGGGATTGTCACTTTTGTGGTTTATTTGTTTATTTTGATTTATTCAGGTAGAGATTATCGTTCAAAGTTAGGTGGTTATATGTCATTTGGTAAAGCATTCACACATGCTTTCGTTGTTTTGGCAATAGCTAGCTTTATAGTAGCGGTATTTAACTATTTGCTTTATAATGTAATTGACCCTGAAATAGTGCCTATTTTGGTGGAAGCTCAAATGACCAATATTATGCAAACCATGGAAGCACTTGGAGGAGGAACATCCGATATTATGGACGAAACTGCTAAAGGAATTAAAGACAGTTATACTTTAGCTGGGCAGGCGAAGGGCTTTTTGTTTTCCTTAATAGGAGCTGTAATAGGGGCATTAATTATTGGTGCTATTAATAAAAAGAAAAACAAAGAAGAAGAGTTTTGATTACTAAAAATTAGTAGGATTAAAAGCCATTCAATGCCAATTGAATGGCTTTTTTCATTATAAGGAAAATGAGTAAATAAACCCTTTCTCATTTTTTCAGTATTTAGAAGGGGAGGTGTATGTTATCCAATGAAATGATAGTTCAGTCGAAAAAGTACTTTTTATTGATTCACTAAAATTTTTATTGGCTATATTAACCTTCTTAAAATAAGATATGATGACATTATTCCAAAAGTCTTTTTATATCATTTTTTTTACAGCGCTTAGTTTTTTATTAGCCTGTTCACCAAAAACTGATACTAAATCGCGAGATTTATCTTATGCGATAGAACCAGTAGATTTTGATTTTGCTAAAATTCAAGAAAGAGGTTATTTAATTGCTGTGGTGGATAATAGTGCGACAAGTTACTTTATTTATAAAGGTCAACCAATGGGCTATGAATATGAAATGCTTACTTGGCTAACGGATGACTTAGGAGTTGAATTAAAAATAATAAAAGATAATAGCATTTCAAATGCGTTGGAGAAAGTAAATAGAGGTGAAGCAGATATCGCTGCATTCAATTTAACAGTTACGAAAGATAGAAAGCAGTTCGTAGATTTTACTAATCCACTATATTTTGCTCGACAAGTATTGGTGCAGAGAAAGCCTGAAAACTGGAGACAAATGAAAATCCATGAAATAGAAAATGAACTCATCAGAGATCCTATTCAATTAAGTGGAAAAGAAGTGCATGTTCGAAAAAGTTCATCTTTTGCCACGCGTTTAGCAAATCTTTCAGATGAAATAGGGGGCGATATCATCATAATAGAAGATAGCAGTAGTCTAGAAGTGGAAACTTTAATAAAAATGGTAGCAGAGGGTGAAATAGAATATACTGTTTCTGATGAAGATGTTGCGTTGCTGAATGCTACTTATTACCCAAATATAGATGTTAAAACACCAATAAGTTTTTCCCAAAAAATAGCTTGGGCACTAAGGTCTAATGCGGACACTTTAGAAAATAAAATTAATAACTGGATTGAGAAAAGACAGAAAGAAACAGATTACTACGTAATTTATAACAAGTATTTTAAAAACCTTAAACGTTCTGTAAATCGTTCGTTTTCGGAATTTTCTTCTGTAGGTGGTGATAAGCTTTCACCCTATGATGAAGAAATAAAGGCTACTGCTGCCGATATAGGCTGGGATTGGAAATTATTAGCGGCATTAATTTATCAAGAAAGTAAATTTGATCCCAAAGCGGAATCCTGGGCTGGTGCTAAAGGTTTAATGCAAATGATGGAACCCACAGCTCGTGAATTTGGGACAAGTAATTTATTTGACCCTTATCAAAGTTTAAAAGCGGGAGGTGATTATATTAAGTGGCTCCAAAAAGCTTTTAAAAAACATGTTAAAGATAGCGTTGAAAGACAGAGATTTGTTTTGGCTGCTTATAATGTTGGTATTGGTCACATGCAAGATGCTATTCGGTTAACCAAAAAATATGGTGGAGATCCTTCAAAATGGGATGATAATGTCGAAAAATACCTTTTATTAAAGTCGAGGAGAAAATATTATACAGATCCGGTAGTGAAATACGGTTATTGTAGGGGTGAAGAACCAGTAAATTATGTAAAAGAAATATTGGAAAGGTATCAACAATATGTGGTGTTATTAAACCCTCCAAAAATTGATGATGATTCTAAAGCTCCAATTATTTAAAATATGAATTCCATTCAAAAAAAATGTCAAAAATAGATCAACTGTATAAAGAATATACTCAAGACCGCTTTATTAAATTAAATAAGGAGCAGTTTGTATATATTGTTAATCTTTTTCCTGCTTTACGAGTAGTCATGAGTGATGGAATAGTCGATCAGGAAGAATGGATAACTGTTAAGCGTCTGGCCAAAATATTAGGAGATGAATTTGCTTCAGAAGATTTAGGAGACGAAAAAGAAGAGAATCTTATGCTTATTTACAAGGCAGAATTTCGCCATTTGGTTAAAAATCTGGATAAATGGCAGGATAAATTTTTAGCTGCTCTGAAAGATTATTTTAACGAAAACGATACATCAAAAGAATTTGTGGTGGAAACGATGTATCTTTTCGCCAGTGCTTCAGATGGTGTTTCTGAAGAAGAAAATGATGTGATTGAATTTTTGACCAAAGAACTTGGCTTGGAAGATATTGAGCTGTAGTTTTATATTTTTGGAAAATTAGTATGGTATTTACTGCTAAAAGTCGTCCTGACATAATAGAAGATGCGGTCAAAATAAAGTTTTACTGGTCAAAGGTTAGCTACATAGAATTTGGGTATGATAAATTAGAATACCTGCAAAATTTGGGGCCAAAATAATTAGGTCGCTTTGTTTAAATTTCCTCTTATTTTGATTTTCATTTCTAGGAGGGAAATATAACCCAGTGCGGAATGTATTCTTTTAGTATGGTACCAATTGATATAGTCATGAATTGATGCGAATTATTGATTTAAAGCCTAAGACTTATAACACAGTTTAACCATTCATATTTGATAGTCTTAAAAAAGTTTTCAGCCACGGCATATTATAACAATTTCCTTTTCATTCTCTAGGTCATTTTGCTGTTGAAGAAAAAAAGATTCTTTATGCTCCTTGAGGAGTACTGACCCCTCAATTGGAATGAAATATAAAACCACAAATAAAATACTCCTTTTTCCAAGCCTTAAGTACCGAGTTGTCAGAGGCTATATCATATTGGAGAGTTGACATTTATTGTGACCAGAAACGTGAAGAATTTTTATTAATTGCTCTCAGTTTGGATAATTTAATTATGTTATATAGTACTCAGAAAGTATAAGAAAAATAAAATCCTTTACTGTTCTGGTCTATCATAGGTAAAAAATTGATATTATCATTCTTCTTAAAAGGGTTAAAATTCTTAAGAGGTTCTAAATAGTAAACCAGTTCAGTAACTAGTATGCCTATACCTGCCCCTACTAAAACATCCGATATCCAGTGCCGATTATTTATCATTCTGAAAGCACCCGTGGTAGTGGAAAAGAAAAAGCCGCTATAAGCTAAAACGGGGGCACTGTCTTTGAATTCATGCATTAAAACACTCGCATTAGTAAATGAAAATGAGGTATGCCCTGAAGGAAATGAAAGGTTAGAGGAAAAATCTGGTCTTGTTTTTAAGGTGGCTCTTTTTAATCCTTTTGTGATAACGGATGTAATAAGATTTGAAATGAGTAAGTATTTAGTCTGGTCAAACCAGTGGTTTTTAGCTTTGATATTTAGCGCATCAGCAAAGTACATTTCTACAATAGGTGCGAATTGAAAATAATCATCAATTCTAAATTGAAAATCATTTCCCACTTTTGCTCTTATATCATCTCTCAAATCTTTTTCAAACTGACTATTGTTTGCAATAATTCCTACCGTAATCATCGACAAGGGCACAATCGAGCTTTTTAAAAAGGTATTCTTTGTTTTTAGAGAATCTGAATTATGGTCAATAAAGCGCTGAGCCTCAAGACTGAAGATATTTATGGAGAAAATGAGTAAAAAGATATATTTCATATTGTTATTTAGATAAAACTAATCAGTAAGTTCATTATTGATTTCTAAGATTTGATTGCATTGGTGGCTAGGCTCGCTTTAATCACTGTTGTCTGGAAATTAAATCATCTTTTATGTTCTTCCTATATTCAGCCGAATCTAAACAAAATATAATATAGGACATTCCCTACTCTTTAAAAATAAGTGAATGTACTTAACTGAAGTCTAGCTCAAATAACGAAATTTTCTTTAAAAGTTGTTTGGGAAAGGAATTTCTAAGCCAACAGTTATTATAGTCAATAACTCAATTTGATAAAATTATTATAAAGTAAACATTGTTTTATAAGATTCGTCAAAGTCTATCCAACAAAACCTAACTTGCAATTATATAATAAATCTAATTAATTTATATTGCCAACCTATTTAAAAATCGGGATTATGGAAGACAAAAAAGTGCTAAATTATATAGAAGATGTAGTGAAAAACATGCCAACTGATTGGTTGAAACTCACCACTCATCGGTTAGATATTTATAACGAAAAGTTGGCTAAAACTGAATTCTTAGAGCAGTTCGAGCATTTATTTAATGACAATAATTCTTCAATATCAGCACTTAGTCAATTACCCACAGCTTTTGATTATATCCGATTAGGACATCCATTATCCTCCATACTAGAATGGGCAATTGCTCAACTCCATAATCTCAAACCAGAAAGTGTTATCAGTTTTTCATCCCGAACAATGCCTATTTTAGCTGTTCTCAGGAAAAATTTATTCGAGCACAAAAAAACTGAGATAATATATATTAATGATTTACCTGATTTTTTTGATGTTGAAGCCAGCAGGCGTGTTTATGGTTATAATTTTGACTTAAAAAAGGTTAAGAATGTAGAGGATGTTCCAAAATTTGACGGCAGCACCATTTTTATTTCAGAACAAGATGAAATTGGTGAAGTTGATTTAAATCCAAATATTGACTTTTTCATTAGTCTACATGCTCGTTTAGGAAGTATATTATTGGTGAATGGTGAAAAAAATAAAGATTATATTTCAGAAATTCAGCATGTAAGAAGAAGAGAAAGCATTGCAATGACGCCTGATGATTCTTTTTCAGCTTTAAAACAACTAATTGGAAAGTCTCCTACAGGGTATGATAAAAAGGTTTATGAAAGCAACAAAGCCAGTGTTGTAGATTCAATAAAGAAAGTTACGGGTACTAATACAGAAGCCCTCTTAGGTTCGTCCGGCCTGTCTGTTCAATATGCGATTATGATGGGGCTAATTGACGATGCACTTGAAAAACATAAAGGGAAAGCTATTAAAATAATTGTTCCTCCCAATTGCTATGGTGGAACAAACGACCAGGCAAGACGAGTTGCAGCCTGTCTTGATAATGTTGATATAGTGGATTTACCTGTGGATGGTGATAATGATATGGTCCAAAGTACTGATATTGTTTTAAATCAGGTGGCTCAGGAAGGTGCTGTGCCTTATATTATTGCTGAAATCCCAACTAATCCAAGAGTTGAAGTTCCAGATTTAGAAAAACTAAGAGCAGTTTTAAGCAAGTCACGCAAAACGCCAACTGGTGAAGCTGCTATTGATCCTGTCTTTATTTTGGATCAAACATTTTGTCCTAATGTCCAATTTTTGGCGAACGATGGCATTCTCTCTGATATTCGAACCATTTCGTATGTCAGTGGATCGAAATTTCCAAGTGGAGGGAAATGTACTGCTGGCTACTGTGTAACAAATGTAAAAGCGGAAGCTCTATTGGGAAAAATTGAAAAGCATTTGATGCTTTGCGATAACGAGGCCACAAGTCTTCAAGTTGAAATACTAGCACAGCAAATTCCTTCTATGAATCAACGAATTAAAGATGCGTATAAAAACACGCGAGAGTTTGTAAATCACATTAAAGAAACCTTACCAAAGGCAAAAATCAATTTCGTTTCAGAAGAGTTGGCAGAAAATGATTTTACGCCATCTGTATTTTCATTAGATCTTCCTTCCAAAGGAAATAATGATGAAGAAAGAGAAGCCTACAAAAGAGCGTTAAATCAAAAGCTGATTGATATGATGATCGGTGAAATCCCTAATGAAAGTAAATACTGCGTGAGTTACGGGCAGTTAAAAGGATGCTATTGGACAATTCCTGCAACCTCTACTCAAGGAACCACCAAAGAAGCCGATAAGGATTATATTGCGCGTGTATCAGTTTCTCCGCATCTGGATTTAGAACTTCATAAAAAAGTTTTTTCACAGTTCGTAAAGCAAATAAGATAATTAATCCGTAAGTTCTTTAATTAGAGTGCTTTTAACGCATATGTCTTTCCTGTTATTGCTAATCATTAAAAAATGCGTAGTCTAATAGTCAAAAAGGTGCTGTCGAAAGATATTAGTCACCTACAAAAAATCAGTATAGAGACTTTTCTACAAACTTATGCCGCTGGAAATACGGAAGAGGATATGCAGCAGTATTTGAAAGAGGAATTTGAATTCAAGAAATTAATCTCAGAATTGAATGACCCGAATTCAGCATTTTATTTTGCACTTCTTGAAGATGAAATAATTGGTTACCTTAAAATAAATTTTGGTCAGGCGCAAACGGATATAAAAGATGAAAAGTCTATTGAAATACAGCGAATCTATGTACGAGAGGAATATCAAGGTAAGAAAATAGGTAAAGCACTTTATTTATAGACTATAGAAATCGCCAGGCAGAAAGGCTTAGATTATATTTGGTTGGGCGTATGGGAAGAAAATCCTAAGGCCATTCAGTTTTATGAAAAAGTTGGATTCACAGCTTTTGGAAAACATACTTTTAAGTTGGGAGATGACCTACAAACTGATATTATGATGAAGCAATATTTAAATGAAATAAGTCATATAGGTTAAAATTAATTGATGTGAAAAGGAAATTAGTAAGATTCATTGGCTGGCTGTTTTTAGGGCTTTTATCCATATTGGCTATTGTCGGTTTTACCTATCTGGTAAACCCAAAATATGTCGAAACAAAGGTAATGAATACCTTTTATCCCACTGTGAATATCAGTGACGAATACAAGGATAAAATTGTGGTGGAAGTTCCTGAGGTTTATGAGCTCATGCAAATTGCGAGCAGTCTGACGGAAACTTTCCAAAATGATGATAATTTACTTAAAAGTAGTAGTAGCTACTATCAAGATTTTAGAAACCATTTCCAAGAGTTTGAAAATCATGAATTGGTACTGAAGTTAAATGCTGCTTTTGAAAAGAATCCCTATGGAAATAACCAACATGCCATAAGGATGCTTTCATTAAATTACGACCTTGATGAATATAATGAGCTGATTGATAAAGACCTTTTCAATATAAATCCGGCAACGAGGTCGTTTCTTAGCTTTTTTGTGTTCTTTCCATCCTCAAATGCTGATTTAATCGAAGACTTTGCTAAAAAATCAAACTTCAAAGCGTTCTATAAAAAGCATAGGGGTTATTATACTAAATTAATTGAAAATTATGCGGAGCTCTGCGATTTTAAAGGAATGCAAACGTGGCTAGAAAGTAAGTTTACATCAAAGTACCAATCATATCGCATTGTTTTTTCGCCCTTGACATTCGGATTCCACAGTACAACCAGCCTTAAAAATGCGGATAGAAGCATGAGTCAAACATTTATGTTTGTGAGCGCACCCAGAGAAAATATTGATGGTATGACTCCTCAGGATTTTGAAATTGCCTCGAGCCGTTCTTCAAGAGTTGTTTTTACGGAAATAGATCATAATTATGTAAATCCGGTTACGGACCAATATTTGAAGGAGTTGGATGATGCTATGAGCGATTATAAAAAGTGGAACGGTCAAAATGGAGGGTCGTATCAGTCAAAATACAGCACATTTAATGAATACATGACCTGGGGTGTTTTTAATCTATACGCATTGGAAACATACAGTAAAGAAAATATTGATTCAATCATTAAACGTGAAACAGATTTTATTACTGACAGAAGAAAATTTATTCGATTCAGAGAATTCAACAAAGAATTAATCAGGCTGTATATCAGCATGGGTAAACCTAACATAGAAGAGCTTTATGCTCCAATTTTTGACTGGATGAAAAAGGAGTCTAAGCTTTAAGTAGAAAAATGTGAGCCATAGATTAATTAATCGAAAAATATTTCTAATCGATGGTTTGGGCGCATTGCTCACAGCTTTCCTTGTTGGAATAGTGCTGACTAATTTTCAGGAGTACGTTGGAATGGCATTAGAAATTTTAATTTCATTAGCCTTAGTTGCTCTGGTATTTTGTACCTACTCTTTAAGTTGTTTTTTATTGCTAAAAAGTGGCTGGAAGCCATTTCTGATCGCAATTGCAACGGCCAATTTGTTGTATTGTGTTACTACAACAACGCTCTTAATATTATTTTTTAATCAGCTAACCACTTTGGGGATAATGTACTTTTTAGGTGAAATAATTGTGATCGGAATATTGGTATATTTTGAGTTTTCAATTTTGATTAAAAAATAGTGAGTAGTTTTTTAATTATAAACAAACTCCCCATGCTCACTCCTGATAGTTACCTGCTTCTCTTCTGAAGCTTCTACTTTTCCGATAATCTGGGCATCAATATTGAATGATTTAGAAATATCAATAATCTTTTGCGCATCCTTTTCATTAACATAAAGCTCCATTCTGTGGCCCATATTAAAGACTTTGTACATTTCCTTCCAATCTGTTCTAGATTCTTTCTGAATCATTTTGAACAGAGGAGGAGTTGGAAATAAATTATCTTTAGTAATATGAAGTTTTTCTACGAAATGTAGCACTTTTGTTTGCGCACCGCCACTGCAATGCACCATACCAGCTACTTTTCCAGGCATTTCTTCCAATACTTTTTTAATCACTGGCGCATAAGTTCGAGTTGGGGATAAAACTAGTTTTCCTGCATTTAAATCAACCCCATCAACTTTTTCTGTCAATTTTCTGGAACCTGTATAAATTAAAGTACTTGGAACGGCAGGGTCAAAACTTTCAGGATATTTCGCCATCAATTCTTTACTGAATACATCATGTCGCGCAGAGGTTAATCCGTTGCTGCCCATGCCTCCATTATATTCAGTTTCGTAAGTGGCTTGTCCGTAAGAAGCCAAACCTACTATTACCTGTCCGGCTTTTATGTTGTCATTTGAAATCACATCCGCTCTTTTCATGCGAGCCGTCACAGTGCTGTCTACAATGATAGTTCTAACCAAATCTCCCACATCAGCAGTTTCACCACCAGTGCTAATAATGTTTATGTCATTATCTCTTAGCATTTGCAAAACTTCCTCTGTGCCATTAATAATAGCAGAGATTACTTCACCTGGAATTAAATTTTTGTTTCTGCCGATAGTGGAAGAAAGCAATATTTTATCAGTGCAGCCCACACAGAGCAAATCATCAATATTCATGATAATCGCGTCTTGAGCAATACCTTTCCATACGGAAATATCGCCAGTTTCTTTCCAATACATATAAGCCAATGAAGATTTTGTTCCAGCCCCATCTGCGTGCATGATGGTGCAATATTCTTCATCACCTGTTAAATGATCAGGTACAATTTTACAGAATGCCTGAGGGAAAAGACCTTTGTCCAGGTTTTTGATGGCATTGTGAACATCTTCTTTGGAGGCAGAAACTCCGCGTTGGTTATATCTATCGGACATGATTCTTTATTTTATACAAAAATACGGGGATTGGCGAAAGTAAACTAATTCAAAGCATGATTTTATGAATGGACCCTTACGTAATGTCATATATAACGAATAAAACAAAAAAAGGCTGGAAATTAACTTCCAAGCTCCTATTTGAAGCCTAAGATTGACTTGTTTTAAAGTCAGGCATTGTTGTATCTATATTGTCACAACATAATTGATATTAACTTGTGTATGCATAGGTTAGATATTATTTCGTAATGTATGTTTTTTTGGAAAAGGAATATATTATAATTTTATAAATACTTTTAAATTCTTTAAAACAATAAAATACTAATCTAAGAATAAGATAATAAATATTTTTCTCTATATTGTAAATGTAATTTTTGACTAAAAAAGTCAATTTTATTAACCTATTTTTCAATAAACTAAAAGAACCATGAAAAAAATCATTCAAACTATCCGACCGCTGCAAGGCTCCTTAAATCAGGTATTGCCATTGGCTTTAAGTATCTTAATCAGTCCATTCCTATTTACATCATGCACCGATGAGATGGAATATGATAAAATTGCTAATGAACCCTTAAACCAAAATCAAGTTTTAGAGCTGGTTCCCGCACCTAATAAATGGATCGAAATCACAGGAGAATCCTCTAATTCACTAAGAACTACCGAAGCTCCCGGTTTTGATGGAGGGCGCTATAATATCAGTTTAAAATATGTAGTCCCGGTTACTGAAAGGCAAGAAGAAGTCTTTGAGGCTGCCGTAGCCCGATGGGAAAGAATCATAATCAAAGATGTACCATCTTTTACTGGAACGATTCCTTCTGCTTTTACAGGATTTCCACCTGCTATTGATGGTACTATTGATGATATTGTAATTGAAGTAGCATTAGCCCCAATTGATGGTCCTGGAGGCATTCTTGGTCAAGCAGGACCTCGATTTGTAAGAACATCAGATAATTTGACCTTAACTGGCATAATGTTTTTTGATGTGGACGACCTCGATTTTTTAGAACAAATTGATTTGTTTGAGGAAGTGATTGTGCATGAGATGGGTCATGTATTGGGCGTTGGTACTCTCTGGAACTTTAACAGAACTCTACGTCAAGGGGGTGTAAATCCTTATTTTACAGGTGTAGGAGCCAATGTACATTGGAATGCTGAAGGTGGTGATGGAGAATTGCCTATTGAAAATATAGGCGGGCCTGGCACTGCATTTAGTCATTGGAGAGAATCCGTGTTAAATAATGAACTGATGACTGGATTTTTGAATTTTGGCGAAAACCCATTAAGTAGAATTACAGCTGGTTCTATGAGAGATTTAGGTTATGGGACTGCAATAGTGGGAGATAAATATAACCTGCTAAAAGGTGCGCAAGGGGTTGATATTCAAAATCCTTTTGGAAATGAGGGGATACATATCGCTGAAATGGAGGTTATCCTAATGCCTATTGGTTCAGTAACCACAAAGTAGAATTATGACAATGGCCTTATGGATTTGAGTCACAGTAAGCATTTGCAAACAATATCCTTAGGCTGAAATTTATTATTAATTTTAAAGGGTGAGCTGAAATACTTAGCTCATCCTTTTTTTAGTGGTGCACATACTGATTTAGTTTTCCATAAAAAAGCCCGAGAGATTGAAGTGAACCCCAAAAGTTAGACATAACCTTTGGGGTTTTTTATGAAAAAGAGAAAAAGGAACAAATTCAGTATTGATCAAAAAGAACAGATTGTTAGATCAGTTTTAGAAGAAGGGTTGAACACCTGTCAATCAGTTGCCAGAGCGTATAACACCAGTCACAGATTAATTTCTTTATGGGTGAAAAGTTATAAAGTTCATGGCAGAGCTGGTTTGTCATTCAAAAACAGCATGCGCTATTCAGGATCCTTTAAATTAGGTATATTACAGGAGATGTATTCAAAAGGGGTATCTTTACATCAATTATCAGTGAAGTATCTAATTTCGCCTTCAGTGCTTTCAAATTGGAAACGTGAATATGAAGCGGGCGGTGTCAAGACATTATGTATGAAAAAAGGCAGAGGAAGACCTTTAAAGGCTAATAGCAAAGAAAAGGTCTCAAATAAGATCTCTCTTAGCAAAGAAGAGAAATTGCTTAAAGAGAATGAGTTGCTTCGTGCTGAAAACGATTACCTAAAAAAGTTACAAGCCTTAATTCAACATCAAAAATAGCCAGACAACGATTTAAGGCTATAGCCATTCATGATTTAAGGCCAGGACACTCGCTTTCAGTACTATTGAAGGTGGCAGGAATGGCAAGAAGTTCGTTTTATTATCACCTAAAACGACTAAGGGCAAACGATAAATATTCAAGTGAAAAAGAAGTAATTTTTTCTATTTTTCATCAGCACAAAGGACGATACGGATATAGGCGTATCACTCTTGAGCTCTACAACAGAGGTATTCCATTAAACCATAAGACAGTCTACAGATTAATGGGCGATATTGGCTTGAAATGCAAAGTAAGGATGAAAAAATATCGCTCTTATAAAGGTGAAGTGGGAAGGATAGCCCCCAATATTTTAGAGAGAGATTTTAAAACTAGTAAACCTAATCAGAAGTGGGCTACAGATGTAACCGAGTTCTCCCTTTTTGGAAAGAAATGTTACCTTTCACCTATTATAGACTTGTATAATGGTGAAATAATAGCTTACAATATGACCCATAGACCAACTCTTGATTTGGTTATAAAGATGCTAGACAAGGCTTTGGAAAAGCTTGATGATCAATGTACTTTGATCCTGCATTCGGATCAGGGCTGGCATTATCAACATCCTAATTATAGGAATCGACTAAAAAAGAAAGGGATCCAGCAAAGTATGTCACGAAAAGGAAACTGCTTAGATAATGCAGTAATAGAAAACTTCTTTGGAGTATTAAAATCTGAGCTATTATATTTACAGAAATTTAATTCATTGGAACACTTTCTCAAGGAAGTGACAGCCTATATCGACTATTACAACAATTATCGAATAAAAAGTAAACTAAAAGGAATGAGTCCTGTGAAATACAGAACTCATTCACAAATAAATTAATTTTTAATCCGTCCAACTTTTTGGGGGCAGATCAGAGACTGGGTGGTTTTTTTGTGTCTAAAAATTAAAAGTCTCACTCCTTAAAATGACCCCTCATTTTGCACAGCAATCATTTCATCAAAAACTTAATCATCTTCATACTCGCCTGGTCAAAGGGCGGATATTTTTTCCTTAAATCGAACCAGGTACCCGATTTCAGGATTGATTTTTCGTGTGAGAAAGCCATGAAGCCTGACTTACCGTGGTAATTACCACTTCCACTATTTCCTATTCCGCCAAAAGGCAATTCAGGATTGGCTAAATGAACAATGGTATTGTTCACAGCTCCTCCACCAAACCTGATGCGCTCCGTAAAATATTCTTCCGTTTTTGTATTTGATGTGAAAATATAAAATGCCAGTGGATCAGGTTTTTTTTGGATAAACTCTATTGCTTCTTCATTTTCCGAATAAGTAAATATGGGTAAAATAGGACCGAAGATTTCCTCTTGAAATAGTTGATCTTTTTCTGAAATATCTTCTACCAGAGTAGGTTCAATTTTTCTGTTATCATCATCAAAAGCACCACCGAAAATAATATTCCCTTCTTTCAAATATGATTTTAAAGTATCGTATCGCTTTTGATTGACAATACTGGCGAGGTCTTTACTTTCAGTAGGTGAAATACCATAAAACTCCATGATGCATGCTTTTAGCTCATCCAAAAATTCAGCTTTTATTTTTTGGTGCACGAGAAGATAATCTGGAGCAACGCAGGTCTGTCCCGCATTAATTAATTTCCCAAAGGCTATTCGTCTGGCTGCAATTTTTAAATTGGCTTTTTCATCAATTATAGCGGGAGATTTTCCTCCTAATTCTAAAGTAACAGGCACTAACTTTGGTGCAGCCATTTGGGCAATAATTCGACCCACTGGAACGCTGCCTGTGAAAAATACATGGTCGAAACGGTTGTTCTCCATCAACTGTGGTACTACTTTTCTTCCTTCTCCCATTATCACGGCCAGAAAATTTTCTTCAAAATATTGGGGAATAAGTTCAGCTATCAAATTTGAAATATGAGGCGTTTCTTCTGGAGGCTTAATCATGCAGGTATTCCCTGCCGCAATCGCAGCTACGGCTGGTGCAAGTAGTAGCTGAAAGGGGTAATTCCATGGCCCAATAATAAGCGTTACCCCTTTAGGCTGATATAAAATCTTGCTTTTAGAAGGAAAATGAAGAAGAGAAGTTCCCACCTTTTTGGGTCGCATCCATTTACTAAGGTGCTTTGATGTATAGTTGATTTCATCATACAAAAAGCCAATTTCAGTGACATAACTTTCGAAAGGTGGCTTGCCAAAATCTTTTGCCAAAGCATCCATAATGGCTTCTTCATTGGCCTTTATCATCTTCTTAAGATTCAATAATTGCGCTTTTCTGAAATCATAAGATTTCGTTTGCTGACTATTGAAAAAATCTTTTTGCGCTTTAAAAATTCTGCTTTGTATTTCTAGCGAAGAATTTTCAATTGTTGATGTATTTGCCATTAGTAGAGTATAGAGGTGTAATTATTTTCTGTTAAATTAAGTAATAGTAACGTTCCTGAACAATAACACAATTTAGAGAATTAAGGTTGAAAAGGAATCCAAAATGGCTAATATTAAGTTTAGCATTTCACCTTACTTTTTTTGACTACCTGCGTAAAAACTGAGACCACCCATAAAATTTCGACTTTAAAATATCTATCACAATAAGTTATTTACTAACTTATCTTTTTAAAATAAATTTATTCAACATGAAAAAACATATCATACTACTATTTAGCTTTTGTTTGCTACTGAGTCCTTCTCTTTGGGCGCAAGAAGAAGAAAGCAGTTATGTAAAGGAGCATTACGACAAGGAGGAAGTTTATATTCCTATGCGAGATGGAACGCGATTATATACTGCTATTTACACTCCAAAAGAGAAAGGCAAACACCCGATTATGATGCAGAGAACTTGCTATAGCATTGCGCCATACGGAGCAGATGCTTATAAGCGTTCTTTAGGACCTTCAAAGTATCTAATGGAAGACAAGTTCATTTTTGTTTATCAAGATGTAAGAGGAAGATGGATGTCGGAAGGAGAGTTCACCAATATGACTCCAAACATTCCCGGTAACAAACATAAAAAAGAAACTGATGAAAGTTCAGATACTTTTGACACCATAGAATGGTTATTAAAACATTTAAAGGGTAAAACAAATGGAAATGTTGGTCAGTGGGGAATTAGTTACCCTGGTTTCTATACCGCAGCTGCTTTACCTGATGCACACCCAGCTTTAAAAGCCAGCTCTCCCCAGGCACCAATCGGAGATTTTTTCTTTGATGATTTCCATCATAATGGTGCTTATTTACAAAGTTATACAGCTGCTTATCCTGTTTTTGGCTACCAAACAGACGAGCCGACAACAGAATCATGGTATAGTGAGGCTTTAACCAGAATGAGAACAGCAAATGCCGTAGATGGGTATGATTATCATTTGGATATGGGTCCTTTGAAAAATATAACGGAAAAGATTCATTTCGACAATGAGTTCTGGGAACAAACCGTTGAACATCCAAATTATGATGAGTTCTGGCAGAAAAGAAGCATTATTCCGCATTTGGATGATATAGATAATGCCGTGATGACTGTAGGAGGATGGTATGATGCGGAAGATTTGTACGGTCCGTTGAATATTTACAAAACAATTGAAAAAACTAGTCCAGAGACATATAATACGATCGTTTTTGGACCTTGGAGCCATGGAGATTGGGCAAGAGAAAGAGGGATTCAGGTGGTGAATCATATCTACTTTGGCGACAGTATTTCCACTTTCTATCAAAAGGAAATTGAACGACCATTCTTCAATCATTTTTTAAGAGATGGAAAAGGAAAGCCAAATCTACCAGAAGCTTATATGTTTGATACTGGCTTGAAAGAGTGGCAAAAATTCGATGTATGGCCTCCACAAATTCCAAAAACTACCTTAGGCTTTGCTCAAAACGGAAAACTTTTAATCAATGAAGAAGGTAGTAATGATGACGAATTTAGTTATGTATCTGACCCTGCAAATCCTGTTCCATATACTTCATTTACGGAAAGTGTAACTTTTACTCCTCGCGCATATATGACCGATGATCAGCGTCATGCTTCACGCAGACCCGATGTCTTGGTTTGGGAATCAGATGTATTAGAAGATAACTTGACGTTGGCAGGTGAAATTGTCGCAAAATTAAAGGTAGCCATTTCTTCTACTGATGCAGATTTCATAGTGAAAATCATAGATGTTTACCCACCTGACCATGAAAGCTATGAGCATAACCCAGATAATATTGTGATGGGAAATTATCAGCAACTAGTAAGAGCCGAAGTATTCAGAGGAAGATTCAGAGATAGTTTTGCAGATCCAAAGCCATTTATTCCTAATGAAGAAGATGAAGTAGAAATCACATTGCAAGATATTTTACATACCTTCAAAAAGGGACACAAAGTAATGGTTCAAATCCAAAGTACTTGGTTTCCTTATATTGATAGAAATCCGCAGAAATATGTAGACAATATTTACAAAGCTGATAAAGAGGATTTCATTAAAGCTACGATTACCGTAAAAGGTGATTCTAAAATTGAGATTGGTGAGTTACAAACTACACCACAGTCCTTACAATTAGAGTTAGATAAGTAAACTGATTTTGATTTTCTGGCATAGCCTGCCCCGTTTTGCTGGGACGCTAACATTAATTATCAAAATCAATTAATAATTACATACATTATTCATAAGCCACTTGACAGCAAATCAAGTGGCTTTTTTTATTGCAAAATTATCAACTATTGGATTTAAAATCAATCTGGTGTTAGTACTTCAAAAAGCGATTTCCTATTTTTGATTTCTATGAAGAAAGAAAGCAGGCTTAGGTGGGTCATATTACTCAACATCATTATCACGGTTTCTCAAGTCGTTGGTGGAATTGTAGGTAATTCCATGGCTCTGATTTCAGACGCTATGCACAATTTTAGTGATGTAGCTGCTCTTTTTATAAGTTTAATAGCCATTATTTTAGCAAAGAAAGAAGCTACCTATAGCAAATCCTTTGGATACAAAAGAGCTGAAGTTTTAGCTGCTTTTATTAATTCAGCAGCGATTATTGCAGTTGCCGTTTATATCATTATTGCAAGTATTGAAAGGTTGCAAATCACTCAGACATTAGAAATTAATAATGATATTGTGATATGGCTTGCTGCTGTGGCGATAGTGGCCAATGGTTTGAGCGTTTGGTTTTTAGCAAAAGATGCAAAAGATAGCATGAATATGAAATCTGCCTTTTTGCATCTGCTTTCCGATACTTTATTCTCAGTTGCGGTACTAGGTGGTGGATTAGCTATGAAATATTATGGTGTAACCTGGGTAGATGGTGTATTGTCCATTTTGATTGGCTTTTATTTAATAGCTACTTCCTGGCAATTACTGTGGGGATCCACAAAAATTCTACTTCAGTTTGTGCCAGAAGGCATTGATATTCAGCGATTGGTAAAAGAAGTAGAACAGTTGGAGGAAGTTAAAAACATTCATCATATCCATGTTTGGCAATTGGATGAATACACCATTCACTTAGAAGCACATGTTGACTTAAGAGATGATTTGCATGTAAGCCGCACGCATGCAATTCAAAAGAAAATTCAGGATTTATTGCATACCAACTTTTCTATTGGTCACATCACCCTACAATTCGAACATGGATTAGAGGAAAATAAGAAGCTGATTCAGTAAAAAATTTTTGTGTTTTTATTGAATATTGAAGGTTTTCAACCAAAACTCAAAAGAGAAATCGTTTGAAAGGAATATTAAAATCTTTTTCCTTTTAAAACGCACTGGTTCAAGTGGAAGCTTGGGCCTTTGGTAATTTTACAGGATGGCATTAGAAATTATCCACCCTATGAGTCAAATCATAGAGTGGATAATGAATTTTAACTGTTACTTTCCTTTTTCTTTAAATTCATCCAATTTAGTTTTTGCTTCCTCTTTTGGGAAAACATTATTGGATAGATTCGTATCTGCAGTTGCTCCATCAGGATCCAAAACGATTTTTGAGACTTCCTTATCCAGGATTAACATTTTACGTGTTCTCCCTTCATTTTTTCTCCATATTTCAGCTGGAATATATTTTTGCTCTGTCTCTCCATCTTTATATTCTATTGTAAATAAAAGAGGGGAAACCAATCCGCCTTTATTACTTAAAGTAACTTCATAAAAATGCTTATCGATATATCTTGCTTTTATGGCTTCATCATCTACAGTAGAACGATATTCTCCATACCAAAAGCTTGGAGTTTCAGTAATTGAAATATATTCAGGACCGTCACTGAAATCGGTATTCATTTCTCTTTCTTCAGTTTCCCCTAAATCTCCTTCAGGAGCTTTGGTATTTTTCTCCATATCAGATTCATCTTGCGCAATTCTAAAATACTTTACTTCATCGACACTGATATCTACATGGTCAGTAGTGTAGAACCAACCTCTCCAGAACCAATCTAAATCTACTGCAGAGGCATCTTCCATAGTTCTGAAAAAATCTGCTGGAGTTGGGTGTTTGAATTTCCATCTTTGTGCATAAGCTTTAAATGACTCATCAAAAAGCTCTGGACCCATGATAGTATTTCTTAATAAATTTAATGCCGCTGCAGGTTTTGCATAAGCATTTGGCCCTAACCTCAACACTTGCTCAGGATTAGTCATGATTGGTCTTTGAGCATCTTTGCTGCTTTTCATATAACCAGTAATTGCTTGAGGGGAATTATCGGTATAAGGTAAATCAGGATAATATTTCCACATCACATTTGACTCTAAGAAAGAATTCAAGCCTTCGTCCATCCAAGCCCATTGGCGCTCATCAGAATTTACAATCATTGGAAAATAATTATGACCAATTTCATGCACAATTACATAGGTCATTCCTAGCTGAGTTCTCACTGAATACTCTCCGTTTTCATCTGGTCTGCCAAAGTTGAAGCAAATCATAGGATACTCCATACCGATTGAAGCTGCATGAACTGAGGTTGCTTGCGGATAAGGATAATCAAAGGTTCTTTCAGAATACAATTCTAACGTGTTTTTGATAGCTTTAGTAGATTCTTTTTCCCACAATGGATTTCCTTCTTTAGGATAGAAAGATTGTGCAAAAGGCTGTGTAGATTCTAATTGCACCATTTGCCCATCCCAGATGAATTTTCTTGAAGCTGCAAAACCAAAATCTCTTACATTTTCAGCCTTAAATTTCCAAGTTTCATACTTATTGGACTTCTCTTTTTCATTCTCTATGGCTTCTTTCTCCGTTACAATAATAGTTTGTTTGGTAGATTTTAACGCTTTTTCATATCTTCTTGCTTGTTCTTTTGTCAAAACCTCTTTTGCGTTTTGTACCATGCCAGTAGCACCTACAATAAAATCATCTGGAACTGTGATTTCAACATCATAGTCACCAAAAGTTAATGCAAACTCACCAGAACCTAAGAATTGCTTATTTTGCCATCCTTCCACATCATTATAAACCGCCATTCTAGGGAAAAACTGCGCGATGGTATAAAGTGCATTCCCATCTTTCTCAAAGTATTCGTAACCACTTCTTCCTCCACCTTGCATTCTGTCATTTACAAAATAATTCCAGTCAATGGAAAAAGAAATACTCTCTCCAGGAGTCAACGGGTGTGGCAAACGAATTTTCATCATCGTTTTCTGAACCAAATAATCCATCCCCTCACCTTTATCATTTTTTACAGATTCGATATTGAATCCACCCGGGAAATCGTAAGAACTCCCGCCATTGGCAATATATTGCTCTAAATATTTACCAGGAATAGTGTCATTGAAAAAGGAATTAGTACTTACTAATTCTGTATCAGACCCCTCTGCTCTCATATTTTGATCAAGTTGTAACCATAAATAATTTAAGGGATGTGGAGACTGATTGTAATACGTTATGGTTTCCGAACCTGTTATTTTGTTTGATGACTCATCCAATTTTACTTTGATAGAATAATCCGCTTTTTGCTGCCAGTAATTTTCTCCTGGAGCTCCGGATGCTGTTCTATAAGTATTTGGCGTTGGCAACATACTGCCTAATTGCTCAAAGCGCTCTTTGTATTCTTGCTCTTGCGCCATTGATAAAAATGGAGCTGCGATAAGAATCATGATCAATAATTTCTTCATAGTAGTCATATTAGTAGCTAAAATATCTCTCAATACTACTAAAAAATAGCTTGGCATCCATTTTTCGGATTTTAAAATTACACTAAAGGAGAAAAGAATTTTTTAAAGGGTCTTTTTATTAACGCAACTTTTCTATATTTGCAACAATGTTGCGTTTAGGAAAAATAATATTTATTAGCTGCTTTATATTGGCATCAAACAGTATGGTCGCCCAAGAGGATTGTATGGTATCGTTCTCAGGTCAGGTGCTGTCGGAGGAAGAACATCAGCCCGTTTCTTTTGCTAGTGTTTATTTACCAGCACTTGAAAATGGGGTTCAAACTGATGAAAACGGTTATTTCTCTATCAATATTCCTTGTCATGGAAAATATGAAGTGGTGGTTAGTCAAGTAGAATATCAATCGAGCAGCGTATTTATCAATGCAGAAATTAAAAAGCTTGAGAAGAACTTTTACCTCAAGGCAAAAGACAATGTGCTTTCTGCGGTAAGCGTGCATTCGCATAAAAGAGAAGAAGTTTTGCTAAGCAATGTGGAAAACATACTCTCCATTCGGGATTTACGGAAATTGAAAGGAAAATCGCTTTCCGAATCTGTGAGCACTTTACCTGGGGTTTATAATATTAAAACAGGCCCTGGAATTAATAAACCGATGATTCAAGGGCTTTACGGAAGTAGAATTCAAGTTGTAAATAATGAAGTTGCCCAAATGGGACAGCAGTGGGGAGTTGACCATGCACCAGAAATTGATCCTTTTGTAGCCTCGCGAATAACTATTGTAAAAGGAGCCGCATCCATAAAATATGGGCCTAGAGCATTAGGCGGGGCACTATTGTTAGAGCCCGAGCCTTTATTGCCAGACTCTGCTTTGCATGGTAGTTTAGACTTAGTAGGTTTTACAAATGGTAGAGGAGGAATTGGTTCCGCTATGTTATCAGGAAGTTTTATATTAAATGAGGAAGAATCTATTAACTGGCGTGTTCAGTCATCTGCTAAGAAATCGGGAGATCACCAAACCGCAAATTATAATTTGACCAACACTGGCAGCGAGGAATTAAACTTTTCAGTAGCCACTAATTATCTAAAAGATGATCTGCAAGCCGACCTTTTCTACAGCAGGTTTTCCACAGAAATTGGCATTTTGAGAGGTGCTCATATCGGAAATGTAGACAATTTCTTTGAAGCTCTGGATAAACGACCTCCTTTTTTTACAGAGAATTTTTCTTATGAGATTAATAATCCTAAGCAGCAGGTTGTGCATCAGCTCCTGAAAGCAAAAGTCCATTTGGACAGGTCAGATTACGGAGATTTCGATTTTATCTATGCTTATCAGCAAAATGCACGAAAAGAGTTTGATATCAGAAGAGGCGGAAGAAGTGAGCAAGCTTCCGTGGATTTGCAACTCGATAGTCATGTTGCCAAATTGCTGTTTCACCACGAACCCATTTGGACTCATTTAAGTGGCGAAATTGGACTAGATTATGAATATCAAAACAATAAAAATGTACCAGGAACAGGCACAACACCTTTAATTCCAAATTATTCAAGCTTCCAAGCAGGGGCTTTTTTGAATGAAGCATGGGCCGAAGATAATTGGAGTCTGGAAGCTGGTTTGAGGTTTGATGCCATTGCAATTGATGTTATGAAATTTAATGCAGATGACGAACTCATCAACCCCAAACACCAGTATAATATGTTTGCAGGAATTTTAGGTGGTAATTACAATTTCAGCGATAATTTGAATTACAAATCTAATATCAGTTGGAGTCAAAGACCTCCTAGCATAAATGAACTGTACAGTCAGGGTTTACATCATAGCGTTGCTGCAATTGAAGAAGGAGATGATCAGCTTTTACCGGAAACTTCTTTAAAGTGGTTGCATAGTGTACAATTTAACCCCAATGAAAAGTTAAGATTGAAAGTTGATGCTTATGCCAGCAGAATACAAAATTATATCTATTTGCAACCAGGTGAACCACGATTAACTATACGAGGAGCTTTCCCTGTTTATCGCTACCAACAAACTTTAGCAGATATAATGGGAACAGATATCATCGGAAGCTATGAGTTTTTCCATCATTTCACCTTAAACAGCAAAGCTTCAATTATAAGAGGAAATGATATTTCAAATGAATTACCGTTAATCTTTATGCCAGCTGACCGCTGGGAAAACACATTAAACTGGAGAATTTCCGATAAATGGGGTTTTGAAGAGTTAGATTTTAGTCTGAGCGGTCTAAAAGTTTTTGAACAGCACAGAGCCCCTATTACAGAAACAGAAGCTTATGAACGAGAAACAGTTCCCGTTCCGGAAGGCTATTTTATAACCAATTTTTCACTGGATACCACGAAAAAACTGGAAAATGCACAGCTCAATATTGGTTTCAGTATTTACAATGTACTCAACACCAACTATACTGACTACCTCAATAGATTAAGATTTTATGCAGCCGAAACTGGCCGAAATTTTGAATTACGAATAAATTACATCTTTTAACTTTAAATAAATCAACAATGAAAACCCTAACCATGAGTGCCCTTAAAAGTATGCTACTGTTAGTAGCCGTATTACTATTTTCACAATGTGACACTGCAGAACCCGAAGCAGAAAATGAAGAAGAATTGATTACCACCTTAGAAATGACGTTTACACCAGTTAATGGTGGAGATGAAGTTGTATTCTCTGTTTATGATGAAGATGGAGATGGACCAATGGCCCCAGTTTACACTAATGGAACGTTAGCTGCAAACACAGCATACACTGCTTCTATTGAAGTAAGAAATGATGTGGAAAATGAAAACATAACGCTTGAAGTTATAGAAGAAGCAAATGAACATCAATTCTTTTTTCAAATCAGCAATGGATTGAATATTGAATTCGGGTATAATGATGCAGATACAGATGGCTATCCGATCGGATTATCCACAACATTTACCACAGGTGCGGCTAGCACTGGTTCATTAGTTGTAATTTTGAGACATGAGGCAGATAAACTAGCAGAAGGTGTAGAAAATGGTGACCCAACCAATGCAGGTGGGGAAACAGATATTCAAGCTACCTTTGATGTAGTGATTGAATAATAAGAAAGTAAATTTAGGTTAGAATAGCAGTAATTCGAGAGCGTTACTGCTATTTTTTTGTTCATATATAATAAAACGACCATGCAAAGCATGGCGGGAACGGAGTCTATTGTTTTGGCGGATGGTTTTGTGGATGTTTTTCTTAGTGCCTCTATAGCTATTATATTGTTTGTTTAATTTAATAATATACTCTTCAGAAATAGTTTCATCAAAGAATAATTGTGACTGGCTATTAATTAGTCGACCCTTAAAAACTATTTAATACATTGATTATCAATTATTTAATTAATAAAAAGCTTTGATTTTTTTGCAAGTTTTCGTATTTTCCTGACAGAAACCTTGCAAATATTGATGCATGAAACCCATTAAAAAA
>NZ_DASSWQ010000007.1:0-21347 GCF_035704835.1 Marivirga sp. | reverse complement strand
CATAATGGTAAAAATTTTGTTTACCATTACAATTTAATCATACCTCATTTTACCGTTTCCTCAAAGAAACGGTTTAGTTCAACAATTGTATAAAGTAACAAAGGTTACTTTATACGCATTACATCTTTTCAGCAATCTAAGCAAAATGCCTCTTACTTTAAAACTATCCAAAAAAATAGCGTCAGTTTCCCAACGCTATTTAATCTATTTTCTACTTTCTGCTATAATTTGGTGCTTCTCTAGTAATATGCACATCATGTGGATGACTTTCTGCCACTCCTGCTGCAGTAATCTTTACGAATTTAGCTTCTTTCAATTGCTCTAGGTTTCCAGCTCCACAGTATCCCATACCAGCTTTCAGTCCGCCTATCATTTGATGCAATACTTCTGAAACCAATCCTTTAAAAGGAACTCTTCCTGAAATACCTTCTGGAACTAATTTTTTGATATCGTCCTCTGCATCTTGGAAGTAACGGTCCTTACTCCCTACGTTCATGGCCTCGACTGAACCCATTCCTCGGTAAGATTTAAATTTTCTTCCTTCAAATAAAATCATTTCGCCTGGTGCTTCTTCTGTTCCAGCTAAAAGTGAGCCTATCATAACGCTATCTGCACCACCAGCTAAAGCTTTTACTATGTCCCCGGAAAAACGAATTCCGCCATCTGCAATAATGGGCACTCCTGTATCCTTTATCGCTTTATAGGTTTCATAAACAGCGGATAATTGTGGGGCTCCAACTCCAGCAACAATTCTTGTAGTACAGATACTACCAGGACCAACGCCAACTTTCACAGCATCTGCTCCAGCTTTCACCAAAGCAAGGGCTGCCTCTGGTGTAGCAATATTTCCAACTATCATTTCTAAGTTGGGATAAGCCTTTTTGATTCGAGCTGCAGTATCAATTACTCCTTTGCTATGACCATGGGCGGTATCAATGGTCACCACGTCCACTCCAGCCTTCACCAGGGCATCAATTCGTTCTTCTATATCAGGTGTCACTCCAACAGCCGCGCCTACCCTCAGCCTTCCAAATTCATCTTTACAGGCATTCGGTTTATCTCTTTTCTTTAATATATCTTTATAAGTAATCAATCCCATCAAAATCCCCGACTTATTAATAATCGGCAATTTCTCGATTTTATGCTCTTGTAAGACTTCCTCAGCCCCTTCTAAATTAATTCCTTCTTCGGCTGTAATTAAATTTCCACTAGTCATTACTTTTTCAACCGATACTTTATTATCCTTTTGAAATCGTAAATCACGATTGGTTACAATCCCCAATAATTTCTTATTGGAATCTACTACCGGAATTCCTCCGATTTTATTTTCACGCATGATTTTTAATGCATCCCCTACCGTACTTTCAATGTGCAAGGTGATGGGATCCAAGATCATCCCACTTTGAGAACGCTTTACTTTTCTAACCTCCATCGCTTGTTGTTCGATGGTCATGTTTTTATGTATAAATCCAAGACCACCTTCCAATGCAATAGCAATAGCTAAATGATGCTCCGTAACTGTATCCATAGCAGCGGAAACCAATGGAATATTAAGCGTAATGTTTCTTGTTAATCTTGTAGAAGTGTTCGTTTCTCTCGGTAAAATCTCTGAATATCCAGGAAGCAATAATACGTCATCGTATGTTAAAGCTTCATAAAGGAATTTGGATGTGTCTAAGCTCATAATGCAAATAATTAGCAGTGATTATTTGCAGGGCAAAAGTACGAACATACTTTCATTATCGGAAATTTGTTGCTAATATTATTTTGTTAAAACATTATAAATTTTATCTATATGAGTTTACCAATTCTCTTGCTCTTATCGGCTGTGATTTTAATTATAGCCTATTTTACTTATGGTCGATTT
Source organism: Marivirga sp. (assembly GCF_035704835.1). Classification (GTDB taxonomy): domain Bacteria; phylum Bacteroidota; class Bacteroidia; order Cytophagales; family Cyclobacteriaceae; genus Marivirga. The sequence continues at coordinate 19,480 of NZ_DASSWQ010000007.1, read as the reverse complement.
ATAAGCAAGAAATTTGATATTAACAATGCTAAAATTACTCCTGCCCATACGCAAGAAGATGGTTTGGATTATATTCCATCCAATAAATTAGTCGTTTTAGGACATCATTTTGCGTCTATTGCAGGCGCAGGGCCAATTGTTGGTCCAATAATAGCCGTTACTTTTGGTTGGATTCCTGCCGTAATCTGGATTTTAGTAGGTGGTATTTTTATAGGAGCTGTCCATGATGTGGGAAGTATGGTGGCTTCATTACGACATAAAGGTAAATCCATAGGGGTAATAATTCATCAATATATCGGAAGAAGCGGAAAAAGGCTTTTCCTGATTTTTAGTTTTTCGACTTTAATTCTCATCATTGCTGTTTTCGCTGATATCATAGCCAAAACTTTTGTGAAAAATCCAGGAGTAGCATCCACTTCTTTTTTGTTTATTTTATTAGCCATAGTTTTTGGTTTTTTAAACAGAAAAATTGCCCATAATAAATCCGTTTTTGCGTGGCTTTCTATCATTGGGGTCTTTTTGATGTATTATTTTGTTATTCTGGGAAACAATATTCCTTTTGAATTAAATTATATTTTATGGGTGGGACTTTTGTTAGCATATGCTTTTTTAGCTTCGGTTACGCCCATGTCTTTCTTATTGCAGCCTAGGGATTATTTAAGCAGTTTTTTATTGTATGGTTTAATTGTATTGGCAATTGTAGGGGTAGTAGTTGCCGATCCAGAAGTTAAAATGGATAATGATATTGTTTTCAAAAGTGAAGATATCGGTTATTTATTTCCTGTACTTTTTATAACAGTTGCTTGCGGTGCCATTAGCGGATTTCATTCTCTGGTAGCTTCCGGTACGACATCAAAACAACTAGATAAAGAAAGTGATGCAAAAGTAGTGGGCTATGGCGGAATGTTAATTGAGTCTTTTTTAGCCATTATTTCGGTTTGTGCAGTAATGGTAATTAGCCGAAATGATTACGTAATTTATTTAGCTTCAGATGGACCAGTAAATATGTTTGCCGATGGAATGGGTTATATAATTTCATCTTTAGGAATTAATGAAGAACTGGCCGTTAACTTTGTGGCATTAACTATTTCAGCTTTTGCATTAACGACTTTAGATACCTGCACTCGACTGGCGAGATTTACCTTTCAGGAATTTTTTGAAGATATAGAAAACCAATCCACACAAAAGATTAGTCAAAACAGATTTTTATCCACTTCTATTGTCGTTGTTTTATCCTCCGTTTTTTTATTTTCTGGCGAATTCACTACGCTCTGGCCAATTTTCGGTTCTGCAAATCAATTATTGGCTGCCTTGGCATTATTAGCTATTGCGGTATGGATGATAAAATCGGGAAAAAAAGCTAGTTTTTTAATAATCCCTATGTTCTTCATGTTTGTCGTTACGCTTAGCTCACTATTTGCCTTGGCATATCAAAATTTTGAAAAAGGTATATACAGCATTTCTATTATTGCAGGATTATTATTTGTCTTGGCTATTATACTGCTAGTATTAGCAAAAAAATGTTTGAAGAAAGAAAAAGAAGCTTTAAGAGATTAAAAATTAAAGCATTCCATTTTCATTGATTATTTATTGGGGAACTTCTTGTCCAAGATCCCATAATTCAACAATTTTTCGATCTTTAAATTTAAGAATATGAACGAAGACGAATCCATAATCTGATGGGTTTTGCTTTACTTGAGAATGAACGACAACAAACTCTCCATCTGCTAAAACACGTAAAATATTAAGTTCTTTTTGTGGATTATTCAAAGCATCTTCATTCATGGCAAGTTTAAGAGAATTCGAATCACCCTTGAAAAAAGGGTTGTGATGTTTGAAATCATTTGCCAAATAATTTTTAAACGCTTCTTCTATTTTACCTTTACCAATTAATTCTAAAAAATCCCTTGCTATATTTTTATTAGTTTTTTGCATTTGGAATGTAAAAACACAAATTTATTGAGTAATAAAATCTCCACGTAAATTTCTAAATCGCTTTCTAGCTTCTGCTACGAAAATACTTCCTGGATAATCCGTTAATAGTAGTTGATAATATTCTTGGGCTTTTTCTGTATCTCCTATCAATTCTTCATAAATAATAGCCATTTCAAAAAGAGCATCATCTGTTAATATATCGTAAGGAAGGTCAAAAACAATTTGTCGAAGACGTTCAATTGCCTTTTGATAATCTCCTATTTCTTTATTTCTTCTAGCCTTTAACCATAACAATTCATCAAGAATTGGATGTTCTTCATATTCCTTAATTAGGTTGTCGAGTTTCTTCTGAGCCTCTCCATATTTATTCTGAAAAAGTAATAAATCTACTTCAGCATAGGCGCGAAGCGCCTTTTGCGTACTATCTAAAATAGTATTATTTTTAATCAATATACTCAAATCCATCGCATTATTAGCAATTTCTCGCCTTGTTGCGTTTTTTAATACATCCAAGTGTTCCTGTGCGAGTTCAAAATCCCCTTTATAGAAAGATAGTTTTGCGTTCTTTAACTTAGCCTCTTCTCCAAGATTTTCATTTTTATGACTTTTCTCTACTTGATAATATAAAAGTAAAGATTCCCATGGTTTTTCTGTAAGAATATAAATATCTGCCAAATCTATTTTGGCTTTGGCCTTAATGTTATTTTTAGCATTCTGATAATTTATTATTGTTTTCAACATTTCAATTGCTATCTCAGTTTCATCGAGGTAGAGTGCATGCAAAAGCGCTTTTTGTCGATATGCTTCTAAAGTATACTGGGATAAACCAATTTTATCAATCAAATTTTCGTACGATTTAGTAAGCGTTCTGATGGCTGTGGTGTCAATCGGAAACTGATTTTTAATTTGAAGTTCCTGGGTTTTAATCATCAATTCTTTAGCAGTAATGTAGTTTCTTGAATTAGGATAATTATTCGCTACATAGGCAAAAATAGTTTCTGCTATTTCATAATCTTTATTTTGGAAAGCTAATTGACCGATCTCTAAACTATTTTCTCCTTGAAGATTGTTCCGTTTGTCGATAGCCCTTGCCTGAATAAAAGCAGCATAGAAATTTTCTAATTGAAGATGTGCCCAAATCAGTAAATCAGAATACATATCCTTTTCTGCTTCATTTTGTAATTTCTCCATTATCTTCTCCACAAATGATTCCAGTTCTTCTTCCTCAGTTAAAGATAATTGAAGCATATTTTTCACATATCTCAAGTTACCATCTCTTTCCTTGGCGTAGATTAGATATTCATTAACCATTTTATCCTTTTGATTGGTATAGCGGTATAAAGTTGCTAATTGAATTGCAAAAGCATTTGGATCTCTTATAAGCTCACGGGCAGATAAATATAATTGTTCGGCATAATCTCGGTGCTGTTTATTGATAAAGTATTGGGCTGCTGCCCGCAATTTTCCTAAATTTTCTAATACCTCGCCCTCAATTTGTAAATATTCTTTTTCTGCTTTTGCGCTATCATTTATATTGATGTATAAATCTACTAAATCAACCTGATAGCTGATATTGCCAGGATAATTTTTATTAATAGTTTTTAAATATTTCTCAGCCTCTTTAGTAAGCTGTTTAGTATTTAGTATCTCTAAATAATTATTGTGGATAAAAGAGATATTTTGAGGTTTCTCGGCCAAATCCCGATAAAGTGTAATTGCTTTATCATAATTCCCTTCGTTGTAATATGCATTAGCCAATTCAATATCGTTTTGACCTTGAGCTGCAACTCGGAATTGTGAAAATACAATTAATATATAAATGATGTATTTCATAAGGATAGCTTTTTAATACTCTTTTCCACACACATAATATTATATTATTTAGTTATTAATAAAGTATTATAAATTATTAAGGCTGTTGATATGTGGATAAACCTTTATTATTCATTTAGATTATATTCTTTCAACTGTTTTTTAATTTAAATATCTATGTTATTCACTTTTAATTTATTGATTGTTAATTAATTAACATTAAAGTTTAATTTTGTTTACAACTTTGATATTTATTTTTACTTTTTTTTCGTTGTGGATTAGTTCGTAGATAAAATTGACTTTTGGTAAGTTATCATCTATATCTTTATGATTTTTATATTTTTATGAAATTGATGTGTAAAGGTGTTTATAAGATTTACTTATCCTCATCATTATCCACTTCATTATCCACATTAAGATTAAAGTTTTTATCGATTTGAATCCAATTTGGTTTTAATGGAATTACCTCGTTATGATAGATATATTCTTCTGACTTCTTCAATAAAAGAGGATTACCTGCATCCCATCTTTGATTGTTATTGAGATCTTTTAATAATCTCAGGCTATAGTCTCCAGGGAGGATATAATTGAATTCAAATTCTGTTTTATTTGCTATCGTGTCTACTACTTCATATTCTTTATTTAATAATTCAATTACAAATGGGAAGTCAGCTCCAATAACTTTTCCTTGTATAATTCCATAGTCTTCTGGTTCACGGAAAGTAAGTTTTATTTCTTTTTTTGAGGTAGAATCATTTTCTATTCCTATGAATGCGGATTTTCCAAAGTAGAGATTTATATTTCGAAGAGTGGGTCTTTCAGTGGTTTCCTTTTCCGATTGACTTTTTGTAATATTTTTATTTTGTATAGTATCTGTATTATTTTCTATACTATCTAATTTCTGTTGTTGTCTTACCTGATATAGACTATCGTTAAACGCATTAAGTTTTTCTTTATTTAAGTCAATAGTTAAGGTTATTAGCTTTCTATTGAAATTATAATTGATGTTATTTTGGTCTATATTATAAACAATTGTGGAATCTATTCTTATTTGTATGGAGTCTGGATTAATTTGTTTGACTGGTTTTGATAAACCAACCGTAAAAGTTTGTAAGCCATAATCAATTACTTTTTTAGGTTCTTTTTCAATTTTTATGGTATCATTTGTGATGCGACTATCGCGCGTTTGGAAATAGATAGTATCTTTTAATGTTGTTCCAATCGAATCTGTAACATCAACTATAAGTTTTATAGAATCTGTTTCTGTATTTTGATTTGGAAAATTTTCTTTGAATATTTTAAGACTTGCTGATTCATCTATATTGTTTCCATATATATATTCTTTGGGGCTTTTAGGATTTATGATTTTGTAGTATTGAATGCCTTTATTATACTGAATTACAAAATCTTTTCCTACTGGTGAATATTTTTTTAATGTGAGTGTATCTTCATTTCTTTTGTACGTATTAATCGCAATAGGACTGATTGAATCATTTAATTTTATAATGCTATCATGAAATCCGAATGGTTCAATTCTTGAATCATTAATTAGATTATCATTTTTATCATCAAATGCATAAAGTCGGTAGTCTCCGGCCTTTATATTCTGCATATTAAATTCACCATTTTCATTAGTTGTGGTAAAATAGATTGGTTTTCCTTGTCTTAGATTTGCTGTATCGACTTTTGCGGAATATAATCCTACTAAGTAGTTTGGGACCACTTTATTCTCCATTAAGTCATATATCGTTCCAATTACAGCTAATGAATCAAGAAATGGTCCTGTACTAAACGCAATTTTTGGATTTTCCCATAAATTACCTTCTGTTATATCTGATAAGGCTTTCCTAAAGTTGAATGTGTAAGTTGTAGAATCCTTTAATGGCTCTTTTAATTCAATTAATAGTTCTTGTTTTTTTAAGGTTGCCTCATATTCGATTTCTACTCTAGGTGTTATGATTAGTTCTTTTTGTATTTGGTCTAACTTCATCCATTCATTGAAGTATAATGTTAGCTCTTGTTTATTGAAATTAGTTGATTGATCCTCGGGGTTTGATTCATATAGGATAGGAGCTTTTTCGTCACGCTCACCACCTGTTGGCGCTTGTACAGTTGCGCAAGAGTATATAATTAGAATAACTATGATTGCTTGTAATTTCTTAATCATTTTTTAATAATATAAATAAGACTTGAATAATTATTATGATTATTATTTGCGTAAGTGTTTGATTTATAACCAGTTATAATAGATTTAATAAATTTATTAGTCTGAAATTTATATTTATTGCTTAAGAGACTGATATAATATGCATCTAATTTCATTGGATGGACACTCTTAGTATTTAATCCATGTTTCAGCATAAGCGTCTTCATTGTTTCTTGGCTGAAATGGTATAGGTGTCTGGGTACATCATAAGCCGCCCATTTGTCTTGGAAAATAGTTTGGTCGTAACTTTCGATATTTGGGACTGCTATAACTATTTTTCCTTTTTCTTTTAGAACTGACTTTAGTAATTTTATGGTATCATTTATATGATGTATATGTTCCAGAACATGCCATAATGTTATAATATCAAATTTTTTATTTTTCAATTTTAACTCTTCTAAGTCTGCTTGGATGTTGAGCTTGGGATTGGCATTTTTCCTTGCAATTTCATTTGGTTCGATTCCGTATGCTTTCCAACCATTATGATCCATAGTTTCTAGAAAATATCCTGTGCCGCATCCATAATCTAATAACCTTCCTTTTTTTCCTTTATTTATTTTGTTGATTATTTTTTTCTTGCTTGACAGTGCATATTTTCTGGCTATTTTATATATGAAGTTTATAGGAGTATTAGCTTTATCCGAATGGGAGATATAGTCGTCAGACTGATAATATTTTCCAATTTCGTGTTCATTTGGTCTCGGATTTGTAAATTGAAAATTACAATTATCACAGATCATAATATTAAAGCTTTCACCACTTACGGAGTGATCCTTCACTACTTTGTGATTTCTTAAGTTGGATGCACTACAAATTGGGCATTCGCTTAGCTTTTCGTACATATCTATCTACCTAAATATACCATTAGTATTGAAATATCTGCTGGAGTTACTCCGCTAATTCTTGATGCTTGACCTAAGGTTTGAGGTTTTACTTTCCTTAGCTTTTCTTTAGCTTCAGATGATAAGGCTGGTATTTGATTGAAATCTAAGGAGTCTTTAATTTTTAGGTCTTCTAGATTTTTCATTTTCTCTATCATTTGATTTTCCTTTTCAATATAACTTTCATATTTAATATGGATTTCTGATGCTTCAATGACCTCCTGTGTATATCCACTTATTAAATCGTTCAATTCATTTTCAATCTGTTTTAATTCTGTAAAACTGATTTCTGGCCTTTTTAAGATACTATAGGCATTTGTTTTTTCTTTGATAGGAGTTGAATTGACTTTAGATAAATTATCGTTAACTGTGCTAGGTTTAATTTTATGAGCCTTAAGGTTTTCTATAAAATCATCAATATGTGATTGTTTAGCTTCTGCATTCTTCATTCTTTCATCTGATGCTAATCCAATTTTATGTCCTAGTGGTGTTAGCCGAACATCTGCATTATCTTGTCTTAGTAATATTCTATGTTCGGCTCTGGAGGTAAACATTCTATATGGTTCTTCGGTGCCTTTATTTATTAAGTCATCTATTAGAACGCCAATATATGCTTCCGATCTACTCAAGGTAAATGGTTCTTTATCGTTGATTTTCAAATGTGCATTTATACCTGCCATTAGTCCTTGACAAGCTGCTTCCTCATAGCCTGTAGTCCCGTTGATTTGACCAGCAAAATAAAGGTTATCTATAAGTTTGGTTTCTAATGTTGTTTTTAGTTGTGTTGGTGGAAAGAAATCATATTCTATAGCATATCCAGGTCTAAACATTTTAATATTCTTAAAACCCTCAATTTCTCTAATTGCTTTGTGTTGTATATCTTCTGGTAAAGAAGTGGAGAATCCATTAACATAAACTTCTACTGTATCCCAACCTTCTGGCTCAACAAAAATTTGATGTCTGTTTCTTTCTGCAAATCGATTTATTTTATCTTCAATTGACGGACAATATCTGGGCCCTAAGCCCTGTATTCTTCCATTAAACATTGGAGACCTATCAAAACCCACTTCTAATATTTCGTGAACAAGTGGATTAGTATATGTAATATGACAGCTTCTTTGAATTTCTAATTTTTTTGTTTCCTTAGAAAATGAAAATTTTTCAGGGTTTTCATCTCCCTTTTGCTCCTCTATTTTGCTGTAATCGATTGTTCTTCCGTCAACTCTCGGAGGGGTTCCTGTTTTCATTCTTCCAGATTCAAACCCCATCGATTCTAATTGTTCTGTAATGCCCTTCGATGCTCTTTCTGCTGAGCGCCCACCACCAAATTGCTTTTCGCCTATGTGAATTAAACCATTTAAAAATGTACCGTTTGTCAAAACAACAGCTTTTGATTTGATTTTGAGTCCCATACTTGTTTGAATCCCAACAACTTTATTGTTTTCAACAATCAATCCAGCGACCATTTCTTGCCAAAAATCAAGATTAGGAATTCTTTCTAGTTGCAGCCGCCATTCTTCTGCAAATCGCATTCTGTCATTTTGTGACCGTGGGCTCCACATTGCAGGCCCTTTAGACTTATTAAGCATTCTAAATTGAATCATTGATTTATCTGCAATAATTCCCGAATAGCCTCCTAATGCATCTATTTCTCGCACTATTTGTCCTTTAGCTACGCCTCCAATTGCTGGATTGCATGACATTTGTGCAATTGTATTCATATTCATTGTAGCCAGTAAGACTTTTGATCCCATATTTGCTGCAGCTGCAGCCGCTTCGCATCCTGCATGCCCACCTCCTACTACAATTAAATCGTAATCTTGAAACATATTTGTAATATTATCTAATGTGTTCCACGTGGAACATTGATTATGAATAATTAGTTTTACCAAAGTGTTCCACGTGAAACACTTTGATATTTATAAAACCGCAATTGCTTTTTCTTCGGCTAATCGCATTTCTTTTTGTTGAGCTTCTGTTTTATCATTATGCCCTACTAAATGAAGTAATCCATGAGCTAATACTCTTGATAATTCATGAGCGAACTCTACGTTCAAATTAATTGAGTTTTCAAGAACCCTGTCGATACTAATGAAAATATCCGATTCTATAAGTTTATCAGCTAGTGCTTTTTCTCTCAGGTCAAACGTGATAATATCCGTATAAGTATCATGATTTAAGTATTGCTTATTTATTTCGTGTAAGTATTCATCTGAACAAAAAATATAATTTAATTGAACTATGTTATACCCATAAGACATGGAAAGTTTATAAAGCCAATCTTTATGCCTTCTTAATTTGCGTAAATCAAAGACACAGTCTTCTTTGAAAAAATGGATGTTTTCCATCAACTGATATAAAAACTTAATTTTACTTTTTTCCCTTCCTCTTCAAATATTAGCTCATCGCTTAATGCTTTCATCAAGAATATTCCTCTTCCTCCGGGTTTGTCAATATTTTCTGGAGCAGTAGGGTCTGGAAGAGAGTTGTAATCAAAACCCTGCCCTTCATCTGTTATATTAAAGACTATGGTGTTTTCTTCCATATTTAGCGAAAGAAATACATTTTTATCTTTATTGCTATCGTTTCCGTGAAGTATAGCATTATTTACTGATTCAGTGACGGCAATCATAATGTTGCCATAAATGTCATCATTTAAGTCAAACTTCTCTTTTGCATTGTCAATAAAGCTCTCAACGATTCTGATGTTCTCGCTAAGAGATGGAATACTTATACTGATTTCGCTCATCGTATTAGGTTTTCTTTAGATTTTAATCGATTGTAATATTGATTGATTTCCTTTTTATAATATGGAGTAAAATTAGGCGGTACATTTCTAAGCTGCTCAATTTCTTTTTGTTTTTCCTTTATATATTCTTCAAAGGCATTAGGTATTCTTTTTCTTTCGTATTCTGTTGCTGTTTCTGCTTTTCTTTCGTTTTCTTCTTGTTCTTCTTGAGCTTTTTCTGACTCTAGTAGCCGCGTTACTATTTTTTGTTGTCTTTCAATCAACTGACGGTCTATCCTTTTATTAACGAGATCTTCTTCAATCTTTTCCATTTCTTCTGCTATGCTACCGGAATTTCCACCATTTTCTTTTCCTTCATCCCCACCACTTTTATTCATCTGCTTTTCTAGCTCCTCTAGCATTTTTCGAAGTTTAGCTTGTTCATTAGCTAATTCTCCTAGTTTTTCGGAAAACTGTCGACCTTGTTTTTGACCTTCACTTAATTCTTTTGTTTGCTGATTGATAGACTTCTGCATTTGAGAAAGACTAGGGGTTTGTTCATTACCTTTAGATTGTTGACCCATTCCCATAGATGATTGCATTTGCATCTGCATTTGTTCAAGAACATCATCTAGCATTAAGGCAAGATTGTTCATGGAAGTCATGGCAAACTGTTGTTCTCCAATTGCTTTGTCATTATCTCTTTCTCTCAATGCCTTTACACTAGATTCCATGGATTGGTTCATTTGATCTAGTTCCTCATTGATAAAATTCTTTAGCTGAAATACACGCTCTGCCAGTGAGCTTAGACTATCTTCTACTATTTTTGCATCATCTTGCATTGCTAATTGTTTTTCGGACAATGAAATAAATCGAGGGTCACTTGGGTTTACACTTCTAAAGTTTTGCATTAACTCCTCTTGTCTGAAAGAGAGCTTAAGAAGATTATCTACTATGTCTCTTAAGTCATCAATATTTTCCTGCAACATTTCCATTTCCATGTTCATTTGCATTGATGTAAGCATTTCTGACAACTTTTTCAATTCTTTTGAGGACTTTTTTTGTTGTTGACTAGCACCATTTTTGTCATTTTTCTTAATCTCTTGGATACTGTTTTGCTGGCTTAGTGCTATTTCACTCTCTTGTTCTTTGGTGTCTTGTAATGAATTTGGTTGATTCAAAGATTGATTTCTTTCCTCAATTTCTCTTAATTCTTCCTGTACTTCTTTAAATTCTTTATTGATTTTCTTTTGTTCCTCTAATGCTTTTTCTTGTTCTTCTTTTGTTTCGAATTCAGTGCTATCTTGCTTTCCATTTTCCTTATTCTTTTCAGCTATTTTTTCTTGTGCTTTTTCCAGACCCTTTAATTTTTCGCCTACTTGCTTCAAATCATATTCAATTTCCATCCTTTTAAAAAGCTCCATAAGCCGTTCCATTTCCTTTAGCTTATTTTTTTCTTGCTTTTTTAGGTCTTCAACGGATTCTCTGAATTCATCTGATTGATTTTCTTCTTCGAGCAGAGATTTGATTTTTTCCATCAATTCTTCATTGTCGTCTTGAAGCATCTCTTCCATTAGGCTTTCAAGTTGCTCAGATTTTTCCTTAGTTTGTGGGTCTTGTTTATCAAAGCGTTCTCTTTTGGCTTGATTCTTTTCTAATTGTTTTTTAATTTCTTCTAGTTGATTTCTTCTATTCTGACGTTCTTGAAAAATTTCTTCAAGTAGTTTTTTATCTTCCCAATTAAGTCTTCTTTTTGTTTTTAGAATTTCTTCTAATTCTTGTAGCTTTTGATTGGTATTTAAAGTAGATTTTATGTTTTTATCTATCTGATTTTCAGTGTTTTTGCTGTTTTTGCTTATTTCTTCATCTATTAAATCTTCACTGGGTAATTTAAAAGTATAAGTGGCGCTTTTGGAATATTTATTTCCATTTATTTCATCATTATCTGCAACAGAAACAAAGTACTCCAAGCTAGTTTCAGATTCTAATAGTGAGTCTATCTCCCATACTTTGAAATAATTTTGATTTAACGCTTTTGTTTCAAAAGAAATAGGAAGAGTACCGGTTTTAACTATTACACCATTCTTAACTTTCTTGTAATTAAGTTTTAGCTGAGAAAAACCATAATCGTCACTTATTTCTCCGGCAATTGCTATTTGCTTGAAATATGTACTATCATTAATTGGTTCTAGATTAATTTCAGGATACTTATCTTTGATTACTTCTATTGAATAGTCAATAGATTGTTTATAACTAGCATCAATATTAAATAAGTTTAATTGATATGATGAACTTTTTGTTAATATTTTATTTAAATTAAAAGTATTGTTATTGCTTTTTTCAAATTCAAGACTATCATTTTCTTGTTCGAATAATATTTTATCGCTTGTGTTACTTTTTATTAACCAAGTTGCTTGAGTACCTTCTGGTATTATTAGATTACCAGAGTTATTGATTCTTTCTGTTGAAGTGCCAATGTAATCAGGATAATTAAGCGTTATGTTCATATCCTGAATTCTTGGTTTTTCAAACACTTTCAATGAATAATTTCCAGAATTGAATCCAGCTGCTTCTAGCTGAAAGTTTAGATCGCTTTCAATATTTTTAAGTATAAATTGATATTTATTATTAGATAGTTTTTCAAATTTTTGTTTAATTCCATCTTTTTTAATGTAAAGTTCATTAGGTAATTGATTTCCTGTCAGGCTTGCGGTCAAGGTAAAGTTTTCTCCTGTGAATCCTTTTAATTCTTCATTTTCAATATTAAATGTAAATGGTGCTTTAGGAATAAACTCCTCATTAAATTTTATGATTCTATAGCTACCTTCAGTAATCATATTAGGTGAGAACATCAGAATTAAAGAAAATATAATGGTAGGAATTAATACATAGGGTAAGTAAGCTGCGTTAGAACTTTTAATATTTATACTTTCTCTAAAGTTTAGTAGTGAAACCTTCTCATATTTCTGATTTATACTAGCGGTCACTAAACTATTATCACTGCTGCTTAATTCATTTAACTGTATGATATTCAGTAAATTGTCGCTAATTTCAGGAAAATATTTACCTATTTGCTTTGCAGCTTCCTTGTCACTCAAATGTTTTCCATTTTGGAGTAAATAATAGATAGGGATGAACAGGAAATTAACGATAAAATAAACTAAACTAAGTGTAGAAATTAAAAATATGACTGTTCTTCCAGAGCTATTCAGCTGTAAATTATATTCTAACCAACTGGTAATTAATAATATAAATAGCGTAAAGGATAAAGTCAAAATAGTGCCCTTGACTATTTTATTCAAATAGTATTTCCGTTTATAAGCTTGAAGCTTTTTTAAAATTGCCGCTATGTTGCTATTTTCCTTCACCAAATTAGTAACGGTAATTTTAAGACAATGATTTCCAATATTTTACCATTTCTATGATACATCCAATTCGATTTTAACTGGGCAATGGTCAGAATGCTTTACGTCTTGTAAAATATCTGCAGTTTGTAATTTATCCAGCAGGCTTTCAGAAAGCATGTGGTAATCTATTCTCCAGCCTTTATTTCGTTCTCTGGCAGCTGAACGATAACTCCACCAACTATATTGGTCAGCATCTTTATTTAAGTGTCTGAAACTATCGATAAAACCATCATTTAAAAATTCTGTCATCCATTCACGCTCTTCCGGTAAAAAGCCAGAACTATTTTTATTACGAACAGGATCATGAATATCTATAGCCTGGTGACAAATATTATAATCACCGCATATTAAAAGGTTGGGAATGTCCTTTTTTAATTCTTGAATATATTTTCTGAAATAAGCCAGCCATTCCATTTTGAAATCTTGACGAGGATCACCACTTGAACCACTTGGCATATAAGTACAAATTATAGAGAAATCTTTAAAGTCAGCCCGTATAACACGCCCTTCTCTATCATATTGGGGCATTCCACAGCCTATTTCAACATGTTTAGGTTTTATTTTAGTAAAAATACCAACTCCGCTATATCCTTTTTTTTCTGCAGAATGCCAATAAACGTGATATCCTAGATCTTCAAATATAGAAGTGTCAATTTGGTCTTTATTCGCTTTCAGTTCTTGCAAACAAAAAACATCAGGCTGTTCTGCTTGAAGCCAATTGCTTAAGCCTTTTTTTTCTGCAGCCCTAATACCGTTTACATTGTAAGAAATAATTTTCATACGTTGATTCTACCAAATTAAAATTCCAAACCGATTTCTTGCTCAAAATACTCAATTACATGCATTTTAAGCAATTTTTCTTGTTCTAATAAGTCAAAATGAGGAAGTTTTTTAATTTCCTTCCAATGAGGCCACCCATTTTCATCAGTTCCTTCCAGTTCATAAAAACCAGAAAGACTTAATACTTTGCAAATCGCAATATGCATTAAATCTTGCTTTTCTTCTTTACTGAAAGTGTGTGGCCCTTTACCTAACTCTTGAACCCCTATTAAGAAAATAATAGCATTTAAATCTTTTGGTTTTCTACCAACGGACTCTTTCAAGGCTAATCGTAGCGCCTGCCATTTTCTTTCAAGGTCAAGGTCTTTTTTAATCATTCTCGTTTTCTTTCAAGTATTCCCAATACTCTACAGCTCTTCTTAAATGGGGAATTACTATCGTACCACCAATAAGATTGGCAATGGAAAACACTTCAAAAACTTGTTCTTCAGAAACACCCATTTCATAGCATTTTCCTAAGTGATAGCGTACGCAATCATCACATCGTAAAACCATTGATGATGAAAGCCCAATCATTTCTTTGGTTTTTTTATCTATACTACCTTCTGCGAAGGCATTAGTGTCTAGATTGAATATTCGCTTAAGGATTTTGTTATTACTCCCCACGATTTTATCGTTCATTTTTGCGCGATATTCGTTGAATTCTTCTACTTTATTCATAAATTAAAATCACTAAGAATTTTGAAATCTAAATTAACCTGCAAAGTTAGCCGTTGTGAACTTACGAAACCAAAACTTTACCCTAATAGTATCAGATTTTCTGTCATTATTTTTTCCAAACTATTGCAATACCTGTAATTTAACGTTATCCAAGTCCGAAACCTTAGTATGCAGCCATTGTCTTTCTAATTTAAATATCACAAATCTTCATTTGGACCAGCCCAATCAGCTTCACAGAAGGTTTTTTGAAATTCCTAATTTAAAATATGCCATGGCTTATGCTTGGTTTCAGAAAGATACTGTTATTCAACATCTTTTACACCAATTGAAATATGAGGGAAACGAAGCGGTTGGGCTTTTGTTGGGTGAAATTTATGGTGAACAATTGTCAGATAATTTTTCAAATGAATGGGATTTGATAACTACGGTACCAATTCATTATAAAAAGCAAAGAAAGAGAGGATATAACCAAAGTCATAAAATTGCTGAAGGCATGAGCTTAAGACTTAAAATGCCCTTTCTGCCTCTTCTAGAAAAGTCTGTTCATAAAAGAAGCCAAACAAGAAAGCATAGAATTGAAAGATTTGAAAATGTTGATTCAACATTTCACTTAAAAGACCCTCGTCAAAATTTACAAAATAAAAGAATACTATTAGTAGATGATGTTATTACTACTGGTGCAACTTTGCAAGCTTGTGCTCAACCTCTTCAAAAAGCTGGAGCAGCAATATCTATTGCTACGATTGCCGCTACAAGAAATTGAACGTAATCATCAGGATTTCATTTTTTCAATTATTAAATCTTGGTGTTGCAGAAACACAATAAGGTTTTCTAAAATTATATCAGAACCTTCTTTATCTTTTTGCTTTTCTAAAACTTTTTCACAAACTCTGTAAAGAACTTGTCTTGAGCTTAAGTTATGACTTTGGGAGACTTTCAAAATGAAGTTCGCAATTTCTTCTTCATTTAAGGTACCTTCTGGCAAATTATCTAACTTTTGAATTTCAACTTTTAAGGCTTCAACATCAGCCAATTGAGTTGGTTTTTTTGATAAATAATCTTCCTTTTCATCTCTACTTTCAGTTGATTGACTTTTCATAAATTCATTTAGGTCTTTTAACGTATCTTTTTTCTTGGCCATTGTCATCAATTATTTAAGATGTGAAAGGATAGCTTTTGTTATGGGTAAAAATTCTTTTTCCGCTAATATGGTGCTGAAATTAGCAAAAATATTTTTTGCTGGCACTTTTACCTCCAGGATTTCAGCATCCAATTCCGAGAGTGCATCTTTTACAGTACCAATTTTAGTTGCAGAATGCACCCTATTGGGTAAAACCAGGATTTTTAAGTTTTTATTTTCTTCCAAAGCAGGCTTTATGTCTTCCACCGTTTGGTAAGTTACCAATAAATCATTCGGTGTGAGGCTGGTTGGAACTATTACTAAATCGCTATTTAAACTTAGCTTTTTAATATGTTCATCTGTAGTTTTACCAGCGCTATCTACAATTATGAAATCGAGATTTTTGCTTTTTAATTGCTCAATATCTTTTAACGCCTTATGGTCTTCAGATGCTAGAATGGGAAAAACAGCTGATTCTTTAGCTCCTGTTTTGTACAGTTCCATTTTTCTTAATGTATTGAGCGTATAATTGGTGTCCGTTTCCAACATGGCCAAAGAGTGACCTAGACTGTGTAACATGGTTGCGAAATGAATAGCGCTGGTAGTTTTGCCCGTGCCGCCTTTTCTTGAAATAAAAGATATTATTTTTGTCATATAAGAAAATGAATATCAATAAAAATACATAGCCGTAACCCTTTTTCCAAATCTAGGTTAAAATTGAAAAAAGAATATGAAGAAAACTTTTAATATCGAGGAAATTAACCAATTAATCAGAAGCAGAAGATCTATTTATCCTGCTCAATACACTGGCAAAAAAGTGGATGATAAGATTATTGAACAAATGTTGGAAAACGCGAATTGGGCACCAAACCATAAACATACAGAACCTTGGCGTTTTATTGTTTTTGCTGATAATGGTTTAGACCAATTAGGTAAGTTTCAATCTGATATTTATAAAAAAACGTCTACTGCAAATGGTAATTTCGATGAAGCCAAAATGGAAAACTTAAGAAATAAACCTTTAACAGCGTCTCATGTCATTGCAATTGGGATGAAGCGTGATGTAAAACAAAGTATTCCTGTGGAAGAAGAAATCGCAGCAGTAGCTGCAGCCGTTCAAAACATGCAGTTGACGGCTTGTGCTTATGGTGTAGGTTGTTATTGGGGCTCGGGGGGAATTACCTATATGGAAGAAGCTAAAAAAGCATTAGGTCTAGAAAAAGAAGATAAATTATTAGGCTTCTTATATGTCGGAATGCCAAAAGAAGGATTCTGGCCTGAAGGTAAAAGAACCACTATTCATGATAAAGTAAATTGGGTTAAAGGATGAATCAATATCTAGCATATTTACCAATAGTGGTAGCGTGGATTATTTTTGGAATTGCACATTCAATTTTGGCTTCTAACTTGATTAAAGATAAAATAAATTTAAAGCCTGTGAATTATCGCAGGCTCTATAATATCATTTCAATATTTGCTGTGCTTTTTATTTTCTTTATGGGAAGCACTATTTCCCCAGAATATTTATTTCCAAAAGGTCAATCAAGCAAAGCTATAGGTTTAATAATCGCAACATTTGGGTTTTTATTGGCAAAATTAGCTTTTAGGCCAGTCAGCTTTTCAGAATTTATGGGTATCAAAACGGAGCAAAATCAAAATTTGATTACAAGCGGAGTTTATGCTCGAATGCGACATCCTTTATACACAGCACTAATTTTAGGAGTATTTGGCTTTGTGATTTTT
The DNA here is from genome assembly GCF_035704835.1 of Marivirga sp. GTDB lineage: Bacteria > Bacteroidota > Bacteroidia > Cytophagales > Cyclobacteriaceae > Marivirga. Next base: position 2,148 of record NZ_DASSWQ010000007.1, on the reverse strand, counting down.
AGCCCTACTTACACTAATTTAGTACATGCTTTATGTATCCTTATTTACCTCTTCACTGGCATTCATTATGAGGAAAGAAGGCTAATAGCCCGTTTTGGTAAAGAATACACAGCCTATAAAAAGCAAACTCCTATGATTTTACCTACTTTAAAGTTTTAAGCTTCAAACCAAAATTTTAAATAGAACTGCACTTTTTGAATTTACTTAAGGTTAATAAATTTATTAATACCCGCTAATGAACTGTTTTATCGAAAGATGGGATAAAAATTCAAAAAATAGCAGGGAAATATTTTACTTTTTATGTTAGCAAACTACATTTGAAGTGTATATTTGCGCCACGAAATTTCAAATTCCTTTATGGAACTTATTCAAAGTAAGCACTTTAGTCAAGAACAAATCGAGCAGTACAAGGAAGAATTCGGTTCTTCTAAACCTTTTCATCACCTTATCCTGGATGATTTTTTGTCAACGGAGGTTGCAGAAAAACTTCATAATTTCTTTCCTGAAGATGAGCTTTTCAATAAACCAAAGAAGGATAAACATGAAAATAAACTAGAGGGTGATAAGTTTGAGGAATACCCTCGCTTATTCAATCTTCTAAAAGAAGAAATAGCTAAACCGCAATTTCTGGAGTTTATTGAGAAGGTAACCGGGATTAAAAACGCATTCATCACCAATGATGGTTTTGGCGTGGGTATTCAAAAAGGGAAGAAAGGCTCTTTCGAAGATGTACATGTGGATTTTAATATTCATCCAGAAAAAGATGTGCAGAGAAGGCTAAACCTTCAACTTTATTTAACACCAAGATGGAAGCCAGAATGGAATGGTGCATTAGAAATGTGGAATGATTGTGTTTCTAAATGTAAAAAAGCCGTTTCATGCAGATTTAATAGGGCAGTAATTTTTGAAGTGAAAGATACTTCCTACTATGGCTATACCAAACCACTGGAGTGTCCTGATCAAGAGGAAAGAAAAATGTTTTCTGCTACTTTTTATACTAAAAAAGAAACAGAGGATATTGCATTTCATGATACTATTTTTCCAGAACATCAGGAAGAAAAACAACAACCCTCATTTTTTGATAGTATTAAAAAGGCCTTAAAAGTTAGCTAAGTAGAATATTATGTCTAAAGTCTCAACCACTGAAATTACATCCGATTCTATTGCTTCAGACAATCCGATTCATCAAAGACTTTTGGCAGCATATGTTTATGCACAGCCTAATATTGAGGGGAATCTATTGGAAATTGGGTGCGGAACGGGAAGAGGCTTAGAAATTTTAGTTAATTCAGCAGAGCATTATACAGGCATAGATAAATACAAAAGTTTGACGGATGAATTGCAGGCTAAATATCCACAAGCTGATTTTAAAGCCATGCATATTCCCCCCCTGACAGATATTGAAGATAATAGCTTTGATAGAGTCGTTTCTTTTCAAGTGATTGAACATATAAAGGATGATAAAAACTTCCTGAAAGAAATTCATAGAGTATTAAAGCCAGGAGGAAAAGCAATTATTTCTACGCCAAACAAAAAGATGACGCTTACGCGAAATCCATGGCATGTGAGAGAATATTTTGCACCTGAATTAGAGGCGCTTTGCAAAAACATTTTTTCTAATGTGGATGCTAATGGAATAGCAGGAAATGATAAGGTGATGGATTATCATGAAAGAAATCGTCAATCCGTTAAGAAAATCACTAGGTTTGATATTCTCAATTTACAATACCGACTTCCAGCACCTTTATTGAGAATTCCTTATGAATTTTTGAACAGAATAAACCGTAATAAATTAGACCAGGCAGATAATGCTTTGGTAAAATCTATCACAGTTGCGGATTATTTTGTGAATGAAAATGCAGCAGAGAGTCTAGATTTATTCTACACTTTAGAAAAGTAAATTTTATAATGGCAAATGTATTTGATCTTAACCAAGAAGAAAAGAGTACATAAGAAAATAACTAAGGTTGTTTTTTCGGCATTCAATGTAAATTATTTCTTTTCACCTTAATTAGTCGACCCTTAAAAACTAATTAATACATTGATTATCAATTATTTAATTAATAAAAAGCTTTGATTTTTTTGCAAGTTTTCGTATTTTCCTGACAGAAACCTTGCAAATATTGATGCATGAAACCCATTAAAAAA
>NZ_DASSWQ010000001.1:0-3094 GCF_035704835.1 Marivirga sp. | reverse complement strand
AAGAACAGACTGGTTTGGTTTTGAGCTTTTTTAATGGGTTTCATGCATCAATATTTGCAAGGTTTCTGTCAGGAAAATACGAAAACTTGCAAAAAAATCAAAGCTTTTTATTAATTAAATAATTGATAATCAATGTATTAAATAGTTTTTAAGGGTCGACTAGGTAGTTTGATTTTTATTGGAGGCTTGTTGATATTTTAGATTGCTTCAAATTAACAGTTTTGTAAATTTTAATTTATTCCATGAGAGCGGGCTAAAGGACAAGTCTACTTTTTTTTAGTCATTTCAAACTTGGAACTCAACTTCAATGAAAAACCATACGATTTTTACGAGGTAGTGTCAAAAGGTCTAACTCGACCACTTCCGAGGAACTCGGAAAAGCGGGAAGGAGGAAAGTTTAGCGGGCTAGCGTAGGCCTTTAGGGTAGAAGCATTAAACTTTCTTGATTTTTTGTTTCTTTTTTATTAAGAAAAAAGAAAGTAAGAAGAAGTAAAAGTAATAGCAGTTTAGTTTTTCTTTACTTATATAACCTTGTTTTATCATTCTTTAAATACTACCACTCAAATGTCCTTTATCATTATACTTCACTAACTGAAACATATTTTCAGTGGCTCTCACATGATACAAAGCTAAATTTGAATGTTCGAAGATATCCATATCATGAAGCGGATAATTGAATAGCTGAGCCAATAAAATCCGCATTGCTCTTCCATGCATGCATATCAACACTTTACTTTCATCCTTTTTGCTCATAATATATTTCATTGCCTCCAACTGGCGCATCGCCACTTGGTCCGGTGATTCACCACCATCAACCGGCAAGGAGGTTTCCCCTTGTTTCCATCTTTCCAGCATGGCGAAATAATATTTATTTTCTTCTGGCGTGAAAGGTTGACCTTCTCTTGTTCCCCAACTGATTTCATTCAAACCCGAAAGTTTTTCATGAGGCAGACCTTTATCAATAAATCCTTTCATTGATTCTTGGGTTCGTTTTAAGGTAGTGATATATAATTTATCAAAGGGGAAATCTCCGTAAGCTTTAAAAAACTCATCGGCTTGCTTTCTTCCAGTGTCATTCAATGAAGCATCAACCCCACTTCCCTGCACTATTCCTCTGAGGTTATAATCCGTTTGCCCGTGGCGTACTATGTATATATCTTTTACCATATTTAGTTTTCAAAAAGCAATCAATTTCAATAAATATTGTTTAAAATTGAATGTGAATCCGTAATTTTCGGTTCGAAATTACGAAACAGAATCAGCGCAAGTACTATGGATAGGAAATTTCTTGAAAAACCAAGTGTGGAAGACCTTAATAAAATGGGGAAAAACACCATTTCAGAGGTCTTAGGCATGAGTTTTACAGAAATTGGCGATAATTATTTAGTCGCCAAAATGCCTGTTGACAACAGAACGCATCAACCTTATGGCCTATTGCATGGTGGGGCATCTGTAGTTTTGGCCGAAACTTTGGGAAGTGTAGCTGCTATGTTGATGGTAGATCCTGAAAAATTCTATTGTGTTGGTTTGGACATCAATGCTAATCACATCCGTGGAATTAAAGAAGGGTGGGTATATGGTGAAACTACTCCTGTTCATATTGGCAGAACCACACAGGTTTGGCATATAGAAATTAAGAACGAGCGTGAACAATTGATATGCGTAAGTCGTATTACAATGGCAGTAGTCAAGAAATAATTTTGGAAAACGCAGCTCAAGATATAAAACAAATCAAGCTCACAGCAGAAACTCATCTTAATAAGTTTATTGCATTTGCACAGCAAAATGGTGCTGCATTAGCTATTTATAGATTACCTAATGAATCAAAATTACAAATTTTGTGTGATTTATCAGGAGGGAAAAATATTGATGAGCTTAATTTAGAAGACCTTTCCCCAGGATTTTTATTGCATCCTTTTAAAACAGGCTTAGATAAAATCGTCCATTTTGAAGCTGAAATATTAGCTGAGATTTCACTTGAGTCAGAACCTAATGAAATTACTGAAGCTCATTCTTTGGAATGGAAGAAAACACCAAGTGAAGAAGTAGGTTCTAAAATAGACCATGCAAAAGAATTTGATTTCAGTTTATTAGAGAAAAACGAAAATCACCATTCTACCTTAGCTTCAGATTACATCGCTATGGTGGAAAAAGGAATTCAACTTATAAAAAGAGAAGAATTCTATAAAGTAGTACCTTCCAAAATTAAAAATATTGAGAGTAACAATGAAATAAGCCTGGGACAGGCTTTTGTAAATGCTTGCAAACAATATTCCAATGCATTTGTGAACCTTACTTTCTCAACCAAAACTGGTTTGTGGTTTGGGGCCAGCCCTGAGACTTTAATTGAAGATAAAAAAGGAGAGTATTTTAAAACCATGGCTTTGGCAGGAACGCAATCAAAGTCTGAAAAAAGCATTGCAGAAACTACCTGGACTCAGAAGGAAATTGAAGAACAGGCTTATGTTTCACGCTATATCATCAATTGCTTTAAGAAAATCAGATTACGGGATTTTGATGAAATAGGACCTAAAACTATTCAAGCTGGTAATCTTCTCCATTTAAAAACCACTTTCAAAGTACATACTCAATCTGTTAATTTTCCCGAACTAGGCTCTGTGATGTTGAAATTATTACATCCCACTTCCGCTGTTTGTGGCATGCCAAAAGAACCAGCAATAAATTTCATTTCTGAACACGAAAAACATCAGCGAAGCTACTTCAGTGGTTTTATGGGACCTGTTCATTTAGATGGTTTAAGTCACTTATTTGTCAATTTGAGATGTTGCCAAATCAATAATCAAACAGTTACTTTTTATGCAGGGGCCGGAATAACAGAAGATTCAAAAGCTGAAAAAGAATGGGAAGAAACTGAGATGAAATGTAAAGTACTGTCGAAAATAATTTTCGGAATCTAAACTTTAATCCTTACTTTTGATTCATTAATCGAAGATTAATTAGTCGACCCTTAAAAACTAATTAATACATTGATTATCAATTATTTAATTAATAAAAAGCTTTGATTTTTTTGCAAGTTTTCGTATTTTCCTGACAGAAACCTTGCAAATATTGATGCATGAAACCCATTAAAAAA
>NZ_DASSWQ010000085.1:0-7646 GCF_035704835.1 Marivirga sp. | reverse complement strand
CTTGATAATTCTTTCTTCCTTGCATGGCAAAATATAGCAAATAAAATAGACTTATACAACTGATAGTCAGATGTTTATATAGTATATATATATATATACTAAGTCTAAATTACACTACATTTGAGTTGTGCAACAGCCACAAGGATGCTCGAACCAGCAAGTGGTAAAATCTACAATTTTAGCTTACCTGGATCCTGACGAGTATCCCAAAATATTAAAAGCTCAACTTTTGTAGGTTGAATTTTATAATACAAGCTCACATGTGTTGTGACAACAGCTCGATATACATTTTTCTTGTTAGAATAGAAGTATTGTTTTGGATTCTTACTTATAAAATTTATCACTTCATTAGTTCGGGTAATAAACTTTGAAATTTCTTTTGAAGTCCAATTTTTATCCAGATAATCCAATACTAAAGTGTAGGTCAATTCAGCCTCAGGCAACCATTTGACCGTGTAATTCACTTTAGGTACTTTGATTTGAATTCACTAATGACATCGATATGGGGACGTCCTTCACCTCTTTCTGATTGTTCTAGAGCCCGATCTAAAGATGCTTTCAGATTTGGATGCAGGTCATCCCACCAATCATTACTTTTGTCAGCTTCTATCATGCCAGTGATTAATGTCAAAAATCTATCATCAGCTTGATCTACATATTCATGAATTTTCTTCCTTATTTCTAATGTATCCATATCACTTCATTTTTAACCAAATTAACAATTTTTAAGGATTATTTGGTTCAGGTTTACATATTAAGCTGGCAATCCATTATTATAGTTTGTGTTTTGTAAAGTATCCAAGTTTGAGCAATTTGTCTAAATTCCTAAAAAAAAGTCATAAACATAGTAATCTATTATTGATATTTTTTAGGTTTATCTACACTCTTCAAATCTATTCCAATTTTCCTCTTATCTATCTCAAGAAATTTCTTTAAACAATATGAACCTACTAGTTTATCATTAACATATAAACGAATTCCGAGGAAATATTTTTAACAATCTTAAATTCCATTGCCAAATCAATAGATTTGATGGTACTGACTTTATCATCAAAAATAATTTCATCTTCATATATTATCTTGACATTATCATTAAAGAATCCTGATTCAAAAAATAAATATGTAGAATCTAAGTTATCATTAATACATTCACTCCTTTCTGCTGAGTCACAAGAAAGAAAAAATATAATTATGACATTTATTAAAAAAAATATCTTTAACAGTTTCATCTATAAAAAATAACTAAAACATTTAATCACAGACACTTTAATTTCTTTTCCTTCTGGTACCTTCAATAAACTCTCTTACTTTATTGAATGGTGATAGGGAAAAATATCCAATAGCCAAACTCAAAAAACCAATGAAAATCACAAAATAACCTCCAACTGCAGTTTGTTGTTGGGTCAAATAATGTTGACCTACTTTTGAAATATCATACACTAACATTGCAATTCCTGTTACTAGGAATAAAAATCCAAATATAAAATAAATTGCTCCCGAAAATCTATTCTGGCTCATTCACGAAAATAATGAAATAAAAACATTATTTAAATCAACAATCCACCGAAACCACCACTACCATTTCATTTTAGCTTAAATCTTACTAAATTAAGTTCAAAATAAATTTGAGACATAGCTAATTGATATATTATGAGTGACAGAATTCATACCCTCAGTGGGTACATACACGAATACCAAAGAAGTGTGCATCAACCGGAGCAGTTTTGGTCGAGAATTGCCGATTCATTTCATTGGAAAAAAAGATGGGACAAAACAGTGGAATGGAATTTTGAAGAACCGAAAATTGAATGGTTTAAAGGTGCTCAATTAAACATAACCGAAAATATTCTAGAAAAAAACCTCTTCACACTGGGTGATAAACCTGCCATCATTTGGGAACCCAATGAACCAGGAGATGAAAATCAAATCATAAGTTATCGTCAGCTTTATGAAAAAGTAAATCAGTTTTCCAATGCCATGAAGGCAAAGGGAGTGAAAAAAGGCGATAGAGTTATCATTTATATGCCTATGGTGCCAGAAGCTGCAATAGCGATGTTGGCTTGCGCAAGGATTGGAGCGGTTCATTCCGTGGTTTTCGCTGGCTTTTCATCTAATGCTTTGGCTGATAGAATTAATGATTGTCAGGCTAAAATGGTCTTAACCTCAGATGGAAATTTCAGAGGTGCAAAATCAATTCCAGTTAAATCTTTGGTAGATGAAGCATTAGAAAAAACAACAACCATTGAAAATGTTATTGTATTTAAAAGAACTGGAGAAGATGTTGAAATGAAATCCGGCAGAGACATTTGGTGGGAAGATGCCATTAAAGGTCAATCTACTGAATGCCCGGCAGAAACCATGGATGCTGAGGATATGCTATTCATTTTATACACTTCTGGTTCCACAGGAAAGCCAAAAGGTGTGGTACATACATGCGGTGGTTATATGGTTTACACTAAATATTCCTTCGAAAATGTATTTCAATATGATCAGGGAGATGTGTATTGGTGCACCGCTGATGTTGGCTGGATTACAGGTCATTCTTATATAATTTATGGCCCGCTTTTAGCCGGAGCCACCACGCTTATGTTTGAAGGAGTGCCTACTTATCCTGATGCGGGTCGCTTTTGGGATGTAGTTGATAAATATAAGGTAAATCAGTTCTACACTGCTCCTACCGCAATTCGTGCTTTACAAGCTCACGGAACTGATCCAGTGGAAAGTAGAGATTTGAGTTCTTTGAAAGTAATAGGAAGCGTAGGTGAACCTATTAATGAGGAGGCCTGGCACTGGTATCATTCCCATGTAGGGAAAGGAAAATGCCCAGTTGTGGATACATGGTGGCAAACTGAAACGGGTGGAATAATGATTTCTCCGCTTGCTGGAATTACCCCTACGAAACCTTCTTACGCTACTCTCCCACTTCCAGGTGTTCAGCCAGTAATTGTGGATCCTGATGGGAATGAGCTAAAGGGAAATTCAGTTCAAGGAAATCTATGCATTAAATTCCCATGGCCAGGAATGCTAAGAACTACTTATGGTGATCATGAGCGTTGCAAAAACACCTATTTCGCTACCTATAAAGGAATGTATTTCACCGGAGATGGCGTGAAAAGAGATGAGGATGGCTATTACAGAATTTTAGGGAGAGTAGATGATGTCATCAATGTTTCTGGACATAGAATGGGGACTGCAGAAGTAGAAAATGCCATAAATGAGCATCCTAAAGTGATTGAATCTGCGGTAGTGGGTTATCCGCATAAAGTAAAAGGGCAGGGTATTTATGCTTATGTAATTTGCGACATGGAAAACAGAACGGAGGAAAACTTAATTAATGAAATAAGCGAAACAGTTCGTAATATCATTGGCGCTATTGCCAAACCTGATAAAATTCAAGTGGTTTCAGGATTACCTAAAACCCGCTCTGGTAAAATTATGAGAAGAATTTTAAGGAAAATAGCAGAAGGAGACACCAGTAATTTAGGAGATACTTCTACTTTATTAAATCCTGAAATAGTGGATGAAATTAAGTCTGGAGCCAAATAGTTCATCAAATAGCTCCTGAATTTTAGCAGGAGCTATTTTTCATTTTCACTTTTGATTTTTACTCTTTTTATACAAATAAAAATAATTAATATTATATTGGGGCTTCAATGAAGACTCTACAGTATCTTTTCATATTCACCTTAATAAGCACATTTTCTCTAGCACAAAATATTGATAGCTTGGAAAATAGGCTAAACATGGATTTAAATAAATCCGAAAAGACGGAAACCATCATTGAATTATGTGGTGCATATAGGAATTCAAATCCTAATGCAATGAGATTGTACGCGGAAGAATTGCTTACCTTATCTAGTGATGACACTACTAGTATCACTTATGCATGGGGACAATATTATTTGGGTGATTATTATTATTTAGTAGATGATTTCGCCAAAACTGAAAAATATTTTCTCACAGCTTACGAAATATTTAAAAACAAAGAGGATTTAAAAGGAGCATTAAAATCTTCCTCCTCTTTAGCTAATATATACTTTTTCAAAGACCGATACAAAACTGCACTTAATTTTGCCCAATCTGGATTAGACCTCGCTTATCAAGCTACTGATAAAGTTCAACAATCAAATTTACTTGCACTTATTTGTGATCTATATACTTATATGGAACGCTATAATTTAGCGATACAAAATTGTGTTCAATCTCTACAAATCAAAGAAGAACTGAAAATTGACCAAGGAAAAGAAATCACATTAAATACCATTGGTCTAATTTATCAGGAATTAGGAACCTTTGAAAAAGCAAAGGAATATCTCTACAATGCCTTAGCATTAGCGAAAAAAAATGGTGAACCCTATAATATTGCAACAACCCACAGTAATATTGGAAATTATTATTTAGCAACTGGTAATATTTCCCAAGCTTTAGAAAGTTTTCAAAGTGCTATGAAAATTGACTCCACTAGTCAAGACAAAACAGGTTTAGCATACTCATTTTTCGACATTGGAAAAGTATATCATTCTAAAGGAGAAATTGACCAAGCTATGGAAAGTTTTGAAAAAGCCAAAGCGCTTGCGCAGGAACAAAAAATGCCTGAACTCCAAGCCCGTATTGGAATTGAAATAGGTGAAATATTCATTAAAAAATCAAACTTCCAGTATGCGATACAAGAACTAAAAAACAGCTCAACAATAGCGCAAAAAATAAACTCCACTGGGATTTTGAAGGATACATATCAAAAGCTGTCGAAACTATATGATAAAATGGGTGATAACAATAATGCTTTAATATATATGAAACTCTTTATGCTTGAATCAGAAAGAAAGTATAAGGAGGAAAATATTAAAGCTATTGCTGAAATCGAAGCACTTTATAATATTGAGAAGAAAGAAAAAGAAATTGATCTATTAAGAAAAAACAATGCAATTCAGGCTTTGAAAGCAGAAAACAGAAGTTTTTTTATAGTTGCGCTTGGGGTTGGATTATTTCTATTAACTATTTTATTACTCATTCTTAACAATAGAAATAAATTAAAAAATCAAGCCAACCAGAGACTTAATGAGCAAAACAAAGCCATTAAAGAACAAAAGGAAGAAATCGAAGCCCAAAAAGAAGAACTTACTGCTAAAGGAAATGCTGTAGCTGAAAAAAACAGACAAATTACAGATAGCATAATTTACGCTAAAGAAATACAAGACTCTCTTCTTCCTCAAATTCAAACGATAAAAGAGATCTTGCCCCAGTCTTTTATTTACTTTAGACCTAAAGATATTGTAAGTGGCGACTTCTATTGGTTTGCCCAAATTAGTGATAAAATAGCCTTTGCATTAGTAGATTGTACAGGGCATGGTGTGCCAGGCGCTTTTATGACGATACTTGCAAACTCTCTGCTTAATCAAATTGTGATTGAAAGAGAAATTACTTCTCCTGATCTGATAGTTTCTCTACTAGACCAAAAAATTCAACAAAATCTACATCAACAGAATATTGAAAATGCAAATACAGATGGCTTGGATATCGCACTAATCATCATCGATCAGAAAAAAAATAAGATTTCTTTTACAGGTACAAAAATACCTCTTTACATATATAAAGATGGTGAAATAGAACAAATTTCTCCAGACCGAAATAGCGTAGGCAGTACACAGCAAATCAATAAGGTGTTTTCAAAAAAAGAAATTGAATATGACTCTGGAAATATGATTTATCTAAGTTCAGATGGATTTCAAGACCAGTTTGGCGGACCTGATAATAAAAAATTTATGAAAAATAATTTTCGTAATTTGCTTAAGAAAATTGGGGCAAATCCTGTGAGTGAGCAAAAAGATAAGTTAGAGGAGCAATTCATTAATTGGCGTGGTAGCAATCCTCAAACTGATGATATCCTTATAATTGGAATTAAACTTTGAGATGAATTTCAGAAGCTATAAAAGACTTATTTATTATTTATTAGCCTTCATTGGAGTCTTCCTTTTTCTCGTTTTTAATTTATTAGAGTTTGAGCTCCTTTCGGAAGAAGGGAAAATTGATAATTTATCAGACGCTTTTTGGTATTCAATTGTAACCCTAACTACTGTAGGCTATGGAGACCTTGTTCCCACCTCCACAGGTGGGAGAGCCATTGGTTACATTATGATTTTTTTAAGTCTGGGAGTTTATGGGTTACTGATAGGGCAAGTTTCATCAATCGTTGCAAATATAAAGGAAAATAAAAAAATAGGTATGTACGGAACAGATTTTAAAGATCATATAGTAGTGATTGGTTGGACTCATTTTGGCAAAACCGTAATTGACCAGCTAATTAAAGCAGGCAGAAAAGTAGCAATTGTTACCCGAAATAGAGAAAATATTGACCTATTAAAGGAACTCTATCAGGACAAAAATCTTTTTGTATTATATAGTGATTATGAAAATTTTGAATTGCTAGAAAAAGTCAACATAAGGCAATCAAATACTGTTTTCATAAATTTAGAAGACGATACAGAAAAGTTAGTTTACATTCTCAATCTTAAAAAAGTATTTGGAGGATTAAACTACACTGTGACACTTGAAAATTCCAACTTAAAAGAAACATTCATAAGTGCTGGAGTTACACACGCTATTTCAAGAAATGAAATTGCCAGCCGCTTGTTAGCAAGTTATATGTTTGAACCAGATGTAGCTTTATTTTCAGAAGAAATTCTTGCCTATCCAGTTACAGATTCAGATTATGATATGAAACAATTTAAAGTTATTGAATCGAATCCTTATAACGGACAGCAATATGATAAAGCTTTATATGATTTAAAGAAAAATGAAAATGTCATTCTTCTAGGACTAGTAAGAATTGAGAATGGGGAAAGAGTACTTTATAAAAATCCGTCAGAAAATTTTATTATCAAAGTGGACGACTATCTACTGATGCTAATGAATCAAAAAGCAGAAAAAATAATTAGAAAAGTATTTCAATTGGATGAAGGAATTTAGTCATCGATTCCATAAAATTCAAAATCTTTCCCTTTACCGTAGGCTGTTAGTTCACTAAGATTAAATTCTTCTAAGGTGGTCAGGTCTTTACAAACAAAATCTTTATAACCTGTGGCTTTGGTTACTCTAAACTCATGAACTTCACCATAATTTATCAAATAATAGTTCTTTCCGACCCTAACCGTTTCTATTGAAATTGACATTACAAAATTTCTTTCTTAACAAAAACACTTTTATATATTCATTTTCTTGAACTTGCAAAGTTATATTTAGTCAGCCCTTAAAAACCCCATAATATATCCCTTTTAATGGTAAAAAATTTTGATAACAGCTGAAACAGCTTTGATACATCTTTTGTAAATAGAGCCAAAGAGATGATTTCCATATGTTCATCATCCTTTTGAAGTTAAAGCCAGCTGCCGCAAGCATAATATTGATGTTGTCGCCCACTATGCCCTTGTAGAAGTTTCGATCCATTCGGTGCTCGTGTTTCACATGACCTATTATTGGTTCAATGGCTGCTCTTTTGCGATGTGCCTTTCTTAATTTATTAGTCATGTAACGGCTTTGGTTCTTGGCTGGGGCTTTTGGTACTAGTATTTGGGTATCTTCAATTTTACTAATGCCTCGGTATCCTCTGTCTACTGTTGCTATCTTCGGGAGTTTGCCGAGCATCTTTT
>NZ_DASSWQ010000051.1:0-6520 GCF_035704835.1 Marivirga sp. | reverse complement strand
ACCCTTGCTATTGGCTAACGATAAGTACTGTAACTCTCGTTCGGGACTTGCACCCTATAGCATGATGACCATGCCTGACACACAAAAAAGGCAATGCTATGAACAGCATTGCCCGAAACTATCTACTAACCTATCTACTATAAAACTATTTCTTTTCTATATTAATGGCCATTGCTTTGTCATTTACATCAAAACCGAAATCTTGGTAGATGTTTTTGATATGATGATTGTAATCTAATAAAGCTTTGGAATCATTTTGTTCAGCCAATATAACTAAACTCTCCCTATCGGGCTGTTGAATATTAAGATTAATATCAATTAACTCGAAAACTTCTTTTACATTTTGTATTTCCCATTCAACTCCCATGAAGAAGTAATAACCTACAGCACCATCTTTTACATAAACCATCTGGTTGAAAGTGGCATCTTTTAAGGTAGCTAATTCTGCCTGATTAACTTTAGGAATAATGATATCAAAATCATATTCATCCATTTGAACTACGACTGAACTATTAATTTTATTGATATCATTATTTAAAAGGGTGCTTTGAGCATTTGCTTTTAAAGCTAAACCAAATAAGGTGATCAAAACGATTAGCCCTATTAGAACATATTGCTTAACTGGCTTCAGAATGTTTGGATACGTTTTCATGATATTTGCTTTAATTATAATCAAATGTCACCATAATTAAGTCGTTAAACATGAGGGCAATGCTGAAATCGTGATTAAGTGATTTACGTACCGATTTCGTAGCTCTTCTTATAGATAGAGGTAAATAACAATTCATTGTATGTTATCTTTTAGAGAAATCCTTAAGTTTTTATAAGATGATTTCATGAGGACAATTCTTCACTACATTATTGCATTGATTCTAAATTGAAAAGTATTATGGGGAAAATAGTTAGGGTTTTAAATCCATTTCCCTCTTACACGGATCTTCAACACTTAAATTTTATACATAAAAAAGGCAATGCTATAAACAGCACTGCCTAAAACGACCTAAAAAAACTATCACTATAAAACTATTATTTTTTAATATTGATGGCCATTACATTTTCTTGTTTATCAAATCCGAAATCTTGATATATACTTTTTACATGATGGTTATAATCAAGAAGCGCATTAGAATCTCCTTCATCGGCCATTATTATCAAACTCTCAGCATTAGGTTTTTGGATGGCTAAATTCATATCAATTAGCTCGAAAACTTCACTGACTTTTTGCAATTCCCATTTAGTACCCAAATAAAAATAATAACCAGAAGCACCATCTGTTACATAAACCATTTGGTTAAAGGCTACATCGTCTAACGTTTTTAACTCCTCGCTACTAACCTTTGGGATCATGATATCAAAATCATAATCTGCCATTTGAACTACCATTGATATATTGATTTTATCTAAATCTTTTCCCAATAAAGTACTTTGAGCATTGGCATCTAATATTAAACCAAATAAACTAATCACCACTATAAGCCCTACTAAAACAAATTTCTTAATTGCATTATGAGAGTTTGTATGATTCTTCATGACTTTTGTTTTTAAATTATACTCAAATGTCATGAATTTAAAATCCACTAAAATTAGGGCAATCCTGAAATTACAACTAAGTGATTTACGTAGTAGCTAATAATTCTCTTAGTAATGCTATTAAGTTGAGCATATCCTACTTGCGAATTTTTTCGCTTTACCGAAAATTCTATTGTTTTCTTTAGTGTCTTTTATGGTTAAAAAAATAATGTTTGCATGTCCTATTATCGTTAGCATACTTCCTTCACTAGGATAAATAATACTTTTTATCAGAGTTACATTGCAAAAACCTGACAGGATTCATCACCATCTTAGAAACAATGAAAAGTTATTCCTCAATTATCCTCAATTTTGCGAAAGTTAACAATAATGTTTTTTCTCCAAAATTATCAAATTCTATTGTCGCCTTTCTATTCGCTCCCTCAACATCCATTTTCTTTACTTCCCCGAAGCCAAATTTAGGATGCTCTACTTTCATTCCTGTATCTAAAGTACGCGTATCGCTAGGCGCAAAATCTGCTGATGGCGTGTGTAATTTCTTTCCAGGAGGAACTGCTTTTCTTTCTGTCTTCCGTTGTGCCACCAAATTTTTGGCATACAGACTATTACCACTTCCATTATTCAAATTGCCCATTGGTTCAGAGCGATTGAATTTTCGATCAACCTTCACATAAGCTGCGTCAATTTCTTCAATAAAACGACTTGGTTCGCAGTTTTTCAATCTACCAAAACGATATCGGGTCAAGGCATAGCTCAAGGTCACTTTTTCCATTGCCCTGGTCAGCGCTACGTAAAATAACCTTCGCTCCTCTTCCAAGTCAGCACGGCTATTGAGCATCATCTGAGACGGGAATAAGTCTTCTTCCATCCCCACTATAAACACATGTTTAAACTCTAATCCCTTTGCAGAGTGGATAGTCATTAAATTCACATGATCCTTATTGTCTTTATCTTCATTGTCCGCATCAGTCAATAAGGCTACATCAGCAATAAAAGCTTCCAAAGATTTATCCTCTTGCTGCTCGTCATCTACAAACTCCTTGATGGCGTTAAGCAATTCCTGAACGTTCTCATAGCGGTTTAATCCTTCAATGGTTTTATCATCGTATAATTCCTTTAGCAAACCACTTTGCTTAGCAATAAATGCCGCAGTATCATAAGCATCAGCACGTTCGATTCTGATTTTGAAAGATTTAATAAGCGTCACAAAATTATCAACCGCATTAGCTGCCCGGCTTGGTAATATTCGTTGACTCTTTTGAATGACATCCCAAATTCCTAGCTCATTTTCATAAGCAGATACTACAATTTTATCTACCGAAGAAGCCCCTATTCCCCTTTTAGGTAAATTGATAATCCGTCTGAAAGATTGTTCATCATTGTGGTTGATGGTAAATCGCAGGTAAGCCAATAAATCTTTGATTTCTTTTCTTTGGTAGAAAGATAGGCCTCCATAAATTCGGTAGGGAATATTGCTTTTTCTCAGCGCTTCCTCCATCGCTCTAGACTGACTATTGGTTCTGTAAAGAATCGCAAAGTCCTTATTTTCCAGCTTTTTGTTATTCTTATCTTCAAAAATAGAAGAAGCCACTAGCCTACCCTCTTCATTATCAGAAGTAGATTTTATCAAATGGACTTGCTCGCCATCATCGTTTTGTGTCCAGACATTCTTCTTAAGCTGGGCAGAATTTTTTAAGATAACAGAGTTTGCAGCATTTACAATATTTTGCGTACTCCTATAATTTTGCTCCAATTTAATCACTCTTAAATCAGGATAATCTTTTTCAAAATTCAGGATATTCTGAATGTTAGCGCCACGGAATGCATAAATACTTTGCGCATCATCCCCAACTACGCAGATATTTTGATGAACAGCTGAAAGTCTTTTAGTGATGAGATATTGTGAAATATTGGTGTCTTGAAACTCATCTATCATCACATATTTAAATCGCTGCTGATATTTGTTCAATACATCAAGGTGATCGCGAAATAAGATATTGGTGTTAAACAATAAATCGTCAAAATCCATAGCACCAGAGCGGAAGCAGCGCTGCACATATTCCTTGTAAATGGCGCCCATTTTTGGTTTTTGGGCTTGCTCATCATCCGATATATAATGAGGATTGTTAATGTAATTTTGCCAGGAGACCAGATTATTCTTTGCTCCTGAGATTCTAGAATACACTACATTCTGTTTATAAACCTTATCATCCAATCCCATTTCTCGAACGATGGCTCTGATGAGGGATTTGGAATCTTCTGTATCGTAGATGGTGAAATTGCTTGGGTAGCCTAATTTATCTGCTTCTGCCCTCAAAATTCTGGCAAAAACAGAGTGGAAAGTTCCCATCCATAAATTACGGGCATCTGTTCCTACAACCTTTTCAATTCTTTCTCGCATTTCTTTTGCCGCCTTATTGGTAAAGGTCAGGGCTAAAATGCTAAAAGGGTCAATATTTTTGGCGGTAATCAGATGAGCAATTCGGTAGGTCAGCACTCTTGTTTTCCCAGAACCGGCACCAGCAATAATCATGGTCGGGCCTTCCAAATTCTCAACTCCTTCTCTCTGCGGGGGATTCAAATGATCTAAATAATCCATAAGACAAATTTATAATCTAATTGCCAAGGACCATTAAAAAGGGACGGGAAATGTTGAAATTATTTTGGAGGGGTACAAAAGTTGGTAATTTTGTCATCTAGTGATCACAATTGGTGAAAAATATGATTTGAAAACAAATTAAATACCTAGCCCCAAACCAATTTTATATCATTGATTTTAAATTCTTTATCTTTTTTAGTGAGCAAAACATGGGAACGCACAAAAGTTTTATCTTCAATTAAAATACTTACAATAACTAAAACATCATCTGAATGTACCTGGACTTCTTCAATTTTAAATCCGTTAATGTTTTCTCCTTGTCCCCCAACCCACTGGTTACCCCATAAATAATTGCAAGCATCAATATTAAACATTGGCTCTGGCTCATGTTCCCATTTAATTTTACGCATTTCTGAATTGCAATTTTCTAACCTGCTAACTAGTTTCTTTTTATAGTCCTCAGAAAAGTAATCGATAGTATTTATCCTTTCATTAAATTCTTCCAAATCAAAAACATAAGTGGTTGCATCCAACTTGTCAAAAGTTGGCACCTGATAATAACTGGTACTCTTCGGATAGGCATCATTTATATACCAATTATAGAATTTATTGACGGTTCTAATCGCAAGAGAATCACCACCAATATCTGTATTTATACTATTTGGCTTGCAACCTAAAGAGTAAAAGACTACCAAAAATAATAAACAAATGCTTCTCATATTTTAATTATTTATTTTTTCACTTGGACGAACCATAGTTACCGTGTATGTTCTTTCGTAAACACTACCTTCCCTGTATGTATCTACAAGTGTAGAATCATCTTGCTCACATAATTGATTTTCAGAACTTGTCCCTATAGATTCATGTCCCGTTTGTGCATCATAATATCTATAACAAGTTTGATTATTGGACGTGGTCCTTCCAACAATAACAAGCCAATGATCAGTAGTTTCATCCAAATTTCCTGGGTGCCCAGGTCGATAGTCCACCCCAACCATAATTGGAATGCTATCATCAAGATATTCATTAATTAAATCAATACCTTCAATTATATTGTCTTGAATTTCTAATATATTTCCCTCATTATTCCTAGTCATTTGAACAACATCCTCATGATTAGGTGCTACTGTTTCGAATCCACCATTTTCAAGCATTTCTGCGGCTCTCCTAAAGCATCCTGAAGGATCACTACTGTCAAAACCTTCAAAATCAATGTCATTCGCTATTGACATATCAAAAGGAAATATTCTAATTACACTTGAATCTTGAAAACCATGGGAATAACTTGAGTCTATTGATCCCACTAAATTAATCAAATAATTACCAGCTTTGACATATTCTCCATTGATATCTTTCCCAGACCAACCAATACTATCCTGATCTTGAGTATCTTCAAAATTAATTTCTTTTCCATAAACTAAATCTGTATAATTATTAACTAAAATAGTATCATCCTCAGTAGTGTAAAATATTTCAAACTTATTATAACTTAAAGATAAAGTATCCAAAATAGTATAAACAAATTCATATCTATTTTCTTTTAATTTATAAGTACTTGGTAAAGATTCAAATGCCACTAATTCTAAATCTTCACTTAATCCCTCTATTTCAATTGAAGGAACTAAAAATGGACAAACCATACGGATTATTTCACTCCATTCATTATCTGTTAATCCTTCAACATATGGTGGTTGTTCACCATTTAGTTTGTCAACTAAAAATACAAACCTGTCTTTTTTTGATTCATCCTCCAAAATTAGTGCAATCAATTCATCTTTATTATTTTCATAATACTCTATTTTATTTAAAACGCCCCTTAATTCATCAATATCCTCAGGTAAACAATCTGGAAAATCAATCATTCGTTTAATTATTGATTCATCCAAAGGCCCCTTTTCGTAATTCTCTATCCACAAGTTAATTTCTTCTTTATAATACTCCAATACTTCTACTATCAATTCTTCTTCAACAACTAGAGAATCTGATGCATTTTCTTCTCCACTCGTATCAACACTGTGACTGTTCGGCCCACTAACCTCTCCCTCATCATCCACCACCCACACATTTCCATTTTCATCCTCTATCACAATATCCCCATCTTCGTTTTCATCAGCTGTTGCTGGGTCTAGTTCGGTGGTATTACCATCCGAGTCGGTAATCGTGACGGTGCCATCTTCTTCGTTATAGTCAACATCTGATATTTCGCCTGCAATATCGATGTCTGGTTCGGGTAAGTCATCAAAACTATCTCCTTCGTAATCTAGCTGATTACTACCACCTTCGTCACTTAATTCTTGCTCATCCTGATCAAATTCTATCATAAATGGTCCATTGGGATTGTAGATGCTTTCAATATTTCCGGCTATGAGTTGCTTATCTGTATTAACTTGA